>JAFAGM010000122.1 GCA_023422775.1 Pseudomonadota bacterium
GCGACGAGGTGGTCGGCAACACCACCCGCGTCAAGGTGGTGAAGAACAAGCTGGCGCCGCCCTTCAAGCAGGTCGAGTTCGACATCATGTATGGCGAGGGCGTCTCCAAGATGGGCGAGATCCTCGACCTCGGCGTCAAGGCCGGCATCGTCGAGAAATCCGGCGCATGGTTCTCCTATGACAGCCAGCGGCTCGGGCAGGGGCGCGAGAATTCGAAAGCCTTCCTCAAGGCCAACCCTGACATGACCGCGAAGATCGAGCTGGCGATCCGCCAGAACTCCGGCCTGATCGCCGAGCAGATCCTGGCCGGTCCCGCCGAACGCGACGCCGACGGCGAGGAGCCGGCCGACGAATAGTTCTCCGACGCTTCAGGCTCACAAGGCTTGAAACGCGACAGACGGGTGCTGCGGACGTTGAGTTGCCGACGTCTTCAGCGCCCGTTTTGTTTTTGAACATGGCGCATTTCTTCGTCATGCCCGGGCTTGTCCCACGGGTGTCCGGTTCAAGAAAGTTCGAGTCGGTTCAAGTGCTTGGAAGGGCTTAAGCTCATAGTATTCGTTAGCACTCGGGACACGAGACTGAGAGCTTGAGTCATTTGAATCACTTAACTCCTCGAACCGGACACTCGTGGGCTTGTCCCGGGCATCCACGTCTTTCTTCTCGCCGCAGTTCAAGACGTGGATGGCCGGGATGAACCCGGCCATGACGGTTCGCGAGATATCGCCCCGCTATTCTGCCGCCTGCGCGTAATCCTCCACCGGCGGGCACGAGCACACCAGGTTGCGGTCGCCGTAGACGTTGTCGACGCGCCCCACCGGGCACCAGTATTTATCCGTGCGCGAGGTGTTGGCCGGGAAACAGCCGGTGGCGCGGCTGTAGGCGCGGTCCCAGGCATCGTCGACGATGTCGTGCACGGTGTGCGGGGCGTGGCGCAACGGCGAGGCTTCGACCTTCCAGCGGCCGATCTCGATCTCGGTGATCTCGCTCCGGATCGCGATCATGGCGTCGCAGAAGCGATCCAGCTCCGCCTTCGATTCCGATTCGGTCGGCTCGATCATCAGCGTGCCCGCGACCGGGAAACTCATGGTCGGCGCGTGGAAGCCGTAGTCGATCAGCCGTTTTGCGATGTCGTCGACGGTGACGCCGCTGGTCGCCTTGAGCGGGCGCGGATCGACGATGCACTCATGCGCGACGCGGCCTTTTGCGTTTTTGTAGAGCACCGGGAAATGCTCATCGAGCCGGCTTGCGATGTAGTTGGCGTTGAGGATCGCCACCTCGGTGGCGCGCGTCAGCCCTTCGCCCGACATCATCAGGATGTAGATGTAGGAGATGGTCAGGATCGACGCCGAGCCCCATGGCGCCGCCGACACCGGGCCGACCGGATGCGGCACCGCGCCGTCGGTGGCGGGGTGGCCGGGTAGATAGGGCGCCAGGTGCGCCTTGACGCCGATCGGCCCCATGCCCGGGCCGCCGCCGCCGTGCGGGATGCAGAACGTCTTGTGCAGGTTGAGGTGCGAGACGTCGGCGCCGTAATCGCCGGGCCGCGACAGGCCGACCTGCGCGTTCATGTTGGCGCCGTCGAGATAGACCTGTCCGCCATGGCCGTGAACGATGTCGCAGATATCGCGGATGTGCTCCTCGAACACGCCGTGCGTCGAGGGATAGGTGATCATGACGGCCGCGAGGTTCTTTGAATGCTTCTCCGCCTTGGCGCGGAGATCATCGACATCGACGTCGCCGCGCGCATCGCAGGCGGTCACCACCACCTCCATGCCGACCATGTGGGCGGAAGCCGGATTGGTGCCGTGCGCGGAGGAGGGGATCAGGCACACCTTGCGATGCGGTTCGCCGCGCGCAGCGTGATAGGCGCGGATCGCCAGCAGCCCGGCATATTCGCCCTGCGCGCCGGAATTCGGCTGCAGCGAGATCGCGTCATAGCCGGTGATGTCGCACAGCCATTGTTCGAGTTGCCCGAACAGCGCGTGATAGCCGCGCGCCTGGTCGGACGGCGCGAACGGATGCAGATTGCAGAACTCCGGCCAGGTCAGCGGGATCATCTCGGTGGTCGCGTTCAGCTTCATGGTGCAGGAGCCGAGCGGGATCATCGCGCGGTCGAGCGCGAGGTCGCGGTCGGCGAGCTTGCGCATATAGCGCAGCAGCTCGGTCTCGGAGCGGTGGGTGTGAAAGACCGGATGGGTGAGGAACGCGCTGCCGCGCTTCAGATCCGCCGGCAGCGCCTCGCGCGCGCCGGCCTCGATATCCGCATAGGACAGCTTGCCGCCGAACGCGCGCCATACCGCCTCGACGACGGCGGGCGTGGTGGTTTCGTCCACGGCGATGCCGAGCATGCCGTCGCCGATCCGCAGATTGATCCTCTCGGCGAGCGCGCGGCCGACGATCTCGTCCTGCCTTGCGCCGGCCTTCACCGTGACCGTATCGAAAAATGCCTGCGACGCCGGCGCAAAGCCAAGCTTCGCCAGCCCTGCCGCCAGCACGGCTGCGCGGCGATGCACATTGCGGGCGATGTGCGTCAGACCCTCCGGGCCGTGATAGACCGCGTACATCGAGGCGATGACAGCCAGCAGCACCTGCGCGGTGCAGATGTTGGAGGTGGCCTTTTCGCGGCGGATATGCTGCTCGCGGGTCTGCAGCGCAAGGCGATAGGCCGGCTGCCCGCGCGAATCCACCGACAGGCCGACAATGCGGCCGGGCAGCGAGCGCTTCAGCGCGTCGCGCACCGACATATAGGCCGCATGCGGGCCGCCATAGCCCATCGGCACGCCAAACCGCTGCGCCGATCCGACAGCGATATCGGCGCCGAGTTCGCCGGGCGAGGCGAGCAGTGTCAGTGCCAGCAGATCGGCTGACATGACGGCGAGCGCCCCCTTGGCGCGCAGCGCTGCGATCGCCGGCCTGAGATCACGCACCGCGCCCGAGGTGCCCGGATATTGCAGCAGGCCGCCGAACACCTCGGCGGAATCGAGATCGGTGAGGGGATCGCCGACCACGAGACTCCAGCCCAAGGGCTCGGCGCGGGTGCGCAGCACGGCGAGCGTCTGCGGATGCACTTCGCTATCGACAAAGAACGCCTTCGATTTCGCCTGCGACGACCGCTCGGCCAGCGCCATGGCCTCGGCCGCGGCGGTGCCTTCGTCGAGCAGCGAGGCGTTGGCGACGTCGAGCCCGGTGAGATCGCAGATCATGGTCTGGAAGTTGAACAGCGCTTCCAGCCGGCCCTGGCTGATCTCGGGCTGGTACGGCGTGTAGGCCGTGTACCAGGCCGGGTTCTCCAGGATGTTGCGCTGGATCACCGCCGGCATGATGGTGCCGGAATAGCCTTGGCCGATCAGCGAGGTGAACACTTCGTTTTGCGAAGCCAGCCCGCGCATGTGCGAAAGCGCCTCGGTCTCGCTCAGCGCGCGCCCGATATCGAGCGGTGCCTTTTGCCGGATCGAGGAAGGCAGCGTCTGGCCCATCAGCTCGCCGAGGCTTTTCGCGCCGACGCTCTCCAGCATCGCAGCGATGTCGCGGGGCGAGGGGCCGATATGGCGGCGCACGAAATCGGTGGCAGCTTCAGCGGTGGTTTTCAGCGGCGCGTTCATGGCGTGCTTTCCTTAAGCCGTATGGGCCTTGTAGGCGGCTTCATCCATCATGCCGCCGAGTTCGCTCTTGTCCGCAATCCTGAGCTTGAAGAACCAGGCCTTGCCGCCGGCGTCGGAATTCACCAGCGCGGGTTCGGCGGCGAGCGCCTCGTTGACCTCGATTACCTCGCCCGAGATCGGCGCGTAGACGTCGGAGGCGGCCTTGACCGATTCGACCACGGCGGCAGCCTCGGCCTTCTTCAACGTCCGGCCGACCTTGGGCAGTTCGACGAACACGACGTCGCCGAGCTGCGATTGCGCATAATCGGTAACGCCGATGGTGGCGACATCGCCCTCGATGCGGAGCCATTCGTGATCTGATGTGAACAACGTCGTCATGAAACTTCCTCTGGCGTTTTCAACGTTTGCAAAGCTAGCGTTTGTACGTGTTGGCGACGAAAGGCATGGCTGCGACCTGCAGCGGCAGGCGCTGTCCGCG
>JAFAGM010000024.1 GCA_023422775.1 Pseudomonadota bacterium
TCGCGATCCGCTGGTATGCGCTGGCCTATATCTGCGGCATCGTGCTGGGCTGGATCTACGCGCGCTCGCTGGTGAAGAAGGAACGGCTGTGGGGCGGACCGGCGCCGATCACGCTGGTGCAGCTCGACGACTTCATTCTTTGGGTCACCATCGGCATCATCGTCGGCGGCCGCACCGGTTACGTGCTGTTCTACAATCCGGCCTTCTTCTTCCAGCACCCGGCGGAGATACTCCAGTTGTGGAATGGCGGAATGTCGTTTCACGGCGGCTTCCTCGGCTGCGTCACGGCGGTGATGCTGTTTGCCCGCAAGAACGGAATCTCGATCCTCTCGCTCGGCGACATCACCACCGCGGTCGCTCCAATCGGAATATTGCTCGGACGCATCGCCAATTTCATCAACAGCGAATTGTGGGGTCGGCCGGCGGATTCCAGCGTACCTTGGGCGATGGTGTTCCCCAACGGGGGGCCATTGCCGCGGCACCCCAGCCAGCTCTACGAGGCAGGGCTCGAGGGAATCCTGCTGTTTGCGATTCTCGCGGTCATGATCCGGATGGGCGCCCTGAAACGGCCGGGCCTGATCCTCGGCAGCTTCATCGCGATCTACGGTCTTGCCCGCATCACCGGCGAATTCTTCCGCGAACCGGACCCGCAGCTCGGGTTTTTGTGGGGCGGGCTGACCATGGGTATGCTGTTGTCGGTGCCGATGATCATTGCCGGAGCCATCCTGATCGTGATGGCCCGGCGCCGCAAGACGCGCGAACAGATTCAAGAGCCAGTTCAAGGCAGGCCGTGACCGAATATTCGCCGCTGGAATTGGAGATCAGGAGACTGATCAAATCGTCCGGACCGATGCCGGTCTGGCGATACATGGAACTGTGCCTCGTTCATCCCGAGCACGGCTATTACGTGTCGCGCGATCCGCTGGGCCGCGAGGGCGATTTCACCACCGCTCCCGAAGTCAGCCAGATGTTCGGCGAGTTGATCGGACTGTGGGCGGCATCGGTCTGGAAATCGATCGGCTCGCCGCCGACGCTGCGGCTGGTCGAACTCGGCCCCGGCCGGGGCACCATGATGGCGGATGCGCTGCGCGCGATGCGGGTGCTGCCGCCGCTCTACCAATCGCTCAGCGTCCACCTCGTCGAGATCAATCCGGTGCTGCGCGAGAAACAGCAGGCGACACTTTCCGGCGTGCGCAACATCACCTGGCACGACCACCTCGACGAGGTGCCCGAAGGCCCTGCCATCATTCTTGCCAATGAATATTTCGACGTCCTGCCGATCCACCAGGTGGTCAGGCGCGAGACCGGCTGGCATGAGCGCGTGGTCGATATCGACAGCGACGACAATCTGGTGTTCGGCTTCGACGTCGACCCCTTGCCGCGCTTCGAAGTGCTGTTGCCGCCGCTGGTGCGCGCTGCCCCGGTCGGCGCCGTGTTCGAATGGCGCCCGGACACCGAGATGATGAAGATCGCGTCGCGGGTCCGCCGCCAGGACGGCGCGGCGCTGATCATCGACTACGGCCATCTGCGCAGCGACGCCGGCGACACCTTCCAGGCCATCGCCCGCCACAGCTATGCCGATCCGCTGAAAAATCCCGGCCAGGCCGACATCACCGCCCATGTCGATTTCCAGGCGCTGGCGCGCGCGGCGGAAGATGTCGGCGCGCGCGTCCACGGCCCGGTGACGCAAGGCGATTTCCTCAAGCGGCTCGGCATCGAGACCCGCGCTGTCGCGCTGATGGCGAAAACCACGCCGGAGATTTCCGCCGATATTTCGGGCGCGCTGAAGCGGCTGATCGACAGCGGCCGCGGCGGCATGGGCTCGATGTTCAAGGTGCTGGCGATCACCGAACCAAATCTCGTCGCGGTCGCAGGCATCAGCGACGAACCGCCGGCGCCGGAGCGCGAAACACCATGACATTCGGATCGTCGCTGCTCGCGGCCATTCCCGGCCTGCGCCATGCCTTCTTCACTCGCGAGGGCGGCGTATCCGGCGAAATCTACGAGAGCCTCAATGGCGGCCTCGGTTCGAACGACGATCCCGCCAATGTCCTGGAGAATCGCCGCCGGATGGCCGGGCAGATGGGCGTCATGCCGGAGAACTTCATCAGCGTGCACCAGGTCCACTCCCCTGACGCAGTGGTGGCGACCGGACCGTGGCCAGATGACACGCGGCCCCGCGCCGATGCCATCGTCACGCGCATCGAAGGCATCGCCATCGGCGTTACCGCTGCCGATTGCGGGCCGATCCTGTTTGCCGACGCCGGTGCGCGCGTGATCGGCGCCGCCCATGCCGGCTGGAAGGGCGCGCTGACCGGCGTCGTGGAATCCACCATCGAGGCGATGGAAAAGCTCGGCGCCGATCGCAGCGGCATCGTCGCCGCCATCGGTCCCCTCATCCGCCAGCACTCCTATGAGGTCGGGGGCGAATTCGTCGAACGTTTCCTCGATGCCGACGGCGAGAACAAATCGTTCTTCATCCCCTCGCTGCGCGCGGGCCATGCGATGTTCGATCTCGCCGGTTTCATCCGCATGCGGCTGGAAAATGCCGGCGTGCTGATGATCGACGACATCGGCGTCGATACCTATTCAGACGAGCGCTTCTACAGCTACCGCCGCTCGGTGCACCGGAAGGAGCCGGACTACGGCCGCCACGTTCACGCGATCGCATTGACCAGCGAGTAGTTCGCTACCGCGCTCGCAATGCGGCGCGAACCGGACGATCCGGACGCGAATTTACCTTTTTGCCGAGACCGTGCACCGCCTGCCCTAGACCTTAACGCATTTTAACGATATCGCAGGGGTGATGATGCACACCATCGCTTTCCTGTTTCAGAACAAGACAAAAGCGGCGCGCGCGGCCCTTGCGGCGGCGCTTCTGGTTGCGGCCGGCGCGCTCGGCGGCTGTGCCGGCGGCGGCGGCGCCAGCAATTCGTATGCGATGGCAACGACCGGCGCCGCTGGCGGTCCTACTGTGGCGTTCGAATCGATCGACGGTCCGCCGCCCCAGGTGTTCGACCGCATGGTCAGCGTGCTCGACAGCGAATCGAAATTGCGAAATCTCTCGATCGTTTCGCGCGAAGGCGGTGCCTCCTACCGCGTGCGCAGCTATCTCTCCGCGCAGGTGGTGCGTGGACGGACCGTGATCGCATGGGTCTGGGACGTCTACGACAACAACCAGCAGCGCGCGCTGCGGCTTTCGGGCGAAGAACCGGCCGGCAAATCCGGACGCGACGCCTGGGCCGCGGCCGACGACCTCGTGCTGCGGAAGATCGCGCAAGCCGGTTTCAGCGGCCTTTCGAGCATGATCAACGGAACCCCGGACGCAGCGCCTGCTCCCGCGCCGGCCCGCCAGAGCGGCCCCGCAGTGGCGAGTGCGGAAGATATTCTACCCGCCCAGGATGCTCCCGCCGTCGCCGCGCTCGGCTTCAGCGCCCAATAAAAGTAGCCCGCAAAGTCCCGGAACGGCCCATTTTTGGTCGGGAAAACGGCGGCAACGGGTTGCCAGCCAAGCCCCCTGCCTGATATCTCCTCGCCCATCGAAACGCGCCGGTTTCCTGAGGAATTCTCGATATGCTGAACGTCGTATCCAGCAAGGCGCGAGGAGAAGTGTCGATGTCGGCCAAGAACGGCTCGATCAAGCTGGTTGCCGGCAATTCCAATCCCGCGCTGGCCCAGGAAATCGCCAACTGGCTGCATTTGCCGCTGACCAAGGCCAGCGTCCGCCGGTTTGCCGACAACGAGATTTTCGTCGAGGTCCTGGAGAACGTGCGCGGCTCGGATGTCTACATCATCCAGTCGACGTCGTTTCCGGCCAACGACCATCTGATGGAATTGCTGATCATCACCGACGCGCTGCGCCGCTCGTCCGCGCGCCGCATCACCGCTGTCATCCCCTATTTCGGCTACGCCCGGCAGGATCGCAAGGTCGGCTCGCGCGCGCCCATATCTGCCAAGCTGGTCGCCAACCTGATCACCCATGCCGGCGTCGACCGCGTCATGACGCTCGACCTGCACGCCGGCCAGATCCAGGGCTTCTTCGACATCCCGACCGACAACCTCTACGCCTCGCCGGTCATGGTGCGCGACATCAAGGAACGCTTCGACCTCGCCAACGTGATGGTGGTGTCCCCTGACGTCGGCGGCGTGGTCCGCGCGCGCGGGCTTGCCAAGCGCATCAACACTTCGCTCGCCATCATCGACAAGCGCCGCGAGCGCGCTGGCGAATCCGAGGTCATGAACGTGATCGGCGATGTCGCCGGATTCACCTGCATCCTGATAGACGACATCGTCGACTCCGGCGGCACGCTGGTGAACGCCGCCGATGCGCTGCTCGCGCAAGGCGCCAAGGACGTCTACGCCTACATCTCCCATGGCGTGCTGTCGGGGGGTGCAGCGGCACGCATCGCCGGTTCGCGGCTGAAGGAACTCGTCATCACCGATTCGATCCTGCCGACCGAGGCAGTCACCAAGGCACCCAATATCCGCACGCTATCGATCGCGCCGCTGATCGCGGAAGCGATCAGCCGCACCGCGGCGGAAGAGTCGGTGTCGAGCCTGTTCGATTGAGGACAGTCGTAGGGTAGGCAAAGCGCAAGCGTGCCCACCGTCCTTCCTGCGCATACCCCTGCCAGACCTCATCCTGAGGAGCGCGTCTTCGCGCGTCTCGAAGGATGAATGGCACCAGCCGGGCCACATGGTTCGAGACGCGCGCCAGTGCGCGCTACTCACCATGAGGGTCTGACGGCTACTCAAACCCAGGCCGCGGCACCAGATTCATCAGCATGTTGGCGTAGCCGCCATCGACCATGATCTCGTCACCGTTGACGTAGGCCGAGCGGTCGCTGGCGAGGAACAGGATCACATCGGCCATGTCCTGCGGCATGCCGACCCGCCGCAGCGGCACCACGGCCGAGCGGCGCTCGGTCACACCAGGCGTATCGTAGAAGGCCTGGCTCATCGGCGTGATCACCATGCCGGGGCTGACGACGTTGCTGCGAATGCCGTGCGGCCCCCACTCGTTGGCGAGCTGCCGCGACAGCATGATTACGCCGGCCTTGCTGACGCTGTAGGCGCCGCTCTGCCCCTGCGCGTTGCTGCCGGCAATCGACGACACATGAACCAGGCTGCCGCTGCGATGCGCGCGCATCTGCCGGCCGAAGATCTGCGCGCACAGGAAGTAGCCGGTCAGGTTGACGGCGAGAACGCTATTCCATTCGGCAAGAGACAAGGCGTCGAGCGCGCCGGGGCGAAGGATGGCCGCGGTGTTGACCAGGACATTGCAAGGCCCAAGCGATTTCTCGATTGCTGCGGATGCGGCGGTGACACTCTCGGCGCTGGTGGTGTCGCAGCCGACAACGACATGGCCATCGCCCAGTTTGCGCAATTCCGCTTGCGTACCTTCGAGCCCGCGTTCGTCGAGATCGATCGCCGCGACGCGGGCGCCCGCGCTGGCAAAACTGACGGCGGTAGCGCGGCCGATGCCGCCGCCGCCACCCGTCACCACACAGACGCGGCCTGAAAGGCCAAGCCAATCCGACGAATCCTGCCCGGTCATGTTTGATCACTCTTGGCTGGTGAACTGATGCCGGAGAGCATAGCCGAAAGTGCGGGCCGACCAAGCGCGATTCGAGCGCGACGACGGGCCGGCTGTACCGGTTGCTAGACCGCGCCGGTCAGCTTGCCCAACCAGCCCTTCGGCGCCGCTTCCGCTGGAGGCGCCGCCGTCCCGCCGACAACCTGCCCGAACGACGCAAAGAATTCGCCCGCGAGTTTCCTGGCGGTGGAATCGATCAACCGCGCGCCGAGCTGGGCGAGCTTGCCGCCGATCTGCGCGTCGACGTCGTAATGCAGCACCGTCACGTCGGGCCCTTCGGCCTCGAGACGCACCGCGGCACCGCCTTTGGCGAAGCCGGCGACGCCGCCGGAGCCCTCACCCGAGATTCGATAAGCGTTTGGCGGATCGAGATCGGACAACGTCACCTTGCCGCTGAAGGTCGCCTTCACAGGCCCTACCTTGAACACGACGGTCGCCGTCATCTCGGTGGGCGACGACATTTCGAGGGACTGACAGCCGGGAATGCACTGCTTCAATATCTCGGGATCGTTGAGCGCGGCCCAGACCTTTTCCTTCGGCGCCGGGATGCGCTGGCTGTCGTTCATCTGCATGATTAAGTCCTTACTTGATTGCAACGGGATGGGCCGCGCGCTGGCCGCGGCGGCGTTCGACGGTGATTTCGGCCATAATGGACATTGCGATCTCCTCCGGCGTGATCGCGCCGAGGTCGAGCCCGGCCGGGGCCTTGACGCGATCAATCGCCTCGCGCGCGACGCCGCCGGCGACGAGCTTTTCGCGCAACGCGATCATCTTGCGGCGGCTGCCGACGAAGGCGTGATATTCGGCGTCGACGGCAATGGCCTGCCTGAGCGCGGCTTCATCGCCCTTGCCCTGGGTCGAGACCACGACGAAGCGGCGCGCATCGTTGAGGTAGCGCGGCTCAAAGCCGTCGATGACGACATGCGCATCGGGTTCGACGGCACGATCGGCCGCGGGCGCGGCCAGCGTAACGTGATAGTCGAGCTGGCGCGCTTGCGCCGCGAGCGACATCGCCACCGGGCTCGCACCAAGGATCAGCAGCGAGGGATGCGGCAGCACCGGCTCGACGAAGATGTCCATGGTGCCCTGGCTCGGGCACATGTTGCTGGCGAAGCGGATGCCTTCGCGATTCTCGCCCGGCTTGACGCCGAGCTCGGCCAGCATGCCCTCCGGCTGCACCGACACCATGCGCGGCTCGCCATCGGCCAGCGCCTCGCGCGCCGCCTTCAGCACCGCGCCGCGGGCGCAGCCGCCGCCGATCCAGCCCGCGACGATCGTACCGTCCGGGCGGATGATCGCCTTGGCGCCCGCCTTCGCCGCGGTCACCGATACCGTGCGCACGACCGTCGCCAGCGCAAACGCCTGCTCGGCGGATTTCATCTGCGCCACCAGGTCCATCACTTCGACATGAGCGGTCATCGGACGCTCCATCAGAGCTTTGCGAGGTAGGGTTCAAGCGCGGTCAGGCTTTTCAGCGTGTTGGCCGGCGCGTAGAGATCGACATGCGGCAGCGCCGCCTTGATGCCCTTTGCCTCGGGCGAATAGCCCTGCCACGCCATCATCGGGTTGAGCCAGACGATGCGGCGGCAGCGGCGGCCGAGCGCCGCCATCTCGCGGCCGAGAAGTGCGGCGTCGCCGGTCTCGTAGCCGTCGGACACGATCATCACGACGGTGCGGGAATGGATCACTCGCGCAGCGTGCCAGCGATTGAATGTCTGCAGGCTCTCGCCGATCCTTGTGCCGCCGCCGGTGCCCTGCGCCATGATCGAGAGCCGGTCGAGCGCGCGCGCCGCATCCCTCTCCTTCATCGCATCGGAAACATGAGCGAGCCTGGTGTGGAACAGAAAGGCCTCGGCTTCGCGAAACTGATCGAGGATGCCGTGGATGAAGCGCAGGAACACGCCGGTGTACATGCTCATCGAGCCGGAGGCGTCGAGCAGGACGACGAGCCGCAGCGGCTTCTCCTTGCGCTGCCGCCTGACGAGGTCGATCGGCACGCCGCCATGGCTGATATTGCCGTGAATGGTGCGGCGGAGATCGAGCCGGTAGCCGCGCCGCCGCGCCAGATCGCGCCGCGTCAGCCGCGTGCGCATCGCCCGCGCCAGCCGCGCGGCCGCTTCATGCGCCTGCTCGATCTGTTCGGGGTCGGCCAGCTTGCGGAAATCCACCTCGGCCAGGTTGTCGGCGCGCGAGGCGCCTTCCATGCGGCCCTCGCCGCCGCGATCGGCGCCGCCCTCGTCGGTGGACGGCATCTGATCCATGGCCGTGTCGCCGCCGGCGCGCTGGCTGCCGGCCAGGTTCTTGAGCGATGGATTGTTCGCAGCCTTCGACGAACCCGTCGTCATCGACCGCGACCGCACGCGCCTGCCGAGCCAGAACGCGTCGAAGATGCCGTCGAATTTTTCCCAGTCGGACTTGCGCGCCGAGAACAGGTGCTTGAACGCCGAGCGCAGCAGGCCGGGCTTGGCCTCATAGCCCGCCGTCATCAGTTCGGCTGCGTCCTGGCCTTCGGCGAGGCCGATGGCGAAGCCGCTGTCGCGCAGCGTCCTGAGAAACGCGGCGAGCCTTGACGAGACCAGGCGCGAGACCTCGTCGAGTTCTTCGTAACCGGGATTGGTGCCGCAACAGCTCATGCGACCTTCCCCAGCAGGCGTTCGCTGACCTCGCGCGTGACCCGCGACTTGTCCTCATGGGTCTTGAGCAGGCACATCAGGGTCTCGTGGACCACCTCAGGCGCATCGCGCAGATCGCGGACATCGAGGCCGACCAGGGCCGCCGCCCAGTCCAGCGTTTCCGCGACACCGGGCACCTTCCGCAGTTCCTCTTTCCGGATGCCCTCGACCATGCGCGCGATCTGCAGCGACAGCGACGCGCTGGCGCCGTCGATCCGCGCCATGATGATGCGCGCCTCGCGATCGGCATCGGGATAGTCGACGTAGTGGTAGAGACAGCGGCGACGCAGTGCGTCGGAGAGTTCGCGGGTGCCGTTCGAGGTCAACACCACATGCGGGATCGTGGTCGCCTTGATGGTGCCGAGTTCGGGGATCGAGACCTGGAAGTCCGACAGCAGTTCGAGCAGGAACGCCTCGAACTCGTCGTCGGCGCGGTCGATCTCGTCGATCAGCAGCACCGGTGGTTTTGCCCGGCGGATCGCTGCGAGCAGCGGCCGCTCCAGCAGGTATTTTTCCGAGAATATCTGGTGTTCGACGTCGTCGGGATTGTCGCCGCGATGCGCCTGGATCGACAGCAACTGGCGCTGGTAGTTCCACTCATATAGCGCGGCCGATTGATCGAGCCCCTCGTAGCATTGCAGGCGGATCAGTTCGGTCGCGTGCATGGAAGCGAGCGCTTTCGCCACCTCGGTCTTGCCGACGCCCGCCTCGCCTTCCAGCAGCAGCGGACGCCGCAACAATTGCATCAGCGAGATCGCGGTCGCGAGTTCGCCGTCGGCGATATACCCCGACGCCGCCAACGCTTGCGCGATCTCTTCGCGATTTTTCATTCAACTCTCTCTTCCGTCATTGCGAGCGGAGCGAAGCAATCCATCTCTCCGCATGTGCGATGCCGCTGGATTGCTTCGTCGCGTTGCTCCTCGCAATGACGCCGCTAAACCACCGCTCCCAGGTCCTTCGCCGCCTTCCAGTTGCGCCAGTAGTCATGCGGCATCTGGATGTGGGTGGAGCCAAGGAACGAGAACGCATCGTTGACGGCGTTGGAGAACGCCGGCACGCCGCCGACATTCGGACTCTCGCCGACACCCTTGGCGCCGATCGGGTGATGCGGCGACGGGGTGACGGTGAAGTCGGTTTCCCAATGCGGGGTCTCGACCGCGGTCGGCATGAAGAAGTCCATGAACGAGCCGGTGACGACGTTGCCGTCGGCATCGTAGCGGATCTCCTGGCCCATCGCGATGGCGAAGGCTTCGGTGAGGCCGCCGTGCACCTGCCCCTCGATGATCATCGGGTTGATACGGGTGCCGCAATCGTCGAGCGCATAGAAGCGCCTGACCTTGTAGACCCCGGTATCGACGTCGATGTTCATGACGCAGATGTAGGCACCGAACGGATAGGTCATGTTGGGCGGATCGTAATAGCTGACCGCCTCCAGGCCCGGCTCCATGCCCGGCGGCACCGAATTGTAGGCCGCCCAGCAGATGTCCTTCATCGACATCGTCTTCTCCGGCAGGCCCTTGACGCGGAAGCCGTCGATATCCCATTCGAGGTCGTCTTCGTGCACTTCGAGCTTGTAGGCTGCGATCATCTGCGCCTTGGCCCTGATCTTGCGCGCAGCCATGGCGATCGCCGCGCCCGCCACCGGCGTCGAGCGCGAACCATAGGTGCCGAGCCCGTAAGGCGCGGTATCGGTATTGCCCTCCTCGACCATGATGTCGTCGGCGGGAATGCCGATCTCGGTGGCGATGATCTGCGCCCAGGTCGTCTCGTGACCCTGGCCCTGGCTCTTGGTGCCCATCCGCGCGACGCCGGCACCGGTCGGATGCATGCGGATCTCGCAGGAGTCGAACATCGCAATCCCGAGGATGTCGCAGTTCTTCGACGGCCCTGCGCCGACGATCTCGGTGAAGAACGAGACGCCGACGCCCATGATCTCGCGCGTCTCGCCACGCTTGAACGCCTCACGCAGCGTCGCCTGCTCCTTACGAAGTTCGGTGTATTTCACCGTCTCCATCGCCTTCTTCATGGCGGTGGCGTAGTCGCCGGAATCGTATTCCCAGCCCAGCGCCGAGTGATACGGGAACTGCTCCGGCTTGATGAAGTTCTTCAGCCGAAGTTCGGCCGGGTCCATGTTCAGCTTCTGCGCCAGAATATCCATCGCCCGCTCGATGCAGTACGCCGCCTCGGTGACGCGGAACGAGCACCGATAGGCAACGCCGCCCGGCGCCTTGTTGGTGTAGATTCCGTCGACGGCAAGATGGGCGGTCGGGAAATCATACGACCCCGTGACGATGTTGAAGAAGCCGGCCGGCCATTTCGAGGGATCGGCGCAGGCATCGAATGCGCCGTGATCGGCCAGCACATGCACGCGCAGGCCGGTGACCTTGCCCTCCCTGGTGGAAGCGATCTCGGTCGTCATGTGGTAATCGCGCGCGAACGAGGTCGCGGTCAGGTTCTCGATGCGGTCCTCGACCCACTTGACGGGCTTGCCCGTGACGATGGAGGCGACCGCCGCGCAGATGTAGCCGGGATAGGCGCCGACCTTGTTGCCGAAACCGCCGCCGATGTCAGGCGCGATCACGTGGATCTTGTGTTCCGGAATTTTCGCGATCAGCGCCACGACGGTACGAATCACGTGCGGAGCCTGGAAGGTGCCCCAGATCGTCAGTTCGCCCTTGATCTTGTCGAACGAGCAGACGCACTGGCAGGTCTCCAGCGGCGACGGGTGGGTGCGATGGTAGGAGATCATCTCCTTGATCGTGACCTCCGCCTTGCGGAAGGCCGCATCCGTCAGGTCCTTGTCGCCGACGGTCCATTCGAAGATATGGTTGTGGTGCTTGCGCGGGCCATGCGCGCCCGATGTCTTGCCGGCAAGATCCTCGCGCAGCACGGGCGCGTCCGCGTCCATCGCCTTGAACGGATCAATCAGCGGCGGCAGCGGCTCGTATTCGACCACCACCTTGTTGATGCCGTCGTCGGCCGCGTAGCGGTCGGTCGCGACCACGAAGGCGACCTCCTGGTTCTGGAACAGCACCTTGCCGTCGGCGAGCACCATCTGAACGTCACCGGCGAGCGTCGGCATCCAGGCGAGGTTGACCGTCTTCAATGTCTCGGCGGTAATGACCGCCAGCACGCCCGGCACCTTCAGCGCCTCGGTGTCGTCGATCTTCTTGACGCGCGCATGCGCATGCGGAGAGCGGACGAAATCGCCGTGCAGCATGCCCGGCAGCTTCACGTCGTCGACGTAATTCCCCTTGCCTTGCGTAAAGCGGATGTCCTCGACCCGCTTGCGCTTGCAGCCCATGCCTTCGAGCCTGGCTTCGCGTTGTTCCCGCGTGGGAGTCATGTCGTTCATTCCGCAGCCTCCTGGAATTCAACGCCGTTGATCTTGGCGGCGGCATATTGAATGGCCCTGACGATGTTCTGGTAACCGGTGCAGCGGCAGATATTGCCCGAGATGCCCATCCGGATTTCTTCTTCGCTCGGCTGCGGATTTTCCTTCAGCAGCCGCTGCGCCCGCATGATCATGCCGGGCGTACAGAAGCCGCATTGCAGGCCGTGCATCATGCGAAAGCCTTCCTGCAGCGCCGACAGCGAGCCGTCGGCATTGGCCATGCCTTCGATGGTGGTGATATCGGAACCCTGCGCCTGCACCGCGAACATGGTGCAGGACTTCACCGACATGCCGTCGATATCGACGGTGCAGGCGCCACAATGGGTGGTCTCGCAACCGATGTGAGTGCCGGTCATCTGCAGATTTTCGCGGATGAAATGCACCAGCAGCGTGCGCGGTTCGACGAGGCCTTCGACCTCGGCGCCGTTCACCTTCATGGTGACGTGAGTTTTTGCCATTTTGTGTCCTCCCCTAGGCGGCCTTGGCCATGGCGCGCTGCAATGCGCGCGCGACCATGATGCCGCCGACATGTTTGCGGTATTCGACCGGGCCGCGGGCATCCGACGCCGGCGACATGATGGCTTCCGCCGCGGCGGCAGCCTTCTTCAGCGTGGCCGGATCGAGGCTGGTGCCGATCACGGCCTTCGCAGCGTCCTCGGCCAGTAGTGGCGTTTCCGCAAGGTTGGTCAGGCCGATCCTGCAGGTGGCCACCTTTCCGCCCGCCACCGTCAGGACGACGGCGGCAGCCGCGGTGGCATAATCGCCGACCTTTCGCTTCAGTTTCTCGTAGGCGTAGCCGTGACCGGCCGCGGGTACGGGGATGGAAACCGCAGTCAGGAGTTCGC
Organism: Pseudomonadota bacterium; assembly: GCA_023422775.1. Classification (GTDB taxonomy): domain Bacteria; phylum Pseudomonadota; class Alphaproteobacteria; order Rhizobiales; family Xanthobacteraceae; genus Bradyrhizobium. Next base: position 12,508 of record JAFAGM010000024.1, read on the forward strand.
CGGGTTCCAGCGCGGTGAAATAGGCGCCCTGGTAGAAGTCGCCGGCTGCGACATCGCGGGCACCGGATTTGCCTTCGAGCCGGTAGCTCGCGCCGAGCGTCATCATCAGCGCCGGCATGTCGTTGCCTGGATCGCCATTGGCCACGTTGCCGCCGATGGTGCCGCGGTAGCGGACCTGGGGATCGGCGATCAGAAGCGCGGTTTCGTGCAGAATGGGCAAGGACTTGCCGACGTCCTCAGATGCCAGCAATTCGTGCTGGGTGGTCATCGCGCCGATAACGATTTTGTCGCCATCGCGGCGGATGCCCTTGAGGCCTGCGACGCCATGCAGATCGATCAGGTGCTCGGGGCTCGCGAGCCGGAGCTTCATCATCGGAACCAGGCTGTGGCCCCCGGCCAGCGGGCGGGCCTCATCGCCAAGCGTCGAAAGCAGGTCCACGGCATCGGCCAGCGTCGCCGGCCGGTGATAATTGAACGGCCCTGGGATCATGCGTTTCCTCCATTCGCCCTTTGCGGGCGTTGAATGCGAGGCTGATTGGAGCCGTTCTAAAGCGCAATCACATGGGCACAAATGCCGGAAAAGCGCACGAAACGCGGATAGGTGCGCACGAAATGCGTTAGTATTACTGACCTAATTCTTTTTTTACCCACCCGGTCAGGAGGCGTGCCGCTTGGCGAGGCCCAGCCGGGCCTTCACCTCGGCGATCCGCGCCCGGCTGACCGGCACGCGATGCGGCGACTGGCCGTCGAGTTCGACGATCGCGCCATCGCCTTCCTTGCGAACCAGGGTCACGTGCGCCATGGCCACGATGTGGCTGCGATGCACCCGGAGGAACAGTCCGGGGTCGAGTTGGGCTTCGGCCTCCGAGATCGACCATGGACACATCCGTTCCCGGATACCGTCATGCACCTTGGTGTAGTGGGCGTCCGCCCGGACGCTCCTGACATCGGCGGTGTCGATGAAGTGGGTGCCGTCGGCGCCTTCGACCGGCATTCGCGGCGCGGGCGCCAGGCGGGGCGGCTGGCCGATGCCGCCGAGCGGCGTCGGCCGGAGCCGCGGGCTGGTCGTGGCCGCGCTGGAGTCCGTGGGCGGGATCTCCGCGATCAGGAGGGCGGCTTCGGGGCCGACCGCCCCGGTGACCGGCGCCCCGGGGACTGGCGCCCCGGGGATGGCGGCAGCCGCACCTGTCGCCGCCGCGACCTTCCGGCGCGGATCCGGCACCAGCGACAGCAAAAAGCCCGCCGCAATCACGAAGCAGAGCAGCGCCACGACCAGCGATAGAATCTGCGGTGACGCCGCCAGTCCTTCGACGTGCCGATGCGACCCCTGCGCCAGCGGCACCAGGTGCATGCCGGCCATCGCGGTGTAGTGCATCCCCGAGACCGCAAAGCCAAAGGCGACCGCGCTCAGCGCGAGCTGCACGCCGCCCTGCCGCGCCAGGAACGCACGCAGGCCGCCATAGGCCGTCGCGATCGCAATCAGGACCGACAGGAGCACCATCGTGACGTCGTGCGTCATGGCGAAATTGCCGGACAATCCATGCATGCCGACATAGTGCATGCTGGCGATACCGACCCCGAGCAGCGCCGCCGAGGACACCACGCGGAGAACCGTCGGTTCACCGACGCTGACGAAGAACAGGGAAACGCCGACGACCAGCGCGCAGATCAGGAACGACACGATGGTGGGCAGCACCAGATAGACGGTGCCCGCCGGCAACGGCGCCGCCAGCATGCCGACGAAATGCATGGTCCAGATGCCGATGGCGAGAAAGAACGCAGCGCCCGCCAGCAGCAGGCGATGACTGGCGTCCGGCGTCCCGCGGATGCGCGCGGTGAGGCCGAAGCCGGTGTAGCCACCCAGAATCGCGATCGCCACCGAGAGCGCGACGAGATAAGGATCGTGTCCTTCGAACATGACCGTCTCGGCCGCCCGTCGCCACGGGCTGGCCTCCTCCCGCCGCGGACCTTACAGGTCCGGCGGCGGGAATGCCAATTGGCTGCGCGCGCCTCATTTTTATTTGACGCGTTTTCCTGGCGCGAACGAGACGCTACGCATCGTCCGATGCTTTCGCTCGACGCGAGGCGACGCGCGTAAACACCGCGACTGGCTAGACAATCCCGGCCGCGACCTGGCCGCGCAGGCGTTCCAGGCTGTGCAGGGTGCTGGCGCAGGCTTCCGCGACTTCGATGCCCTTGATGACAAAGTGCTTGCGGAAGAAATCGTGATGCACCGCGCTGTCGTGGAACTGTTGCGGCGTCAGCACCGCCGAGAACACCGGCACCTCGGTCTTTAGTTGCACGTCCATCAGCGCCTTGATCACGGTATCGGCCACGAATTCGTGACGGTAGATGCCGCCGTCGACGACGAGCCCGGCGGCCACGATCGCGGTGTAGCGCCGCGTCTTGGCCAGCAGTTGCGCATGCAGCGGGATTTCGAACGAGCCCGGCACCTCGAACAGGTCGACTTGCGCGCGCGAGATATGCCTCGCCTCGATCTCCTCGAGGAAGGCGATACGGCACTCCTCGACCACGTCGCGATGCCACGACGATTGCACGAAGGCGACCCGCTGCGGCTTGACGAAACGCGGATATGAGGGCGCCGGCGGCACCTCGGGCACGTCAGGGACGTGATTTGCGTCGGAAGTTTGGGATTTTACTTCAGGCTCTTGCAACATCTGATTCATGGCTTTCCTCTTTCAGGACCAGAATCAGGGCATACGGAACATCGTCAGCCCACGCACAGATGCGCGAGCCGCCGCAACCGTTCTCTTTCATCCGGACTATGACCGTCGGCTTCGGAATCACACCGAATCTGCTGACCCTTCATCTCGAGCGAGAAGAAGGCGCTCGCGGGCTTGGGCTGCTTCACCCTTACCGCCGGTGGGGATTTTCACCCCGCCCTGAGAACATCGGCCGCCCGGAATGGGCGACCTGTGCGGAAATATGACGAAACGTCGCCATTGGAGCAAGCGCCTTTGGCATGGGGAAACGGCATGTCCCCATGCCCCCGCGACAGGGCAGCAGCCCGCCTATTCGAAATCCGTTCTCGACGGCAGGCCGGCAGAGCTGACGCCAAGCTGGATCCGCGCCCTTTCGTGCGCGGCCTGATCGAGGCCGAGGCCGATTTGCGAGCGGTCAAGTCCGAAATCCTTCAATTCCCGGACATTGAGGCGGCGCAACACCGCCAGCGAGGCGTGACGCTCGCGACGCGCGATCGCGGCCGCCACCAGGCGATCGACAAGACGGCGCGTGCGCGCCAAAAGCACGGAGGTTCGGCGCCATGCAATTGGCGCGGCGGCGGCGGACAAAACGTCTTCAAGAATAGTCATAGCGCAATCTTTCAAGTGGCTGGCATGACCTGCGTTTGCGCCAGCGCTGTGGGGACAGCCTCAATCTGCCCGATCCGGAATCCAAAGACTTTCAGAGAGCACTGATTTATCGTCCAGATGGGCTTGAGATCGGCAAGGTGGGTCCGCGCCGGCGGCCTCAAGCCGGAGTAACGCCCCCGTCTTCCATGATATTTTGCCGATTACGCCTTGCGAGCGAAGGCCACGTATTGCGCACCGAGCGGAAGCCAGCCGAGCCTTGCCTCGAGCGGGCGCAGCCGGGCGAGCGCGCGCGGGAAAAACAGATTGTACTGAATGCGGGGTGACACCCACCCCGCGCCACTCAACCGCTTCGCCAGACCGCGCGCGAAAATCAACCTGGCGTTCTCATCGAACGGGCACGTGTTCACCGCATGAACCGTCAGCGGGTTGAGCGGGTTATGCTCGAAGATCGCGATCAGTCCGCCCGGTCGCGTGACCCGGTGCAGTTCCTTCAGCCACGCCACATGCTCTTCGTGGGGGATGTGATGAAACACACAGGCCGAGAAGGCGACATCGAATGAACCGGCGTCGCAGGGGATGCGGCTGTCCTCGATCAGAACGTAACTGCCGCCTCCTGGGTAGCGCTGCTTACCCAGCGTGAGGCTGCGCTCCGAGACATCGGACGATGTCAGCGCCGCGTCCGGAAAATACTTTCGGAAAAACGGAACTGAATTGCCGATCCCGCTGCCGAAATCGCAGATTCGCGACACCCCGATTTGCTCGCGATCGACGATCTCGCGGAGTTGCCTGATCTTGTATTCGGCGAAATATTCCGGGCTCTCGCCCGTCACCGCGACGTTCTCGCGATGCTGGTCGTAATAGGCGTCGGCAAAGCGATCGAATTCGGCCTTGTCCATGTCGGCGATCCAGATTCCTGCATAAGGCCAGCCCGCCAACGGCTGCGCGCAAGGGCCGGTATTCCATCGTGACGCAACGTTTAGATAGCGCCTAAACGTTTGATTAATTTAGCCGAGCCGGCCCGGACAAATCGTACCGCGGCCGGTCTAAAAAGTGATGAACAATTAACTGGGCATCATCGAATATCGCAGCCAGCACTTCGAACCGAACCATTGCCGGACAGGCTGCCAACCCATGGAAATTCAGGACGGGACGCCGCGCCCCGGCAAGATGTTTCTGTCCATCGTTGTGCCCTGCTACAACGAACAGGAGGGCTTGCGCGAATTCCACCGTCGGATGACGACCGCCGCCCGCGCGCTGTGCGGCCAGCGGTTCGAACTGATCCTGGTCGATGACGGCTCGACCGACAACACCTGGAAGCTGATCAACCAGCTCTCCGCGGAAGACCGCAACGTCGTAGCGGTACGGCTTTCCCGCAATCACGGACATCAACTGGCGCTGACGGCCGGGCTGTCAACCATACGCGGCGACCTCGTGCTGGTCATCGATGCCGATTTGCAGGATCCGCCGGAACTGCTGAGGCCGATGTACGAAATGATGGCGGAGGAAGGCGCCGACGTCGTCTACGGTCTGCGGCGCAGCCGCGCCGGCGAAACCCGCTTCAAGAAGATGTCCGCCGAGGCCTTCTATCGGCTACTCGCCAGGATCACGCGGGTCCATATTCCGGTCGATACCGGCGACTTCAGGCTGATGAGCCGTCGCATCTCCGACCAGCTCGTGCAGATGCCGGAGCACGACCGTTTCATCCGCGGCATGGTCGCCTGGCTCGGCTACAAGCAGGTCGCCTGTGAATACGACCGTCATCCGCGGTATGCCGGCAGCACCAAGTATCCGCTGGCGAAAATGATGAGCTTTGCGGCGGACGCGCTGATCAGCTTCTCGATGGTGCCGCTGCGCATCGCGACCTATGTCGGCGCGCTCCTGACCGCCCTCCTCACCTTTGTCGGTATCGGCGCCGTCATCGGCTGGATCCTGTCCGGCACCGTGCCGGGATGGACCAGCCTGACGCTACTGGTCGTCATGATCTCCTCGATCCAGCTTCTGGTGCTCGGTCTGATCGGCGAATATATCGGCCGCATCTATATCCAGTCGAAGAACCGCCCGTTGTTCGTGATCTCGCATCTCCACCGGCGCGGGCGGCTGCCGCACAACACGGCCGACGGCGGGAACGACATCGAGATGGAGTCGTTCAAGACCCTGCTGGCCCAGCCGGGACAGAGAGCGCGCAGCCCTGCCTACGACGAGGCTTCCTGATGAAGGCAATCCTGAATCATCCCGCGCTCTACCAGGCCTACCAGAATGCCGGTGGCTTCTTCGGCGCCCGCATCAAGGCGATCGCCGATTACCTGACGCTGCAGCCGGGAATGCGGGTGATCGATATCGGATGCGGGCCCGGCCATATCCTGCGCCACCTCCCCAATGACATCGAATATACCGGCTTCGATATCGACGAGGCCTATATCGCATATGCGCGACGATCGTTCGGACATCTCGGCACGTTTCACTGCCGTCATTTCGATGCCGCAGCCGCTCGCGAATTCGCCGGCACCGATGTGGTCATGATGAACGGCGTGCTGCATCACATCGCCGACGACGGCCTGCAGGCCACGCTCGCCGACATCCGCGACGTCCTCAAGCGCGACGGCGTTCTGTTCACCCTCGACGGCTGTTACCGCGAGGGCCAGTCGCCCATCGCCAAATGGCTGCTCGACAACGACCGCGGCGAATTCGTCCGCGACCGCGACGGCTACGATCAGGTGCTTCGCCGCGCCTTTGGAAAGGTGAACCTCGCCATTCGCGACGACTATTCGCGCGTGCCCTATACGTTCATCATTGGCGTCTCGCAGAAATAGCTTTCCGCAAGGGCTCAGTCGTTCCGGCGCATGATGTCGATGCCATCGACCGTGCGCACCAGCGAATAGGGCTTGAGTAGCTGCGATCGGTCGATCCGCGGGGGTCGCCTGGCTCGGGACCGCGATCGACGCATGCCCGCTCGTCGCGCGCGATCGATAGCGCGGATCAGAGTCCCGCAGGCCCGTTCAAGGCCGGACAAGCACGATTAACCACGCATTAACCATTGTGGCGGCAAGATTCCTTGATCCAGGAATCTGATTCCGGTTTGTTCTCATTAAGACTTGTAACCGCGATCAACTGTGGACGACGGCACTTTGGCCTGTGGACGGATTCAGGGGTGAGTTGCGCAGATTCCGCAAATCACATCACTTGAACCTCGGCAGGCCCCGGGAACCAGGCGAACGGGAATTGCAATCGGCAGCGATGCATGAGTTCAAGCGCGCTGCTGCCCGTGAGTGTCAGAAGAATTCAAGAAACAAGGTCGAGACGGCATGTCCCTCCTCGAAGGCATCATTGAATCCCGGATCAACCCGCTCGGGGTGGTCGAGGACATAGCTACCGATAACAACTGGGCGTTCGAACGCTCCGGCGAGGATGAAGTCACGATCGTCTCCAGGGGCGACTGGACCGACTATCAACTCTCCTTCACGTGGATGGCCGAGATCGAGGCGCTGCATCTGGCCTGCGCGTTCGACATGAAGATCCCGCCCGCGCGGCGTGCGGAAGTGCAGCGGCTGATCGCGGCGGTCAACGAGCAGTTATGGATCGGCCATTTCGACATCTGGACCCACACCGGCATGATCATGTACCGGCAGGCGCTGGTGCTGCCGGGCGGACTGACCGCCTCGACCGCCCAATGCGAGTCCATGCTGGTCGGCGCCATCCACGCCTGCGAGCGCTACTACCCCGCGTTCCAGTTCGTGGTCTGGGCCGGCAAGACCGCGGCGGAAGCCATGAGCGCCGCGATGTTCGACACCGAGGGTGAGGCGTAGCTTTTCCCCGCTGCCCATTCTTCCCCATACATTCGACGTCGTCCCTGCGAACGCAGGGACTCATACGCCGCGGCGCCAGTTTGCGGGTAAAATGCTTGTCGCGCGGTCTTCGCTTCACTAGAACCGGCTGTGGTTATGGGTCCCTGCGTTCGCAGGGACGACGGCAGCGTTTGTGGTGACACCTTGAACACCGATGCACTTCAAAAACTCTACGGCACCATCGCGCTGGCCGGCGCCGGCAAGATGGGCGGCGCGATGCTGACCGGGTGGCTGGCCGGCGGCCTCGACCCCGCGCGCGTCGTCGTGATCGAGCCGCTGCCGTCTCCCGAGATCAGCGCACTCGCCGCCAGGGGCGTCCGCCTCAATCCGGCCGACGCCGGCTCCGCCGATACGCTCGTGGTAGCGGTGAAGCCGCAGATGTTCCGCGAGGCTGGACCGGCGCTGAAGAAGCTGGTCGGACCGAATACGCTTGTGGTCTCGATCATGGCGGGCACGACGATCGCGGTGCTGGAGCAAGTCTGCGGCGGCATGGTGGTACGCGCCATGCCGAACACGCCGGCCGCGATCGGCCGCGGCATTACGGTTGCTGCCCCAGCGAAGAATGTCAGCGCTGCGCAACGCGCCACAGCCGACGCGCTGCTGCGCGCCACTGGTTCGGTCGAATGGGTGGACGACGAAAGCCTGATGGACGCCGTCACCGCCGTGTCCGGTTCCGGGCCCGCCTATGTCTTCCTGCTCGCCGAAGAACTCGCCCGCGCGGGTGTCGAAGCCGGCCTGCCCGCTGAACTCGCCACCAGGCTAGCGCGCGAGACGGTCGCAGGCTCCGGCGAGTTGCTGCATCGCTCCGATCTCGCTTCAGCAACGCTGCGCCAGAACGTCACCTCGCCCGGCGGCACCACCGCCGCCGCGCTGGAAGTGCTGATGGGCAAGGATGGCCTGCAGCCGCTGATGATCCGCGCCATTGCCGCGGCGACGAAGCGCTCGAAGGAACTGGCGAAATGACTCGAGGTTATCCTCATGGCGAGGAGGCACGCCAGCGCCGTCTCGAACCATGTGGCCCGGCTGGTGCGTGCGGCCATCCTTCGAGACGCCGCTTGCGCGGCTCCTCAGGATGAGGTCAGAGCTTGCGGCTACTTCCCCGCAAGCCGTTTGTTGAAATTCTCGACATTGACGAGCCCGCGGGCGTGACGGCCTTCGCCGAGCTTGCGCATGCCTTCGAAGGCTGCGACCTCGAAACGGATCACGCGACGCTCCACCGCGATCACGCTTGCCGTGGCGCGCACCGTCGCACCGACCAGCGCCGCCGCCAGATGGCGGATATCGACCTCGGTGCCGACCGTGACCCAGCCCGGCTGCAGCGAACCGCGGATGGCGTCGCCGGACGCCATCTCCATTTCCAGGATCATCATCGGTGTCGCATAGACCATCGGCATGCCCGGCACGAAATGCCCGACCGTACGCTCGGCCGGCACGACCAGCGTCCGCTCGGCGCTCATACCGATCTTGATGAAGTCGCGTGCGTCCATGGATGCTTCCGCGAGTGCGGTGTCGTCCCGGCCTTGCGCCGGTACCCATACCGCGTGATGCCTCGGTCAAAGCCGTGACGCCAACACCTGCCAAAACAACAAGCGCCGGTGGCTATGGGTCCCCGCGTTCGCGACGCGTTCGCGGGGACGACGGTAGAGAGAGCCGCGCTACTTCTTGGCCGCTGCCGCGCGCTCCACAAACGTCTTGCCGCCCTTCATCTTGTGGGCGAGCGGCGCTTCGTTGATCTGGATCACGACCGCATCGGCATCGACGCCGAGATTCTTGACCAGCGCCTGGGTGATGTCGCGCATCATGCCGGCCTTCTGTTCGTCGGTGCGGCCGGCGGCCATGCTCACGGTGATCTCAGGCATTCTCGTTTCTCCCTTTGCTCTTGCTACGTTCGCCACAAACTCAGTCCTCATCCCTGCATAACGGCTCCGCCGTTATTGCTGGAGGAGCGGCCTGTTGGCCGCGTCTCGAAGGATGGCCTTATTGTCCTCATGGTTCGAGACGGCGCAAGGGCGCCTCCTCACCATGAGGGCTTTAATTCCACTTCACGTCATGGCGCGCCAGCACTTCGCGCACTCTTGCGACGATGTCGCCTTCGGCACACGAGAACTGCGCCGGACGCGTCTCGCGCCATTCCTGGTTGGAGGCGATCGCGGCGGCAGCCTTGGCGCCATCGATCAGATCCTTGATCTGGATTTCGCCGCGCGCCTTCTCGTCCGAGCCCTGGATGATCACGCAAGGCGAATTGCGGCGGTCGGCATATTTGAGCTGGTTGCCCATGTTCTTGGGATTGCCGAGATAGAGTTCGGCGCGGATGTTGGCGTTGCGGAGCTGCGCGACCATCTTCTGGTAATCGGCGACGCGGTCGCGATCGAACACGGTAACGACAACTGGCCCGAAGTCCGGCCGGGTGTCGAGCTTGCCGAGCATCGTCAGCGCCGCCTGCAGTCGCGACACGCCGATGGAAAATCCGGTCGCCGGCACCGGCTCGCCGCGGAAGCGCGAGACGAGGCCGTCATAGCGCCCGCCACCGCCGACCGAGCCGAAGCGCACGGGGCGGCCTTTTTCGTCCCGGGTTTCGAGCGTGAGTTCGACCTCGTAGACGGGGCCGGTGTAGTATTCGAGGCCGCGCACGACGGAAGGATCGATCACGATCCGATCCGAACCATAGCCGGACGCGCGGACCAATTTTTGAATCTCGAATAACTCAGTGACTCCTTCGAGCTCTAGATTCTGTCCCGCCGGAAGAGCACCGTCACTGGCTGAACCGGTAATCATGATCCCAAGCCCGTCAGGCCCTATGTCACCCGCAACGTCCGAACCTATGCGGTTTATCACGCGAGTAGCCTGTTCGTCGTTCAATCCAGCTCCCTTCGTGAAGTCTCCGCTTTCGTCCTTCCGCCCCTCGCCTAGTAACTGCCTGACTCCATCTATGCCGAGCCGATCGAGCTTATCGATCGCCCTCAGCACCGTGAGCCTACGCCCAGCGTTCTCGTCGCCCCCCAACCCAATGCCTTCCATCACCCCATCGAGCACCTTGCGGTTATTCACCTTCACCACGTAGCTGCCGCGGGGAATGCCCAGCGCTTCCATGGTGTCCGCCGCCATCATGCACATCTCGGCGTCGGCCGCCGGCGACGCCGAGCCCACGGTGTCGGCGTCGAACTGCATGAACTGGCGGAAGCGGCCGGGGCCGGGCTTTTCGTTGCGGTAGACGTAGCCTGCGCGATAGCTGCGATACGGCTTCGGCAGCGCATCGAAATTTTCAGCCACGTAGCGCGCCAGCGGCGCGGTCAGGTCGTAGCGCAGCGAGATCCACTGCTCGTCGTCGTCCTGGAACGAGAACACGCCCTCGTTCGGCCGGTCCTGGTCGGGCAGGAATTTGCCGAGCGCGTCGGTGAACTCCATCGCCGGCGTTTCGACCGGTTCGAAACCGTAGCGCTCATAGACCTCGCGGATTTTCTCGACCATCCGGCGCGTCGCCGCAATCGCGGCCGGGCCGCGATCTTCCAGCCCGCGCGGCAGCCGCGCCTTCAGTTTCTGCGGTTTTTTCGGTTTTTCAGCCATGAGCGGGTTGGTACCAGCGCAGACGCTGTGCGGCAACCGGTGCATCTGTCAGATGAGCCGTCATTCCGGGGCGATGCGAAGCATCGAACCCGGAATCTGGAGATTCCGGGCCTGGTCCTGCGGACTATCCCGGAATGATGTCACGCAGGTCACATGACCTTCCGGATCCAGTCGTGCGGATCGGGCGCGCGGCCGTACTGGATATCGACCAATTTCTTGCGCAGCCCCATGGCAACGGGGCCGGCCGCGCCGCCGCTGATGAGAAAATCGCCGCTCGTGGAGCACACCTTGCCGATCGGCGAGATCACGGCTGCGGTGCCACAGGCGAAAGCCTCCTTCAGCTTGCCGCTGGCGGCGTCCGCACGCCACTGGTCGATCGTGTAGGGTTCCTCGCGCACCGGCGTGCCGGCATCCTTTGCGAGCGCGATGATCGAATCGCGGGTGATGCCCGGCAGGATCGTGCCGAGCGGCGGCGTCAGGAGCGAACCGTCCTCGAACACGAAGAACACGTTCATGCCGCCGAGTTCCTCGACGTAGCGGCGCTCGACCGCATCGAGGAAGACGACCTGGTCGCAGCCGTGCTCGATGGCTTCCGCTTGCGCGCGCAGGCTGGCCGCGTAATTGCCGCCGCACTTGACGGCGCCGGTGCCGCCGATCGCGGCGCGCGTATAGTTCTCCGACACCCAGATCGACACCGGCGCAGGTCCGCCCTTGAAGTACGAGCCGACCGGCGAGGCGATGACGGCGAAGATGTACTCGGACGACGGCTTGACGCCGAGGAAGACTTCGCTCGCGATCATGAAGGGCCGCAAATAGAGGCTGCCCTCGCCGCCCGGGATCCAGGCGCTGTCGATGCGCACGAGTTGCTCCACCGCTTCGATGAAGACCGACTCGGGCAGCGGCGCCATCGCCATGCGGTCGGCCGAGTCCTTGAAGCGCCTTGCGTTGGCGTCGGGGCGGAACAGGTTGACGCCGTTGTCGCGCTTGTAGGCCTTGAGGCCCTCGAAGATCTCCTGCGCGTAGTGCAGGACGGCGGTGGCCGGATCGAGCGGGAAATTCGCGCGGGATTCGACGCGCGCGTCGTGCCAGCCCTTTGCCTGGTCGTAGCGGACGATGGCCATGTGGTCGGTGAAGATCCGGCCGAAGCCCGGGTCCACGAGCCTGGCCGAGCGGTCCTGCTCGGATGTCTGATTCGCCGCCGGGTGGATATCGAACGTCAAACTCATTTTGTTGCTTCCCGCTGTCGGAACCGGCGCCATTTCAGGCGCCGGCCTGTTCCTCCGCGCCGGCTGCCTGGTTCGCAAGCCGGTTTCCCTCGCCGGCAGGCCCACAGGACATGCTTTTGCGGAATGCCGAAGTCCAGTATGTTTGCCGATATGCCGCTCGACAATCGCACGGTAGTCCAATTTGCGGCCGCTGCCGCCATCTCTGGCTTTGCCGGCTGCCTGACACGTCGCCAAGATCGAAACGACTTAAAATTTCGCCGTCGCTGGCAGTTTTGTAACATTGAACCCAAGATATGTCAACATGACTGACATAAATTTCTCAAGGCCAGCCGCCGACCCCGATTCGACGGGAGCCGAGACGGCGTCTCCTGCCGCGCGGTCGGGTGAATTCCGCTGGGACATCATCGAATTGCTGTTCTTCGCGTACCGCGACTTCGTCGGCGATGCCGACCATGAGCTCGAGGCTTTCGGGTTCGGCCGCGCCCATCACCGGGTGATGCATTTCGTCTACCGCTATCCCGGCCTCAAGGTCGCCGACCTGCTCGACGTCCTGCGCATCACCAAGCAATCGCTCGGGCGCGTGCTAAAGCAGTTGCTGGACGAGGGCTACATCATCCAGAAGACCGGCAACAACGATCGCCGGCAGCGCCTTCTTTACGCCACCCCCAAAGGCGAAGCGCTGGTGGCGAAACTCGCCGGGCTGCAGACCGATCGCATCACCCGCGCACTCAAGGAGATAAGTCCCGATGGCGTCGCCGCGATCAACCAGTTCCTGCGCGCGATGATCGATCGCGACGATCCCGACAAGGTGCTGGAAGCGATCTTCGGCACAGGCAAGAAACCAAGGGAGTGATCGTGCCGCAAGGAGCAACCATCGCTGCAGCGACCGCGCGGACGCCGCTGCAGCCGGCAGACGATGCCCCGCATCTGTTGCTCGTCGACGACGACCGCCGCATCCGTGACCTGCTGTCGCGGTTTCTGTGCAGTGAAGGTTATCGGGTCACGACTGCGTCGAGCGCCGATGACGCCCGCGCCAAGCTGCTCGGCCTGCATTTCGACCTCCTGATCCTCGACGTCATGATGCCCGGCGAAAGCGGCTTCGACCTGGCGCGCTTCATTCGCGCCTCCTCCTCGGTGCCGATCATCATGCTGACGGCGCGCCATGAAGCGGAGGCCCGCATTGAGGGTCTGCAGATCGGCGCCGACGACTACGTCGCCAAGCCGTTCGAGCCGCGCGAGCTGATCCTGAGGATCGGCAACATCCTCAAGCGCACCACGCCGCCGCCGGTGGAGACGCTGGAGCAGATCGCGTTCGGACCTTACGTCTATCATCTCGACCGCGGCGAACTGCGCGAGGGCGAGGAGATCATTCACCTGACCGACCGCGAGCGCGAGATGCTGCGCATTCTCGCCGCCAACCCGGGCGAGACCGTGCCGCGCGCGGCGCTGACCGGCGGCGGCACGGTGAACGAGCGCGCGGTCGACGTGCAGATCAACCGCCTGCGGCGCAAGATCGAGCGCGATCCGGCCAATCCGCTGTTCCTGCAGGCGGTGCGCGGAATCGGCTACCGCCTGGTTGCGGCGCCCTGAGGTCTTTGTTTTGACGCGTTTCCTTTACGCGAACCGGTGCCCACTTCGCTCGAAAACGCTATGAGCCACCCATGAGCACGCTCGACACCGGCCTGACGTTCATCCGCAACGCCTCGCAACGCGTGTCGAGGGTCAACGGCTGGATGGGTAACGCGTTCAAGGGCTGGATGCCGACCGGCCTCTATGCCCGCGCGCTGCTGATCATGATCGTGCCGATGGTCATGCTGCAGACGGTGGTCGCCTTTGTGTTCATGGAGCGGCACTGGAACACGGTGACACGGCATCTGTCGGCCGCCGTGGTGGCTGACATCGCGGGCCTGATCGACATCTACAAGACTTTTCCGCAGGACAAGGATCGCACCCAGCTCAGGCGTATCGCGCAAGAACGGCTGGGAATGGTGGTCGATTTCCTTCCCCGGGGCGACATGCCCTCGCCGGGACCAAAGCCGTTCTTCTCGCTGCTCGACCAGTCGCTCTCGGGGCAGATCAGCCGCCAGGTCAGCCGTCCGTTCTGGATCGACACCGTCGGCAATTCCAACCTGGTCGAGATCCGCATCCAGCTCGACGACACCGTGATGCGGGTGTTCGCGCAGCGAAGCAAGGCCTACGCCTCCAATTCGGAGATCTTCATCTTCTGGATGCTCGGCACCTCTTCGATCCTGCTGATCGTCGCGGTGCTGTTCCTGCGCAACCAGATCAGGCCGATCCTGCGGCTGGCGGACGCCGCCGAAAGTTTCGGCAAGGGCCGGGAGGCGCCGAATTTCCGCCCCCGCGGCGCGCGCGAGGTGCGGCGCGCGGCGCAGGCGTTTCTGGAAATGAAGGCGCGCGTCGAACGCTCGATCGAGCAGCGCACCGCGATGCTGGCCGGCGTCAGCCACGATCTGCGCACGATCCTGACCCGCTTCAAGCTCGAACTCGCGCTGATCGGCGACAGTCCGGAAGTCGACGGCATGCGCAAGGATGTCGACGAAATGTCCGGCATGCTGGAGGCCTACCTCGCCTTTGCGCGCGGCGACAGCGGCGAAGTTGCGCAGCCGACCGACATGGCGATGGCGCTCGAGGAGTTGCGCAGCGACGCCGAGCGCAATGGTCACACCGCGACCGTGACGTTCCACGGCCTGCCGGTGGTGACGGTGAAGCCGGCGGCGTTCAAGCGCTGCCTCGGCAACCTCGTCTCCAACGCGGCGCGATACGCCGACACGATCTCGATCACCGGCCATCGCGATCATCGCTATCTGACCGTGACGATCGACGACGACGGGCCGGGAATACCTGCCAACATGCGCGAGGAAGTGTTCAAGCCGTTCCTGCGGCTCGACGATTCCCGCAACCAGGACGAAGGCGGTACCGGCCTCGGCCTCGCCATCGCCCGCGACATCGCCCGCTCGCACGGCGGCGACATCACGCTCAGCGACAGCCCGATCGGCGGCTTGCGTGCGGCGGTAAGGGTGCCGGTTTAGCCTCTAGCGTGTCCCGGACAGGGTGCAGCGTGCTTACGCTGCGCCGCAGAGCCGGGACCTAAATGCTGCGAGAGATAGGCCCCGGCTCTGCGGCGCATCACTTCGCGCTGCACCGCGTCCGGGGCACGGGGAGATCCTACTGTGCATGGGGTTGTTTTCGATATTTCGTGTTTCGACCCCGGCGGGTGCCTACTTCGCCGCCTTCGGGATCAGGTTCTTCAGCTTTTCCATGTCCTTGATGTTCATCTTCACGCCGCCCGGCATCACGATGTCGCCGGGCTTCTGATCGGGCTTACAGGCGCCGAGCCACTTCGCCTCGATCGTCGTCGTGCCGCCGGCGGGGCCGCGCTCGCTCCGCACGGTCGACTTCACGGTGTAGGCGGAATTGAAGTCGCCGGTGATTTCGGCGTGCGAGGCGACGGTCACGCCGGAGATGCCGCAGATGGAATCGCTGACATAGCCGGTTGCGGTCTTCTGGATGTCCTGCTTCGAGCACATCTCCTTGCTCATCGGCGACATCGCAGTTGCCATGTCCTTGTCGGTGGTCTCGTCGGTGCACTGTTGCATCGTCATTTCGGGGGATTGCGATCCCGCGCGCTGCACCTTCATTTCCCAAAGGCCCGCCTTGCGCACCGGCAGTTCAACCGCGCCGGCGGCGCCGGCCGGCAGCAACGCCAAGAGCGCAAGCACCGAACCAAATGACAGAAGCTGTCGCGTCATGCTCGCGCTCCCGCAGAATTGCGTTGAAGAGTTGTTGCGTTGAAGAATGATGGTGAGGACAAGCGCGCTCAGTAGAGCGTGCGCAACGGCCGTTCGGCGGCGCCATAGGGCACCCAGCGGCAGGCGAACGAAATGTAACCGCCGTAATAGGCCTGCACGCTCAGGAATTTCGCCACCTTGCCGTAGGAGGCGCAGTGATCGACGGCGAGCTGGCGGGCATCCGTCCGGGCCGCCAGCGGATAGGCGATGATCCCGCCGGTGTCATTGCCCTTGAATGGCGGCACAGTGTCGGCCAGCGCCGGCGAACCCGCCAGCATCGCGCCCAAGACCAGGCACATGACAACCAGGCACAGGGCCCCAATCCTTCGCATCGCAGACTCCATTTCGTCCGAAGCACACCATAATGTGCGCCAGCCGTCATGGAAAGAATGGTTGCGACAGGAAGCAGACTTGCCTGTCAGGTGTTGCCGCCTTGCACTTGATCTTGTCGGGGCTTCGCGGCATCGTCCAACATGTTAGTTTACCGGCGGATTCCCATGCGCAACCTGTTCACATCCCTGAGAGCATTCGGCCTGGTGGCGGCGGCGACAGCCCTGCTGGTTTCCGGCCATGCCGCACAGGCCGCCAATCCGTTCGAACTGAATTTCTGGCTGTCCGGCCCCCGCTATGACGGCCGCGTCGCGCCGTGCGAAGCGGCGCTTCCGACCATCTCCTCGCAATTCCAGGAAAAGGAAAGCACCTTCTGGAATTCGGCCCTGACCATCACCGGCTTCGGCCGGATCCACGAAACCGCCTTCCGGCCCTGGCAGTCCGATAACATCCCGCGGCGATTCTGCAGCGGTGACGTGATGCTCAGCGACGGCAAACGGCGCTCCGTGCACTATTCGATCATCGAGGACGGCGGCTTCGCCGGCTTCGGCCAGGGCGTCGAATGGTGCGTGACCGGGCTCGATCGCAACTGGGCCTATAGCCCCGGCTGCAGGGCCGCGCGCCCCTGATTCTAGCTTCATGAATTCTGCCGGCGCTGCGATAGCTTCGCGAATACTCGGCTTGCGTCGCTTTTGTTCTTGAAATGTTCCGGCTCCCTGCTAGGCTCCGGCAGCCGAGTAAGGGGGCGTCCGATGTTTCGATCCGTCAAGATTCCGTTGTTTCTGATCTCGCTGGCTTTCGTTGTCGCGGCCTCGGGGGTGGCGTCTGCCCAGGACCGCCGGCAAAACGCCCCGGGCCAGTTCGATTTCTACGTGCTGGCCCTGTCGTGGTCGCCATCGTTCTGCGAGGCCGCTGCCGAACGCGGCAACAGCGGGCGCGCGCGCACCCAATGCAGCCGCCCCTATTCCTTCGTGGTTCACGGCCTGTGGCCGCAATACGAGCGGGGCTTTCCCGAATATTGCCAGCGCCCGTCGCCGCGACTCGCCCGCAACATCATGACCTCGATGCTGGATCTGATGCCGGCGCCGGGCCTGATCTTCAATGAATGGGACAAGCACGGCACCTGTTCGGGGCTTGGCGCCCGCGCCTATTTCGAGAGCATCCGCAAGGCGCGCGCTGCGGTGAAAATCCCCGAACAATTCCTGGATGTTTCGGAACCGAAAACAATCGCCCCCAGCGACATCGAGGACGCCTTCATCAAGGCCAATCCGGGCTTGAGCAGTTCGGCGATCTCGGTGGTCTGCACCAGCCGGCGCCTGAGCGAGGTGCGCATCTGCATGAGCAAGGACATGCAATTCCGTGCCTGTGAGGAGATCGACCGCCGCGCCTGCCGGCGTGACGAGGTGGTGATGCCGCCGGTCCGCGGCGGCTGACATCCAGCCCCCGGGCGTATCCGGGGTTGGCGATACGATAATTCCCCCTGCACGGACCTGCCTCCGGCTTGTCCGCGCTCCCGGCCATCTACGTCCTTCCTGTCGTCTGCATGGCACGTGGATGGCCGGGTTTCCTTGAGACCCGTCGGCGCCAACGTTTCCGCTCCAGGAGCTCCGCCGGGTCTCCGGCCGCAATCCCCAGGAGCGTTCGTGAAGCGGGACAAGCCCGGCCATGACGCGTAGAAGACATGACGTCTGCTCCCAATTGGCCCGCCTTTTCCATGAATTACCGACACGCCTTTCACGCCGGCGGCTTTGCCGATGTCATCAAGCACATCGTTCTGGTACGCATGCTGACCTATCTGCAGGAAAAGCCGGCGGCGTTTCGCGTCATCGACACCCATGCCGGCGCCGGACGCTACGACCTGTCGGGTGACGCGGCCCGTCGCGGCGGTGAATGGCTGACCGGGATTGCCCGGGTGATGCAGGCGCGGTTTTCGGAGAACGCGCTGCCGCTGGTGACGCCGTATCTCGACATCGTCAGGGCTTTCAACCCGCCCGGGGAGCTCAAGGCCTATCCCGGATCGCCGCTGATCGCCCGCGCGCTGCTGCGGCCGCAGGACCGGCTTGCGGCCTGCGAGATCGAGCCGAACGCGCGCAAGCAACTGATCGATGCGCTCCGCCGCGACACCCAGGCGCGAGTGGTCGACCTCGACGGGTGGACGGCGCTGCCGGCTTTCGTGCCGCCCAACGAACGGCGCGGGCTGGTCCTGATCGATCCGTCCTTCGAACAAAAGGACGAATTCGAACGGCTGGCCGACGGCTTTGCGGAGGCCTATGCGAGATGGCCGACCGGCGGCTATCTGATCTGGTACCCCGTCAAGAGCCGGCGCGCCACCGACACCCTTGCCCGCCATGTCGCGACGGCTGCCGCCGCGAGCAGGCCGCCGGGAAAATGCCTGCGGCTCGAGTTCAGCGTCGCGCCCCAGATGCCGGGCGGCCCCCTCACCTCCACCGGTCTGTTGATCGTCAACCCGCCGTGGACGCTGGCCGGCGAGCTCAAGACAATTTTACCCGAGCTCGAAAAGCCGCTCGGCCAGGGCGGCGCCGGGCGTTTCAGGCTCGATACGCCCAAGTCGTGATCCAGCCCCGGCCGCCCGTTGTCACCGCGCAAAAACGGAAAAGTGCGATTGGGCCGTAGGCAACTCGCGCAAAACAGGTTTATGCTCAGGCCGTTGGGACTGGCTTTACGTTCCGCTTCCGCGAATGGTTGCGGCGGAGTGATCAAGGCCGAATAAAAAATCCAGGCCGGCCGGGGCGTGAACCCGATCGGCCCAGGTGGCCAAGCTTCCGGCAGCGAAAGTCCGGTCGGCCGATACGCGAAATGCGCGTACCGGCGGAGCAATACGGGGGAGGACTTTCCCGATGGCCATGACGGGTACAGTCAAGTTCTTCAATGGAGAACGCGGCTACGGCTTCATAAAGCCAGATGACGGCGGCCGCGATGTTTTCGTTCATATTACCGCAGTCGAGCGGGCCGGATTGAAGGACCTGGCTGAAGGACAGCGCATTACGTTCGAGGTTGAGCCTGACAAGAAGGGCAAAGGCCCGAAGGCAGTCAACCTTGTGATTTCATCGTGAGCTGACGCTCGCGCGTGAACGCGGACTGCGTAACGCCTGCACGTTCGACTGACGCGGTATCGCTGCTCAGATCGCGGCGCGTTGCGACGTTGGCGCAGACTGGCCGCAAGACAAAAAAATCCCGGCGGCTTTTACAGCCGCCGGGAGGTGATAGCCGACAGTTTCTTTGTTCTCAGAACCGATAGTTCACGCCGGCTCGTATCAAGCCGAACCGGTAACCGTTCGACGCGCCTGTAATGACGAAATTGCTGTTGGCAAGATCGACATAGAGATACTCGATCTTGGCGCTCCAGTGCTGGGCGAAGCCCATCTCGGCGCCGGCGCCGAGTGTCCAGCCCGCATTGGTATGCGATTCCGACAGGCCGAAGGTGGTGGCTTGCAGTTCGCCGAAGGCCAGACCGCCGGTGCCGAAGAACAGCACGTTGTCGAACGCATAGCCCACGCGGCCGCGCAGCGTGCCGAACCAGGGGTTGGAGAACTTCCACGGCGCAAAGGTTTCTTCGGCGCCAGTCGCCTGGATGTCGCCCTCGATGCCGAACACCCAGGGCGTCCCATTCTGCCAATTGAATCCCGCCTGAACGCCACCCGCGACGCCCGATGGCTTGGTCAGATTGTTGGAGACCGAGCCCCAGGCATAGCCGAGGTTGGCACCGAGATAGGGACCGGCCCAGCTAAAGGAGTCGAACCGCTGGTTGCTGGTGTAAGTGCGTCCGTAGAGATCGGCCGCCTGCGCCGACATCGTCCAGCTTGTGGCGATCAGCGCCAGAGCGCCCCACACAAACTTTTTCATCACGCAACTCCACGCAACTGCCGTGCAACTGCCGTGACCGCGCCGGTTCGAGAGACCGGTCTGGTTACGGAATTCCACCTTTTTCCTGCACGATTTATCGAGAGTTTTAAGTTAAAGGGTTGTTAAGTCGGGTTTACCTCCCGCTCATCATTCTTAATGATGCGTTACCGGCACGTTCCCCGATCCAACGCGAGCGCTGGCGATGCCGCCTTCGAGCGCATAAATTCAGGCCCATGGATCACGATTCTACCGACCATCCGAAAGCCCCACGAAAGGCGCGGCGGGGTTCCGCCTCGGACTTGCCACCTCAGGACCAGACCTTCCAGGAGCTGTCTTCCGCGGACCTTGATCCCGCAACGTCTGCGGCCGAGGAGGACGAAGAGGCGCGGCTGCCGGACGCGCCGGAGGAGCCCGCCGAGGCGGTGGCCGAGGGCACGCTCGCTGTCGGTCATGCCGCGATCGAGAACGCGGTGCGGCTGGCGCCGACGTCGCCCGGCGTCTATCGCATGCTTAATGCCGCCGGCGACGTGCTCTATGTCGGCAAGGCAAAGAGTGTCCGCAAGCGCCTTGCGTCGTACGCCCGGGTCAACGCGCCGCTGCCGGCGCGCATCCTGCGCATGATCGCCGCAACCGTGACGGTCGAGATCGTTTCCACGACAACCGAGACCGAAGCGCTGCTGCTGGAAGCCAATCTGATCAAGCAGCTGCGGCCGCGCTTCAACGTGCAACTGCGCGACGACAAATCGTTTCCCTATATTCTGATATCAGGCGATCACTGGGCGCCGCAGATTCTCAAGCATCGCGGCGCGCAAACGAGGCCCGGCCGCTATTTCGGACCGTTCGCATCCGCCGGCGCCGTCAATCGCACGATCACGGCGCTGCAGCGCGCGTTCTTGATCCGCTCCTGCACCGACGGTTTTTTCGAGAGCCGCACCCGGCCCTGCCTCCTCTATCAGATCCGCCGCTGTTCGGGACCCTGCACCGGCGAGATCGACTTCCCCGGCTATACCAAGCTGGTGCGCGAGGCCAGCGACTTCCTGTCCGGCCGCAGCCATCTGGTGAAGCAGGAGCTGGCCGTCGAGATGGAGAAGGCTTCGACCGAACTCGAGTTCGAAACCGCGGCGCGGTATCGTGATCGCCTCGCGGCGCTGTCGGCGATCCAGTCGCAGCAGGGCATCAATCCGCGCACCGTGGAGGAAGCCGACGTGTTCGCCATCCATCAGGAGGGCGGCTATTCCTGCGTCGAGGTGTTCTTTTTCCGCACCGGACAGAACTGGGGCAACCGCGCCTACTTCCCGCGCGCGGAGAAGTCGTTCACGCCGGAAGAAGTGCTGGGCTCTTTCCTCGCGCAATTCTACGACGACAAGCCGCCGCCGAAACTCGTCCTGTTGTCGCACGAGATCGAGGAAAGCGCGTTGCTGGCCGACGCACTCGCGGTCAAGGCCGGATTCAGGGTGGAAGTATCCACACCCAAGCGCGGCGAGAAAAAGGAGCTGATCGCGCACGCGCTGACCAATGCGCGCGAGGCGCTCGGCCGCAAGCTGAGCGACACCGCGACCCAGAGCCGCCTGCTGCAGGGCATGGCGACGACGCTCGGCCTGCCGCAGCCGCCCCGGCGCATCGAGGTCTACGACAACAGCCACATCCAGGGCACCAACGCGGTAGGCGCGATGATCGTGGCCGGACCCGACGGGTTCATCAAGAACCAGTACCGCAAGTTCAACATCAGGTCGGAGGGACTGACGCCCGGTGACGACTACGCGATGATGCGCGAGGTGCTGGAACGGCGCTTCAAGCGGCTGCTGAAGCCGCCGGAGGGCGAGGCTGCCGAACCGGCGGCTGACGATGACTCGTTCCCGCAATGGCCTGACCTGGTCATCATCGACGGCGGCCGCGGCCAGCTCAACGCCGTGCGGGAAATCTTCGAAGGCTTCGGCCTGACCCGGGTGTCGCTGATGGCGGTCGCCAAGGGCCCGGACCGCGATGCCGGGCGCGAGACCCTGTTCATGCCGGACCGCGAGGCCATCAAGCTCGAACCGCGCGACCCCGTGCTGTATTTCATCCAGCGGCTGCGCGACGAGGCGCATCGCTTCGTGATCGGCTCGCACCGGAAACTGCGCAAAAAGGACATCCGGGAAGCCGGCCTGCAGGAGATCCCGGGCATCGGCCCGTCACGCAAACGTGCCTTGCTGCATCATTTTGGAACGCTGAAGGAGATCGAGCGGGCCTCGATCGCCGATCTCGGCAAGGTTCCGGGCGTCAGCGCCGAAAGCGCCCGCAAGATTTTCGAGTTTTTCCATGCGCAGCCGGGTTAAAGGGAATTCGGGTTTCACATGGGCGCCGCCTGCTACAGATGATCTAGGCCCGCACGGTTGACCTTCACGCTCCAGCGGTATTGGTAAGACGGATGAACATCGCGACCACCAGGGGACAGACCAAGAGTCTGTCGCTGCCGAATATCCTGACCTACGCGCGCATCGCCGCCATTCCGGTGGTGGTCGGCTGCATTTACTGGCAGTCCATCATGGATGGCCCGTTGTGGCTTCGCTGGGTGGCGCTGGCGGTCTTTCTCGCGGCAGCCGTCACCGACTATCTCGATGGCTATTATGCACGAATCTGGGACCAGCAATCGGCATTCGGCCGGATGCTCGATCCGATCGCCGACAAGCTGCTGGTAGCATCCTGCCTCCTGATGCTTGCAGCCGACGGCAGCATCAACCGCTGGACGCTGTGGGCAGCGTTCGTGATCCTGTGCCGCGAAATCCTGGTTTCGGGTCTGCGCGAATATCTCGCCGCGCTGCGGGTCAGCGTACCCGTGACCCAACTCGCGAAGTGGAAGACCACGGTGCAACTGGTGGCGATCGGCTTCCTGATCGCCGGCGAAGCCGGCGAGGCGATACTGCCCTGGACCACGCTGCTCGGCATTATCCTGTTGTGGATTTCGGCGCTTGTCACGATCTACACCGGCTGGGACTACTTCCGCGCCGGCATCCATCACCTCATCAAGGAGGATGAGGGATGAGGGTCAAATATTTCGCCTGGGTGCGCGAGCGGGTCGGAATAGCCGAGGAAACCGTCGAGCCGCCGGCGGACGTGCGCACCGTGAACGACCTGATCGGCTGGCTCTCCAGCCGCGGCGAGGCCTATGCCTACGCCTTCGAGAAGCCGAAGGTGATCCGCGCCGCGATCGACCACCGCCATGTGAAGTCGGACGCTGCGATTTCCGGCGCCCGCGAGATTGCATTCTTTCCGCCGATGACCGGCGGCTGACCCACCCATGTCCGTCACGGCGACCATTCGCATTCAGGAAGCCGATTTCGACGTCGCGCAGGAAATCGCGGCGTTAAGCAAAAGCCGCACCGATGTCGGCGCGGTCGTCTCCTTCAGCGGCATCTGCCGTGGCGATGACAATGGCGAGCCGATCGCCGCGCTGACGCTCGAGCACTACCCGGGCATGGCGGAAGCTGAAATCGGTCGGCACGCCGACGAGGCGCTGTCGCGCTGGCCGCTGCAGGGCCTCACCGTCATTCATCGCTTCGGCCGCATCGCGCCAGGCGAGAACATCGTGCTGGTCGTGACCGCTTCGTCGCACCGGCAGGCAGCCTTCGAAGCCGCGGAATTCCTGATGGACTACCTGAAGACGAATGCGCCGTTCTGGAAGCGCGAAGAAAGCGGCAAAGGCGCAAGCTGGATCGAAGCGCGCGACCACGACGATGCCGCCGCCGCACGCTGGACCAAATCATGATGGCCAAGGCCCGCAAGCCGGCAGCGAAGCGCCGCGCTACCGCACCGAAATTTCCCAAGGTCCGCGCGGGCGAATTGCTGACGCTGCTGGATTTTGTCCGCTACGGCGTGAGCCGCTTCGTCGAGGCCAAACTGGTGTTTGCCCACGGCACCACCGATCCGCTCGCGGAAGCCGCCTTCCTGGTCTGCGAGGCGCTGCACCTTCACCCGGACCAGTTCGAGACCTTTGCGACCGCCCGCGTGACCACCGCCGAGGGCAAGAAGATCCTCGACCTGTTCGCGCGCCGTGTCACGACGCGAAAGCCCGCCGCGTATCTCGTCAACAGGATCTACATGCGCGGCCTGCCCTTCTATGTCGACGAGCGCACCATCGTGCCGCGTTCGTTCATCGGCGAATTGCTGGAGCAACATTTTGGGGGCGGCGACGAGGAAGCCGGCTCGCTGATTTCGGATCCGGCTGACGTGGAGAGCGTGCTCGACCTCTGCACCGGCTCGGGCTGCCTCGCCATTCTGGCAAGCCGGCACTTTCCCAACGCTGACATCGACGCGGTGGATATTTCAAAGGATGCGCTCGATGTCGCCGCACGCAATGTCGGCGATTACGGGCTGGACGATCGCCTGACGCTTCATCGCGGCGATCTGTTCGAGCCGCTGGGTGACAGGCGTTACGACCTGATCATATCCAACCCGCCCTATGTCGACGCGGAAGGCATGACCAGCCTGCCGCGCGAGTGCCGTTCCGAGCCCAAGCTCGCCTTCGACGGCGGCGCCGACGGAACCGACATCGTCAGGCGCATCCTCGACGAGGCAGCCGCGCACCTGACGCCGCAGGGCGGGCTGCTCTGCGAAATCGGCCGCTGCCGCCCGCAACTGGAAGCTGCCTATCCGCAACTGCCGCTGCTCTGGCTCGATACCGAGGATTCCGACGGCGAAGTATTCTGGATCGCGGCGGCCGATCTCTGACTTGCGCGGAAATAACACGGCGCGTCGGCGTTCCCGTTTGGCGGCGAAAATGATACGCTGGCGCTAGCCAACGCCCAAGACCTCGAGAAAACATCGGAGAGGCCGCCATGCTGGACAAGGGCCCCCGTCCCAATTCGATCAATGTGCCGAACGATCTCGCTGCGCACTGGATGCCGTTCACCGCGAACCGCGCGTTCAAGAAGAACCCGCGGCTGCTCGCCGGCGCCAAGGACATGCATTACTTCACCGTCGACGGCCGCAAGGTCATCGACGGCGCCTCGGGCATGTGGTGCACCAATGCCGGCCACGGCCGCACCGGAATTTCGTCGGCGATCGCGAAGCAGGCCGAGGCGCTGGACTATGCGCCGCCGTTCCAGTTCGGCATCCCGCAGGCGTTCGAACTCGCGAGCCGCATCGCCGAACTGGCGCCCGATGGCCTCGACCACGTATTCTTCTGCAATTCCGGCTCGGAAGCCGCCGACACCGCGCTCAAGATTGCGCTCGCCTATCACCAGATCAACGGCCAGGGCAGCCGCATCCGCCTGCTCGGCCGCGAGCGCGGCTATCATGGCGTCGGCTTCGGCGGAACTTCAGTGGGCGGCATCGTCGGCAACCGCAAGATGTTCGGTTCGCTCTTGACCGGCGTCGACCACCTGCCGGCGACCTACGATCGCGACAAGCAGGCGTTCAGCAAGGGCGAGCCGGAATACGGCGCGCATTTCGCCGACGAGCTGGAACGCCTCGTCAACCTGCACGGCGCCAACACCATCGCCGCCGTAATCGTCGAGCCGATGGCCGGATCGACCGGCGTGTTGCCGGCGCCGAAGGGCTATCTCGAGCGGCTGCGCGAGATCACCCGGAAGCACGGCATCCTCCTGATCTTCGACGAGGTCATCACCGGCTTCGGCCGGCTCGGCTTTGCCTTTGCCGCGGAACGCTACGGCGTGGTGCCTGACATGCTGACCTTCGCCAAGGGGATCACCAACGGCGCGGCGCCGATGGGCGGTGTGCTGGTGCGCGATACCGTCCATGACGCCTTCATGAGCGGCCCGGAATACGCCGTGGAACTAGCTCATGGCTACACCTACTCGGCCCATCCGCTGGCCTGCGCCGCGGGACTGGCCGCGCTGGACATCTACCGTGACGAAAAGCTGTTCGAGCGGGCCAACAAGCTCGAGCCGAAATTCGCCGACGCCGTGATGTCGCTGCGGAAGGAACCGGGCGTACTGGATATCCGCACCGTCGGCCTGACCGCCGGCATCGACCTCGCGCCACAGGCCGACGCGCCTGGCAAGCGCGGCTTTGCCGGGCTCAACAGCGCCTTCCACGACAACGACCTGATGGTGCGCATCGCCGGCGACACCCTGGTCCTGACCCCGCCGCTGATCATCACCGAGGACCAGATCGGCGAGATCATCGAAAAGGTCACCAGGGTGATCCGCGCGACGGCGTAAAGGCCGCATCTCTCGTGTCCCGGCCTCCACGCTCGTACCCCGGCCTCGAGCCGGGGCCCAACTAACCACAATTGCATAAGCCTCGCTTGGGCCCCGGCTCTGCGGCGCAGCGTTACACGCTGCGCCACGTCCGGGACACGCGACTGCCCGGTTCCGGCCCTGTCGAAAGAACACTGGCCCCGCGAATCAACATTGGTGGTAAGGTTGCAGCGCTCGGGGGCGCGCAAACTGGATCATGCCGAAACTTGCGCCTTTCCCGGGTGAAGGCAGTTCGGACCTTTAGGGCGTAGCGCGCGACATGATTCGCATTTCGACGATTTTCATCGCCATCTGCATGGTGCTGCTGGCAGCATCCCTCGGCCTCGTGCTGCATACGATGGCGGGCTTCAACAGTTCCGAAGCCGCGATCGTGGCGCTGACCGCGCTGACCTTCCTGATCCTCTACAACGCCGTGTCGATGCGGCTGCGCGACCGCTCCGATGTCGGCGGCCAGATCGCCGACCTGTCCCGCGGCACCGCCGACCTCGCCCGCCAGGTCGCCGAATTCGGCCGCCGGCTCGCCGCCGTCGAAGGCCGGGTGGTGTCGGCGCATTCCGCTGGCGCCGACCGTATCCAGGCCGTGGTAGGCGAGATCAACGAATTGGGCGTGCTGGTCAAGCAACTGGCCGTCTCGGTCGCCAGTCACGACGATTTGCTGTCCGCGGCCGCCGCAGCGCCAGCCCCGGTGCGCAGGCCTCATTCCGAACCGGCGGACGAACTGGCGTTCAGCCCCGAGCCAGCCCCCCCCACCATCGCAAGGCCAGTGCCGGTTACGGCTGCAGCGCCGGCGCCTCCCATTGTCGCGGAGGCCATTGCAGCCTCGCGCAACCAGGCGCAGTTGCTTGCCGCGGTGAAGAACGCCATCGATGAAAGCCGGCTCGATATCTACCTGCAGCCGATGGTGACGCTGCCCCAGCGCAAGGTGCGGTTCTACGAGGCGGTGACGCGGCTCCGCGACGACAGGGATCAGGTCCTTGCCGCCGACGATTTCATCTCCATCGCCGAAGCAGGCGGGCTGATGGGGAAGATCGATCACATGGTGATGCTGCGCTGTGTCCAGGTGCTGCGCCGCCTGATGGTGCGCAACAAGGATGTCGGCGTGTTCTGCAATGTTTCGGCGGCGACGCTCGGCAACCCCTCCAACTTCGCGCAATGCCTCGATTTTCTCGAAGCCAATCGCGCGCTGGCGCCGTCCTTCGTGCTCGAATTCAAGCAGGCGGCTTTCCGCCGTCTGGGCCCTGTCGAAACCGAGCATCTCGCCGCGCTGTCGCAGCGCGGCTACCGCTTCTCGATCGATCACGTCACGGATCTGCGCATCGAACCGCGGGAACTCGCCGACCGTGGCGTCCGCTACATCAAGGTGCCGGCGGCGCTGCTGCTCGACCCCAGGCAGAACTCGAACTCCGATATCCATCCCTCCGATCTTTCCGACCTGCTCGGCCGTTTCGGCATCGACCTGATCGCCGAGCGGATCGAGGGCGAGCGCGCCGTGGTCGATCTGCTGGACTATGACGTACGCTTCGGGCAGGGCTTCCTGTTTGCCCCGCCGCGGCCGTTGCGGCCCGAGGGGGCATCTGCTACCGGCGGGGCTACTCCGAACAAGGACTCCGGCAGTTCCAATGCTCCGAATGGCTCCAGTAACCCCGTTCCCCTCCCCAACCCGGCCGTCGAGCCCGTCATGCGCGCAACCGGCAATGCCGCGCTGGCGCGCCGCGCAGCCGGACCGGGCTAGCGGACGCCCGAAATCATGACCTCGCTGCGATTCGCCGAAAGGCTGAGCGAGCTTGTGGACGGGGTCGAGGTCATCCTCTCCGACATCTGGGGCGTGGTGCATAACGGTCTGGAATCGTTCCCCGAAGCCTGCCAGGCGCTGCATACCTTCCGTCAACGCGGCGGCACCGTCATCCTCATCACCAATGCGCCGCGGCCGGCCGATTCCGTGCAACGGCAGTTGCGCAAGCTTGGCGTCGCCGACGAAATCCATGACGCGATCGTCAGCTCCGGCGACCTGACCCGGCACTTCGTCGGCGATCACCCGGGAAAGAAAATGTTCTGGCTCGGTCCGGAGCGCGACAGCTCGATCTATCGCGGTCTCGACGCCGTGACGGCGCCGCTGGAGCAGGCCGACTACATCGTCTGCACCGGCCTGTTCGACGACGAAACCGAATCGGCCGAGGACTACCGCGCGATGATGCTGCAGGCGCGCGAGCGGAAGCTGCCGCTGGTTTGCGCCAACCCCGACATCGTCGTCGAACGCGGCGACCGTCTGATCTACTGCGCGGGCGCGATCGCCGAACTGTATCGCGAACTCGGCGGCGAGGTGATCTTCTACGGCAAGCCGCACCGGCCGATCTATGAACGCGCGATGGCGCTCGCCGCCGAGCGCCGCGGTCATCCTGCGCCGCTCGATCGCGTGCTGGCGATCGGGGATTCGGTGCGGACCGACCTGACGGGCGCTCACGGCTTTGGGATAGATTGCCTGTTCGTGACCCGCGGCATCCATTCCGAGGATTTCGAGGGCATCGACCAGTTTGACCCGGCCTCGGTCAAGGAACTGTTCGGCCACCCGCCGAAGGCGCTGATGCGCGAATTGCGCTGGTAGGCTGCTCGTTCCCCGGACGTAGCGCAGCACGCAGTGGTGCGCTGCTGAGCCGGAGTCCATCTGTGTGGAGCAGTAGGTCCCGGCTCTGCGGCGCACCGCCGAAGTGGCGCTGCACCGCGTCCGGGACAGGAGAGAATTACGCTGTCACCAAAGCTTACGCCGTCGCCATGTCCGGGAAGACCGCCTCGATCTTGGTCTTCAGCGTCGCCGCGTTGAACGGCTTGACGATGTAGTTGTTGACGCCGGCTTTCTTCGCCGCGATCACGTTCTCGGTCTTGGATTCCGCCGTGATCATGATGAAGGGCGTGGTGGCGAGGTTGGGATCCGCGCGGACTTCCTTGAGCAGGTCGTAGCCGGTCATCGGCTCCATGTTCCAGTCGGAAATCACGAGCCCGTATTTCTTGCCGCGCATCTTGTCCAGCGCCTGTGAACCGTCGCTGGCATCGTCAATGTTGTCGAAGCCGAGCTGCTTCAAAAGATTTCGGATGATGCGGATCATGGTGCCATAGTCATCAACCACCAGAACCGGCATCGACAAATCAACCGCCATCTTTTCCCCCACTCCAACGCTTACGCCACAAAATATCGCAGGCCTGCGCGATCCGCAGTCCTCCCCCAACACCTAGCAGCAGCCGTTAAACAGCCAGTTAATCGGGCGCAGGCGGATTGCATTGGTTTGAGACGGCCCTCCCGCTTGACTTGATGGGCGGCGCCGCGTCACGGTCCGGCCGCGTTCGCCGAAGCCTGAGAATCCCCGAAGAATCCCTGAAATGACACCCAAATTTACCGTTATACGGGACGCCACCCCTGCCGCCGAGATCCCCCGGGGCGCCGTGGTCGCCATGGGCAATTTCGATGGCGTCCATCTGGGCCACCGCGCCGTGATCGCCGCCGCGCTGCGAATGGGCCAGGCGCACGGAAAACCGGCATTTGCCGTCACTTTCGAGCCGCATCCCCGCAGCTTTTTCAGCCCGAACAGCCCGCAGTTCCGTCTCTCCGACGAAACCAACAAGCTCCGGCTGCTGGCCGGGACCGGGCTCGCCGGCGCCGTGGTGATGACCTTCGACAAGTCACGCGCCGGCACCTCGGCGCAAGATTTCATTCACCATGACCTGATCGAGCGCCTCGGCATCAGCGGGATAGCGGTCGGCTACGACTTTCATTTCGGCAAGGGCCGGGTCGGTTCGCCGGGCCTTCTGGTCAGCGAGGCGCCGCGGCTCGGGATCGAGGTCGACGTGCAGGCCCATGTCGACATCGAGGAGCGGCCGGTTTCATCCAGCGCGATCCGCATGGCGCTTGCGGAGGGCCAGATCGACGACGCCACCGCGATGCTGGGCGGACCGTGGTTCGTCAGCGGTGAGGTGATCCATGGCGAGAAGCGCGGCCGCGATCTCGGCTATCCCACCGCCAACATCCGCCTCGACAAGAATTGCAGCCTCAAGCACGGCATCTACGCCGTGCGGGTCGGCCGCGGCGCCGAACGGTACGATGCGGTGGCAAGTTTCGGCCGCCGCCCGACCTTCGATAACGGCGCGCCCCTTCTTGAAGTGTTCGTGTTCGACTTCAAGGGCGATCTCTACGGCGCCACGCTCGACGTCGCCTTCATCGGCTTCATCCGCGACGAACTCAAGTTTGACTCAATCGACGCGCTGATTCGGCAGATGGACGACGACAGCGCGCGAGCACGCGAGCGGCTAGCCGCCGCGCCCGATGCGTTTCCGAAGCTTGGAGCGATCAGTTGAGCAAGACCGAAAAGGAAAAAATGCTGGCCGGCGAGCTCTATCGCCCCGATGCCGAGATCGGCGCCGAGCAGGCACAGACCAAGGCCTGGCTGGTCCGCTATAATGCCGCACTGGCCCAGCCCGTATCGGAGCGCCACGCGCTGTTGCGCGAGCGCCTGGGACATGTCGGACACGGCGTAGTGATCCGGCCGCCGTTCTTCTGCGACTTCGGCTGCAACATTCGCGTCGGAGACGGCGTGTTCATGAACTTCAACTGCGTCATCCTCGACGTCGTCGAAGTCAGCATCGGCGACCGCACCCAGATCGGACCGGCCGTCCAGATCTACGCGGCGGATCACCCCCGCGATGCCGCGACCCGCCGCGAGGGCCTCGAATTCGGCCGCCCGGTGCGGATCGGCAAGGACGTCTGGATCGGCGGCGGCGCCATCATCCTGCCCGGCGTCACGATCGGTGACGGCGCCATCGTCGGCGCCGGCAGCGTGGTGACGCGCGATGTCGGCGCGGACGTGACGGTTGCAGGAAACCCGGCCCGGGCACGTTCAGGCTGAAAGCAGGCCCGCCGGGCTTTGCGATTTTCCCGGTTGACTGCTATGGAAAGCCCCCATGTTTGCGCGGCGCACCATCAGCATTAGCGGCCCGGCTTCCGCCTGAGCGTTGAGCTCGGCGCAAGACCGGGATTCTCTGTTCAACCGCGATCTCCTCGCGCCGTTTCCGAGCCAAACCAGAGCTTTCATGTCCCAAAATCCGCAAAAATCCGACGTTGCCGACTATTCCAAGACCCTTTTCCTGCCGCAGACGGAATTCCCGATGCGCGCCGGCCTGCCGCAGCGCGAGCCGGAAATCCTGAAATACTGGAACGAGATCGACCTCTACGGAAAGCTGCGCCAGAGCGCGGCCGGCCGCGCCAAATTCGTGCTGCATGACGGCCCACCCTACGCCAACGGCAACATCCATATCGGCCACGCCCTGAACAAGATCCTCAAGGACGTGGTGACCAAGAGCCAGCAGATGCTCGGCTTCGATTCCAATTACGTGCCGGGCTGGGACTGTCACGGCCTGCCGATCGAATGGAAGATCGAGGAAGAGAACTACCGCTCCAAGGGCAGGCAGAAGCCTGACTTCCGCGACTCCACCGCCATGGTGGAGTTTCGGAAAGAGTGCCGCGCCTACGCGACGCACTGGCTCAACGTGCAGCGCGAGGAGTTCAAGCGGCTCGGCATCATCGGCGACTGGGATCATCCCTACGCCACCATGAGCTATCCTGCCGAAGCCCAGATCGCGCGCGAGCTGATGAAGTTCGCCGCCAACGGCACGCTCTATCGCGGCTCCAAGCCCGTGATGTGGAGCGTGGTGGAAAAGACCGCGCTCGCCGAGGCCGAGGTCGAGTATGAGGACTACACCTCCGACATGGTGTGGGTGAAATTCCCAGTCACCTCGCCGGCGCATGGCGCGCTCGCCAACGCGTCCGTCGTGATCTGGACCACGACGCCATGGACGCTACCCGGCAACCGCGCCATCAGCTTTTCGCCGAAGATCGCCTACGGCCTGTACGAGGTCACCGAAGCGCCTGAAGACAATTGGGCCAAGAACGGCGATCTCTTGATCCTCGCCGACGCGCTTGCAGAAAGCGTGTTCAAGCAGGCGCGCGTCACGGCCTACACGAAGCTGCGTGATCTGCCGGCCGACACGCTGGACGCGATCGAATGCGCCCATCCGCTGAAGGGGCTCGAGGGCGGTTACGAATTCACGGTGCCGCTGCTGCCCGGCGACCACGTCACCGACGACACCGGCACCGGCTTCGTGCACACCGCGCCCGGCCACGGCCGCGAAGACTTCGACGTCTGGACCGCGAACGCACGCGAGCTCGAACCGCGCGGCATCAACACCACGATCCCCTACACCGTCGATGAGAACGGCGCCTTCACCGACCATGCCCCGGGCTTCACGGGAAGCCGTGTCCTCAACGACAAGGGTGAGAAGGGCGACGCCAACGAGAGCGTGATCAAGGCGCTGGTCGAGCGCGGCATGCTGCTGGCGCGCGGCCGGCTCAAGCATCAATACCCGCATTCGTGGCGATCGAAGAAGCCGGTGATCTTCCGCAACACGCCGCAATGGTTCATCGCAATGGACAAGGACATCGCCGATCACGGCGAGG
This sequence comes from Pseudomonadota bacterium, assembly GCA_023422775.1. Classification (GTDB taxonomy): domain Bacteria; phylum Pseudomonadota; class Alphaproteobacteria; order Rhizobiales; family Xanthobacteraceae; genus Bradyrhizobium. Next base: position 45,174 of record JAFAGM010000024.1, read on the forward strand.
CCAGGCCCGGCGACACGCTGCGCGCCCGCGCGCTGCACGCGATCTCGGTGACGCAATGGGTGCCGCCCGCCGGCCAGAACCGGATCAACGGCATGATCGCAGGCCGCCCCGACTGGGTGATCTCGCGCCAGCGCGCCTGGGGCGTGCCGATCGCGGTGTTCGTGCGCGAGAAGGGCGACGGCTCGGCCGAGATCCTGCAGGACGAAGCCGTCAACGAGCGCATCGCGGACGCATTTGAAAAGGAAGGCGCCGACGCCTGGTACATGGACGGCGCGCGCGAACGCTTTCTCGGCGCGCTCGCCAATGAAGCCTGGAAGAAGGTCGACGACATCTGCGACGTCTGGTTCGATTCCGGCTCCACGCACGCCTTCGTGCTGGAAGACCGCCAGAATTTCCCCACCCTCGGCAACATCGTCCGCAAGATCGACGGTGGCGACGATACCGTGATGTATCTGGAAGGATCGGACCAGCATCGCGGCTGGTTCCACTCCTCGCTGCTGGAGAGCTGCGGCACCCGCGGCCGCGCGCCTTACGACGTGGTGCTGACGCACGGCTTCACGCTGGACGAGAACGGCCGCAAGATGTCGAAGTCGCTCGGCAACACCGTCGACCCGCAAAAGGTGATGAAGGATTCGGGCGCCGATATCCTCCGGCTCTGGGTCTGCGCCACCGACTATGCCGACGACCAGCGGATCGGTCCCGAGATCCTGAAGAACACCATCGAGACCTATCGCAAGCTGCGCAACTCGATCCGCTGGATGCTCGGCACGCTGCATCATTTCAATCCCGCTGACGCGGTCGCGTATGCCGACATGCCCGAGCTGGAACGCCTGATGCTGCATGAACTCGCCGGCCGCGCGGCGATCGTGCGCCAGGCCTATGCCGAGTTTGATTACAAGACGGTCGTGGCGACGCTGTCGGCGTTCATGAACACCGAATTGTCGGCGTTCTATTTCGACATCCGCAAGGATACGCTGTATTGCGATCCGCCGTCATCGGTCGCGCGCAAGGCGGCGCTGTCCACCATCGACATCATCTGCGACGCGATCCTGCGCTGGCTGGCGCCGGTACTGAGCTTCACCACCGACGAAGCGTGGCGGATGTACAATCCGAACGCCGAACCATCGGTGCACCTGACGCTTCTGCCGGAAGGTCTCGAGCAGTTCCGCGACGATGCGCTGGCCACGAAGTGGGAAACCATCCGCAACGTTCGCCGCGTCGTCACCGGCGCGCTCGAACTGGAACGCGCGGCCAAGAACATCGGCTCATCGCTGGAGGCCTCGCCGCTCGTCTATGTGTCGGACAACAACATCTTCAACACGCTTTTCGACGTCGACCTGGCCGAAGTCAGCATCACCTCGAACGCGATGGTGACCAACGACGAGGCGCCGGCGAACGCGTTCAGGCTTGCGGACGTGCCTGATGTCGCGGTCGTGGTCGAAAAGGCCGTGGGCACCAAATGCGCGCGGTCGTGGAAGATCCTGCCCACCGTTGGCGAAGACCCCGAGTATCCCGACGTCTCGCCACGCGACGCGCAAGCCTTGCGCGAATGGAAGGCGCTTGCCGAGGGCGACAAGCCGGTCGATGCCGTGGAAGCACCCGCCAAACCTTCAGGCTTCGTCGAGATGCAGCAGCCAGCACAAGCGCCTTTGGAGGCAATGCCCGAGCAGGCCGATCCAGAGAGCGTGACGGTGGCAAAGCCTCCGAGGAAAGTCGCGGCGGCGAAAAAGACTGCCGAATCCAGCGCGGCTCCCGAATCCAAAGCGAAGAAGGCCAAAGCCGGGAAGCCGAAGAAGACCGTGGCGAAGAGGCCCGCCGCCGGGAAGGCAGTGGCGAAAAAAGCCAAAGCCAAAAAGGCAAAGGCGAAGAAAGCCGCGGCCAGGAAAGCTACCAAATCCACGAAAACTTCTTCGGTAACGAGGAAAGCGAAGAAGGGGACGGCGAAGACCGCGGCCAGGAAAGCAAAGAAGCAAGCCACCAGGAAGGCGGGACGGAAGTCGGCTGCGGCCAAGTCAACGAAGAAGTCAGCGAAGAAGCCAACGAAGAAGAAGAGAAAGAAGGCGAGATAAGTGTCCGGCCTCGAACGCTCGACAGCCCCTCGCCTTCGCGCCGGCGCCGTCGCCGCGATCGCGACGCTGGTGCTCGATCAGGCGTCAAAACTCTGGCTGCTGTACGTGTTCGACCTCGCCAACCGCGGTGCGGTCAGGGTCACGCCGTTTTTCGACCTGGTGCTGGCCTGGAATGTCGGCATCAGTTTCGGCTGGTTCCAGACCGACAATCAGCTCGCCCAAGTGGTGCTGATCGCGATCAAGGTGATTGCCGTGATCGTGCTGGGAATCTGGATGGCGCGGTCGAGCACGCTTCTTGCGACCGTCGCGCTGGGCCTGATCATCGGTGGCGCGGTCGGTAACGGCATCGACCGCTTCCTCCACGGCGCGGTGGTCGATTTCGCCTTGTTCCACATCGATATCGGCGGAAAAATCTTCAATTGGTACGTGTTTAACCTTGCCGATGTGGCCATTGTTGCCGGGGTAGCGGGCCTATTGTATGATTCCTTCCTGGGGGTATCCGCCGCAAAAGCGCCCTGATCCCGGCCGATACGGACCGCGGTAATCCATGCCCGCAAACGCGGGCTGGCGCCCCTCAAAGCCGGCCCCCGCCTGTTGCGGAAATTGTTAATGGGGAACAGCGCGATGCGCGAGACCGAAGCCCGCTTCTGGATGCTGCAGAATTGCTCGCTGGGCCGGGCGTTGCGGTTCGCCGCTGTCGTCCTTGGCATCGGTCTGGTGATGGCATCGGGCCCCGTACGCGCCGCCGACGACGAGGACGAGGACGACAAGACCTTCGAGGAAAAGATCATCGAAGGCATCATGCGCGGCATCGGCGGCACCAACATGGAAAACCGGGGCATCGAGTATCGCGAGCGTTCTCCGCTGGTGGTACCGCCCAAGCTGGACCTGCCGCCGCCGACCAATGCCGCTGCCGAGAAAAATGCGCCGAACTGGCCGAAGGATCCAGACGAGCAGCGCCGCAAGGCGGCAGCTGCGGCCCGCAAGAAGGAGAGCAAGGACCCTGTCGAAGCTGCCCGTGTCCTGACGCCGGCAGAACTGGCAAAGGGCAGGACCGCGGGTACAGCACGTTCCAACAGCGACACGGTAACGCCGGGTGTCACCAACAGCCCGATCCTGAGCCCGTCGCAGCTCGGCTATTCCGGCGGCCTCAGCGGAATGTTCGGCGGCAACAAGTCCGAGACCGCCCCCTTCAAGGGCGAGCCTACGCGGGAATCGCTGACGCAGCCTCCGGCCGGCTATCAGACGCCGTCATCGAACTATGCCTACGGCACCGGGCCGAAGGAATCGCTGAACAAGGAATACAACCCGGCTGCCGGCAAGTACGGCGAATAGTTAAGCATGGCGAATAGTTAAGCTTATCTCGCGCCTTCGTGACGATTGCCGGGGCCTGCGCGGTGTACGATGCCGCGGCTTTGTCCCGAACGGTCCGTTCGGGTCGTTTATCACATTTGCGCGAATTCCTGTTGCAACAGCGCTAACCGCCTTTGCGGCACGCGTGCCAGATAGGTCATGATGTCATCACACCGATTTGCCGTTTCGCTTGTTGCCGCTTTCATCTCGATGTTCGCCTGCTCCACAGGCAGCGTGCTCGCCCAGAGCACGGTCACGTCGGAACGTCCCGCCAGCTTTACCCTCGGCAACGGCCTGCAGGTGGTGGTGATCCCCGATCGTCGCACGCCCGTCGTTACGCAGATGATCTGGTACAAGGTCGGCTCCGCCGACGAGACGCCCGGCAAATCGGGACTGGCCCACTTCCTCGAACACCTGATGTTCAAGGGGACCGCCAAGCACCCGGCCGGTGAATTCTCGCAGACGGTGCTGAGGATCGGCGGCAACGAGAACGCCTTCACCTCGGCCGACTACACCGGCTACTTCCAGCGCGTGCCGCGCGAGCAACTGGCGACCATGATGGAATTCGAGGCCGACCGCATGACCGGCCTCATTCTCAAGGACGAGAACGTGCTGCCCGAGCGCGACGTCGTGCTCGAGGAATTCAACATGCGGGTCGCCAACAATCCGGATGCGCGGCTGACCGAGCAGATGATGGCGGCGCTCTATCTCAACCATCCCTACGGTCGGCCGGTGATCGGCTGGCGCCAGGAGATCGAGAAACTCGACCGCGAGGATGCACTGGCGTTCTACAAGCGCTTCTACGCGCCGAACAACGCAATCCTGGTGATAGCCGGCGACGTCGACGTCAATGAAATCCGCCCGATGGTGGAAAAGGCCTATGGCGGCATTCCGGCCCAGCCGGCAATTCCCGCGCATCGCATCCGTCCGCAGGAGCCGGAGCCCGCGGCGCCGCGCACGGTGACCCTGTCGGATCCGCGCGTCGAACAGACGCGTTTGCGGCGCAATTATCTCGTTCCCTCCTCGACAACCGGCGCAGCCGGCGAAGGTCCGGCACTCGACGTGCTCGCGCAGCTGATGGGCGGCGGCTCCAACTCCTATCTTTATCGGGCCCTGGTGGTCGATCGTCAGCTCGCCACCAGCGCCGGCGCAGGATACCAGGGCACCTCGCTCGATCCGTCGCAGTTCTCGATCTCCATATCGCCGAAGCCCGGCGTGGAATTTGCGCAGGTCGAACAGGCGATGGATGAGGTGATTGCAAACGTCATCGCGAGTCCCGCCCGCGCCGAGGATCTCGAACGGGTCAAGACCCAGCTCATTGCCGAAGCGATCTACGCCCAGGACAACCAGGCCACGCTGGCGCGCTGGTATGGCGGCGCGCTGACGACAGGGCTTTCCATCGACGATATCAGGAGCTGGCCGGACCGCATTCGCGCCGTTACCGCCGAGCAGGTCCGCGACGTCGCACAGAAATGGCTCGACAAGAAGCGCTCGGTGACGGGTTATCTGATCAAGGATTCCGCTCCGAAACGCGAGGAGAAGCGCTCGTGAACAATTTTCGGATCGGCGCGCAGCGCCTGGCATTCGGCCTGATCGCCGGCGCAGCATTGCTGTTTGTCGCGGCGACGCCGTCACATGCAGCAGCCAAGATTCAGCGCCTGGTGTCGCCGGGCGGCATCGAAGCCTGGTTCGTCCAGGACGCCACCGTGCCCCTGATCGCGATGGAGTATGCCTTCGGCGGCGGTGCCGCCCAGGATCCGCCCGGCAAATCCGGCGCCGGCAACATGGTCGCCGGCCTGCTCGATGAGGGCTCGGGCGATCTCGATTCGAAAACCTTTCACGAGCGCCTCGAGCGCCGCGCCATCGAATTGAACTTTTCCTCGAACCGGGACCAGTTCCGCGGCTCGTTGCGCATGCTCAAGGACAACAAGGACGAGGCCTTCGACCTGCTGCATATGGCGCTGACCTCGCCGCGTTTCGACGCAGCCGACGTCGAGCGCATTCGTGCACAGATCCTCTCCGGGCTGCGTCGCGAGACCACCAACCCGACCTCGCTGGCCAGCCGCAAGTTCCTCGAAGTCGCTTTCGGCGATCATCCCTACGGCAGGCAGGCCAACGGCACGCTGGAGAGCGTACCGAAGATCGATGTCGCCGACTTGAAGGACTATGTCCGCCGGGTGATCGCAAAGGATACGCTGCGGATCGCCGTGGTCGGCGATGTCGATCCGGAGACGCTCGGGAAATTACTGGACAAGACGTTTGGCGGTCTGCCGGCCAAGGCCAACCTGACGCCGGTCGCCGAAATCCAGCCCGCCAAGCCGCCGCAGCGCGCCTTCATCCCGCTCGACGTGCCGCAGACCGTGGTGACGTTCGGCGGTCCCGGCATTCGCCGCGACGATCCGAAATTCATGGCCGCCTACGTGGTGAACCATATCCTCGGCGGCGGCGGGCTGTCGTCGCGGCTCTACAAGGAGGTTCGCGAGAAGCGCGGCCTTGCCTACTCGATCTACCAGTCGCTGCTCTGGATGGAGCACTCCGCGATATTCATCGGCAATACCGGCACCCGCGCCGACCGCGCCGGGGAAACCGTCGATGCAATCGAAAAGGAAATCCGCCGCATGGCCGAGGAGGGCCCGACCCAGAAGGAACTGGACGAGGCCAAGTCCTACCTGAAGGGCTCGCAGATGCTGGCGCTCGATACCTCCTCCAAGCTCGCACAGGCGCTGCTGCAATACCAGCTCGACAAGCTGCCGATCGACTATATCGAGAAGCGCAACGCCCTCGTCGACGCCGTGACGCTCGACGACGCCAAACAGACCGCGCAGAGGCTGTGGGGCCAGGGCCTGCTGACCGTGATCGTCGGCCGCGCCCCGCAGGCCGCCGCCCAGCCCGCCGTGGCGCCGCCAAAGGCGAACTGAGCTTTAACTCCGCGCTCGCAGCACGGCACCCTGCGCTCCCTCCCCCACAAAGGGGGAGGGAATGACCGAGCGGTTGGCGGGCAGCTTTTACCTAAAGGCGTTATCTTGTACTCACCGATTCTCCACTGCCCCCGGTGAACGCCATGCTGCGGGTTGCCCGCGACCTCACGATTGACGAAGACGATATCGAGATTGCCTTTGTCCGTGCCTCCGGGCCCGGCGGGCAGAACGTCAACAAGCTCGCCACGGCGGCGCAACTGCGTTTCGACACCCGCAAGATCACGCTGCCGGAGGATGCTGCGCTACGGCTGAACCGGCTTGCCGGCCAGCGCATGACCAAGGAAGGCGTGATCGTGATCCACGCCCAGCGCTTCCGCACCCAGGAGCGCAACCGGGCCGATGCGATCGACCGCCTGCTCGAACTGCTGCGCGAAGCGCTGATACGGCCGACACCGCGGCGGCCGACCAAGCCGACCTTCGGATCGAAGCAGCGGCGTCTCGAGGGCAAAAAGCGCCGCAGCGACGTCAAGGCGAAACGCAACACAGCGCGCTTCGACGATTGAGCCGCCCCGATCCGGAAAACTCCGGCCGTGCCGCGGCCGGAGTTTCGGTCCTGATTCAATCGGAACGGTATTGCTCTAGCTAGCGGCCCGTGGCCGGAGCGATCGGCCCGCCGGTGACCTTTCCGCTTCCGGTCCCGACCGTGCCCTTCATGCCGGTCTTCGCGGTCGCGCCAGCCTTGCGACCGGTGTGGTCCTCGTTGACGGCGCCTGGGGCACCGCTCTGCATCTGGGTCTTGCCCTGCGTGCCGCCGCGGACCTGCGTGTCGGACGAGGCGCCTTGCGCCAGAACGGGACTGGCGAGCAGGGCCGAGATTGCAGCCGCGATCGCCGTGGTTTTCACTAGCTTCATCCATCTCTCCAGGTTTGGGCGACGACGAGCGGTTCGGCCTGCTTCACGCGCCGTTCGCACCGAACTGCTCGTCGCCGGATCACGCGTGGGGCGAACGGCGCACACGCCATGCAACCAGCGCGATGTGGTGATCGTGCAGGCATTTCAGGGTCATTTTGCGAATCCCTGGCCACGGACCGACCGCATATGCGGCGGCCGGAACCTCGCCACTTGCGAATGGAAGATCGAAAATTGCACCAGCAGTGCGAACGCTTTTGTTCTGCGGTGAAACAGCCCGCTACTACCACCGCCTGTTTTTCGCGACCTACAGTCTGCGCACACCGATGGTGGAGTTCATGACGACGCTGCGCACGGCACGGGCAATCGGTCTGGGATGTTGCGCCGCACTGCTTGTCGCAACGACGGCCGGCGCGCAGATGCCGCTGCCCGCCGCCAGGTCGCCGGATGGCACGACGCTGTTCAAGCAGCAGTGCGCGACTTGCCATACCACCAACCTTTCCGATCCGGTCCGCCAGGGGCCGTCGCTGTTCGGGATCGTCGGCAGGCAAGCGGGCAAGGCGGACGGCTTTCGCTATTCCGCCGGCTTCACTGGTGCCAACTTCGTCTGGGACGACGTCAGGCTGGACGCGTATCTCACCAACCCGCAAGCGATGGTCCCGGGCTCCAACATGGCCTACCGCCAGCCCAGGACGGAAACCCGCGCCGCCATCATCGCTTACCTGAAGGAGCTGAACTGAATGGCAAAGCCTGTTCATTCGATGATCCGCGTGTTCGACGAGACGAAGTCGCTGGATTTCTATGCACGCGCCTTCGGACTCGAGGTCGCCGATCATCTCAAGTTTGCGGATTTCGCGCTGATCTACCTGCGTCACCCCTCCTCGCCGTTCGAAGTCGAACTGACCGTCAATTTCGATCGCAAGGAACCCTATTCGCTGGGCGACGGCTACGGCCATCTCGCGGTCGTCGTCGATGACGTCGACGCCGAACACGAGAGATTTGCGCGCGAAGGTCTCGCGCCCGGGCCGCTGCGCGACTTCAAGCATGATGGCAGGACGCTGGCGCGCTTCTTCTTCGTCAGCGACCCTGACGGCTACAAAATCGAGGTAATCCAGCGCGGTGGGCGCTTCGGTTAATCGCAATCAACAAGCATTCCAGGGAGGACACAAATGAGAGAAGTCGATCGTCGAAGCAAATATGACCGCCGCGTCTTCCTGAAAGGCGCGGCCACCGCCGTGCCGGCCGTCGCGATTGCGAGCAGCGCAGGGCTGAGCTTTAGTGATGCCTGGGCCGACGACGCCGCCGCGCTGACGCCGGCGACGCTCAAGACCCTGGTCAAGGTCGCCCGCGATATCTATCCGCACGACTTCCTGGGCGACAGTTACTACATCACAGCCATCAAGCCATGGGACGGCAAGGCGGCGAAGGATCCGGCGACAAAATCGCTGATCTCCGACGGCGTCGCCCAGCTCGACAAGGCAGCGAACGACCGTCACAAGGTTCCCTATGCACAAGTGCCGTGGGAAACCGAACGCGTCGTGCTGCTGCAGCAGATCGAGCAGACCCCGTTCTTCCAGAAGGTCCGCGGCGACCTGATCGTCTCCCTCTATAACCAGAAGGAACTCTGGCCGAAGTTCGGCTACGAGGGCTCCTCCGCCGAGCACGGCGGCTACATCACGCGTGGCTTCGCCGACATCGACTGGCTCCCGAAGGCTTGAACAGCCGCGGTCAACGAACAGTCAGGGAGGAATTCAACATGGCAAAATTCGATCTGAATGACAGCGGCGTGGTCGTGATCGTGGGCTCCGGCGCCGGCGGCGGAACGCTCGGCAATGAACTCGCGCAAAAAGGCGTCAAAGTCGTGATCCTCGAAGCCGGATCGCGCATCGAACTGCAGGACTTCGTCAACGACGAATGGGAGAGCTTTTCCCAGCTCGCCTGGTCCGACATGCGCACGACGTCGGGAAGCTGGCGCGTCGCAAAGGACTTTCCGAACCTTCCGGCGTGGATCGTGAAGGCGGTCGGCGGCTCGACCACGCACTGGGCCGGCGCCTCGCTGCGGTTCGACGAGCACGAGTTCAAGGTCAAGAGCACCTATGGCGGGATCGCCGGCGCCAACCTGCTGGATTGGCCGATCACGCTCGCCGAACTGGAGCCGTGGTACGCCAGGGCGGAGGACAAGATGGGCGTCACCCGCACCAACGGCATTGCGGGCCTGCCCGGCAACAACAATTTCAAGGTGATGGAGGCCGGTGCGAAAAAGCTCGGCTACAAGACCGTGCACACCGGCAACATGGCGATCAACAGCGCGCCACGCGACGGACGTGGAGCGTGCCAGCAGATCGGCTTCTGCTTCCAGGGCTGCAAGTCCGGCGCCAAATGGTCGACCCTCTATACGGAGATCCCCAGCGGCGAAGCCACCGGCAATCTCGAGGTGCGCCCCAACAGCATGGTGATCAAGATCGAGCACGATGCGTCCGGCAAGGTGACGGGCGTGGTCTACGCCGACGAGAGCGGCGCGATGCAGCGCCAGAAGGCGCGCGTGGTGGCGGTGGCCGGCAACTCGATCGAAAGCCCGCGGCTCCTGCTCAACAGCGCCTCGAACATGTTCCCGAACGGCCTTGCCAACTCGTCCGGGCAGGTCGGCCGCAACTACATGCGGCACATGACCGGCAGCGTGTACGCTGCATTCGAGAAATCGGTGCACATGTATCGCGGCACCACCATGGCCGGCATCATCCGTGATGAAGCGAAGAACAATCCGCAACGCGGCTTTGTCGGCGGCTACGAGATGGAAACACTGTCGATCGGCGTGCCGTTCATGGCGGCATTCCTCAACCCCGGCGCATGGGGCCGCTCGTTCACGTCGGCCATGGAATCCTATCCGCGAATGGCCGGCATGTGGCTGGTCGGCGAGGACATGCCGCAGGAGACCAACCGCATCACACTGGACCTGAGGGCCAAGGACAAGTTCGGCATGCCGGTGGCGAGCGTGCATTTCGACGATCATCCCAACGACATCGCGATGCGCAATCACGCCTACAGGCAGGGTGCCGCCGTCTACGAGGCGGTCGGCGCCACCGTGACCTACCCGACGCCGCCCTACCCGAGCACGCACAACCTCGGCACCAACAGGATGAGCGATAAGCCTGCGGATGGCGTGGTGAACAAGTTCGGCCAGACCCACGACGTCAAGAACCTGTTCGTCTCCGACGGTAGCCAGTTCACCAGCGGCGCCGCCTGCAATCCGACGCTGACGATCGTAGCCCTTGCGATCCGGCAGGCCGACCACATCGCCGGCGCGATGCAGCGCAAGGAGATCTGATCGCCGGACCAACCAAGAGCGGCTCGATCCGGAATGGACCGAGCCGCTTTTGCTATTTGATAGGCGGGAACCTATTCGGCCGCGTCGAGCATGGCAGGGCTACTGCCACTAAATTCCGGAATAGCGACCGCGCTTTTGGCGCGATAGATCAGGCAGGAGCAGCGCAGCAGCGAGGCAAAATTCCTGACCTCGCCATGGTGGTCGAGGACCTCGTCGTGCAGCGTGGTGAGGAACTTGGCGAGGCTCATCCCCTCCTTCGCCGCGATTTCCTCCAGCGTGTCCCAGAACGACATTTCCAGCCGGATCGAGGTGCAATGGCCGCCCATCCGCAGCGATCGGGTCTGCGATTCATAGTCGCGTTGGGCCTGATGCGCGAACAGATGGCACATGGCATTCCTCCCGTCAGTTTATAATTTTTCTAAACGATATACCTGGCCACGCGACCTCACAATCCCAAGTCGGATCCCTGGCCAAATCCCAAAACTCGCCAGGAGCGAATCTCAGCATCTTCAAGGCTATAGCCGGCCTTCATCCCCAGCCCGGCATTGATTCGGCATGCATTTGCCACCCCTGGCGCCTAGAATGGCAGTCGGTCTCGAATCGATGCGTCAGCCAGCCCATGCCCGTCCGCCAGCTTCCCGAACAGGTCGTCAACCGCATCGCCGCCGGCGAGGTGGTCGAACGTCCCGCGAGCGTGGTGAAGGAACTCGTCGAGAACGCCATCGACGCCGGCGCCAGCCGGGTCGACATCTTCACCGATGGCGGCGGCCGTCGGCGAATCGGCATCACCGACGACGGCAGCGGCATGACCCACGGCGATCTGGCGCTGGCCGTCGATCGCCACGCCACGTCCAAGCTCGACGATGAGGATCTGCTGCGCATCCGCACGCTCGGATTCCGCGGCGAGGCCCTGCCCTCGATCGGCGCGGTGGCCAAGCTCGGCATCACCACGCGGCATCGCAGCGAACCGCATGCCTGGTCGCTGTCGGTCGAGGGCGGCGAGAAATCACCGATCATGCCGGCCGCGCTGTCGCAGGGCACCCGCGTCGAGGTCAGCGATCTCTTCTACGCGACGCCGGCGCGGCTGAAATTCCTCAAGACCGACCGCACCGAGGCCGAAGCGATCCGCGAAGTGGTGCGGCGGCTCGCCATGGCGCGCCCCGATATCGCCTTCACGCTCGCCGGCGAGGAGCGCGCGCCGGTGACCTGGGCCGCGGCGCTGCCGGGTGCGGCCGGCCGGCTGACGCGGCTCGGCGATATCCTGGGCAGCGATTTTCGCGCAAGCGCGATCGAAGTGCGCGCCGAGCGCGAGGGTGTCGTGGTGGAGGGCTTTGCCGCCGCGCCGTCGCTGACGCGGGCCAACGCGCTCGGGCAATATCTGTTCGTCAACGGCCGTCCGGTTCGCGACAAGCTGATCCTCGGCGCGGTGCGCGCGGCCTATTCGGATTACCTGCCGCGCGACCGCCATCCTGTCGTCGCGTTGTTCGTGACGCTGGAACCGCACGAGGTAGACGCCAATGTGCACCCGGCCAAGACCGAGGTGCGGTTTCGCAATGCCGGTCTCGTCCGCGCGCTGATCGTACATGCGCTGAAGGATGGCCTCGCCCGCGAGGGCCGCCGCACCGCCGCCAACACCGACGGCGCCGCGCTGTCGGCTTTTCGTCCGTCCTTTGAGCCGCGCCCAGGCAATTGGGACTGGCGCGCCTCGCCGGCCTATCCGGTCAATCCCGCGCCCTCGTTCGGAGGCGCGATGGCGTCTGCGCTTGCCGAAGCGGGCCAGGCCGCCTTCGATGTCGGCACGCCGACTGCCGATGTACGCTTCGAGGCGCAAACCTCCCCCGATCTGCTCGACCGCCCGCTCGGTGCGGCGCGCACGCAGATCCACGAGACCTATATCGTGTCGCAGACCCGCGACGGTCTCGTCGTGGTGGACCAGCACGCCGCGCATGAGCGCATCGTCTACGAGAAGCTGAAGGCGTCGCTGGCGAAAAACGGCGTACAGCGGCAGATATTGCTGATCCCCGAAATCGTCGAACTCGACGAGGCCACCGTCGAAAGGCTGCTCGACCGCGCCGAAGAGCTGGCATCGTTTGGACTAGCGATCGACTCCTTCGGACCCGGCGCGGTAGCGGTGCGCGAGACGCCCTCGCTGCTCGGCAAGGCGAACGCCGCCGGATTGTTGCGCGATCTCGCCGAACACATGGCCGAGTGGGACGAAGCGCTGCCGCTGGAGCGGCGCCTGATGCACGTCGCCGCCACCATGGCCTGCCACGGCTCGGTCCGCGCCGGCCGCCGCCTCAAGCCCGAGGAAATGAACGCGCTGCTGCGCGAGATGGAAGACACGCCGAACTCCGGCCAGTGCAACCATGGCCGGCCGACCTATGTGGAGTTGAAGCTGAGCGATATCGAAAAGCTGTTCGGGCGGCGTTAGGTACACTCGCGCACATTCGAGTGTCGTCGCCCGCGAAGGCGGGCGATCCAGTATCCCGGAGACGTTAGCGATTGAACCGATAGGCCGCGGCGTACTGGATCGCCCGGTCAAGCCGGGCGATGACGAGTGTGGTTGCGGGAGCAGCGATCATCAGCCACGCAAAAACACAAACTCCGTATCGTCATAGGCGCGGCGTTCCAATTCCTCGAAACCTTCAGGCACGGCGAATGCCGCCGCCTTCGCCTCCTCCACCACCACTAGCGCGCCTGATGTCAGCCAGCCGCCGTCGCGCAGCGAGGCAAGCGCCTTCTCGGCAAGCCCCTTGCCATAGGGCGGATCGAGAAACGCCAGCGCGAACGGCTCTACGGGATGCGCCGGGCCGAGATTGGTGGCATCGCGGCGATAGACCTTTGTCACCCCGCCGAGCCCAAGCACCTCGACATTATTGCGCAACAGCGCACGCGCTTCCGCGCCATTGTCGACGAACAGCGTGAACGCGGCCCCGCGCGACACCGCCTCGATCCCAAGCGCGCCGGTACCGGCAAACAGATCGAGCACGCGCGCGCCTTCGATCGGGTTGTCGTACGCGTGGATCAAGATGTTGAACACGGACTCGCGCAAGCGATCCGCCGTCGGTCTGATCGCCTGCGACGAAGGCGACGCCAGGTTGCGGCCCTTCAAGCGTCCACCAACGACACGCATAGCCCGGTTACTCGTCCCGCGGCTTCAGATCGCGCTTGCCGTGATAGCCGCGCTTGGCGCGGCGTGGCGGGCCGTAGCCGTTGGCTTCGTCTTCGTTGCGGGCGCGCGCCTCCTCGCTGCCGGTGCGCTGCACCAGCACGCGGCGGCCCTTGCGGTCGGCGATCAGCGCGCTCTTTCCCGCCGGCTTGAACGGCTTCTTGCCGCGCGGCGCGTCGTCTTCGTCATCGGATTTCTCGCCAGATTTTTCACCTTGCATCGGCCGGTTGAAATCAGCCCCGGCGAGTGCAGCGATCTTCTCGCCGAGTTGTTCGCGCAGCACCCGCGTCTTGACCTCCTCCACCTGCCCTTCGGCGAGTTCGCCGAGCTGGAACGGGCCGTAGGAGACGCGTATCAGCCGGTTCACCTCGAGGCCGAGATGCGCCATCACGTTACGCACCTCGCGATTCTTGCCTTCGCGGATCGCAAACACCAGCCAGACATTGGCGCCCTGGTCGCGCTCCAGCGTCGCATCGATCGAGCCGTACTTGACGCCGTCGACCTCGACGCCTTTCTTCAGCTCATCGAGCTGCGCCTGCGTCACCTCGCCGTGGGCGCGCACGCGATAGCGCCGCAGCCAGCCGGTGTCCGGCAGTTCGAGCGCGCGCGCCAGCCCGCCGTCATTGGTCAGCAGCAGCAGGCCCTCGGTGTTGAAGTCGAGCCGGCCGATCGAGATCAGCCGCGGCAACCCTTCCGGCAGGTTGTCGAATACAGTCGGCCGCCCCTCGGGATCGGCATGCGTGGTCATCAGCCCGCGCGGCTTGTGATACATGAACAGCCGCGTCCGCTCGCGCGGCGGCAGCACCTTGCCGTCGACGGCGACCACGTCATTGGCGGTGACGTCGAGCGCCGGCGAATTGATGACGCGGCCGTTGACCGTGACGCGGCCCTGCGTGATCAGTTCCTCGGAATCGCGACGCGAAGCAAGGCCGGCGCGGGCCACCACCTTGGCGATGCGCTCGCCGGCCTTCTTCGGCTTCGGCTCGGCGCGCGGCGCGCGCCTGTCGGTGTCTGGCGTCCGCTCGCGATAGGCACCGCGCCCGCCGAAAGCCGGGCGCTTTGCAAAGATCCTGCTGTCGTCCTCGTTGTCGCGACGCGGACGGTCGCTGAAGCGCCCTTCGCTGCGCGGATGCTCCTGCCAATCGGTGCGCCCGGCCGGCCGTTCCCGATCGTGGTCCCGATCGTGCCGTTCGCGCGGACGGTCGAATTTCGGCCGGTCCTCGCGGGAACGCGAAAAACGCGGACGTTCTTCGCCGCCCCGTTCGTCGCGCGATCGGCCAAACCTCGGCTTGTCGAAACTGCGCGCGCCATCGCGCGATGGGCGGGCATCGCTCCCGCCACGATCATCCCGCTTCCGCCACGGCTTGTCCTCGCCCCGTTCGGGCCGGTCGCCAAAATCCTTCCGCGGCCCGCGCGAGAAACGCTTCTCGCCATCGCGCGGCGGGCGGTCCCCGAACGAACGCTCGCCGCGCGGGGTGTAGGGCCCCTTGTCGCCGAACTTCTTGTCGGCGAAGCGCCCGGCCGGACGCCCCTCGTCGCGACTGCGACGCGGGCGATCGCCGCCATCGTCCCGCGGGCGAAAATCCTTGCGCGGACCGCGGTCAGGCCGGTCGCCGCGAGAGCGGTCATCCCGGTCAAAGCGCGGCCGAGGCCGGTCGCCAAAGTCCCGGCGCGGCGGACGGTCGTCATCCCTGCGGAACGTGCCCCCCTCGCGCTTCCCGCCGTAAGGCTTCTTGCCGAACGATTTCGCGCCGTCGGGCTTCCCGGCATAAGGGCGCCGCTCGCCGCCACGCTCGCCCTCACCTTTGCCGGCAAACCCGCGCTTGGCGAATTTCTTCTCCGGTCCCCTCGCCGCCCCGGAGCGACCTTTTCCACCCCCAGCGCGACCTCTGTCGTCGCCGGCGCGGCCCTTGCCGCCGCCCGGCCGGTCACGCCGGCCGCGGGAATCGTTGTTTTTGTCGCTATCGCGGGGCATGAAGGGTCTCTCGGGTACGGATGAATTGCCGATCAGGAAACGGATGGGCTGTCATAGCGATAACGCGCGCGCACTTTGCGAAGAGCGCATTCTCACGCAAAATCGGCATCCGCGTTTGCTGAAGGCGGCTCTCATAGCAGGTTTCTTCCGATGATACGAGGCATGACTGCCCCTTCTTTCATGGATTTGGCGCTCAAAACCGCCGAAAACGCCGGAAAAGCCGGCGAAGTTCCGATCGGGTGCGTCATCGTCAGGGGATACGAGGTGATCGCCACCGCCGGCAACCGGACGCTGACCGACCGCGACCCGACCGCGCACGCCGAAATCCTGGCGATCCGGCAGGCGGCCGAGGCCATCGGGACCGAGTGGCTGGTCGACTGCGACCTCTACGTTACGCTCGAGCCCTGCACGATGTGCGCCGGCGCGATCTCGTTCGCGCGAATCCGGCGGCTCTATTACGGCGCCGCCGATCCCAAGGGCGGCGCGGTGGATTCCGGCGTGCGGTTCTTCGCCCAGCCGACCTGCCACCACGCGCCGCAGGTCTATTCGGCGCTGGGCGAGACCGAGGCAGCGACGCTGCTCAAGGATTTTTTCAAGGCGCGGCGGTAGGGCGCCATCCACATCCCCACAGATGTCATCATCCGCGAAGGCGGATGATCCAGTATTCCAGAGACGGCCGTAATTGATCGAGAGGCTGCGGCGTACTGGACGCCCGCCGGAGCCTGTCATCGGGCTCGCCGAAGGCGAGACCCGTTGGCGGGCATGACGAGTTGTGTGCTGGCTACCCTTGCAGAAAAAACTCCCTCAGCAATTTCGCCGTCGCTTGCGGATTCTCCTCGGTGAGGAAATGCCCGGAATCCACCGGCGCACCCGACACATTCGTCGCCCATTTCTTCCACGTATCGAGCGGCGTCGTTGCCGCGCTTGCTACACCCGCATCGCCCCACAGCGCCAGCATCGGCACTGTGATCTTCTTTCCGGCATCGAAATCGGCCTTGTCGATTTCGTAATCGGCATAGGCGCCAGCGCGGTAGTCCTCGCACATCGCGTGAATGCGGGCGGGATCGCGGAACGGCGCGAGATAGTGCTCAAGTGCGCGCGGGTCGATTTCATCCAGCGTTTGCGACTTGGTCTGGCTCGCCATCTTCTGGCGGAGGAAAAACTCGCCATTGCTTGCGACCAGCGTCTCCGGCAGCGGGTACGGCTGCGCCAGGAACGCCCAATGGTAGATCTTCAGCGCGGAGAGCCGGTTCAGTTTCTCCCAGTAGTCGTAGGTCGGCGCGATATCGAGCACCGCAAGCTTCGACAGCCGGCCCGGATGATCGAGCGCCAGCCGGTAGGAAACCCGCCCGCCGCGGTCGTGACCGGCGAGCGCAAAGTGCACGTGGCCGAGTTGCTCCATCGCCTCGATCATCACTTTCGCCATTGCTCGCTTGGTGTAGGGCGTGTGCCTGTCGTCACTGCGGGGCATGTCCGACCAGCCGTAGCCGGGCAGGTCGGCGATGATCAGCGTGAACTTGTCCGCAAGTAGCGGCGCGACGGTGTGCCACATCACATGCGTCGAGGAGAATCCGTGCAGCAGCAGCAGCGGCGGGCCCTTGCCGCCGACGCGGGCAAAGATGCGGCCCGACGAGGTATTGATCCATTCGGAAGCGTATCCGGGAAACAGATCGGCGAGATCGGGCATGGGCGTACTCTCATGTCATCATCCGCGAAGGCGGATGATCCAGTAAACACCAGCTTCACGGCGAACAACAGCCGCCGCGGCGTACTGGATACCCCGCATGCGCGGGGTATGACGGCCGTACGTTATTGCTTCAAACTTTGTTTGTCGTTGCCGCTGGCAGGTCGCAGGTTTATGCCATCCCCCAAGCTCGACTAACAGTAACAAGAATTGAGGAAACCGTAAGATGTCGATCGATTTCGAAATCCCGGCGGAAGCCAAGGCGATCCGCGAAAAAGTCCGCAAATGGGTGCATGAGGAATGCATTCCGGCGGAGAAGGAACTCGAGACCAAGCCGCTCGCCGAAGTGCTGGGTCCGTTGCGGAAAAAGGCCCGCGCGCAAGGGCTGTGGTGCCCCTTCGTTCCGAAGGAGTATGGCGGCATGGGGCTCGGCCCGCTCGCCAATGCGCTGGTGCAGATGGAGCTCGGC
>JAFAGM010000058.1 GCA_023422775.1 Pseudomonadota bacterium
CCTCAGAGCGCGCGGTAGCGAATCGCGAAAGCGTCGTGATTCTCTGACGGTTCGGGACCAGAACCATCGGCATTCTCGATAGTTGGCCGCCTGGGCTCGGGCCGTGGTTCAAGTGAGCCCGGCAAGCCGATTTGTCAGGCGAGGGATGCCTCGCTATTGCTTGGGATAAGGCGCGGCTTTTGAGGAGATTCTCATGTCGGTTCAAATGGTTTTGCTGCCGGTCTTCGTGTCGGTCGGGCTCACCTTTTTCCTGATGCTGTGGATGGTGGCGGCCCGCACCAGGGCGGTGAAGGCCCGGGAAACCAGCGTCAAGGACATCGCGGCGGGGCAGCCGAAATATCCGGCCCGCGTGGCCCAGATCGGCAATTGCTTCAGCAATCAGTTCGAAGTACCCGTGCTGTTCTACCTTCTGATCGCGCTGGCGCTGCCGCTGCGCCGGGCCGATCTCTTCATCGTGCTGATGTCCTGGGTGTTCGTCGTGACGCGTTTCGCCCATGCCGGCATTTTCGTCACGTCGAACAACATCCAGCAGCGCAGCACGGCGTGGTTCGCCGGTGCGCTGGTGGTGCTGGCGATGTGGATCTACTTCGCGCTGAAGCTTTTGCTTCTGATCTGATCTCTTGTTGGATGCGTTTTCCTTACGCGAACCGGTATCCACTTCGCTCGAAAACGCTATGGAAAGTCATCCATGACTCCCGCCGCCCGGCTGTCCGCCGCCATCGAACTGATCGACACCATCGACGCGCAGCGCGTTCCCGCGGCGAAGGCGCTGAAGGAGTGGGGCACCGCGCATCGCTATGCCGGATCGGGCGACCGTGCGGCGATTGCAGGCCTGATCTGGGACGTGCTGCGGCGGCGGTCGTCGAGCGCGTGGCTCATGGGTTCGGACACCGCGCGCGCCCGGGTTCTCGGCATGCTCAGGCTCGAGCGGGGGATGAACGCCGAGGCGATCGCCGCGCTCTGCGACGGCGGTCGTTTCGCGCCGGAACCGTTGAGCGAGACTGAGCGAAGCGCGCTCACCTCGCGCACCCTCGACGCCGCACCCCCGCACATTGCCGGCGACTACCCGGAATGGCTCGATGCGCCGCTGGCGGCGGTGTTCGGCGATGATCGCGTGGCCGAGGCGACCGCGATGGCGAGCCGGGCGCCGCTCGATCTCCGCGTCAATACGCTGAAGGCCAGGCGCGAAAAAGTTCTCGCCTCGCTCGCCCATCTCGGCGCCACGCCGACGCCGTGGTCGCCGATCGGCCTGCGCATCGAGCTCGGATCTGACGCGCGCAATCCCGGCATCCACGCCGAGGAGGATTTCATCAAGGGCGCGGTCGAAGTGCAGGACGAGGGCTCGCAACTCGCGGCGCTGCTGTCGGCCGCAAAGCCCGGCGAGCAGGTGATCGATCTCTGCGCGGGCGCCGGCGGCAAGACACTGGCGCTCGCCGCCATGATGCAGGGCAAGGGAAGGCTGATCGCGACCGATCACGACAAACGCCAGCTTGCGCCGATCTACGAACGGCTGTCGCGCGCCGGCGTCCACAACGCCGAAATCCGTGCACCGAAAGGCGAGGCCGACCCGCTCGCCGACATCAAGGCATCCGCCGACTTGGTGCTGATCGATGCGCCGTGCACCGGCACCGGAACCTGGCGGCGCAACCCCGACGCCAAATGGCGGATGCGCCCCGGTGCGCTCGAAGTGCGGTTGAACGACCAAACGGAAGTGCTTGATCGCGCGAGTGCGCTGGTGAAGCCGGGCGGCCGGATCGCCTACGTCACATGCTCGGTTCTCCCGGCGGAGAACAACGAGCAGGTCCGCGCCTTCGTGCTTCGCCATCCCGAATTCACGGTGGCGCCGCCGCACGAGACGGCGAGCGTGCTGTGGGACAAGGCGGAAGATTTCGAGAATGCCGCGCTTGGTTCCGCCGAGGGCTGGCTGATGACGCCCCGACGAACGGGCACGGACGGGTTTTTCGTCTCGGTGCTGAGGCGGTCAGCCTGAAGCGATTTCGGTCATGGCGCGTCATCGGAGCGGACGATCCCGCCTTCGCCTTCCAGACGGGCGATCTGGCTCACGTCCTGACGGGTGAATTTCAGCCTGACGCCGGCGCCCATGCCGTCCGATTCTTCGACGATGATCACCCCGAAATGGTCCAGGGCACGGTTTACGGCCTCAACTTGCTCGGAATCGAGCCGTGCGCTGCCGCTGGCCTCCATCAGACGCAGCGTCTCGACAGGAAGTCCCGCGGCCGCGGCGAAATCTGCCTGACTGATGCCGGTCAAGGCCCGGGCCGCAGCGATCAAGCGTCCAGTCATCTTGGCGTTCGTGCTCATGCATGCGATCTCCGGAAAAGCTTGCGTGGGCGATGAATGTCCCAGATGCCGTGACGTTAGTCCACGCAGATCACGCAGTGTTGGTCGGCCTTCGATGTCGTCATCGACTTCTCCGGCCCGATTGACCGCGACATCGCTCGGGTTCCGCAAGTTAATCCTGTTGTGCCACGTCCAAATGGGAGTAGCTTTTCCTTTGGACCTTTTTTGCTCGTTCGTGGGAGGACCGTGAAACGCTGAGTGTGTCACATCGTTGTTGCGAGCGGATGAGTATCGATCTCTCGGAGAGACCGGAGGAATTATGCGTGCATTCAGTTCGTTCCGAGCCTTGTCGTTCCGGGCCTTGTCGTTCGGAGCCTTGGCGCTCACCGCCGCGACACTGTTGCCAGTCCCCGCGTTGTCACAAGGAACTCCCGGCGCCCCGCCGGCGGTTGGAGTCGTCAAGGCCGAGTTCAAGCCGATGGCCGAGAGCACCGAGATCAACGGCCGCATCGAAGCCCGCAATCGCGTCGATCTGATTGCGCGGGTGACTGCGTTCATGAACGAACGCCTCTTTACGGAAGGAGCCTACGTCAAGACCGGGCAGATTCTGTACCGTCTGGAACGTGCTCCCTTCCAGGCCGATGTCGAGGCAAAGGAGGCGGCGGTTGCCCAGGCCAAGGCTCAACTGGAGAATGCCAACCTCACCCTGGCGCGCGCACAGGAGTTGCTGGAGAAGAGTTCGGGAACCCAGGTCGCAGTAGACAGCGCGCTGGCAACGCAGCGCGTCGCGGCGGCGCAGGTGAAGGCGGCGGAAGCCCAGCTTCATCAGTCGCAAATCAATCTCGACTATACCGAGATACGATCGCCGATCGATGGCCGCATCGGCCGAACAGCGATCACGATCGGAAATGTCGTCGGTCCCACCAGCGGCACACTGGCGACTGTCGTCAGTCCAGACCCGATGTATGTGACTTTTCCGGTAGCGGTGCGCCGCATTATCGAGTTGCGGGAACGGTATGGCGATAAGGGCGGCTTCGACGCGGTCAAGATCCGGGTGCGGCTGCCGAACGGCGAGATATACGGACAGACCGGAAAGCTCGATTTCATCGATATCGGGGTAACCAGGGATACCGATACCATCACGCTCCGTGGCACGATTCCAAATCCCGCGGTGAATACGGCCGGGGACAGCAATTTCCGCGGACTGACCGATGGTTTGTTCGTCACGGTCTCGCTCGAGGCCGTCGAGCCGCTCAAGGTGCTGGCTATTCCGCGGGCGGCGATCCTGTCCGATCAGCAGGGCGACTATGTGTTCGTCGTCAACGACAAGAACGTCGCCGAGCAGCGCCGGGTGAAGTTGGGACAGTCGACGCCCGAGATCGCAGGCGTGGCCGAAGGGCTGAAGCCGGGTGAACAGGTGGTGGTGGAAGGAATCCAGCGGGTGCGGCCAGGTATCGCCATCGCTCCCGCGCCCGCTTCGCCGACACCTGCGGGGAGATAAGACATGATCTCCGAACTTTTCATCGATCGCCCCCGTCTGGCGATCGTCATCGCCATTGTCATTTCGCTCGCGGGCCTGCTGGCGCTCTCGCGCATTCCGGTCGCCCAGTTGCCTGACATCGTGCCGCCGCAGGTTCAGGTCTCCGCGGCCTACCCGGGCGCGTCGGCCGCCGTGCTGGAAGCCACGGTGGCGCAGCCGATCGAATCCAAGGTCGTCGGCGTCGACAGGATGCTCTACATGAAGAGCACCAGCGGCGCCGATGGCAGCTACAATCTGACCGTCAGTTTCGCGCTCGGTACCGATCCCGATATCAATACGGTCAACGTCAACAACCGCGTCCAGACCTCGATGGCAAGTTTGCCGGTCGAGGTGCAGTTGCAGGGCCTGACGGTTCAGAAACGGTCTTCGTCGATCCTTCAGTTCGTCGGGTTCTACAGCGAGGGCGGCAAGCTCGATCCGCTGTTCATCACCAACTACGTCATCATCAACGTCCTGGACGAAATTTCACGCATTTCTGGTGTCGGACAGGCAACGCTGTTCGGACGCGAAGACTATTCGATGCGGATCTGGTTCGACACCTCGCGGCTCACCAGCCTTGGGCTGACGCCATCCGATGTCATTCGCGCCGTGCAGGCGCAGAACGTGCAGGCGCCGATCGGTCGGCTCGGCGCGCGTCCGGTTCCGGACGATCAGCAGTTTCAATTGAACCTCCAGACCCAGGGCCGCCTCACTACCCCGGAGGAATTCGGCGCGATCGTGATCCGCGCCAATCCGGACGGTTCCATGCTGCAGGTAAAGGACGTCGCTCGCGTCGAACTGGGCGCACAGAACCTGGATACGTTCAGCCGCCTCAACGGGAATCCGTCGGTGGCGATCGGCGTGTATCTGGCGCCCGGCGCCAACGCCATCGCCGTAGCGAACGCCGTGAATGCCAGGTTGGGGCAGTTGCGTGGCCGCTTTCCCGAAGGACTGCAGTCCCGCGTGATTCATGACTCCACGATTTTCGTGACCGACACCATCAACGCGGTCGTTGCCGCCCTGTTCGAAGCTTTCGTCCTCGTCGCCATCGTCGTGTTCCTGTTTCTGGGCAATCTGCGCGCCACCATCATTCCGATCATCGCGATTCCGGTCAGTCTGGTCGGAAGTTTTGCCGTCCTGCTCGCGCTGGGCTATTCGGCCAACACCGTCTCGCTGCTGGCGCTGGTGCTTGCCGTCGGCATCGTGGTCGACGATGCCATCGTCGTGGTCGAGAACGTCGAACGGGTGATGGAGGAAGAGCCGGGACTCTCGCCTGCCGAAGCCACCAAGATGGCGATGGCGCAGGTGACCTGGCCCATCATCGGCATCACGCTGGTGCTGCTGGCGGTGTTCGTGCCGATCGCGTTCATCTCCGGAATCTCCGGCGAACTGTTCCGGCAGTTCGCGGTGACCATCAGCGCGGCAGTGCTGATCTCGGCGGTCAACGCGCTCACGCTTTCGCCGGCGCTTTGCGTCGTTTTTTTGCGTCACTCCCCGGCTCGCGGCATCATGGGGCGAATTGGACGAGGCATCGACAAGATGCGCGATGGCTACGCCGCCGTCGTGCGCAAGACGCTGAGAGTATCGATCATTTCGATGGTTCTGGTCGCCGCGTTCGGTTTCGGCATTTTCGGTCTTATGAGAATTACACCCACGGGCTTCCTTCCGGAAGAGGATCAGGGCGCGTTCTTCGTCAATGTGCAGTTGCCCGACGGGGCGTCGGTCAACCGGACCAGCGAAGCGGTGAAGCAGGTGGAAGGCATCCTGAAGTCGATGCCGCAGGTGCAGGATACCATGGCGATCATCGGCTTCTCGCTGCTCGACAGCTATTCGGCGAGCAGCAACGCATTTGTTCTGGCCAAGCTGAAACCGTTCGAGGACCGCACCAAGGCCTCCGATTCGGCGCAGGCGCTGATCGCGAAGGTGTTCGGCGCGGCCCAGCAGATCCGCACCGCGGACGTGCTGCCGTTCAACCTCCCGCCGGTGGTGGGACTTTCGACGACGGGCGGCTTTGAATATCAGCTCGAGAATCTGGAAGGCTCCGATCCCAAGGCAATGGCGGGCGTGGTCCGGGGCCTGGTTGCGGCAGCCAATCAGGATCCGCGGCTGGCGCGTGTTTTCTCGACTTATGCCGCGAATGCGCCATCCGTCTTTCTCGATATCGACCGCGAGAAGGCGCAGGCGCTGGGCATCACGCTGAGTGACGTGTTCACCACCCTGCAGGCAACACTCGGAGGCTACTTCACCAACAATTTCAACTTGTTTGGCCGCACGTGGCAGGTCAACCTGCAGGGCGAGGCTGCGGACCGGCGCGATGTGTCGGCGCTGTGGAGAATTTTCATCCGCACCGCAAAGGGCGAGATGGTGCCGCTGCAGTCGATCGCTTCCGCGCGCACCGTCACCGGCCCGCAGGTCATCACGCGGTACAACAACTACCGCTCGGTGACCATCAACGGCGGCCCTGCCCCGGGAGTGGCGTCAGGCACGGCCCTGGCGGCCATGGCGGAGGTGTCGGCAAAGACGCTCCCGCCCGGCTACGCATTCGAATGGACCGGTACCGCCTATCAGGAGCAAGCTGCGAGCGGCCAGACCATGATCGTGCTGGGCATGGCGCTGCTGTTCGCATTCCTGTTTCTGGTCGCGCTTTACGAAAGCTGGATCATCCCGATTCCGGTGCTGCTTTCCGTGGTGGTTGGCGTGATCGGCGCGATCGGCGGCGTGCTGATCGCGAGCCTCACGCTCGATCTCTATGCGCAGATCGGGCTTGTCGTTCTGATTGCGCTGGCGGCGAAGAACGCGATCCTGATCGTTGAGTTCGCCAAGGAACAGCGCGAACAGGGGTTGAGCATCGAGGATGCCGCGGCTCTCGGCGCCGAGATGAGGTTTCGGGCGGTTCTCATGACGTCCATTGCCTTCATTCTCGGGCTGGTGCCGCTGGTCTGGGCCAGCGGCGCGTCGCAAATTGCGCGGCACGCCGTCAGCACGCCGGTCTTCGTCGGCATGATCGCGGCGAGCAGCGTCGGCCTGTTTCTGATCCCGATGCTCTATGTCTTCTGGGAAACCATCCGGGAACGGACAAGCGAATTCTTCAGCCGGAAGAAGGCCGTTCGTGGTGGCGAGGCCAAATAGCGGCCCGGTTGGCCACCTGAACAAACAGGTGCGCGAAGACGTCCCTCGCGGTAGAGCAAATACTTAGCAAATACCTGGAGTGATGCCAGGAAGGAACCAAAGATGCGCCCCTTCGTTGAAGCCATCGAAGCGGCGGCCTCGGGGTGCATGGCCGGTTGGGCGCATCACGGCTTCGAGAGGGGATCAGGATAGGATATGCGACGCATCGGTTTTGGCCAGGCAATCCTTTTGATCGCTCTGCTCCTCCTGCTGATCCTCACGGCCGTCTGGGCTGTGTCGGCGTGGAACGACACGAGCAGCGTCGAGATGGACAAGCACGGCTGGATCGCACTTGGTCTCGGAACCTTCTTCTCGCTCCTGATCGGGTGCGGCCTCATGGCCTTGATGTTCTTCAGCAGTCGCAGCGGCCATGATGATGTGGCCGACCCGTTCAGAAGACGGGAACCACCCGCCGATTGAGCCGGCCGAGGTTCGTCTTCTTATGCGCCGCAGGGCTCATTCGGGCTGGATGTTAGCGTCCTTGACGACCTTGGCCCATTTCTGGATTTCGGCGCGAATGTGATCGGCGAATTGTGAAGGCGTCCCGCCGACGGGATCGACGCCCAGGTCGACGAAGCGTTTTTTCACGTCGTCCATCCCGAGGATCGCGTTCATCCCGGCATTCAGCTTCTGCACGATCTCCGGCCGCATGCCCGAAGGCCCGACGATGCCGAACCAGACCGTGACCTCGTATCGGGGAACGCCGGCTTCCGACACTGTCGGTACGTTCGGGGCGAGCGCCGAGCGCGCCTTGCTGCTGACGCCGAGCGCGCGCAGCTTTTCGCCCTTGACCTGGGGCAGTACGTTCGGCGTGTTGTCGAAGGCGATATCGATGTGCCCGCCGAGCATGTCGTTCACCATCGGCGCGCTGCCCTTATAGGGCACGTGCACGAGGTCGATCCCGGCCATGCTCTTGAACAACTCCATCGAGAGATGGTTGGACGAGCCGATGCCGGTCGAGCCGTAGCTGACCTTGCCGGGATTCTTCTTCGCGTAGTCGATCAGCTCCTTCACCGAATTGATCGGCAGCGAGGGTTTTATCACGAGGAGATTTTGTGTCTGGCCCGCGAACACCAGCGGCGTGAAATCCTTCACCGTATCGTAGGGAAGGTTCTTGTAGATGCTGGGATTGGCGCCGAACGGAAACGCCACGCCGAGCAGTGTGTAGCCGTCGGGCGCGGCCTTGGCGACGGATTCAGTGCCGATCAGCGTGCCGCCGCCCGGCCGGTTCTCGACCACGACGGGGACGCCCCAGGCCTCGCTGAGCTTTTGCGCAACGATCCGTCCCAGCGTGTCGTTGAATCCGCCGGGCGGGTAGGGAACGACATAGCGGATGGTCCGGCTCGGGTAATGGTCCGGATCGGCCGGTGCCGCCGGGGCGGTCTGCGCCGATGCGGCGGTGCCGCCGAGGAGGAGAATGAGGAGCGCGCGGAAGGTGAAGTGAACGATACGGCGTGCGCTCGATAAGACTTCAGCCCGCTGCGCTTCAGACATAGCAAGGTCCCTCGATCAGTGGATGGGCGTTGATGAAGGCCTCATTGATCTCGACGCCGAGGCCCGGCGCTTCCGACGGCCTGACGCATCCGTCTTTGTCGAGCTTGTAGGGGATGCCGCCGACCTCGTCGCGGAACGGGTTGTGCCTGGCGACGTCCCCCTCGAAGTATCCGGGCAGATCGACCGCGGCGAGCGTGTTGATGGTCGCGGCCATGTTGATGCCGGTCGCCGAGGTGTGCGGGTTGTAGGACAGCTTCCAGGCATAGGCCATGCCGGCGATCCGCATCGCTTCGGTGACGCCGCCGGTCTTGGAGAGATCCGGCTGCACGAAGCTGACGGCGCCGTCCTCGATCAGGCGCGTGAACTCGAAGCGGGTGTAGTGGTTTTCGCCAGCCGCCAGCGGCGTGGTGCCGAGCGATGCCGCCGTCTGGTACGAGCGGTAATCCTGCGCCGGGAATGGTTCTTCGAGCCATCCGATCTGCAGTTCTTCGTAAGCCGGCATCACGCGGCGCACGTCATCGACGGTGTAGCCGGTGTTGGCGTCCACCAGGATCTCGATTTCGTCGCCGACTGCTTCGCGGACGGCGGTGGCGCGGGCGACGTCGTCGCGCGGATTGTCGCCGACGCGAAGTTTTACCGCGCGATAGCCTTGCTCGACATAGCCGAGGGCTTCCTGCGCCAGCGATTGCGGCGGCTGGTAGCCGAGCGAGATGCCGCCGGCATAGGCCTTGATCGGTTTCGAAGCGCCGCCAAGCAATTTGTACAGCGGCCAGTTGGTCGCCTTGGCGCGGATATCCCACAGCGCGAGATCGAGGCCGCTCAAGGCCATCGCCGCGGCATAGCCCATGCCGTGGCTCGCCAGTTGCATCTGGTAGACGCGCTGCCAGACGCCGACGACGTCGATCGCATCCATGCCGACGACGAGTTCCGATATGGTGGTGTCGATCAGCTTGGCGATCGCGCCCGGGCAGCGGCCGTGATGGGCCTCGCCCCATCCGGTCAGGCCTTCGTCGGTGGTGACCTTGACCAGCACCGCGTCGCGCTTGACGGCGCGGCCGATGCCGAGCCTCACGTTCTGGCCTTCCGGCACGCGGTAGGAGATCGGAACGGCCTTGATCGATGTAATGCGCATGTTGGGACCTCATGCCGCCTTGTAGGCGGGATTGACGAGATGGAGCGGCTGTTCGCCGCGCAGGATTCGAAGCATTTCCTCGGCCGAGCCGACCGCCATCGCGCGGCCGCTGGTGGCGGTGATCCCGGCGGTGTGTGGCGTCAGCAAGAGGTTCGGACAATCGAACAGGGCGTCGTTCGCCGGCAGGGGCTGCACGTCGAACACGTCGAGCGCGGCCCCGCCGATCCTTTGCGATCGTAGCGCATCGACAAGGGCAGGCGTTTCGATCACCGCGCCGCGCGAGACGTTTACCAGCACAGCGGTCGGCTTCATCCGGCCGATCAGGTCACGGCTCACCATCCCACGGGTCTCGTCGGTCAGCGCGCAGCACACCGCGATCGCGTCGCTGCGGGCGAACAGGTCCTCAAGCGAGACTTCCTCGATGCCCGCTGGCAGCGCGCCCTTGCGGCGCGAGGTGCCGAGCACTTTCATCCCAAACCCGCCGCGTGCGATACTTGCGAGATGGCGGCCGATGGTGCCGACGCCGAGGATGCCGAGCGTCGTCGTGCCGAGTTCGGTAAGGCTGTCAGCAGCCGGGCGTGCGCCATTCCAGCCCTTGCCGCGCAGGTCGCTGTCGAGACGATAGAGCGGCCGGCGCAGATGCATCAGCGCCGACATCACATATTCGGCGACCGCATTGGTGTTGCTGCCCGGCAGGTTGGCGACCGCGATGCCGCGCGCGGTGGCGGCGGCGACCGGGATGAAGTCGAGGCCGACGCCGTGCCGGACCATGCCCTTCAGCCGTGGCGCATGGTCGACGATGTCGTCGGGCAGCTTGGCGCGCACGATGATGCCGTCGGCCTCCTTGGCCCATTCGCGCAGGGTCTGTGCCTGCGCGTCGGGCGGCACGATCATCCTGACGTGCGGCGCGAGGATCGCTTCGCCGTCGGGATGCATCGCGTTGGTCAGCAGGACGGTCGGTTTATCAGGCATGTGCAACAGGTCTTTCGATGATCGGGTTGTGCAGGCGGCCGAGGCCCTCGACCTCGACCTCGACGGTCGAGCCCGGCTTGAGCCAGGCCGGCGGCTTGTGCAGGGCGGCGACGCCGGCCGGCGTGCCGGTTGCGATGATGTCGCCGGGCTCCAGCACCTGGAGGGTGGACAGATAGGCGACGAGGTCGGCGACGTCGAACAGCATGTTCTTCGTCGAGCCCGATTGCAGCGGGTGGCCGTCGACCTTCAGCGACACCGTCAGCGCGTGCGGGTCCTTCACTTCGTCGCGCGAGGCGAGATACGGTCCGAACGGCCCGAAGGTCTCGAAATTCTTGCCGCGATTGAAATGGCCGTCGGCCTTGATCATCTCGCTGGCGCTGATGTCGTTGAAGCAGCCATAGGCCACGACATGATCGAGCGCGCGCGCCTTGCTGACCTTCTCGGCGCGAGTGCCGATCACGGCCGCAAGTTCGGCTTCATAAGTGACGCCGCCGATTCCACCCGGCAGGATGATCGGCGCCCCGTTCCCAGTGATCGTGCGCGGCGCCTTCATGAACAGCACCGGTTTGTCCGGCGGCGCCATGCCGCGCTCGGCCAGCGCATCGCGGTAGTTGTGCGCGATGCCGAAGATGCGCCGCGGCTTCGGCAGCGGCGCCATCAGCGTGACGGCGTCGAGCGGCAGTTTTGCCTCCTCCGCCATACCGTGCGCGCCGATGCGCACCACCGCGCCGGCAAGGCCCGTATCGATCAGGGCCTGTATCTGCGGCTTGCTATCCCGCAGCGCCTCGCGCATCGAGGGATGCGCGAGGTCGACGATCTGGTCGCCCCCGCCGGAATCATCCTGGAGCAGCACGCCGGCGCGTACAAAATCCTTCGTGCTGAAGCTGACGAATTTCATGGCGGGATGTCCGGTTCAGGTGACGCGGTAACGGTCGATCACGCCGCGATCGATCTCGATGCCGAGGCCGGCGCCGGTCGGCACTGCAATGACACCCTTGACCTGGTTGATCGGCGTGACGGCCAGATGATCGCGGAACGGATTCTCCTCCTGCTCGAATTCCAGCATCGGCGGCATCGGAAACAGGCTCGGTGGCTGGTTCGGAATCGAGGCCAGGAAATGGATGGTGGCGGCGAGCCCGACCGCGGAACCCCACGCATGCGGCACGCATTCGACGCCATGCGCCGAGGCGAGCGCTGCGATCTTCTTGCATTCGGTGATGCCGCCCGCGGCGCAGACGTCCGGCTGCACGATGTCCATCGCCTTGCGCACGATGGCGTCGCGAAAGCCCCAGCGGGTGAATTCGTTCTCGCCGCCGGCCACCGCCATGTCGAGCGCGCGCGACACCTCGACGTAACCGTCTATGTCCTCCGGCGAGATCGGCTCCTCGAACCACTCGATGTCGAGCTCTTCCAGCTTGCGGCCGAGCCGGATAGCGGCAGGTACGGTGAGGCAGTGATTGGCGTCCACCATCAGCTTGACGTCGGGGCCGATGGCGTCGCGCACCGCCCTGACGCGGTCGAAATCGCGATTGATCGAGCCGAGGCCGATCTTCATCTTGATCGCTTTAAAACCTTTCCGGACGTAGCCGGAGGCTTCCTCGACCGCCTCGTCGACCAGCCGGTCCATGTCGGTGAAATAGAGCCCGGTGGCATAGGCATCGACCTCGGTGCGGAACGCGCCGCCGATCAGCTTGTGAATTGGCTTGTTGCAGGCCTTGCCGACGATGTCCCACAGCGCGATGTCGATGCCGCTGATGGCGGCGATCGACATGCCCTTCGGGCCGTAATCCTTGATCCGGTTATAGAGGTCTTCCCAGATCACCTCGACGTCGAACGGATCGCGGCCGACCACGCGCGGCGCGAGTTGGGTGTCGATGAAGGCTTTCGCGACGGCAGAGGGGCCGTAGCATTCGCCCCAGCCGACAATACCGTCATCGGTCTCGATCTCGACCAGGCAGGTGCCGCGGGTCTTGTAGAGCCAGCCGCGCGAGGAAGTGAAGGGCCGCGCGACCGGGGCAGCAACGACGTGACAGGTGATTTTCTTGATGGGCAAGCGCGTGGCCTTTGTCTTGTGGTGGAGGGGAGAGGGCGGCGATGCCGCCGGTTATTCTTTCTGGTCCTTGAAGACCTGCGCCGCGACCGTGCCGAGCGCGGATGCGACGCTGTCGATTTCCTTGGTCAGGGCATCGCCGGTGAGGTCATCGACCAGGAACGCATTCTTTTTGGAGAACTCCTTGAAGCGCGGATCCTGGATCGCCGCACGAAACGCCGTGATCAGCCTCGTCCTGACATCGGCGGGCAGACCGGCGGGCGCGACCACATAGGCCATCTGCACGACAGGCCCGAAGGGGAACACGTCGTAACCCTTGTCCTTGAAGGTCGGCACGTCAGGAAACATCTCCAGCCGCTCGTTGGCGAAGACGCCGATCGGCTTCAGAAGACCCTCCTGGATCTGGCCCAGCGTTTCCGACGGCTTGAGCACGCCGGATGCGACGTGTCCGCCGAGGAGGTCGGCGACCACCTTCGAGCCGCCGGTGTAGGGCACGTTGACGTAGTTGACGCCGGCGGCGCGCGCGGTCATCGACGCGAAGATGTGGTTGAGGTTGTAATTGCCGGGCGTGCCGATCGTCACCTTGTCGGGATTGGCCTTCATCAGCTTGATGAAATCGTCGAGCGATTTCTGCTCGGCCTTGGTCGGCACCAGCAGCATCAAGGGGTCGGTCGAGACGCGGGCGATGTGGGTGAACTGCGCGTTGGCGAGCGGCGTCTTGCCCTGTGCGATCAGTGCCAGCGTCGAACTGGTGCCCATGCCGATGGTGTAGCCGTCGGGCGCAGCCGTCGCGACCCGGCGCATGCCGATCGTGCCGGTGGCGCCGGCCACGTTCTCGATCACGAGCTTGATGCCGTGCTCGCGCAGGATCGGATCCAGCGCCCGGATTGCGACGTCGTTCGAGCCGCCGGCATTCCAGGGCACGATGAAGGTGATGTCGCGCGCAGGATAGGTTTGGGCCTGGCCGGTGGTGGCGAACATCGCCAGGGCGCAGGCAAGAATAATCGAGCTCGGCTTGAGCATTGTTGTTTCCTCCGGTTTTGTTGTTTGTTATAACAAACAACGTGAGGCGGTCAATAGACCGTTAACCAGGGAATTTGCGCCATGCCGCGCGCTGCGATAGCGAGCGTCCGATGACGACGGCACTGAAACGAATCGAACGCGAGCCGCTGTGGGATCTGGCGCACGCGCAGTTGCGCGATGCGCTGCTGGCCGGCCGCTTCGAGCCCGGCACGGTGCTGACGCTGCGCGCGCTGGCCGAGAGTTTCGGCACCTCGATCACGCCGGTGCGCGACGCCGTCACGCGCCTGGTGGCGCAGGGCGTGCTGCAGCAGGGACCGCGCAATTCGGCGATCGTGCCGAACCTGACGCGCAAGGATCTCGCTGATCTCACGGTGGTTCGCTGCGCGCTCGAAGGACGCGCGGCGCGCGAAGCTGCCTTGCATAAGCACGACGCCGCCGCGCTTCGCCATCTCGAGGAGCGGCTATCGAAGATGCAGTCGCTGATCCAGCAGCGAAAGCTCGAAAGCTATCTCGAGCATCACCGGAAATTCCATTTCGGCATCTACGCGATGTCGGGCATTCCACTGATGGTCGAGACCATCGAGAATATGTGGCTGCGCTGCGGCCCGGTGCTCTCCTTCGTGATACCCGAATATGTCGTGCTGCTGAAAGGCTGGGATCACCACACCGCCGCACTGAAGGCGATCATGGCCGGCGACGCCGAGCGCGCCGAAGCCGAAATCGTCGCCGACATCACCGAAGCCGCGCACTACCTCGGCGGCCTCGCCGACGCGACAGGGCAACTGCGGCGGCCGGCGGGCTGATGCTGCTCTTCCTCCGCCATTGCGAGCCACCCGGTCGGCGCGAAGCGCCGCCGGATGACAGGCTCCGCGAAGCAATCCATCGTGCGGCAAAAACGGATAGTTGAATTGCTTCGTCGCTCGATGGGCTCGGCGACTTCGGCCAAACTAGGTCAATAATACTTACCTAACAGCATTTGTCCATGCCTTACAAAGAATGTGGGCTGGTCATTTCCCGCGGTTGCGACGCTGGTCGGCGTCGCGTATCTGCTTGCCATGACAGCAGCACAAAAAGCCCGCGAGTCGTCGGCACCCTCGGTGGCCTCGGCGCATGACAAGATTCTGATTGTCGATTTCGGCAGTCAGGTGACGCAACTGATCGCGCGCCGCGTGCGCGAGGAGGGCGTCTATTCCGAGATCGTTCCGTTCCAGAAGGCCGAAGCCGCCTTCGACGAGATGAAGCCGAAAGCGGTGATCCTCTCCGGCGGCCCGGAATCGGTGCACGAAAAAGGCTCGCCGCGCGCGCCGCAAAAGATCTTCGATTCCGGCGTGCCCGTGCTCGGCATCTGCTACGGCCAGATGACCATGGCCGCCCAGCTCGGCGGCGAGGTCGAGGGCGGGCACCACCGCGAATTCGGCCGCGCCGATGTCGAGGTGAAGGCCGCAAGCAACCTGTTCGATTCCACCTGGGGCAAGGGCGAGAAGCATCCGGTGTGGATGAGCCACGGCGACCGGATTACAAAAATGCCGCCGGGCTTCACGGTCGCCGGCGTCAGCGCAAATGCGCCGTTCGCGGTGATCCAGGACGAGAAGCGCAAATATTACGGCCTGATGTTCCACCCCGAAGTGGTGCACACGCCCGACGGCGCAAAGCTGATCCGCAATTTCGTTCGCAAGGTCGCAGGCCTCACCGGCGACTGGACCATGCGCGCGTTTCGTGAAGAGGCGATCGAAAAAATCCGCGCCCAGGTAGGCAAGGGCAGGGTGATCTGCGGCCTCTCCGGCGGCGTGGATTCTGCTGTCGCCGCGGTGCTGATCCACGAGGCGATCGGCGACCAGCTCACCTGCGTATTCGTCGACCACGGCATGCTGCGGCTCGACGAAGCCAAAACCGTCGTCGACCTCTTCCGCGGGCACTACAACATTCCGCTGGTGCATGTCGATGCCTCAAAGCAGTTCCTCGGCGAACTCGAAGGCGTCACCGATCCGGAAGTGAAGCGCAAGACCATCGGCCGCCTGTTCATCGACGTGTTCGATGCGGAAGCAAAGAAGATCGGCGGCGCGGATTTCCTCGCCCAGGGCACGCTCTATCCCGACGTGATCGAAAGCGTCTCCTTCACCGGCGGACCTTCGGTGACGATCAAGTCGCACCACAATGTCGGCGGTCTCCCTGAGCGCATGAACATGAAGCTGGTCGAACCCTTGCGCGAACTGTTCAAGGACGAGGTCCGCGTGCTGGGGCGCGAACTCGGCCTGCCCGAAATCTTCGTCGGCCGCCACCCGTTCCCGGGCCCGGGCTTAGCCATCCGCTGCCCCGGCGACATCACGAAGGAAAAGCTCGACATCCTCCGCAATGCGGACGCCGTCTATATCGACCAGATCAGGAAGCACGGCCTCTACGACGAGATCTGGCAGGCCTTCGCCGTGCTGCTGCCGGTGAAGACCGTCGGCGTGATGGGCGACGGCCGCACATACGAATACGTCGTGGGCCTCCGCGCGGTGACCTCCACCGACGGCATGACCGCCGACTTCTACGCCTTCGACATGAAATTCCTCGGCGAGACCGCGACGCGGATCATCAACGAGGTGAAGGGCGTGAACCGGGTGGTGTACGACGTGACGTCTAAGCCGCCGGGAACGATCGAGTGGGAGTAGCGAGCGATCGAAGAAAAGGACTGAACCAAACACTGACGACATCTTCAAACAGCGTGTAGGGTAGATTAGCCGAAGGCGTAATCCACCGTACTATCTCGCTACAATCCGTTACGTGCCACGAAACGGATTGGCGATGCGCAGCCCCTCGTCGAGTTTCATGCCATGCTGCATATCCTCCGACCAGAGCGTGTCGCAACCGGCGTCCAGTGCGGAGGCGACTATCATCGAGTCATAGATTGAAAGGCCGTATCGTTCGGCAATTCGGAGTCCAGCCTCGTGCGTCTCGATGGAGAAGGGATGAACCGTCAATAGGCCGCGCAACGTGTTCAGCAATGCATGGGTCTCGTCCCAGGACATCGGTATTTTCCGGCGCGCCACGTTGGCAAACTCGTTCAGTACCTGCACGCTGATGGAGCCGCCGCCGGCAATGATCGCTTCCGCCCGGTCCGCTTTCGAGGCGTTGCTGGACACGAGGTAGGCGAGGACGTTGGTGTCGAAAAAACTAACGGGCATTCGCCTCGTCTCTGTCGAACTTGAAATCGGCGGGGAGGCGGCCGCGGAATGCGCGCAGGCGTTTCAATAGCTCGTCGCGCCCGGGCTTGCGCGCCACGCCGAACTGTCGCCTGTCAGCGACGTGGATTTCGATCTCGTCGCCTTCCTTCAGTCCGAGCGCCTCGACCACGACGGCGGGAAGGCGAACCGCGAGGCTGTTCCCCCATTTTGCGACCTGCATGCCTGGGTTCTCCGTAGATATACATATGTTTCAATGTATATCTATACTCAGCGAAGGTCAAGCAGCAGACGCGGGACGGCATTATCCCCGCACCGCGGCCTCGATCTTCGCGACGTCGATCTTCCCCATCGGCATCATCGCTGCAAAGGCGCGCTTGGCGACGTCGCCGCCCCTGGCCATCGCGTCGGTGAGCACGCGCGGGGTGATCTGCCACGAAAGACCCCACTTGTCCTTGCACCAGCCGCAAGCGCTTCCCGCGCCGCCATTGCCGACGATCGCGTTCCAGTAGCGGTCGGTTTCGGCCTGGTCCTCGGTCGCGATCTGAAACGAGAAGGCTTCGCTGTGCTTGAACATGTCGCCGCCGTTGAGGCCGATGCACGGCACGCCGCACACGGTGAACTGCACCGTCAGCACCTGCCCGGCCTTGCCGCCGGGAAAGTTGGACGGTGCCTTATGAACAGCGTCGACGCTGCTGTTCGGAAACGTCCTTGCGTAAAACTGCGCGGCTTCCTCGGCGTCGTGGTTGTACCAAAGGCAGATCGTGTTCTTGTGCATCGGGCCTCTCCTTGATGCCGCACAGGGCGGCGATGACGGTTGGTTCCAGGCCAAAGGACGTTTGAACACCCGGCGTCCCGACATCGCCGCCGAATTTTTTTGCACCGGCCCGGGAGGCTGAAAGATAAAAGCCCGGACGCAATGCGCCTTCGAGAGCGCGGCCTCATGCCGAATCGTGTTCCGGCGGACGGAATGTGGCGGAAGAGGACGTGCGGGCGTTGTTTGAGGATCAGGTCAACGGACATTTGCCTAGTCCCCGTCGAACTTGAAATCTCGCCGCACCGGTCACATCAGCGTAAACGCCGGCTGCGGTCTACGCACAGCCATGTTACGATTCCCGCATCGACCCTCCGGAGCCAGCCTTGATGTCCGTCGCAACCGCTACAAGCCAGACCGCCACTCCCACCGTCACCGAAACCGATCCCGAAGCCATCGGCTTCATGCAGGGCTTCCCGCCGCCACCCGACAAACTCATCACCTTCCAGAACGGCTCCTTCCGCAGCTTCCCCGAACTGCGCTGGGCCTGGAGCAACATCCGCCAGCTGGTGCCGACGGTGAATGTCTGGCGCGGGGCAGGGCCGGCGTCGGCGCTGCCGCGCGCGGAGCATGATATCGGCGCGTCGGCGTCGGTTACCATGGACGGGCGGCCGATGACGTTCGAACGCATGCTCGAGGAGACCTATGCCGACGGCATCGCCGTGCTGCATCGGGGCAGGCTGATCTACGAGCGCTATTTCGGCGCGCTGAAGCCGCACAAGCCGCACATCGCGATGTCGGTGACGAAATCGTTCACCGGCACGCTCGCCGGCATCCTGGTGGCGGAGGGCAGGATCGATCCGCAGGCGCCGGTCACCGACTATGTCCCCGAGTTGAAGAGAAGCGCGTTCGGCGACGCGCGCGTGCACGAGGCCATGGATATGACCACGGGCCTCGTCTACACGGAAGTTTATACTGACAGGAATTCCGATGTGTGGGGGCTGCGGCGGGCGAACGGCATGGCGCCGATCGAGCCGGGCTATGAAGGCGCGACCAACATCTTCGATTTCCTCTGCGCACAGAAGAAGCAGGGCGAGCACGGCAAGGCCTTTGCCTACAAGACCGTCAATTCCGACGTGCTGGCCTGGATCGTCAGGCGCGCGAGCGGCATGACGCTGTCCGATCTGCTCTCCGAGCGCATCTGGGTTCCGATGGGCGCGGAGGAGGACGCGCATTATCACGTCGACCGCATCGGCACCGAGAGCGGCGGCGGCGGGCTTTCGACGACGTTGCGCGATCTCGCCCGCTTCGGCGAGACGATCCGCAACCACGGCCGCTTCAACGGCCGCCAGATCGTGCCGTCGCAATTCGTCGAGGAAGTCGCTCGCGGCGGTGATCCCGAAAAATTCAAGCCGGCCGGCTACACCACCTTGCCCGGCGCGTCATACCGCCATCAATGGTGGATCACGCACAATGCGCACGGCGCCTACATGGCGCGCGGCGTGCACGGGCAGGGCATCTATATCGATCCCAAGGCCGAGATGGTGATCGCCCGCTATGCCTCGCACCCGGCCGCCGGCAACGCCGCCAACGACCCGGTGACGCTGCCGGCCTACATGGCGCTGGCGAAGGACTTGATGGCGGGAGGCTGACGCACGGAATATCGGCGGCGCCTGACAGCGTTGTCGGGCGTTGTCGAACGGCCGCTTGCCATCCGTGGACTAGATCAAATCCTCGGATGGAATCGAAATGCGGCATACGAGGCCAGCCGGATCGAAATCGAACTCTGCGCCGCCACCCGACCCAAACTGCAGGCTTCGCGTGATGACGGTGTGCCCGAAGCCCTTTCGTTCCGGCGGCGCGACCGGCGGTCCGCCGGATTCGCGCCATTCGATGACGAATGGGCCGCTCTTGTTGTCACCGATGATCGCCCGCACGCTGACGCGGCCGCCTTCCTGCGAGAGTGAGCCGTACTTCACGGCGTTGGTCGTAAGCTCGTGCACGATCAATCCGAAAGCGATCGCTGCACGAGGAGCGACCGCTACGTTCAATCCTTCAATCGTGACATTGTCAGCGCCATCCTCGACGTAGGGCGCGAGTTCGGACTTGACGATATCGCCCAGATCCGAGGACGACCAGGAATTCCTCAGGAGCAGGGAATGGGTAGCTGCGAGCGCATGAATGCGACCGGAGAATACCCTCTGGAATTCCTTCACCGTATCTGCCCTGGAAGCCGTCCGCGCGCTGATTGAGGCGACCATGGCAAGGGTGTTCTTCACGCGATGGTCCAGTTCGTGCATCAGAAGCCGCTGTTGTTCTTCTGCGGCCTTGCGGTGGGATAGATCGACCATCGTGATGACGGCGCCGCTGATCCGGTCGCCGGCAACGCGCAGCGGCGCGGCGCTGACCAGATAGTCCTTCACCTTCGGCGCGTTCACTGCCGTCGCCTCCATTCCCCGCATGGGGGTGCCGGCGATGACCATGGCGATCATGTCGTCTGCCTGCAGGACACCCGAGGTGCCGTGGAAGTCGAGTGGAATGATATCGGCGAAGGCTTGTCCGATGCGATTGCCTTCATGAACGATGCTGGATGCCGCATTGGCGTGGGTGATGATTCCGTCGCGATCGCATACCAGCACGGCTTCGTTGGCGGAATCGATCACCGCGCGGGCGGCGTGCTCGCTTTGTTCGACGCCCTCGTTGTAAACCCGCTCCGTCACGTTGGCGAAGGTTACGGCATGGCCCGAGATCGTGCCCAGTCGTAACGGAATTGCGGCGGCCACGAAGTGAAGGCCAAGCTCTCCCTGTCCACCTCGGGGAAAGCGGACTTCGCGGCTTTGCCTGGTTGTGTGCGCATCGCTGAGAAGCTGTTTGATTTCCCTGCGCGTTTCGGCCGGCAGGACATCCGCAAAAAGCCTGCCCTGCAGCGGGGCGAACTGCGTGCCCAGCAACTGCGTCAGCGTGCTGTTGGCGTAGAGCACCCGTCCCGCGTCGTCGAGAGCAACCGCGCCGGGCTCCATGGCTTCCATGAATGCCCGATAAGACTCGGGGTCTCCTCCGATCGTGAAAATCTCATCTTCCAAAGGGCCGCGCATCACCAGTGCGTCGACCTCGTTCTCGCGAATGGCCCGCAGCGTTTCCTCCGCCTCGGCCAGCCTGTGCCGGAGATCGGCGATCATAAGGTCTTTGTCCGAGGACGAGGTCCGCGTCATGCGCCGTCGCTCACCTTGAGATTCACCAGCACCTTGTGGGTGTCGGATAGATCGCCGATGAGCTTGCGGAGAGGAACAGGCAATTCACGCACCAGGGTCGGGATCGCCACAATACTGTGCTCGCGCGCGAGCTTCGGGTCTTGCCGCAAATCGATCACCTCCACCGTGTACTGGCCGGGGAGATGCTCGGCGCATATGCGTTCCAGGTTGGCGATCGCGGCGAGGGATTTTGGCGTCTGTCCTGCAACGTAGAGAAGGAGCTTTCGAGGAGCCATGGACACGTCCTTACATCCGTTTCTTACCGTTAGGATTTGCGGCTCCTCTCCATATCTGCCATGTCGGCTGCCGCCTGGCGAAGGTATTCGCTTTCATCGTCGGTGATCGCTTTCAGCGCTATCTCGTCCGCGTCGAGCTCGGCTTGCAGCGCCTCCATCTGGGCCTTGGCGCGGCGCCGCTTCTGTTCGAGCTGCTGCTGGGCGCGCGCCACATCGGCTCTGCGGCGCACCTCCGCCCGGCGGGATTTGGCTTCCTCATTCTTCCGGGCGGACCCGGTCAGGGCGCCGGACTCCCCGAGATACGGGGGAATGAGCTGAATTCCCTTGTCGCTCATGATGAACTCGCGAACCTGGTTGGAATGCGACGTGCCGCGCGCCTTGAGCAGATAGAGCTCGCGATTGAACTCGCCGCCGACCTCCCGGTTCAGCAAGAGGATCCATGCGTCCATGAGGGACGAAAGGCCGGCGTCGGTTTCGACGCGCCGGCCGTCCTGGCTGTGCATGAGGTGGGTGAACACGGCGGTCACGCCATGGCCCTTCAGGAAATCGATCATGCGAAGCAGCATGGACTGGATTTCCATGTGATCGCCACTTTCCGTGAACGAGGAGATCGGGTCGAGGATGACGGTGCTGGGCTTGAACCTGGTCACTTCGCGCAACATCACGGCCAGATGCATTTCAAGGCTGTAAAAGGTCGGCCTCGTGGCAATGAATCGCAATTTGTCGGACTTGATCCATCGGCCGATATCGACCCCCAGGGACTTCATGTTCCTGACGGATTGATCGGCGGATTCCTCGAACGAAAAGAAGAGGGCGCGTTCGCCCGCGGCGCAGGCAGCTTCGGCGAAGCTTGCAGCGATCGAAGATTTGCCGGAACCGGCGACGCCCGAGATGAGGATGCTGCTGCCCCGATGGAAGCCGCCGCCGGCCAGCATGTTGTCCAGGTCGGCTATTCCGGAAGAAATCCGCTCATCGAAGACCTTGTGATCCAGGCCGAGCGTGGACACCGGCAGCACGCTGAAGCCGTCCTGATCGATGAGGAACGGATATTCGTTCGTGCCATGCGCCGTGCCGCGATATTTGACGATGCGAAGACGGCGTGTCGAAATCTGGTTCTGAACGCGATGGTCAAGCAGGATCACGCAGTCGGAGACGTATTCCTCCAGCCCCTGCCGCGTGAGCGTGCCGTCGCCACGCTCGGCGGTGATGACCGTCGTCATTCCCTTGTCCTTCAGCCAGTCGAACAACCGGCGGATTTCCGCCCGCAGTATCGCCTCGTTGGAAAAGGCCGAGAACAGGCTCTCGATCGTATCGAGCACGACCCGCTTGGCGCCTATTGAATCGATCGCGGCCTCCAGCCGCAGGAAGAGACCTTCCAGGTCATAATCGCCGGCCTCTTCGAGTTCCGAGCGATCCAATGCGACGTATTCGAAAGTGATCTTTTGATCGTCCACCAGCTTGTTGAGCGCGAAGCCCAGAGAGGCAACATTGCTGACAATGTCTCCGGGACGCTCCTCGAAGGTGACGAAGACGCCAGGCTCGCCGAAGTCGCGCGCACCGTGGATCAGGAAGGTCGTCGCGAAAAGCGTTTTGCCGCAACCGGCCGAGCCGCAGACAAGTGTCGGGCGACCGGTTGGTACCCCGCCGAGAGTCAGGTCGTCGAAGCCGGCAATGCCGGTGGGGGATTTTGAAATGCCTTGAAGGGGTTTTGACATCACGTACTCACGCTCTTATGCGAACCGACATGCCATGCGCGACATGGCGCCTCCGCGCCGTGCGGTCTTGACTCGCATCTGGGCTGATGGCCGCCCCGGTCTCATTGACCATAGACGGGATAGGCACAACTGTCAGGACCTTCAACATGCCAAGTATCGGCATGCGTTAAGACTTTCGGAACGTTCGTGATGTGTTCCAGAGACGGAACAAGGCTGCGCTCGAACAGAAGTCCTGGCCGAGCAGCAGGCGGCCGATCGCGCTGGTCTGGCGTTACGACTGGTTCGCAGCAGTCTTGCGTTGTCTTGCCAGGTAGATGATCTGGGCGGTCAGGCCGACGACGAGAATAGCCAGCAGCCCCGCCTGAGCGCCGAGAAGCAGCGGCGATTTCAGGTCGGTAACCAGGGGATGGCCGTCCGGAACCCGGCGCAGGATCTCGGAAACGGTCGGCACCATCAGGAGAAACGCGGTCAGGCTCAGGCAGATGGTTTCGACGTATCTGGCGATGCGCGCGAAACCTGGAATGCGTTCGACCCCGTAACCTGCGAGCAGGAGTACCAGGGTCACGGCGCCGATCCCGTAACTGACCGGCTGATGTGCCACAAGGAACACCGTCGCGGCTCCGACAAGCATGCAGACAAAATAGATGGCGCCCGGCGTGGACCGGGGAACGATCCGGCCATGACGGGCAAACATGTAAAGCGCCACGGGAATAGCTGGCAGGCTGCCGAGTGTATGGATCCAGCCAAGCGGTGAAATTCCGAACATGAGCGATTGCCTTTCGTATCTTGAGTGACGAGGTGGTCGAGCGGCAGGCTGTCGCGGACAAATCCGCGAGCGGCATCCGTCTCCTGGCGGAGTTCCAATGTCAGGCGGTGATGCGCGCCAGCAGGGGGCGGGTTATGGCGCCAAAAGTCGCGGGATCGCCGTAGGCGCGCGCCGAAAGCATCGCGCCATGCACGGTGGCCATGAACATCTCCGCGTTGTCCCCGGCGGTTCCGGTCAGCGTGAGGCGGCCGTTTGCGGCGCCACGCTCCAGGACGGAGGCGAGCCAGTCCGAGAGCTTTCGGAAATGCGTGCGCACTTCCAGAACGACGGCATCGGGAAGAACCGGAATCTCGGTGGCGAGCAAGGCGCAGACGCAGAAGGGATGAGTGGCGTCGGCGATACACGCCTCCCAATAGCCGACATAGGCACGAAGCTGTTCGAGCGGATCGGAGACGTTGCGTTCCAGTTCGGCGATCCCGGCTTCAGCCTCATCCCGGTACTGTGCGACCAGCGCGCGGACCAGATCCGATTTGCTGGGGAAATGGTGGTGGATGCTCGCATTGCGAATGCCGACGACGCTGGAAATATCGGCGTAGCTAAAGCTGTTGTAGCCCCCGTTGATGATCAGGGAGCGCGCGCAGCGAATGATGTCGTCGGCCCTGTTCGGTGTGTTTGCCATGACTTGTGTCTACCAACTAGTAGGAAGGTTGGTCAACACGAAGCGGTCTGACTTTCCCGTTACCGTTCCTGCCGCGGTCCCCAGGCAGGCTCTCTGAGAAGCGGAGTCCTGCCGCTCACCGCCCGTAAAGCCGTTCGTCCCACCACACCGGTTCGGGCAGGGTATGCGCGATGCCCCTGGCGTCGGGGTGAGCCGGATTGATCAGGAAATTGCGCTCCAGCCGCGCCGGGATCGAGGGGACGATCAAGAGCGCCGAACGCTTCTCCTCGCTCCATTGCTGCCCGAACGTCTTGCAGATGGTTTCGCTTCGCTGGTCCCAGCCCGGATGCGCCGCGGTCTGAAAGATCTCGTAGGAGACGCCGTTCGGGATCGTGATTTCGATGAAGTGCTGACCGGCGGGCATCACCAGGTTGGCGTGCACCAGCTTTTCCAGCAACGCCGTTGAATAGTGCTCCGAGGTGTAGATGAGCGGGCTGGTCCGCGTGTTCCAGCGCCCGGGATAGAGGCGGGCGCCTTCGCAATCATAGATCGGGAAGGCGCCGTCCGGGTCTCCGATGCGATAGCATTTCAGGACGCGGTCGGTCTTCTGGGCGTTCATACGCCGCCGCTATAGGCCGCGCGACCCATCAGGTTGATTACCGCATCGGCGCCGGGGCCGGTCGCGAGCGCCAGTTCGAGCGGAGCCTTGTCGTCGAGCATCGGGTGCGGCCGCTCGAGAAACGCCCGTACCTTGTCCTCGTCACGGAAGACATCGATGCCAAAGGCGAACACCTTGGCGACGCGCGCGAGCCGGTCGCTTTCCTCGCTGGTCAAAAGCTGCTTCTGCTTCCGCCGTCGCTCGAGCGTTGGCTTGGGCACGACGCGGTAGGTAAAGCGGCGGACATCGTTCGGGCTGACGCGCCCTGCGAATTTGTCCAGCGCCGAGACCGGCAGGCCCTTCTCGACGGAATAGGCGAGCGTCAGCGTCGTCTCGGCATTCTTCGGCTTGACGCCGAGCAGTTCGGCGGCGGTTGCAGCCCGGTAGCTCATGGAAACCTCAGGATCAATTGAGGCAAATATAAGCATCAGATGAGGTTTGGTCAATGCACCCGTCCGGCCGGCCGTGCTTCAGGCGTAGCCCACCCAGCCGCGCCAGGTAAAGGCGGCGTAGAACATCTCGACATCCCGGAAGCCGGCCTCGCTCAGAACGCGCGCGTCCTGTTCCGGGCTGAGCAGGCTCAGATTGGCATCGACGGCGGCGCGAGCGGTGTTGGCCTTGTCCGGGTCGGCGCCGGATGCGATCGCATACGCTGCGTAGCGCGATAGCCATCGTGCGCGCTCGCCGGTGGCTTGCGGAAAACTGGAATGGGCGGCGACGAAGGGAGCGCCGGACTTCAGGCGGCGGTGAATTTCCCGCGCGGTTCGCCGCCGTTCGTCGGCGTCGAGGAAATGCAGCGTGAGCAGGCATGTGGCGGCATCGAACGGCCCGTCGGGCGCATCGTCGATATAGCCCTGCTGCAACTCGACGCGCGCATTGAACGGCCCGAGCGTCCGCTCGGCCAGCTTCAGCATCTCCGCGGCGGGATCGACGCCGACGAAGCGCCAGTGCGGCTCCGCCGCCGCCAATGCCTTCAACTCGAGGCCACCGCCGGCGCCCAGCACCAGCACCTGGGCGTCCGGCGCCGTCCGTTCCGCGAGCAGGATGCGGGTCATGCGATGCAGGTCCGAATAGCCGGGCACGAAGCGCGGCGGCCCTTCGGCATAGCGCGTCACCGCCTCGGGGTCGGAAAAGTGCGCCTGCCATGCCTGCGCTGCTGCTTCATGATGCATGGACGGTCTCCAGTCGATGTCGGTTGCGCCGGTCACCCAGGCGCTTGTGAAAATCGGCGTTCAGCATCGCGAGCGTCACGTTGCCGAGCCGCGACAGCAGCAGCGCCTCCGCATCGGCGAACGCCTGATCGAGTGCGGCATTCACGGCCTGCTCGACGAGACATTTGGGTGATTCCGCCCTGTTTCCCACGGCGAACAGCGATGGCTGGCCGAGCGCATCGTAGACGTCCCGCAGCGATATCGTCGCGAGGTCGCGCTCGAGCGTCCATCCGCCGCCATGGCCCTTCTCCGACCGGACAAGGCCGTGATCCCGCAGCCCGGACATCATCCGCCGGATCACCACCGGATTGGTATCCATGGCCTTCGCCAGCGCCTCTGACGTCAGCGGCGCCTTCTGCCCGGCCATGTGGAGCAGGACGTGCAGCACGCCGGACAATCGACTGTCTCTTCTCATGTAACTATTGATATTACATATATGGATGGCCGGTCAAGCCGCAGCAATCGAGATGGAAGTCCCCGGATCGGCATTCGCGACCGTCGGTCGCAGTCTTTTTATAAGTATTGACTTATATAAGCTTGGGCCGTTATTTCTTCGTCCGGAAAACAGGGAGGTCCGGAATGGATATCGATGTCGCCAGGGTGCTGGGGCTCGTCACGCG
Organism: Pseudomonadota bacterium; assembly: GCA_023422775.1. Lineage (GTDB taxonomy): Bacteria > Pseudomonadota > Alphaproteobacteria > Rhizobiales > Xanthobacteraceae > Bradyrhizobium. The sequence goes on from JAFAGM010000058.1 coordinate 26,693, forward strand.
CTCGGTTCGCAATTTCGAGAAGGATGGGAAGCCGGCGAGTGCGGTGACGCTGTCGCGGCTCTACGACACCAGCGTCGATGACCTCTGGGACGCGCTGACCAGCAAGGAACGTATCCCGCGCTGGTTCCTGCCGGTCGAGGGCGACCTCAATCTGGGCGGACGGTACCAGCTCAAGGGCAATGCGGGCGGGACCGTCACGGCGTGTACGCCGCCGCGTCACTTTGCAGCGACGTGGGAATTCGGCGGCGGGACGAGTTGGATCGACGTCAAGCTGGCGGCAGAGCGCGAACAGGCGCGGCTGACGCTGGAGCACACGGCGATCATGGAGGATCACTGGAACCAGTTCGGTCCGGGCGCGGTGGGGATCGGCTGGGATCTCGCCATCGCGGGCCTCGAGCGCTATCTTGCGACGGGGGCATCCGTCGACCATGAGACGGCCGAGGCGTGGATGGGCTCCCCGGAGGGCAAAGGGTTCATGGGTGAGAGCGGCGAGTTCTGGCGCGCGGCGCATGTCGCGAGCGGCGTCGATCCGGCTTCGGCCAAGGAACGGTCGGACCGGACCATCGCCTTCTTTCGCGGCGAGATCCCGCCCGATATGGCGCACCCGGGCACAGGAAGCTGATGCACGTCTTCGAAGTCCTCGCCGATCCCGTACGCCGCCGCATCCTGGAACTGCTTGGTCCCGGTGAAATGGCGTCCGGCGAAGTGGTGGAGGCGATCGGCGCCGAATTCGGCATCACGCAGGCAGCGGTGTCGCAGCATCTCAAGGTGCTGCGCGAGAGCGGCTTTGCAACGGTGCGGGCGGAGGCGCAAAGACGACTCTATTCGGTGGATGCCGCGGGGCTTCAGGCGGTGGATGCGTGGATCGGCCGGTTCAGGCGTTTCTGGGAGCCGAAGCTCGACGCGCTGGCGACGGAGATCGCGCGCGGCAAACGGGAGCGGCGCAGGGCGCCAATCGCCAAACGTACCGGGAAGCGGGCTTGAGACAGGATCACGCGCCAATGGTCGAACAACTCCACCAGATTACGGGTCGCGCGGCATGTCTAACGAGTTGAATTGGCTTTCCGCCCGCGAGATGGTGCGGTGCTTTGCGGAGCGAGACTTGTCGCCGGTCGATGTGCTGGAAGCCACGCTCGCGCAACTGCATCGGGTCAATCCCGATCTCAACGCCATCTGCCTGCTGGATGAGGCGCAGGGCAGGCGGCTGGCCGCGGAATCGGCGGAACGCTGGCGGCGCGGTACGCCGCTCGGGCCGCTCGACGGCGTGCCGGTCGCCATCAAGGACACCTCGCATGTCGCGGGCTGGCCGACGCGCATCGGCTCGCACGCGACGCCGACGGGATCCAGCACGGAGGATACGCCCGGCGTCGCCCGCCTGCGCGAGGCCGGCGCGGTGTTCTTCTGCAAGACGACGACGCCCGAATTCGGCTGGAAAGGCATCGCCGATAGCCCGCTCACCGGCATCACACGCAATCCCTGGGATACGTCGCGCACGTCAGGCGGCTCCAGCGGCGGCTCGGCCGCGCTGGTGGCGGCAGGCGTCGTGCCGCTGGCGAGCGGCGGTGACGGCGGCGGCTCGCTGCGGATTCCGGCGGCGTTCAGCGGCGTGTTCGGATTGAAGCCGAGCCATGGCGTGGTGCCGAACTTCCCGGGGCCGATCGGCACGCTCGCGGTCCATGGCGGCCTGTCGCGCGATGTCGCCGACAGCGCAGTTCTGTTGAACGTGATCACGCGGCCGGACGCGCGGGATTCCTTCGCCATTCCCTATCGCGGCCTCGACTATCTCGACGGCCTCGACGACGGCGTGGCTGACATGCGGATCGCATGGTCGCCCGATCTCGGTTTTCCCGGCGCTGACCCCGCCGTCGTGGCCGCGATGCAGCCGGCGATCGACGCGCTGGTACAGGGTGGCGCCAACGTGCAGCACGTCGCCCTCGATCTTTCCGGTGCGCGGCGGATCCTGGAAGCGATCTGGGGTGCATCGCACGCCGCGCTGGTGCGCGATTTCGATGATGCGCAACTGTCGGCGCTCGATCCCGGCCTGCTGCGGGTGGTCACTGCCGCAAAGGATATTTCCGCGAGCGAACTGCAGGCGGCCTATGCCGGGATGCGCGCGCTGAGCCAGCAGATGCAGTTGTTTCATCAGGATTACGATCTCTTGCTGACGCCGACCGTTCCCATCACCGCTTTCGCTGCCGGCATCGATACGCCGGACAGCACGCGCTTCCCGCAATGGTTCGACTGGACGCCGCTGACATGGCCATTCAACCTCACCCGCCAGCCCGCGGCGTCGGTGCCGTGCGGCTTTGTCGAGGGGCTGCCGATCGGTCTGCAGATCGTGGGGCCGATGTTCGCCGAGCCGAACATCCTCCGCGCCAGCCGCTGCGTCGAGCGGGCCTGCGCGACCGGCGCGCGGCCGGGCGTTGGCGACGGGTCCGCGCGAATTTCCGCTTGAAGCAGGCACATTTCCACGCAGCCGCCTTCACTCGCGAAAAAGTGAGGCGGGATGGTCGTCGGTCTGTCGGCTCCAGCTGATCCGGTTCGTCTTCCACCCGCAGAACGCGGTGTTGGAGACAAGGAAATGGAAAATTCTCGCTATCGCTGGGTGATCGTCGCGGCCGGCGGCCTGCTTGGCTGCGTCGCGGTCGGCGGCATGTTTTCGCTCCCGGTATTCCTGCAGCCGATCGCCCGGGACACCGGCTGGTCGGTGACCGGCATATCCAGCGCCATGACCATCGGTTTCCTTGCAATGGCTTGCACCAGCATGATCTGGGGTACCTTGTCCGACAGGTTCGGTCCACTGCCGGTGGTGCTGACCGGCTCGGTCGTGCTGGCGGCAAGCCTTGGGCTGTCCAGCCTCGCGACATCGCTGCTCGCGTTCCAGTTCATCTTCGGGCTGCTGGTCGGCATTGCCACCGCCGCGATCTTCGCGCCGATGATGGCGTGCGTCACCGGCTGGTTCGATACCCATCGCAGCCTTGCAGTGTCGCTGGTTTCCGCCGGCATGGGCATGGCGCCGATGACCATGTCGCCGCTGGCAGCATGGCTGGTCTCGAACCATGACTGGCGGACCTCGATGCAGATCGTGGCGCTGGTGATCGGCGCGATCATGATTCCGGTTTCGCTGCTGGTGCGCCGCGCGCCTGCGCTCGATAGCGGGGCGTCCGTTCCGCCAGGGGTGGCGGGGCAGGCGGACATGTCGCTCGCACAGGCGCTGCGCTCGCCGCAATTCATCATCCTGCTGCTGACGAACTTCTTCTGCTGCGCCACGCATTCCGGCCCGATCATCCATACCGTGAGCTATGCCGTCAGTTGCGGCATTCCGCTGATTGCCGCGGTCACCATCTACAGCGTCGAGGGCCTGGCCGGGATGGGTGGCCGCATTGCCTTCGGCCTGCTGGGCGACCGCTTCGGCGCCAAGCGCGTGCTGGTTCTGGGCCTGTTGGCGCAGGCGTTCGGTGCGCTCGGCTATGTCTTCGTGCGCGATCTCGCCGCGTTCTACGCGGTCGCGGCGCTGTTCGGCTTCATCTATGCCGGCACCATGCCGCTCTATGCCGTGCTGGCGCGCGAAAACTTTCCGCTGCGGATGATGGGCACCGTGATCGGCGGCACCGCCATGGCCGGCAGCCTCGGCATGGCGACAGGCCCGCTGGCCGGCGGTCTGATCTACGACACGTTTGCGAGTTACGCTTGGCTCTACGTCGGTTCGTGGGTCATGGGATTGGGTGCGTTCCTGATCATGATGACGTTCCGCCCGGTGCCGGTGGGAAGGACGGCGGCAGCGCCGGCGTAGTTCTCTCCGTCGTCATTCCGGGGCGCGCCTCTTGGCGCGAACCCGAAATGATGGAGTCCATCTCACCTCCGCGAAATCTTCTCAAACCGCTTGATCAGCCGCTCGCGCTTGAGCCGGGACAGCCGCTGGATCCAGAACATGCCGTTGAGCTGGTCGATCTCATGCTGGTGGCACACCGCGCGCAGGCCCTGCGATTCCTCGGTCTGCATGTTGCCGTCGAGATCCTGATAGCTGATCCGGACGCGCGCATGACGCTCGATGTCGTCATTGACTCCAGGCATCGAGACGCTGCCTTCCTGGTGCATGATCATCTCGGGCGAAGCCCAGATAATTTCCGGATTGACGTAGGTCCGCGCGCCACTGACCGGATCGAGGTCGAGCACCACGACCCGCAGGGAAATCCCGACATGCGGCGCGGTGATCCCGATCCCCGGCGCGGCATGCATGGTTTCCAGCAAGTCCTCAGCCAGTTCGCGCAGTGCATCGTCGAACACCGTCACCGGCTGCGCCGGAAGGGCGAGCCGCGGATCGGGATAACGGACGATGGGGCGAATGGTCATCGGATCAACGCAAGTCCAGGTCATCGTGTTTGCATGCTTGCTCGCAAGGGCTACGCGACTGCGTAGCGTCGCGTGCAACGATGGGTATGCTTCTTCTGGTGCGACATATCAATCCGACGGGCAAATCGCCAAAAGTCCGGCCATCCCTTTGCGCAAGAACATTTCGCTCGATCACGAAGGCGTTAAACCAAATGGTTGACTATCCGCGATGTGCGTCTATACTAAACCATATGGTTGAATATTCGGTTCATCTCGACGCCGTTTTTCATGCGCTGGCGGACCCAACGCGGCGGGCGATACTTGGTCATCTGGCGACGCGGGGAATGCACCATCGGGGAACTCGCGACCCCGTTCCGCATGAGTTTCGCGGGCGCCTCGAAGCAGGCGGCTGCCGGCCTGAGCCGGCACGTCGAAAGCACACGACAACCATCGCAACAAGCAGGAGGTTAGCCATGAAGACCAATGTCGTTTCAGCGAAGGAATGGGAAGCCGCGCGCCAGCAGATGCTGGTGAAAGAGAAGGCCGCAACGCGCGCCCGTGACGCGCTGGCCGCGGAGCGTCGGCGGATGCCGTGGATGGCCGTTGAAAAAAGTTACGCATTCGACGGACCCGGCGGCAAGGCGAGCCTGCTCGACCTGTTCGACGGCCGCCGTCAGTTGATCGTCTACCGCGCATTCTACGAGCCCGGTGTATTCGGCTGGCCCGATCATGCCTGCCGCGGCTGCTCGATGGTGGCGGACCAGGTCGCCCACGTCGCCCATCTCAACGCCCGCGACACCACGCTCGCCTTCGTCTCGCGCGCGCCGCAGGCCGATATCACACGCCTGAAGGCGCGCATGGGCTGGCAGATGATCCCCTGGTACACCGTCACCGACAGCTTCGATGCGGACTTCGGCGTCGGCGAGTGGCACGGCACCAACGTGTTCATCCACGACGGCGGCAGGATCTACCGCAGCTACTTCATCAACAATCGCGGCGACGAGCAGATGGGCGGCACCTGGAACTATCTCGACATCACGCCGCTCGGCCGGCAGGAGGTGTGGGAGGACTCGCCGGAGGGTTACCCGCAGACCCAGACCTACAAGTGGTGGAACTGGCACGACAGCTACGTCGAAGGCGAAGCGCCTGACAAGAGATGGGTCGAGGTATCGGACACCGGCGAGGCTGCGTTCCGGAAGGAGGCGGGCGCGAAGCCATGAGCGAAGCCTGCAGCGGCGCAGCGGCGTCAGGCGTAGCCGGCTGGCTGTCGCTCGCGGCTGCGCCGACCTTCGCGGTCATGGCGCTGCTGACGCATTTCGGCAGTAGTCCGCTGGAGACGCTGTGTTCGACGGGCACCTCATTGCACCTCGGCGGCATGGTCCCGATGTACCTGTTGATGAGCGCCTTTCACTCCGGCCCCTGGCTGAAGCTGATCGGCGGTCGCCTGACTTGACGCGGCGGCCGCAAGCGACGATGGAGAGAGGAGGATATTGCCGGATAAAACTCCAGGCCAACAACAAGAGGAAACTCCATGGCACGGGTGCGCTGTATTACCGAAATGGGGATGGGCGTCGACGTTCACGGGCGCGACGCCACCAAGGCCGCCAGGCGCGCCGTCTCGGACGCCATCCGCCACTCCAGCCTCGGCTTCTTCCGCATGCTGGGCAAGACCGCCAACGACATGTTCGTCGAGGTCACCGTCGCGGTGCCCGACCCGAGCGGGGTCGATACCGCGGCCGTCGCCAGGGAACTGCCGTATGGCACCGTGAACGTGACGGCGGTCAAGGGCGGACTGGAAGTGCCGGCCGAGAGCGGAAGCGATTCCATCATCATTGCGAACGCCGCCGTGATCGTCAGTTTCGACGACGGAAAGACCGGTTGAAAACCATCAGTGCCAACAGGCCGGACGCAAAAGTCCGCGCATTCAATCAGAAGACCTGGAGCACCCCATGACGACGAAGGACAGCAGCACCTATTGGAAGCGCGGGCGGGTCGAACTGCGCGCCGCCGGTTTCGATCCGGACCGCGCGGCTCAAACGAGCGCGGTGGTGACGATCGCCAGCGCCTACACCAACGCCCATCGCTGCAACAACCGCGTGCGCACCATAGGCGATCTGCTGGTGGAATTGCTGGCGGAGCGCGGCGGGCAGGGGTTGATCGTCGGCGCGCCGGCGGTCTCGGATGCGCTGACGCAGGGAACGCCGACGGCAGGCTACAGCCTTGCCTCGCGCGACGTCGTCGCCGATTGCTTCGAGATCGGTCACTACGCCCATCATGGCGATGCGATGATCGTGATCTCCGGCTGCGACAAGACCGGCGCCGCCGCGCTGATGCCGCTGGCGCGGACCAATGCCTTCGGGCTGGTGCTCTATCCCGGCACCAGCACGCCGGGCCGCGTCTCGTTCGGGGCATGGGCCGCCAAGGGCAACAACCTCACGATCCTCGATTACGCCGAAGCGCGCGCCGCCAATGAATCCGGCCGGCTGTCCGGCGAGGAGCTTCTGGAAGTAGAGCGCAACGTGATGCCGGGCAGCGGCACCTGCGGCGCGATGTTCACGGCCAATACCATGAGCACGATCGCGGAATCGATCGGCATGATGCTGCCGCGCGGCGCCTCGCATCCCGCCGATTACAATGCGACCAGCGATATTCATGCCGACGTCCGCGCGCAGGCGCGCGCCTCGGTCGACGCCTTGTACCGGCTGATGCAGGCCGGCATCCGGCCGCGCGACATCATGACCGAGCGCGCCTTCGAGAACGCGATCACGACCGTCTACGCCATGGGCGGCTCGACCAACATGTATCTGCATCTGCTGGCGGTCGCGCGCGAGGCGCAGGTGCCGATCACCATCGAGCGCATCCAGGAGATCGGCGAGCGTGTCCCGCTGCTTGCCAATCTGCAGCCGCATGGTCCGTTCGCGATGGGCAGCCTGCATGCGATCGGCGGCGTGCCTGTCGTGATGAAGGAACTGCTGCGAGCCGGGCTGCTGCATGGCGACGTCATGACGGTGAGCGGCAGGACGCTGGCGGAAAATCTCGCTGACGTGCCGACACTGGAGCAGATGGACCGGCAGGAGATCGTCTTCCCGGTATCGAAACCGATCGCACCCGCCAACAATCACATCAGCGTCCTGAAGGGGAATCTGGCGCCGGAGAGCTGCCTGCTGAAGTTGTCGGGCAAGACGCTCGAGAAAGGCCAGTTCCGCGGTACCGCGCGCGTGTTCGAGTCCGAGTCTGAGACGATGGCGGCGATCCGCGCCGGTGATATCGTTCCGGGTAACGTGATCGTGGTGCGCAATGTCGGCCCGGTCGGCGGGCCCGGCATGCCCGAGATGGTGATGCTGACGATCCAGCTACAGGGGCGGGGCCTCGGCGAGGACGTCGCCTTGATTACCGACGGCCGCTTCTCCGGCGTCTCGCACGGCATCCTGATTGGTCACGTCTCGCCGGAAGCGGCACGCGGCGGGCCGATCGCGGCGGTACGCGACGGCGATACCATCGTGATTGATCCCGGTGCCCGCACGGTGAACCTCGAAGTATCTGCGGAAGAGATCGCCCGCCGCATGACCGATTGGCGCGCACCGGCATCCGTCGCCGCGGTGCGGCCGGGATCGGTGCACGACAAATACATCCGGCTGGTCTCGTCGGCGCATTATGGATGCGTGTTGTGAGGAGGAGAAAGCCGCGGGCCACTTTCAGTCGTGAAGATCGGAATGCGAACTGATCGATGCCGCAATGTCGGCGAGAGACCTGAACAGGATCAGGGGATCATCCTTCGAAGCAATAAAGCCACGGCGCTTCCAGAAATTCGCGGCCTCGATATCGACAGCATTGACGATGAGGGCACGTCCGCCAATCAGGCTCGCCGCCGTTACACAGCGTTGCAGCGCATGCTTAAGCAATCCGGTGCCAATGCCTTTTCCAATGTGGTTCCGATCTGCCGCAAGCTGCCCCAACAGCAGACAAGGAATGGGATCGGGCGGCTGACCGGTACGGATCGATCGCGTCAACGTTGCGGGAAGAACCGCCGTAGGCGCGAGGCCGTAATAGCCGAGGACTCGATTGGCTTCATGTACGACCATGACGGCCGTGAAACCCTTCTCCTGATTGGAGAGCGCACGCGTTTTCAACCATCGATCCAGAGAGGGTTTGCCGCAGGAAAAATCGGCGACCTCGTGAGCTGCTGTGAGCGGTTCCGGCTGAGAAACAGCCACCTTTCACTTCTCGGCCTTTGCGTTACCGGATTCCCACGGAGCTGTGCGCTGACCGAGTTCGATCATTTCGGGCACCGGGCGCGCGGGCCGCGAAAGAGCTTCGATGAAGGCTTTGAAGCCGGCCGGGCTCATCCGGATGGGCATCGTTTCCATGAGCACATCTTCCGCCGCACGCACCGCAGCCTCACGCACGAAGTCGGTGCGCGAGCGGCCGCGCAACGTGGCGGCGCGATCGATAATGGCGATGTCGGTCTCGGGCAGCCGCATCGATAGCGGATGTTCTTTTCGCTTTATGACGCGCGGCATCCTGAATCTCCAATAAGAGCATTGATTTCAATGTAGTGCATTTTGCAATACGATGTTCGAGCTTGCAAGAGTGGAATGTTCATGATTTGTTCTGGTCTATCATGAGCGGGTTTGCAAGCAGTGGTGGTGCCGGATTGTTTCTCGCAGCCGTTCCCGATGAGGGGACGGCTCGGCGGATCCACCGCTTGGCAGGCGCGCTCAAACGGGCCCACAGATTTGACGGCAGGCTGACTCCACCGGGGCGCCTGCACATTTCGCTATTCTTTCTCGGTGGCGTGCACGAGTGGACTATTCACGCGGCATGCGAGGCTGCAGCGGACGTGCGGGCGGCGCCGTTCGAAGTTTCGTTTGATCGCACCGCGAGTTTCCGGGGCAGGTCGGATAATCGTCCATTCGTGCTGATCGGAGAAGTCGGAACGAGTCGGCTGCGGTCGTTTCGGCAAATGCTCGGGAGCGCGCTGGCGCGACGAGGCTTGAGGCGGGTAGCGAACACCAATTTTACGCCGCACGTCACGCTACTGTACGGCGCGCACGGCGTGGAGGAACATCCAATCGAGCCGATCTTCTGGACGGTAACCGAGTTCGTGCTCATTCACAGCATGAATGGGTACGATCAGCTCGCACGCTGGTCATTGCGGGTTTGACAGGGCTTGGCTCAGAAGTCCGGATCGCAGGGGGCACCACTACCTCGCCAAGGCAAGCCGCTGCGTGATCTCGTCGACCGCATGGCTTCCAGTTTCTCGGGACTGACCGGTGCGAGACCGAACCGCGCGATCGTTTCCTGGAACGACGAGCGAAACCAGGGAAGCGAATCGGCCAGCGTGCCGTCGAAATCGAAGATGGCGAGGCGATAGCGGGTCATCGGGAAATGGCCTTCAGCGGCTCACTCGCCGTCGCCGCGAAAGTACGCCGGCTTCCCCGTGGTCCAGGTCTCGCCCCAGAGCTGCCCCCCGCCATCCACCGTCAGCGTTTCGCCGGTGATGAATTTGGCCGAGGGACCGGCGAGAAAGACGCTCGCCTCCGCAACGTCCCACGACGAGCCCGCGCGCATCATCGGGTTCGAGCGCGGATAGGCGGCGCGCGCCTCCGGCGAATAGACGTTCCAGCCCTCGGTCTCGATTGCGCCGGGCGCCACGCAGTTGACGCGGATGTTCAACGGCGCCCATTCGACTGCAACCGCACGCGACAGCCCGATCACGCCGCTTCGCGCGGCAATGCTATGGGCGATGCCGTAGAGACCGTGGGTCGTGATGACGACGATGTTGACGATGCTGCCGGGATGCTTGTGGTCGCGCCAGCGCTGCGCGGCGGCCTGCATCATGTACCAGGTGCCGTTGAGGTTGGTGTTGATGACGGCGTTCCAGCCCTTCACCGAAAAATCGATTGCCGCTTGCGGAAACTGCCCGCCGGCGCTGTTGACGAGGCTGTCGATGCGGCCTTGTGCGTCCCAGATGCCGTCGAACAGGGCGTTCACCGCCTCGGGTTTTCGGATGTCGGTGGCGTGCGCGGAGGCCTTCAGGCCGCGACCGATGAACTGGGTCACGAGAGCATCGAGCTTGCCCTGGTCGCGCCCGACCAGGGCGACATGTGCGCCCAGCCGCGCGAACAACCAGCCGATCGCCCGCCCGATGCCGCCGGCTCCGCCTGACAAGACGACAACCTGGTCCTTGAATGCCTCGCTGGCAAAGACGGTCGGATGAACCGCGAGCTCCGCGTCGGTCAAGCCAGGCTTCGCCAGGGAGGGATGGTCAGTCATGGATCGCAGCAGGCCTTGTTATGCGCGGCATCGGTCGTACATTAGCCGCGCAACGGAAACCAAGCAAAAGAACGAGTATTGATGCCCGATCTGTCCGCTTTCCCGATCACCCGCCGCTGGCCCGCCAAGCACCCTGACCGCCTTCAGCTTTATTCGCTGCCAACGCCGAACGGCGTCAAGGTCTCGATCATGCTGGAAGAGATCGGCCTGCCATACGAGGTGCATCTGGTCGATTTCAACAAGGACGACCAGAAGACGCCGGAATTTCTCTCGCTCAATCCGAACGGCAAGATTCCGGCGATCCTCGATCCGGATGGGCCCGGCGGCAAGCCGCTGCCGTTGTTCGAGTCGGGCGCGATCCTGCAATACCTGGCGGAGAAGACCGGCAAGCTGCTGCCGGCCGATCCGGCGCGGCGGTACCAGACCATCCAGTGGCTGCATTTCCAGATGGGCGGCATCGGGCCGATGTTCGGTCAGGTCGGCTTCTTCCACAAATTCGCCGGCAAGGATTTTGCCGACAAGCGGCCGCTCGAGCGCTATGTCGCGGAGTCGAAGCGGCTCCTTGGCGTGATGGAATCCCATCTCGCCGGCCGGCAGTGGATCATGGACGACGAATACACCATCGCCGATGTTTCGATGCTTGGCTGGGTCCGCAACCTGATCGGCTTCTACGGCGCGCGTGAGCTTGTCGAGTTCGACTCGTTGAAGCAGGTGCCGGCGTGGCTCGAGCGCGGGCTTGCACGGCGGGCGGTGCAGCGCGGGCTCGAAATTCCGAAGCGGACTTGAACCGGGGTTATTTTCGACGATGACGATCACCATCTACGGCATCAAGAATTGCGACACCATGAAGAAGGCGCGCGCCTGGCTCGATGGCCACGGTGTGGCCTACGACTTTCACGACTACAAGCTTGCCGGCATCGGCAAGGACAAGCTCAAGCAATGGTCGGATGACGTGGGCTGGGAAACACTGCTCAACCGTGCGGGCACGACGTTCAAGAAGCTGCCCGATGCCGACAAGGAAGGCCTCAACGAACGCAAGGCGCTCGCGCTGATGGCTGCGCAGCCCTCGATGATCAAGCGCCCGGTGCTCGATCTCGGCGGAAAACTGCTGGTGGGATTCAAGCCTGATATCTATGCCAGGGAGGTGGCGCCGAAGTCGTCGGGACGCCGGACCTGATCGCCCCCGTTCGCGGCTCAACCGAACTCGACCGCGTCGCCGGTTGAAATGCGGCCGGGTGCGCGATGGAAGAGATCGCGGTCGATGATGCTGCGCAGCGTGGGCACCGGCAGCTTGTCGTTTCCACGCATCAGGTCTCTGATCTCGAAGCCACCGTCCTCGCTGATGGTCTTCAGCGAGGCGACGATGTGGGTGACACCTTCACCGTCGGAGAACGGCAGCAGCAGCCTTTCATAGGCGACGATGCGCCCGTAGATGTCGTCGATATTGGCGATGGTGTAGGCCGGAAGGCGGCGGGCGATACATTCGTAGTAGACCGGCATGACAATTGGAGCGAGCTTCGTACCAAGATACTCGTCGAGATGGCGGCCCTTGCCGGTATTCCCGTAGGCCCTCGACATGCGCGTGCCGTTGCTCTCGATCGTGATACGCGGCGGCTGGACGCCGGTGTCGACGCTGTAGAAGACGAGGTCGGGGAATTCGTCCTCGATCCGCTCGGGCTGGTATTCGGACAGGCGCGGGATCGATCGGTTGCGGGCGTATAGCCGCAGCCACGTATTCAGCAGGTCACGCTGCTTGATCGATTTGACGATCGATGGCTGGGCACTTTCAAATTCCAAGGCGGCAATTCCCGGCTACCTAAATCGCGCCATCATGCGTCCCGAGAGGGAAATATTGTATGAAAGCGCCCGATCGCAGCAAAACACCGTTAACGATGGATTGTGGGGCGCGGCCTGCGGCGAAGGGCGCGCGGGCAGGCCGGCCAGGCGCGGGTGACGGGGCATGCGACTTAATGCGCATCGGAACCGGCACATGTGTTTTCCCCGCGTGAGCTTTCCGCCTTGCCTAACCCCTGCCAATGACGGCATATTCCGGCCCGGAGGCGGCAGGACCGGGACGGATTCCAAGGACGTCCGGGAGAACCTGCCCGTATCGGGAAAATTGGTCACGCGCGCGGGACGTCGCGCCGATGGCTGATGGGGGAAATTTGTTTGGCTGATGAGTTCATTCTCGAAACCCACGGATTGACCAAGGAGTTCGCGGGTTTCTTTGCGGTTCGCGATGTCGCTCTCAAGGTGCGCCGCGGTAGCATCCATGCGTTGATCGGGCCGAACGGCGCCGGCAAGACGACATGCTTCAACCTCCTGACCAAGTTTCTGAAGCCCTCCGCGGGCCAGATTCTTTACAAGGGGCAGGACATCACCGCGATGGCGCCGGCCGACGTCGCGCGCCTCGGGCTGGTGCGTTCATTCCAGATATCGGCGGTGTTTCCGCACCTGACGGCGCTGGAGAATGTCCGCGTCGCGCTGCAGCGCCAGCATGGAAACTCGTTCGATTTCTGGCGCTCCAAGAGCGTGCTCGACCAGTACAATGGCCGCGCGCTCGAACTGCTGAACGACGTCGGCCTGAGCGAGTTTGCCGGCACGCCGGCGGTCGAGATGCCCTATGGCCGCAAGCGCGCGCTCGAGATTGCGACGACGCTGGCGCTCGATCCGGAAATGATGCTGCTCGATGAGCCGATGGCAGGCATGGGTCACGAGGACATCGAGAAGATCGCGGCGCTGATCAAGCGCATTTCGGTCAAGTACACCATCCTGATGGTCGAACATAATCTTTCCGTCGTGGCCAACCTGTCCGACATCATCACGGTGCTGACGCGCGGCCAGGTGCTGGCGGAAGGCAATTATGCCGAACTGTCGAAGGATGAGCGCGTCAAGGAAGCCTATCTGGGGGCCGGTCATGGCTAATCCGAAAATGGCCGGGGCCGCCAATAGTCCGGCGGATGCTCAGGTTCTCTCCGTTTCCGACCTGCAGGCCTGGTACGGCGAATCCCACATCCTTCATGGCATCAATTTCAACGTGAAGGCCGGCGAGGTGGTCACGCTGCTCGGCCGCAACGGCGCCGGCAAGACCACGACGCTGAAATCGGTGATGGGAATCATCGGCAAGCGCACCGGTTCGATCCGCTTCGACGGGCGGGACATCACGCGCGCCACCTCCGACAGGATCGCGCGGATGGGTGTCGCTTTCTGTCCCGAGGAGCGGGGCATTTTCGCAAGCCTCGACGTGCGCGAAAACCTGCTGCTGCCGCCGACCGTGCGCTCCGGCGGCCTGTCGCTCGATCAGATCTTCGAACTGTTTCCGAACCTCAAGGAACGCCTCGGCAGCCAGGGCACCAAGCTTTCCGGCGGCGAGCAGCAAATGCTCGCGATCGCCAGAATCCTGCGCACCGGCGCGCGCTTCCTGATGCTGGATGAGCCGACCGAAGGTCTGGCGCCCGTCATCATTCAGCAGATCGGTCACACCATCGCGCGGTTGAAGTCGGAAGGATTCACCATCCTTTTGGTCGAACAGAATTTCCGCTTCGCCTCGACGGTGGCCGACCGCTACTACATTGTCGAGCACGGCAAGGTTATTGACGGTTTTGCGAATTCGGAACTGTCCGCCAACATGGACAAGCTCCACACCTATCTCGGCGTCTGATTGTTCTGCTGTTGCACTCAGGAATAATGGAGTAGTGAGTATGAAACATCGCATTTCAGCTTTCCTTCTCGGCGCCGCCCTGACGGTTGCCGCAGGCAGCGCCCTGGCGCAGGACAAGAACATCAAGATCGGTGTCCTCACCGATAATTCCGGACTTTACTCCGACCTCGGCGGCGCCGGCTCGACGCTGGCGGCGCAGATGGCGATCGAGGATTCGGGGCTGGCGGCCAAGGGCTGGAAGCTCGACCTGGTCTCTGCCGACCACCAGAACAAGCCCGACATCGCCACGACCATTGCGCGGCAGTGGATCGACGTCGAGAAGGTCGACATCTTCATGGATGTGCTGAACTCCGGCGTTGCGCTGGCGGTCAACAATGTCGTGAAGGAAAAGAACTCCATCATGATCAATACCGGCGCGGCGACGTCGGATCTCACCAATGCCCAGTGCTCGCCCAACACGATTCACTGGGTCTACGACACCTACATGCTGGCCAACAGCACCGGGCAGGCGCTGGTGAAGGCCGGCGGCGATTCCTGGTACTTCCTGACGGCGGACTACGCCTTCGGCCACGCGCTGGAGCGCGACACCACGGCGGTCGTGGTGAAGTCCGGCGGCAAGGTCGTCGGCACCGTCAAGCACCCCCTGAATTCGTCGGACTTCTCCTCCTTCCTGCTGCAGGCGCAGGCCTCCAAGGCCAAAATCGTCGGCATGGCCAACGCCGGCGGCGACACCACCAACACGATCAAGCAGGCGTCCGAATTCGGCATCGTTGCCGGTGGCCAGAAACTGGCCGGGCTGCTGCTGTTCATCACCGACGTGCATTCGCTCGGTCTGAAGGTGGCGCAGGGGCTCAGCTTCACGGAAACCTTCTACTGGGACCTCAACGACGGCACCCGCGCGTTTTCCAAGCGCTTCTCCGAGCGGATGAAGAACAAGGCGCAGCCCTCGATGGTGCAGGCCGGCGTCTATTCGGGTCTGGTCCACTATTTCAAGACGCTGGAAGCGATGGGCGGCAATCCCCATGACGGCGCCAAGGTGGTGGCGAAAATGAAGGAAGCCCCGACCGACGATGCGCTGTTCGGCAAGGGATCGATCCGCGCCGACGGCCGCAAGATCCACCCGGCCTACCTGTTCGAGGTCAAAAAGCCTTCCGAATCCAAGGGGCCATGGGACTACTACAAGCTGATCGGAACGACCCCGGCGGACCAGGCGTTCAGGCCGCTTTCGGAAAGCGCCTGTCCGCTGGTAAAGAAGTAACAACGATGGTCCGCCGGCCTCGTGCCGGCGGGCTTCCTCTCGCGCCACACGGCGACTTGCGCCACAAACGAGATCGAGTGCGAAACCGATGCAAGCTCTATACGCCCAGCTCCTGGTGGGGTTGATCAACGGATCGTTTTACGCGCTGCTCAGTCTCGGGCTCGCCGTGATCTTCGGCATGCTCAACATCATCAATTTCGCCCATGGCGCGCTCTACATGATGGGCGCGTTCTGCGCGTACTTCCTGCTGAACATCGCCGGCATCGGCTACTGGCCGGCGCTGATCATCGCGCCGATCATTGTCGGCATCTTCGGCATGATCCTGGAACGGACCATGCTGCAATGGCTGACCGGCCTCGACCATCTCTACGGACTGCTGCTGACCTTCGGCATCGCGCTGATCGTGCAGGGCGTGTTCCAGAACTATTTCGGCTCCTCCGGCCTGCCTTACGCGATCCCCGATGAACTGAGGGGCGGCGTCAATCTCGGCTTCATGTTCCTGCCGATCTACCGCGGCTGGGTGGTCATTTTCTCGCTCGTGGTGTGCCTCGCCACCTGGTACCTGATCGAAAAGACGCAACTCGGCGCCTATCTGCGCGCCGCTACCGAGAACCCCACCCTGGTGCGCGCGTTCGGCATCAACGTGCCGAGGATGATCACGCTGACCTACGGGCTCGGGGTCGGCCTTGCGGCGCTCGCCGGCGTGCTGTCGGCGCCGATCAATCAGGTGCGGCCGCTGATGGGCGCCGACCTGATCATCGTCGTCTTCGCGGTGGTGGTGATCGGCGGCATGGGATCGATCATGGGGTCGATCATCACGGGCTTTGCGCTCGGCGTGATCGAGGGACTGACAAAGTATTTTTATCCCGAGGCCTCCAACACCGTGGTGTTCGTGCTGATGGTGCTGGTGTTGCTGGTGAAGCCAACGGGACTGACGGGACGGGCGGCCTGACATGAGCGCACTGACTGACGACACACTGCCGGTAACGCCGCGCGCGATGCGCGACGAGATGATTGTCTTCGCAGCCATGGCGGTGCTGCTGGGCCTGGTGCCAATGACCGGCATCTACCCGTTCTTCGTGATGCAGGCGCTTTGCTTCGCGCTGCTCGCCTGCGCCTTCAATCTCCTGATCGGGTATGGCGGCCTGTTGTCGTTCGGGCATGCGATGTTCCTGGGAACGGCGGGCTATTGCACGGCGCATGCGCTCAAGGAGTGGGGCCTGCCGCCGGAACTCGGAATTCTGGTCGGCGTCGTTGCCGCCGCTGCGCTTTCCGTTGTCACAGGCTTCATTTCGATTCGCCGGCAGGGCATCTACTTCGCGATGATCACGCTGGCGCTGTCGCAGCTCCTGTACTTCATCTATCTGCAGGCGCCGTTCACCCATGGTGAAGACGGCATCCAGGGCATCCCGCAGGGCTACCTGTTCGGGATATTCAATCTCGCCAAGCCGACGGTGCTCTACTACGTCATTCTGGCCGGCTTCCTCGGCGGCTTCCTCCTGATCTACCGCGCCATCAACTCGCCGTTCGGCGAGGTCTTGAAGTCGATCCGCGAGAACGAGCAGCGTGCGATCTCACTGGGCTACAAGACTGACCAGTACAAGCTTCTCGCCTTCATCCTCTCGGGGACGCTGGCGGGCTTTGCGGGGTCGCTTAAGGTGTTCGTGGCGCAGAACGCCTCGCTCACGGACGTGCACTGGTCGATGTCCGGCGAGATCGTGCTGATGACGCTGGTCGGCGGGCTTGGCACCATCTTCGGTCCGGTGGTCGGCGCCTTCGTGATCATCGCCATGCAGCAGTACCTGGCCGGGTTCGGCCAGTGGGTGACGGTGATCCAGGGCGTCATCTTCGTGGCTTGCGTGCTGACGTTCCGCCGCGGCGTGATCGGCGAAATCGCACATTTTTTCCGGCGATCGCTGTAAAACGGCTCGTTTCGACGCCTTTTTCGGCCCTACAAAGCAGTGGATGACCCGAATCCCGGGCCATGCCGTTGCGCGCTTTTCCTTTGAATGGTCTATGACAGTTTTGTGACAGGGCTGTCCCGCGGCCCATTCCCAAACGATGGAAATACCGATGCTTCGCTGGTTTCGCGCCTTTTTGCCAAAGGAGGAGCGGTTCTTTGACCTGTTCGCCCAGCACGCCCGGACGGTCCTGCAGGGGGCGCTGGCGCTGCAGGACATGCTGCGTGGCGGCGACGAGACGCCGCTGTTCTGCCAGCGCGTCAATCAGCTCGAAAATGACGCCGACGGCATCACCCGCGAGGTGCTGACCGCCGTCCGCCGCACCTTCATCACCCCGTTCGACCGCGGCGACATCAAGAACCTGATCACGGCGATGGACGACGCCATCGACCAGATGCAGCAGACCGCCAAGGCGGTGGTGCTGTTCGAGGTCCGCACCTTCGAGCAGCCGATGCGCGAGATCGGGACCCTGCTGGTCGAGTGCGCGAACCTTGTCGGCCGCGCGCTGCCGCTGATGCAGTCGATCGGCAACAATGTCGCGATGCTGACCGCCATTGCCGAGGAAATCGGCAAGCTGGAGGGCCGCATCGACGATCTCCACGACATCGGACTGAAGGAATTGTACCTCAAGCACCGCGACGGCAATTCGATGGAATTCGTGGTGGGTGCCGAGATCTACAAGCATCTCGAGAAGGTGTCCGACCGCTTCGACGACGTCGCCAACGAAATCAATTCGATCGTGATCGAGCAGGTATGAGCATGATCCGGAAAAGTGGATACCGGTTTTCCCTCGCGACAAACGCGGAACGCGTTTGCGCGGAGATCATGCTCAAGCAAGTGATATAGGGCAGGACCATCGCGTGGATGCCACCCTCGGTCTTCCGATCCTGATCTTCCTGATCGCGGTCGCGCTGCTGTTCGACTTCCTCAACGGCCTGCACGACGCCGCCAATTCCATCGCGACGATCGTTTCGACGAGGGTGCTTCGCCCGCAATATGCGGTGTTCTGGGCCGCGTTCTTCAATTTCATCGCCTTCCTGGTGTTCGGCCTCCACGTCGCCAACACCATCGGCACCGGCATCATCGAGCCGAGCGTGGTGGATGCCACGGTGATCTTCGCCGCGCTGGTCGGGGCCATCGTCTGGAATCTGATCACCTGGGGGCTCGGCATTCCCTCGTCCAGTTCGCATGCGCTGATCGGCGGGCTGGTCGGCGCCGGTATCGCCAAGGCCGGCATTTCGGCGGCGGTCTGGAGCGGCCTGACCAAGGCGTTGCTGGCGATCGTGCTGTCGCCGCTGGTCGGGTTCCTGCTGGCGCTGGCGCTGGTCGCCATCGTGTCCTGGCTGTCGGTGCGCTCGACGCCGTTCGCGGTCGACCGCGCCTTTCGCGTCCTGCAGTTCGTCTCGGCGTCGCTGTACTCGCTGGGCCACGGCGGCAACGACGCGCAAAAGACCATGGGCATCATCGCGGTGCTGCTTTATTCGCAGGGCCATCTCGGAACCGAATTCTCGATCCCGTTCTGGGTGGTGCTGTCCTGCCAGGCTGCGATGGCGCTGGGCACGCTGATGGGCGGCTGGCGCATCGTCCGCACCATGGGCCTGCGCATCACCAAGCTGACGCCGATGCAGGGGTTTTGCGCCGAAACCGGCGGCGCCGCGACCCTGTTCATGGCGACCTTTCTCGGCGTTCCCGTCTCCACGACCCACACCATTACGGGTGCGATCGTGGGCGTCGGCGCGGCGCGCCGGGTCTCGGCGGTGCGCTGGAACGTGGCGAGTTCGATTGTCTACGCCTGGGTCATCACGATCCCGGCTTCCGGGATCGTGGCGGCGCTGACCTATTGGGCGGCGGTGCTGCTGCGCTGATCAGGTGACCAGCTTGAGTCCGATAATTCCGGACACGATAAGTCCGATGCTGGCGAGGCGGGCCGCGGTAGCGGGTTCACCGAACAATGCGATGCCAAGGATTGCGGTTCCGACCGCGCCGATGCCGGTCCATACCGCGTAGGCCGTTCCGATCGGCAGCGTCTTCAAGGCAAGACCGAGCAGGATGATGCTGGCCAGCATGCTTGCGAGCGTGAGTGCCGACGGTACCGGCCGTGTAAAACCTTCGGTATATTTGAGACCGATGGCCCAACCGATCTCGAGCAGACCCGCGACAAACAACAGAGTCCAAGCCATGGAAACCCTCCGATCCGTGCAGGGCCGTCCCCGCGAAAATGCGCTGAAATCGGAAGGTCGTCCTCCCGGGGAGGATATGGGGCTGGCCAGCCGGTTCCACAATCACCAAATGAGGCTTGATTAGCCCAAATTTCCCTGCCAAACGCTCACACCTCATGTCCGACATTGCCGTCACTTCCGAATCGCCGTCCCGGTCGCCGCTATCCGTTGAGGTGGCGCGGCGGCGGACCTTTGCCATCATCTCCCACCCGGACGCCGGCAAGACGACGCTGACCGAAAAACTGCTGCTGTTCGGCGGCGCCATCAACCTGGCGGGACAGGTCAAGGCCAAGGGCGAACGGCGCAATACCCGTTCCGACTGGATGAAGATCGAGCGCGATCGCGGCATCTCGGTCGTCACGTCGGTGATGACGTTCGAGTTCGAAGGCCTCGTCTTCAACCTCCTGGACACGCCGGGCCACG
The DNA here is from genome assembly GCA_023422775.1 of Pseudomonadota bacterium. GTDB lineage: Bacteria > Pseudomonadota > Alphaproteobacteria > Rhizobiales > Xanthobacteraceae > Bradyrhizobium. The sequence goes on from JAFAGM010000058.1 coordinate 46,823, forward strand.
AGGACTTTTCCGAAGATACCTACCGCACCCTGACCGCCGTCGATTCCGCGGTCATGGTGATCGACGCCGCCAAGGGCATCGAGGCGCGCACGCGGAAACTCTTCGAGGTGTGCCGGCTGCGCGACATTCCGATCATCACCTTCATCAACAAGATGGACCGCGAGAGCCGCGATACCTTCGAACTGCTGGACGAGATCGAAAAGACGCTGGCGCTCGATACCACGCCGATGACCTGGCCGGTCGGCCGCGGCCGCGACTTCCTCGGCACCTATGACGTCGTCAACGGCGGCGTGCGGCTGCTGGAAGGCGGCGGCGCCAAGACCGGCGCCACGGAGCAGATCGACATCGCCGATCTCGCCGGCCGCAACGCCAATCTCGACGTCGCCGAGGTCAAGGACGAACTCGCGCTGGTGTCGGAAGCCTGCAAGCCGTTCGAACTGGAGGCGTTTCGCGAGGGCCATCTGACGCCGGTCTATTTCGGCAGCGCGCTGCGCAATTTCGGCGTCGGCGATCTGCTGGAAGGGCTCGGCAGGTTTGCGCCGGCGCCCCGCGCGCAGGACAGCAACCTTCGCAAGGTCGAGGCGGCCGAGCCGCGCATGAGCGCCTTCGTGTTCAAGATCCAGGCCAACATGGACCCGAACCACCGCGACCGCATCGCGTTCGCGCGGCTGTGCTCGGGCAAGCTCAGCCGCGGCATGAAGGCCAAGCTGGTCCGCACCGGCAAGAACATGTCGCTGTCGTCGCCGCAATTCTTCTTCGCCCAGGACCGCTCGGTGGCCGATGAGGCGTTCGCCGGCGACGTGGTCGGCATCCCCAATCATGGCACGCTGCGGATCGGCGATACGCTGACCGAGGGCGAAGACCTCACCTTCGTCGGCGTTCCCTCCTTTGCGCCGGAAATCGTCCGCCGCGTGCGCCTGACCGACGCGATGAAGGCCAAGAAGCTGAAGGAAGCGCTGCAGCAGATGTCGGAGGAGGGCGTGGTGCAGGTGTTCCGGCCGCGCGACGGCGCGCCGGCGCTGGTCGGCGTCGTCGGTCCGCTGCAGCTCGACGTGCTGAAGGCGCGGCTCGATGCGGAATATTCGTTGCCGGTGGAATTCGAGGTTTCCGAATTCCAGCTCGCACGCTGGGTCTCGTCCGATGATCGCAAGAAGCTCGATGCCTTCATCGCCGCCAACGGCTCCGGCATCGCCGATGACGTCGATGGCGATCCGGTGTTCATGGCCAGGAACGAGTTCTACCTCGGCTACACCCGCGAGCGCGCCGAGGGGATCACCTTCTCCAACGTCAAGGACGTGAAAAAGAAGGGGTAGGGGCGCTTTCGTCCACCCTTCCGCTGTCGTCCCCGGCTTGACCGGGGACCCAGTACGCCGCGGCCCCTCGATTTGGTCTACGCCATCTCTGGAATACTGGATCGTCCGGTCAAGCCGGACGATGACGGTTGTGGGAGTGGCTTGAACGCGGGGATGTGAACAGACCTGCCTTGATGGCGGCCAGGGCGCGCATCACCTTATCAAGATCCGCGCGAGGATTTGCTGATGTTCCGCTTCGCCATCATATGCCTGATCGGGCTGGGGCTGGGCGTTGGCCCCGCCACCGCCCAGCATCGGCGGCAGATCGACGCGACGCCGTTTGCGCATGCGCCCTGCAGCGTGCTCGACGGCGAGCCGTGCACGCCGACGTTCTGCAGCGTGTTCAATGACGGCCCGTGCATTCCCGAGATTTTCTATCCCTACAGCCAGAACCTGCAGCTCACGATCCAGACCGTGCCGCCGCAGGACCAGGCGGAAAAATACCGCAAGCCGGACCACGACCTCGATACCATCGGCGACCTGTTTGCCGCGCTGCGGTCCTGCTGGGCGCCGCCGCCGGCCGACACCGCGCGGCAGGGCATGCAGATGTCGGTGCGATTCAGCTTCAGGAAGACGGGAGAGATCATCGCCACGCCGCAGGTGACGTATGCCACGGCCGGCGTCCCGGCCGATACCCGCGCCACCTACCTCAAGGCGATCAATGAATCGCTTGCTGCCTGCGTGCCCCTGAAATTCACCGGCGGGTTCGGCGGCGCGCTCGCAGGGCGACCGATCGCCATCCGCTACGTCGATAACCGCGATCTTGGCCGGCAGGCGGAGAAGCCGTGAGGCTGGCAGCCGCGTGCCGCATTGCGTTCCGCGCCCTTTAGATGTTACGCGGTTGACAGGAAACGGGCCGCGCAAGGGAGGACATCGTGGGGTTGCTGGTGCTGATCCTGGGCCTGGTCGTATTCCTCGGCGTCCATACGCTCACGACCCAGCGCGAGTTGCGCGCGCAGGTCATCGCCGGGACCGGCGAGGCGGGCTACAAGATCGGCTATACGATCGCTTCATTCGTTGGCCTCGCGCTGATCGTCTGGGGTTTTGGCGTTTACCGCGCGACAGGCTGGATCAACGTCTGGAACCCGCCGACGGCGCTCAAGCACATTGCGGTAGCCTTGATGTTGCCCGCGGTCATTCTGGTGATCGCCTCCTATATCCGTGGCCGGATCTACACCACGCTGAAGCACCCGATGCTGGCGGGCATCAAGCTTTGGGCGGCGACGCATCTGCTCGCCAACGGCGATCTCGGCTCGATCTTCCTGTTCGGCTCGTTTCTCGCATGGGCGGTGTTCGACCGCATCTCGCTAAAACATCGTACCGACGCCGGCGCACCGCCGATACCCGTCGGTGGTCCCGGCAACGACCTGATCGCGATCGCGGTCGGGATCGTCGCCTATCTGGCGCTCGCATTCGCGTTCCATCCGGTCGTGATCGGCGTCCCCGTGGTTGGAGTCTAGCATGTCAGTTCAGTCGGCCATCAAGCGCAAGTCGGCGCCGGATATTCGCGCGCGCAAGAACGGAGAGCCGATCGTGATGCTCACCTCGTATCACGCGCACACCGCAGCGCTGGTGGATCGCTACTGCGATGCCATCCTGGTCGGCGACTCCCTCGGCAACGTCATGCACGGCCTCGAGACCACGGTGCCGGTGACGCTGGAGATGATGATCCTGCAGGGGCGCGCGGTGATGCGCGGCTCGGAGCGCGCGCTGGTCGTGGTGGACATGCCGTTCGGCTCCTACGAAGCCTCGAAGGAACAGGCGTTTCATTCCGCGGTGCGGATCCTGAAGGAAACTCATTGCGGTGCGGTGAAACTCGAAGGCGGCGTGCGGATGGCCGAGACGGTGGCGTTCCTTTCCGAACGCGGCGTGCCGGTCATGGGTCACATCGGGCTGACGCCGCAGTCGATCAACACGCTCGGGTCGTTTCGCGCGCAGGGCCGCGACGAGGGCAGCTGGGATCCGATCCTGAACGACGCCAAGGCAATCTCGGATGCGGGCGCATTTTCGGTCGTGGTCGAGGCCGTCGCCGAACCGCTGGCGCGGAAGATCACCGAGACCATCGCCATCCCCACCATCGGCATCGGCGCCAGCGCGGCCTGCGACGGTCAGGTGCTGGTGCTGGAGGACATGCTGGGACTGTCGCCACGGACGCCGAAATTCGTGCGTCGCTACGGCAATCTCGGCCCCGCGATCGAGGCAGCAATCGAGGGCTACGCCACCGACGTGCGCTCGCGTGCATTCCCCGGACCCGAACACGTCTACGAGATGAAGAAGAGCTGAAGAGGCAAGGAAGGGAAGGGAGAGGCGAGTCATGGACTGGTCGCAGCACGCCATTCCGCCGATGCGGCTCGAGCCGCGGTTCGGCGATCGTGTGGTGGCGGCATTCTGCGAGCGTCCCAAAAGCATCCCGGCGATGGTGGCCGATGCGGTTGCGACAAATCCGGATGGCGAGGCGCTGGTTTGCGGCGACAGGCGAATGACCTGGCGCGAGGTTGCGCGGCAGTCGGCCCGGATCGCTACGGGTCTTCAGAAGCTTGGCCTTGCGCGCGGCGACCGCGTCGCCGTGCTGCTCGGCAACCGCATCGAGTTTGCGCTGACCATGTTGGGCGCGGCGCATGCGGGGCTCGTGACGGTGCTGCTATCGACCCGTCAGCAGAAGCCGGAGATCGCCTATGTGCTGACCGATTGCGGCGCGCGGCTGCTGATCCACGAGGCCGGGCTTGCCGATCGCGTGCCGGACGCGCGCGACATTTCCGACGTGGAGCATCGGATTCCTGTCGACGATGATGCGCGGGTTTCGCGCTTTTCGGAGCTTGCAGAAAACGCGCCGCTCGCTTTACCCGTCGAGGTCGGCGAAGAGGACACCGCGATGATCCTCTATACTTCGGGCACCACGGGACGCCCGAAGGGCGCGATGCTGGCCCATTGCAACATTATTCATTCGGCGATGGTGTTCACATCGTGCCTGAACCTGACCGCAGCGGACCGCTCCATCGCCGCGGTGCCGCTCGGGCATGTCACGGGCGTCGTCGCCAATATCATGACGATGGTCCGCTGCGCCGGAGCGCTGATCATCATGGCGGAATTCAAGGCTGCGGAATACCTGAAGTTGGCGGCGCGCGAGCGCGTCACCTACACGGTGATGGTGCCGGCGATGTACAATCTCTGCCTGCTGCAGCCGGATTTCGACAGCTACGATCTGTCGAGCTGGCGGATCGGCGGCTTCGGCGGGGCGCCGATGCCGATCGCGACCATCGAAAAGCTCGACGCCAGGCTTCCCGGACTGAAGCTCGCGAATTGCTACGGCGCGACCGAAACCACGTCGCCCTCGACCATGATGCCCGGCGAACTGACCGCCAGCCACATCGACAGCGTGGGGCTGCCGTGTCCGGGCGCGCAGATCGTGGCGGTGGATGCCGATGGCCGCGAACTGCCGCGCGGCGAGATCGGCGAGATCTGGATTCACGGCGCCTCTGTCATCAAGGGCTACTGGAACAACCCGAAGGCAACTGCCGAAAGCTTCACGGCGGGCTTCTGGCATTCCGGCGACCTCGGCTCCGTCGACGCGCAGAATTTCGTCCGCGTATTCGATCGACAGAAGGACATGATCAACCGCGGCGGCCTGAAGATCTATTCGGCGGAAGTCGAGTCGGTGCTCGCAGGCCATCCCGAGGTGATCGAGAGCGCGATCATCGCAAAACCCTGTCCGGTGCTCGGCGAGCGCGTGCATGCCGTCGTGGTGACCCGCAACGCGGTCGGCGGCGAAGTGCTGCGGGCCTGGTGCGCGGAGCGGCTATCGGATTACAAGGTGCCGGAGACCATGGACGTACGCAGCGATCCGCTGCCGCGCAACGCCAACGGCAAGGTGATGAAACGGCAGTTGCGCGAGGCCTGGGCTGCGGCGCAGGCCTAGAATCTTCAACGGCTATAGTTTGGGCGTGCTTCCGGTCGGCATCGACTGCTGGTCGCTCGCAAGTGCCGCGCTGTCGATCGCCGCTGCGCTGATGACCCGTTTGACATCCAGCAGCGTGAATTGCGCGATGCTGACGCGATCCGCCGACGTGCCCGGGACGAGTTGCACGCTCAACACGCCTTCGCAGTTCGCGCGCTTGGCCTCCGGCAGCATGGCGTTCAGTTCCTTCGCCCTGGCCTGCGCGCGCTTGACGACGGCCACGCAACTGCCGCGGACGGTGTCGCCGTTGAGCTTGACGGCGGCTCTCGGATCGAGCGGCTTGTCGATCGCTTCCAGCGCGGTCTTTTCCTTGTACTTGCCGCCCACGGATACGATCGAGCCCTTGCGATAGATGTAATACAGATGCTGATCGCCGACGATGGTGGGAACGCCGTATTTGCCCATCACCTCCTTGATCATGTCCG
>JAFAGM010000060.1 GCA_023422775.1 Pseudomonadota bacterium
ATGGCTCCATGGCGTAGTCCAAAACGGACATCCGGATGCGCCCTGTAAACGATATACGCGTTCGGATTGCGCGCTCGTACCTGTCGCAGCAACTGAATGTTGATGTTCTCGGCGCCCGCCGGGTCGATTGTCGAAGATGTTGTCAGTTGGATTGACGCATCGTCCGCGACTTGTCCCGGAACGAGAACGATTTCGCGGTTCTTCGGCAACTCATCATGCCAGGCCTTGCCGCGAAGATTGTATTTCGACAGGCGGGCAGCAACGATCTCTCGACGGATGGCGGCACCATCTTGGCGCTGGTCATCGCCCAGCTCCATAGTTTCAAGTAGAACTTCTAGGTCACTCGGCCGGGTCGCGTCGTAGTAGATGCCGCGTGTATCGACGGCCAGAGAAGCTGCGGGCACGAACCCGGCTCCCAGCCCGATCGAGCGGATGAACCCGTCTTCAACACGGAGCAGCGGGATGCCATTGTCTGCGCACATCGCCTCGTGCAGCGTCGTCAACCGTGCCGACCAGGCGATGACACGGCCTCCGGACCGCCGAGCTTGCACGATGGCATTATCGAAACTCGCGCAGAACTCCGGCTTCCCCGCAGGCACCGTGAAGAGAGATATGATGGTTGCATGGTTCCACGGCATGACACCCGCGACGAACGCGCGGAGGTTTTCCCTGCCTACCACCCCTTCAGCCGATGTGAGAATCTGACTCTCTTGACGCGGCATGATCCCACTCACGCCTCCCGATCTTTGATCCCGAGCGCGACACGCGCGGCGGCGGCAGCCGTCTTCAGACCAAAATTTTCGCTGTTCAAATTATCCAGCTCTTCTCGCGTGATCCGCACTGCCACGCGGATCTGCTCTGCGGTATGCTCGCTTGTCAGGAAAAAGCGCAACCGCGCACTGCGCATTGGTACCGCTGGATAGGTCACCGGAATGGTATTGATACCGCGCTCAAACAGACGTTCCGCGAGCTTCGCCGCCCGCATCGAGTCGCCGATCAAGACGACAGCAACCGCAAAACCAGCGCTCAAACCCACGTCGAGTTCCGACTTCCTGCATTCATCTACGAAGAGTGCCCCGTTTTTCTGGAGCGCGCCAACCCGGTGAGGCTCAGCTAACATCAAGCGCAAAGCCGCCAGGTTGGCACCGGCGACTGGCGGGGACATGCCGACACTGAACATGAACGCGGAAGCATGAAACCTCAGAATCTCGATGAGGTCGTGGCATCCGGCGATGTACCCACCACATCCGCTCAACGTCTTGCTGAGTGTACCCATCCATATATCGACCGCTGAGGGCGCAATGCCAAAATGCTCGAACACCCCCCGGCCCGTCGCGCCAAGCACACCGAGCGCGTGCGCTTCATCGACCATCAGCCAAGCGCCATATCGCGTTTTCAGTTCGATGAGTTCTTGAAGGAGCGCGACGTCTCCATCCATGGAATACAACCCCTCGACCACAATGAGCACTCGTTTGTACTTGTGCCGGACGTCTTTCAGGATGGCTCCGAGTGCGGCGATATCGTTATGCGGAAAACTCTTCCGCGCCGCACCACTGAGCCGTGATCCGAGCACGATGCTGTTGTGACAAAGCGCATCGAACAGCAGCAGATCGCCCTTATCAAGAAGTTCACCAACGACCGACACGTTGGTGCCATGACCACTGACGAAGGTCAGCGCATCCTCCGTCTGATACAGGTTGGCCAGTTCGCGCTCCAATTCGCGATGCAGCGGCCGATCGCCAGCCGTCGGACGGCTGGCGGACACGGACGTACCGTAGACATCGATTGCCGCTTTAGCTGCCGCGCTGACTTCTGGCGCGCCGTTGAGACCGAGATAGTCGTAGGAAACAAAATTCAGATAGGAGCACCCATTGATCTCGCAAGTTGCTCCGGACCGGCCATCGTGCAGCCTGAAAAACGGGCTCTGCACATCCATTACGTCCGCAATGGCGCGATGGCGTTTCATTTCGAGGGCGGCAGGGAGTGTCGCGAAATCCGTTTGGTCGGAATAGCGCGCCTGCGGCACGACCGCCTTTACAGCCTGACGTCCGCGACTGGCCATGCTCTGAGCAAGATCGAGCATCGCGCTGCGTGAAAGACGTGATTTCTGGCGCCCTTCGCTCATGATACGCGCCTCTGCTGAAGCGCCGTTTCACGCTCGCTCACCTGTTCAGCAAATGCGTGCAGTTGGTCAATCTCGATCTCCTCGACAACGTGCTTCGAGAGAAGGTCCATGCCTTCCGCGAGATCTCCCTCATCGTCGTGAGAATCGCCTCGCAGTTTCGCCGCGATATGCTCAGCGATGTCGTTGATCGTCGTACCATCGGACATCGAGATGCTCATGATATCGACGGAAATCTCCCGCTCCACAGCCATGCGGAGTTCGAGCCCCATCAGAGAGTCCATCCCAAGATCCGAGAGTGATCGCTTGGGATTGATATCCTGCGGAGGCATGCGGAAGATCGTCGCGACCTCGTTTGTCAGATACTCTGCAACCAGCGTCTTGGCAGCCTGATCATCGAGCCCTTTGACTGCGTTGCGGAGGTCGCCGCGTCCGTCTGCCCCCGCTACCGCCCCTTTCGCTTCACGGCCAATGATCTCATAAGCCGGCGTGCTCATGATGTGCAGGAAGTCACGAGCCATGCCCCAATTCATGGCCGCAAGCGTGACATTCGTCAGTGTTGATCCGCAATCCGGCCTGATCAGAACGCGAGCGAGCAAATCCAGACCATCGCGCGCCGTGAACCGCTGGCCACCGGTATGCCGGGCCAATGATTCCGCTGTATTCTTTTGGCGCGTAAGAATGCCGACATCCGTAATCGCACCCCA
>JAFAGM010000061.1 GCA_023422775.1 Pseudomonadota bacterium
GACCTCTGCGGGTGTTCGGTAGCCCAGACACTTGCGCGGTGTGGAATTGAGGCTCTGGCAAATCGACCTCAAGTATCGATTTGTCAGAGCCGTCGGTTCGGTCGAGCGGGGCAGGTGCTTTCTCAGCCTGCCATTCGTGTTCTCGACTGTTCCTTTCTGCCATGGCGCCTGTGGATCGCAAAACCAGCTGGCGGCACCAATCCCATCCTTCAGCCGTCGCCATGCCGAGAACTCGGTGCCGCGGTCGAACGTGATCGACTGACGCGCTTCGGCGGGCAGGGGCGCGAGCCCTGCAATCAACGCTTCCATGATCGGCTCGGAGTGGCGATCCTCATTGCGCATGACAACGGTGAACCGGCTGACCCGCTCGACCAGGGAGGTGAGATTCACCTTGCCGTTTTCCTTGCGAAACATCATCAGGTCGCACTCCCAATGGCCGAACTCCTGACGTTCGGCAACGGCCGAGGGTCGGTGACACAAGCTCTGGCTATCCTGGATGTGACTGCGCTGATGTCGCCGGTGCGTGCGCGGCCTGCGGCGCCTGCGATGCTCAGGCAGGTGGCGATAGAAGGCTTCCGCGAGGCCAAGCTTTGAATAGGCGAAGCGGTAGATGGTTTCATGGCTGACGCGAATGCGGTGCTGCTCAAGCCGCATCCGGCCAGCAATCTGTTCCGGAGACCAGCCCGCCTTGAGCGCATCCTCGACCGCTGCCTTCACCTCCGGGTGGACGACCAGCTTTCGGTGAACCGCACGGCGGTGCTCGTACTTGTCCTGGGCCGTCACCGCATAGTAGCCGCTATACTGCGGAAGCTCGGCGTCCAAAAACGTATTGCGCTTCAGCTCCCGATAGATTGTCGAGGCTGAGCGCGAAAGGCGGTCTGCAATTTCCGGCACCGGCATCTTGCCTTCACGCCATTTCGCAATCTTTCGCCGTTCTTCAAAACTCAGGTGCTGGTAGTGGGAAGCCATTCGTCAACCTCATGCAAATACCTGTATTACTTCGGCATTTGCACTTCGTTTGTGAATCCACCGTTGCCATCGTCACGCTCATGCGCAAGCTCATCGAGATGGCCAACGCTCTCGTCAAAGCCGATCGCCACTGGGTCTATAAACCTGCTTGACCAAGACGGATACTTACAGTCTGGGTGCAGCCGTCACGTTATTGGAGCCCGTGCGTTATCCAACCGTAACGCCAAACAGGGTTCCCACGACGGCTGTAGCGCCCATGGCAAGAACGCCCCACAGCGTCACCCGCATCGCGCCCCTCAAGACGCCGGCGCCGCCCGCGGTCGCGCCAAGACCTCCCAGAACAGCCAGGGCGAGCAACGTCGCCACGACCACAAAGGCAACGATCTGCGCGGGTGGCGCCAGCAGCGCCACGATCAGCGGCACGACAGCGCCTGCCGCGAAAGTCAGGGCCGAGACGACCGCCGCCTGCACCGGATGAGAGGTCACCGTCTCGGAAATCCCCAACTCGTCGCGGGCATGGGCGCCAAGGGCATCATGCGCCGTCAGTTGTACCGCCACCTGCTGCGCCAGGTCGCGCGTCAGACCGCGTTCCTGATAGATCCGGGTCAGTTCTTCAAGCTCCGCTTCGGGCATCTCGGCCAGTTCCTTGCGCTCCTTGGCGAGATCGGCGTTTTCGGCATCGGTCTGCGAACTGACCGAAACATATTCGCCTGCCGCCATCGACATGGCGCCCGCGACGAGTCCCGCCAGCCCCGCCACAAGGACTTCGGTCCTGCCTGAACCCGCGGCAGCGACGCCGACGACCAGGCTGGAGGTGGAGAGGATCCCGTCATTGGCCCCCAGCACCGCCGCGCGCAGCCAGCCGATGCGATGAACCATGTGGATTTCCGAATGGGACAGCCTGCTCATGCAAGGGCTCCTTCCTGGCGCAGTTCCGCGGTTGACGGGGCCGTGTCGGCACCAGTGGGGTCGCTGCGCAGGGCGCGCAGGGCGTTGAGGATGACGGCCACGTCGATGGCTTCCTGGATCAGGGCGCCCTGCACGGGGGTCAGGTAGCCCAGGGCGGCGGCGATCATGCCCCCGATCGATAGGCCGATGCCCGCCACCACGCTTTCAAGCGCAATGCGGCGGGATCTGCGCGCGATCTCGATCCCGGGGCCGATGCGGTCCAGGCGGTCCACCAGCAGGACCACGTCGGCGGCCTCGGCACTGGCGGCGGCGCCGCGCGCGCCCATGGCCACGCCAACGTCGGCCGCAGCGAGGGCCGGAGCGTCGTTGACGCCGTCGCCCACCATCATCACCGGACCATGCTTGTGTTCGGTCAGGACCAGCAGCACCTTCTCGTCGGGCGTCAGGTCCGCGCGGATGCCGTCAAGACCAAGGCCCTCGGTCACGCGGCGGGCGACCTCGGCCCGATCGCCAGTGGCCAGCAGAATGCGCTCGACCCCCTGACGACGCAGCCCCGACAGCATGTCGCTCGCGCCCTCCCGCAGCGGGTCCGACATGACCAGGTGCCCCGCCATGCGGCCATCGACCGCAACCGCCACCATGACTGATCCAGCAGCCAGGTCCGGATGATCGCTCGTATGACCCACGCGTCCAGCCACGAAGCCGTAGCCACCCACGACGACCTGCCGCCCTTCGACGACAGCGATGACGCCCTCGCCAGGGAGTTCGACCGTGTCGCGGGGAAGGGGCAGGGTCATGCCGCGGGTCTTCGCCGCCGCGACGATCGCCTGGGCGACGGGGTGCTTCGTCGCTTGGTCAGCTGCCGCGGCAAGGCGCAGGATCTCGTCCTCGGCCATGCCTTCGGCGCTGTCGATGCTGACGATCCGGGGGCGGCCGTCGGTCAGCGTGCCGGTCTTGTCGAGGATCAGTGTGCGGACCCTTGCTATCGCCTCGAGCGGCTTGGCGCCCTTGACCAGCACGCCGAAATGGGCCGCCCGCGACAGACCCGCGACCAAGGCCACGGGAACGGCCAGGATCAGCGGGCAGGGGGTCGCCACCACCAGCACGGCCACCGCCCGGATCGGATCGCCAGTGAACCACCACGCCGCACCCGCAATCAGAAGCGTCACGACCAGAAAGCCCAGCGACCAGCGATCGGCCAGCCG
>JAFAGM010000079.1 GCA_023422775.1 Pseudomonadota bacterium
CGCTGGTGCTGTCGCGCATCGCCGGCACAGGCGAATTCTCCGACGAGATTCTGACCTCAGGGCGCGAGGCTGCGCTCGGCCGTACTGCTGCGTCGAAGTCGGTTGCAAAGAGGGCCAAGCCGAAGCCGAATTAACAAGCGACAACTCCCTCCACGTCGTCTCGGCCTTGAGCCGGGACGACGAGGGTCTTGTGCCAGGTCTTCACCGCCCGCCAAACAGCGCTCGTTCGCTTTCCACCGTCTCGAGGATGTAATCGGCCACCGCGCGTATCCGCGCCAGGTCCTTGCTGTCGGCGTGCATCAGCATCCAGAAGGTGCGCGATATCCTGACCTCGTCAGGGAGCACCGGACGCAGTTCGGAATGCGCGGTCGCCATGAAGTGCGGCAGCACGGCGATGCCGAAGCCTGCGATAGTGGCGTTGAGCTGCGCGATCAGGTTGGCGCTGCGGAATTTCGCGGAGATTTTTGGCGAGACCTGCGGCAGATAGTCCAGCTCGGGCGTGAACAGCAGTTCCTCGATGTAGCCGACGAAGCGATGCGCAGGCAGGTCGTTGCGATCGGCAATTTTCGGCGCGCGGTCGAGATAGGCCGGCGCTGCATAGAGGCCGAGGCTGTAGTCGAGCAGCTTGCGCCCGACGATGCGGCCTTCCTTGGGCATCGTCAGGCTGATCGCGATGTCGGCCTCGCGCTTCGACAGGCTGAACAGTCGCGCGGTGGCGACGAGCTGCAGGTCGAGATCGGGATACCGCTCGGTGAATTTCACCAGCCGCGAGGCCAGGAAGTGACTGCCGAACCCGTCTGGAGCGCCGATCCGCACCGTGCCGGTCAAGTGTGCGCGCGAGCCGCCGACGGCCTCCTGGTTGGCGACGATGGTGGATTCCATCGCTTCCGCGCTGTCGGCGACGCGCTGGCCGGCTTCGGTGAGGAGGTAGCCGGTTTTGCGGCGATCAAACAGTTTTGCGGACAGATGCCGTTCCAGGCGGTCGACACGGCGGATCACTGTGGCATGATCGACCGCAAGCTGCTTGGCGGCAGCGGAAACCGATCCGCCGCGGACGATCGCCAGCACGAAACGGAAGTCATCCCAATCGATCGTCCTGGTGCCTTGATCCAGCATTTCCGCACATCTAAGGTGCAATATATCGGACTTGTATCCCAAGAAATGCAGGTCAAAAAGGTCCCCAAAGCGATCCAGCGGGACTCTTAGGGAGGTTTTTCATGCGTTCCATCGGACATTTCATCGGCGGCAAGGAGGTCAAGGGTACCTCGGGCCGCACGGCAGACGTTTTCGAGCCGATGACCGGCGAGGTCCAGGCCAAGGTAGCGCTGGCTTCCAAGGCGGAAGTTCGCGCGGCCGTGCAGAACGCCGTGCTCGCGCAGCCGGGATGGGCCAACACCAATCCGCAGCGCCGCGCCCGCGTGATGATGAAGTTCCTCGAACTGGTGCAGCGCGACTACGACAAGCTCGCCGAGATCCTGGCGCGCGAGCACGGCAAGACCGTTCCGGACGCCAAGGGCGACATCCAGCGCGGCCTCGAGGTCGTGGAGTTCGCCTGCGGCATTCCGCACCTGATGAAGGGCGAATACACCGAAGGCGCCGGCCCCGGTATCGACATCTATTCGCTGCGGCAGCCGCTCGGCGTCGTCGCCGGCATCACGCCGTTCAATTTCCCGGCAATGATCCCGATGTGGAAGTTCGCGCCCGCGATCGCCTGCGGCAACGCCTTCATCCTGAAGCCCAGCGAGCGCGACCCGGGCGTGCCGATGCGGCTTGCCGAACTGATGATCGAAGCGGGCCTTCCGGCGGGCATCCTCAACGTCGTCAACGGCGACAAGGAAGCCGTCGATGCGATCCTCGACGATCCCGATATCAGGGCCATCGGCTTTGTCGGCTCGACGCCGATTGCGCAGTACATCTATGAGCGCGCCGCGCAGACCGGCAAGCGCTGCCAGTGTTTCGGCGGCGCCAAGAACCACGCCATCGTGATGCCCGACGCCGACATGGACCAGGCCGTCGATGCACTGATCGGCGCCGGCTACGGCTCGGCCGGCGAGCGCTGCATGGCGGTGTCGGTTGCCGTCCCCGTCGGCAAGACCACTGCTGACCGCCTGATGGAGAAGCTGATCCCGCGGGTGGAGTCGCTCAAGATCGGCACCTCGATCGACCCGTCCGCCGATTACGGCCCGCTGGTCACCCGCGAGGCGGTCGAGCGCGTGAAGAACTACATCGACATCGGCGTCAAGGAAGGCGCGACGCTCGCGGTCGACGGCCGCGGCTTCAAGATGCAGGGCTACGAGAAGGGCTTCTATCTCGGCGGCTGCCTGTTCGACAACGTCACCAAGAACATGCGGATCTACAAGGAAGAGATCTTCGGCCCCGTGCTCTCGGTGGTCCGCGCCCACGACTACAACGAGGCGCTGGCGCTGCCCTCCGACCACGACTACGGCAACGGGGTTGCAATCTTCACCCGCGATGGTGACGCCGCCCGCGATTTCGCCGCCAAGGTCAATGTCGGCATGGTCGGCATCAACGTGCCGATCCCGGTGCCTATCGCCTATTACACCTTCGGCGGCTGGAAGAAATCGGGCTTCGGCGACCTGAACCAGCATGGTCCGGACTCGATCCGCTTCTACACCAAGACCAAGACGGTGACCTCGCGCTGGCCGTCCGGCGTCAAGGAGGGCGCCGAGTTCTCGATCCCGACGATGAAGTAACGCTACGGCCCACGCCGTCATTGCGAGCGCAGCGAAGCAATCCATCTGTCCCCGAGTCGAGGCGTGGATTGCTTCGTCGCTTCGCTCCTCGCAATGACGACAGTAATGAGCAGCACATAAATGCATTTCGCGCTCAACGAGGACCAGATCGCAGTCCGCGACATGGCGCGGGCGTTTGCGGCCGAGAAGATCGCGCCGCATGCGCTGCGCTGGGACGAGGAGAAGCATTTCCCGGTCGACGTGATGCGGGAAGCGGCCACGCTCGGCATGGGTGGCATCTACATCAGGGACGACGTCGGCGGCTCGGCGATGACCCGCTTCGACGCCGCGCTGATCTTCGAGGCGCTGGCGACGGGGTGTCCGACGGTGTCGGCCTTCATCTCCATCCACAACATGGCGTCCTGGATGATCGATGCCTATGGCAGCGACACCCAGCGGCAGAAGTGGTTGCCAAGACTCTGTGCGATGGAGCTGATCGCAAGCTACTGTCTCACGGAGCCGGGCGCCGGCTCGGACGCCGCAGCGCTGCGGACCCGCGCGGTGCGGGAGGGCGATCATTACGTTCTGAACGGCCAGAAGCAGTTCATTTCGGGCGCCGGCGGCACCGACCTGCTGGTGGCGATGGTGCGGACCGGCGGCGATGGTCCCGGCGGCGTCTCGACGCTCGTCATCGACGGCAAGGCGCCGGGCGTGTCGTTCGGCGCCAACGAACGCAAGATGGGTTGGAACGCGCAGCCGACCCGCGCGGTGATCTTCGAGAACGCCCGCGTGCCGGTGGAGAACCGTCTGGGCGATGAGGGTATCGGCTTCAAGATCGCGATGGCCGGGCTCGACGGCGGCCGCATCAATATCGCCGCCTGTTCGCTTGGCGGGGCGCAGAACGCGCTGGAAAGATCGCTGGCCTACATGAAGGAACGCAAGGCCTTCGGAAAGCGCCTCGACGAATTCCAGGCGCTGCAGTTTCGCCTTGCCGACATGGCAACCGAACTGGAGGCGGCGCGGACCTTTGTCTGGCGTGCCGCCGCGGCGCTCGACCGCAAGGACGCCGACGCCACCATGCTGTGCGCGATGGCCAAGCGTTTCGGCACCGACGTCGGCTTTGAGGTGGCCAACCAGGCACTCCAACTCCATGGCGGCTACGGCTATCTCAGTGAATACGGCATCGAGAAGATCGTGCGCGACCTGCGCGTGCATCAGATCCTGGAAGGGACCAACGAGATCATGCGGCTGATTGTTTCGCGCAAGATGATCGAGGGCGCGCGATGAGCGATACTTCTGTCGCAGAGGACGACCTGATCGCGCGCAAGGAAGGCTCGGTTGGCGTCATCCGCCTGAACCGGCCGAAGGCGATCAATGCCGTTACGCTGGAGATGTTCCACGACATCGACAAGGCGCTCGATGCGTTCGAGAAAGATCCCGCGGTCGCGGTGATCCTGCTGGAAGGCGCGGGCGAACGCGGGCTTTGTGCCGGCGGCGATATCCGCGCGCTCTGGGAAAGCTCCAAGGTCAAAGGCGACCTCGGCAAGATCCTGTGGCGCGACGAATACATTTTGAACGCGCGGATCAAGAAATTCTCAAAACCCTACGTCGCCTTCATGGACGGCATCGTGATGGGCGGCGGCGTCGGCCTGTCGGCGCATTCCGCGCACCGCGTCGTCACCGACAAGACCAAGCTCGCGATGCCCGAAGTCGGCCTCGGCTTCTTCCCCGATGTCGGCGGCACCTGGCTCTTGTCGCATTCGCCGGGCGAGATCGGAACGTATTTCGGATTGACCGGCCAGACCATGAACGGTCCTGACGCGATCCACGCAAAATTCGCCGATGCCGTGGTGCCATCAGCAAAGCTGCCCGCGTTGCGCGAGGCGCTGACGAAGGTGGCGCCCGGCGTGACATCGGCTGATATCAGGAAACTGATCGAGCGTTTCTCGACCGGCGAGACGGCCGGGCCGGTCGCGGCGCAAGAGGCGAAGATCGATGCGCTGTTCTCCCACGACCGCATGGAAGACATCGTCGCGGCGCTGCAGCGCGACGGCTCGGACTTTGCGCAGGCGACGTTGAAGACGCTGAACGAAAAATCACCGCGCGGCATGGTGGTGACGCTGAAGCTGCTGCGGCTGGCGCGCACCGCGCGCTCGCTGGAGGAGTGCCTCGTGCGCGAATATCGCGCCGCGCTGGAAGTATTTGCCAGCGACGATTTTCGCGAGGGCGTGCGCGCCGCCGTGATCGACAAGGACCGCAGTCCAAAATGGTCGCCGCCGCGAATTGAGGATGTGACGCCGGCAATGCTCGCGCCTTACTTCGCGGAGATCGGCGCCGATGAGTTGAAGTTTCCCTGATCAAAGCAGAAAAAGTTCAAGCGGAGGAATCGAGATGGCAAATATCGCATTCATAGGCCTCGGCAATATGGGCGGGCCGATGGCCGCCAATCTGGTCAAGGCCGGCCACAAGGTCACCGCGTTCGACCTGGTCGCCGCCTCGCGCGATCAGGCCAAGGCTGATGGCGCGGCCATTGCCGAAAGTTCGGTCGCTTCCGTCAAGGGGGCGGACATCGTCATCACCATGCTGCCGGCGGGCAAGCATGTGCTGTCGGTGTGGAACGAAGTGATCCCGGCGATGAGCAAGGGGGCGCTGATTATCGACTGTTCGACCATCGACGTCGAAAGCGCCAAGCAGGCGCATGCGCTGGCAGCCAGGCACGGTGCGCTGTCGGTCGATGCGCCGGTGTCGGGCGGAACCGGCGGCGCCAGGGGCGCGACGCTCACCTTCATGTGCGGCGGCGAGGACAAGGCATATGCTGCGGCCAAGCCCGTGCTGGAGAACATGGGCAAGAAGCTCGTGCATTGCGGCGGCGCTGGCGCGGGGCAGGCGGCCAAGATCTGCAACAACATGATCCTGGGTATTTCCATGATCGGTGTCGGCGAGGCCTTTGCGCTCGCGGAAAAACTAGGGCTGTCGCACCAGGCGCTGTTCGACGTCGCCTCGACCTCGTCGGGACAATGCTGGGCGCTGACGTCCTATTGCCCGGTGCCGGGCCCGGTGCCGGCTTCGCCCGCGAACAACGGCTACAAGCCCGGCTTTGCCTCGAATCTGATGGTGAAGGACCTGACGCTGGCGCAGGACGCGGCCACGGCCGCCGGCGCGGTGACGCCGCTGGGCAGGCACGCGCAGGAGATCTACAAGGCGTTCGACGCCGCCGGCCATGGCGGGGTAGATTTTTCCGGAATTATCCAGCACGTTCGGAGTCTCGCCGCGAAATAACGCGGACCTCGCCCTGAGGTGCGAGCGTTAGCGAGCCTCGAAGGGTGAATTGGTCGGTGTAGCCCATCCTTCGAGACGCCGCTTCGCGTCTCCTCAGGATGAGGGCAGAGGGTGTGGAGACGCTGGTTAAGGAAAACAGTATGACGAGTTTTCAGGACGCACGCGCCTTTCTGCTCAAGCACCGCACCGATTACGATGCGGCCGTGAAGGGCTTTCGCTGGCCCGATCCGGCTCCGTTCAACTGGGCCCTCGACTGGTTCGATGCGGAACTCGCCCGTAACGCCGATAGCCGGGATCGAACCGCGCTCTGGATCGTCGATGCCGGCAACAAGGAAACGAAGCTTTCCTTCGCGGCACTCTCGGCCCGTTCCAATCAGGTCGCGAACTTCCTGCGGGCGCAGGGGCTGAAGCGCGGCGATCATCTGTTGCTGCTGCTCGGCAATGTCGTGCCGCTGTGGGAGACCATGCTGGCGGCGATGAAGCTCGGCGTGGTGGTGATCCCCGCGACCACGCTGCTCACGCCGGACGAACTGCGCGACCGGCTCGATCGCGGCCGGGCGAAGGCGGTGGTGGCGTCGCAGGATCAGGTCGCGAAGTTCGCAGGCCTCGGTGGCGACAATCTGGTTCGCATCGCGGTCGGCGCGACGTCGGAGCACGACGGCTGGCTTCCGTTCGAGGAGGCAGCCGGCGCGTCCGAGACCTTCGCGCCGGATGGTCCGACCAATGCCGACGACCCGATGCTGCTCTATTTCACCTCGGGCACCACGGCCAAGCCCAAGCTGGTGCGGCACAGCCAGCGGAGCTATCCCGTCGGCGCGCTGTCGACGATGTTCTGGCTCGGGTTGCAGCCCGGCGACGTGCATCTGAACATTTCCTCGCCGGGCTGGGCCAAGCACGCCTGGAGCTGCTTCTTCGCGCCCTGGAATGCCGGTGCCACCGTGTTCGTCGTCAACCAGCCGCGCTTCGATGCGAAGTCGCTGCTCGCGACCGTCGGCCGCTGCGGCGTCACCACGCTGTGCGCGCCGCCGACCGTGTGGCGGCTGTTCATCCAGGAGAAGCTTGCGGATTTCAAGGTAAGCCTGCGCGAGGTCTGCGGTGCGGGCGAGCCGCTCAATCCCGAAGTGATTGATCAGGTGAAGACGGCGTGGGGGCTCACCATCCGAGACGGCTACGGCCAGACGGAAACCACCGCGCTCGCCGGAAATTCGCCGGGCCAGAAGGTCAAGGTCGGCTCGATGGGGCGGCCGCTGCCAGGCTACCGCGTGCAGATCACCGACAATGACGGCCACGTCACCAAGGAGGGCGAGGTCACGCTGCTGCTCGGCGCCGATCGCCCGGCCGGCCTGATGCAGGGCTATCAGGGTGACGACGGCAAACTCTCAGGCGCCGACGGCGATCTCTATCGTAGCGGCGACGTGGTGTTTGCCGACGATGAGGGCTACCTCACTTTCGTGGGCCGCTCCGACGACGTCTTCAAATCCTCCGACTACCGCATCAGCCCGTTTGAGCTGGAGAGCGTGCTGCTGGAACATGAAGCGGTGGCCGAGGCCGCGGTCGTTCCGAGCCCCGATCCGATCCGGCTCGCGATCCCGAAAGCCTATGTGCTGCTGATGTCGGGTGTGGAGCGCTCGCCGGAAACGGCGCTGTCGATCTTCAAGCACCTGCACACCCGGCTCGCGCCGTTCAAGCGCATCCGCAAGATCGAGCTGGTGACGGAATTGCCGAAGACGATCTCCGGAAAGATCCGCCGCGTGCAGTTGCGGCGGCTGGAGCATGACAACAATCGCGAAGATGCGCTGCGCGGTGCGGAGTTTCGCGAGGAAGAATTCCCGGAACTGCAGAAGGTGCGGACAACGGGGTTGGAGAGCTGATCGATGAATGAAGTCTGGAAGAAGCCGCCGGTCTCCTTTGAGGCCTATCAGGCCATGGTCGGCAAGGAGATCGGCGTGTCGTCCTGGCACCTGATCGACCAGGGCCGCATCAACGCCTATGCCGACGTGATCGAGGATCACCAGTTCATCCACGTCGATCCCGAACGCGCCAAGAAAGAGACCGCGTTCGGCAACACCATCGCCCACGGCTTCCTCACGATGTCGCTGATGAGCATCATGTCCTACGAGGTGATGCCCGTCATCGATAACACGTCGATGGGCGTCAATTACGGCTTCGACAAGCTGCGCTTCCTCTCGCCGGTGCGCGCCGGCTCCCGCGTCCGCGGCCGGTTCACTCTTGTAGAGGCCAAGCTGCGCAAGCCGAAAGAGCTGCAATCGCGCACCAACGTCACCGTCGAGATCGAGGGCGAGGAAAAGCCGGCGCTGGTCGCCGACTGGATCGGATTAATTTACTTTAACTGACCTCTCGTTCGTCGTTGCCGGGCTTGACCCGGCAACCCATCCTTGCTCAAAACCTTTCAATTCTGGCTGAGCTATGCCCTCTCCCCTTGTGGGAGAGGGTGGCTTCGCGAAGCGAAGACGGGTGAGGGGTTCTCTCCGCGAGCTCATCTCTTGGATAGAACCCCTCATCCGGCGCTGCGCGCCACCTTCTCCCACAAGGGGAGAAGGGAAGAAACGAGGAAATTCCACTCATGGCAATCAGGTTTGACGGACGCGTCGCTATCGTCACCGGCGCGGGCAATGGTCTGGGACGGGCGCATGCGCTGGGGCTGGCGAGCCGCGGCGCCAAGGTGGTGGTCAACGATTTCGGCGGCGCGCGCGACGGCACCGGCGGCTCGCTGTCGCCGGCTGAAGCCGTGGTCGAGGAAATCCGCAAGGCCGGCGGCACGGCAATGGCTGACGGCGCCGACGTCTCGAACTTCGAGCAGGTCACCGCGATGGTCGAGCGCGCCACGAAGGAGTGGGGCAGCGTCGATTTGCTGTGCGCCAACGCCGGCATTTTGCGCGACAAGTCCTTCGCCAAGATGGAAGTGGCCGATTTCCAGAAGGTGATGGATGTTCACCTCATCGGCACCTTCTACTGCTGCAAGGCGGTGTGGGCCGGCATGCGCGAGCGCAACTATGGCCGCATCGTCACGACCACCTCGTCGTCGGGCCTGTTCGGCAATTTCGGCCAGGCCAATTACGGCGCGGCGAAAGCCGGCATGGTCGGCCTGATGAACGTGCTGGCCGAGGAAGGGCGCAAGAACAACATCCGCGTCAACACCATCTCGCCGACGGCGGCAACGCGCATGACCGAAGAACTGCTGCCGCCGCAGGCGCTGGCGCTGATGAAGCCCGAAGCGATCACGCCCGCCGTGGAGTATTTGCTGAGCGAAGACGCACCCACCCGCACCATCATGGGCGCCGGTGCCGGCTCGTTCGCGGTGATCAAGATCATCGAAACGGAGGGCATCAACCTGCCGCAGTCCGACTGGACGCCGGATGCGATCGCCGCCCATTTTGCCGAGATCGACGACGTATCGAAGGCAAAAGCGCTGCAGGGCGCGTTCGAGCAGACGCAGAAGTACGTGGCGCAGGCCGCGGCGCGGGCGGGGATCAAGTTGTAGATTGCACGGTCCCTCCGCCGTCATGGCCGGGTCAATCCGGTCAAGCCCGGGCATGACGGCTGTTATTGTGGCGACGACCGCCTACACTCCCGCCATGCCTACAACGTCACAACACGTCGCCGTCATCGGCGCCGGCCCCGCCGGCCTGATGGCCGCCGAGGTACTTGCGCAAGGCGGCACACAGGTCACCGTCTACGACGCGATGCCGTCGGCGGGCCGCAAGTTCCTGATGGCCGGGCGAGGCGGGCTCAACCTCACGCACAGCGAGTCGCTCCCCGCATTCCTCGCCCGCTACCGCGAGGCGATGCCGCACCTATCGGCGGCTATCGAAGCGTTCCCGCCGAGTGCGTTGCGCGATTGGAGCGAGGCACTGGGTCAGGAAACCTTCGTCGGCTCCAGCGGCCGCGTGTTCCCAAAGGCCTTCAAGGCATCGCCCTTGCTGCGGGCGTGGCTGCGCCGGCTCGACTCGATGGGCGTGCGATTGGCGCTGCGTCACCGCTGGACCGGTTGGGACGAGCAAGCACATCTTCGTTTTCAAACGCCTGACGGACAGCGCGCCGTCGAGGCGCACGCGATCGTGCTGGCGCTTGGCGGCGCAAGCTGGCCACGGCTGGGCTCGGACGGTGCGTGGGTGGAGATCCTCGCGGCCAAGGGCGTGAATATATCGCCGTTCCGGCCTGCCAATTCCGGCTTCACCGTCGCCTGGTCCGATGTCTTCCGTGACCGCTTCGAAGGCCGGCCGCTCAAGGGCGTAGCGCTGACATTCGGTCAGCACACAGTTCGCGGCGAGGCCATCATCACCCGCACCGGCGTCGAAGGCGGCGCGGTCTACGCGTTGTCGGCAGAATTGCGCGAGGCGGTCGACAGGGGCAGGGCGACCCTGCGCGTCGCGTTGCGCCCGGATCTCGATCTGAAGCAGTTGATCGCAAAAGTCTCCGCGCCGAGAGGCAAGCAGTCGCTGTCGAATTTCCTGCGCAAGGCGGTCAATCTCTCACCGGTTGCGATCGGCTTGCTGCAGGAGGCAGCCAAGACCTCCGGCGTTTCGCTCGCGTCGCTGTCACGGGCCGACCTTGCCAAACTGATCAACGCCGTCCCGATCGAACTCACCGGTGTCGCACCGATTGCGCGGGCGATCTCCACCGCAGGCGGCGTAGCGTTTGGCGAACTCGATGCCGATTTCATGATCCGCCGCTTGCCCGGTGTGTTTGCGGCCGGAGAAATGCTGGATTGGGAAGCGCCCACCGGCGGCTACCTGCTGCAGGCCTCGTTCGCGACGGGAGTTGCTGCGGGGCGGGGCGCGCTGAAGTGGCTGAAATCATCAAATCTAACCCCGTCATTGCGAGCGTAGCGAAGCAATCCATAGCGCGGCATAACGGATAGCTGGATTGCTTCGTCGCTGCGCTCCTCGCAATGACGGCGAGAAGGCGGGGGGCTCCTACCGCAACTTCCCCCGTGCCGCGACCGGCAGCGTGCCGATGATCTCGTCGCCGCGCACCATCACCACTTCGTCCATCATGTTGACGACGACGCAGACGTGATTGGGCACGATCCGCACGACGTCGCCGACGTTGGGCCGCGTGTTGCTGCGGGCGAGATCGAGAAAACCGTGCTCTTCCGCGAAACGTGCGATCTTCGCTTCCGGGTGTTCCAGGATCAGCCCGTAGCCGTCGAGCCCGCCGCCGGGATCGGAAGTCAGCGTTTTCGAGCCGGCGTCGAGGATGCCACGCTCGGGGCCGGCGCGGCTGACGACGGTGGAATAGATGTTGAGCGCGCAATCGTCCCACTCGGCGACGCCGGCCGCGACCTGCATGCGGTCGTTGTAGATGTAGGTGCCGGGGCGGTGCTCGGTCGCGCCCTTGAGCTTGCCGAGATTCTTCAGGTTCGGCGAGCCGCCGGTTGAAACCATCGTCGCATTAAGCCCGTGCTCACGGACGCCGGCGAGTGCCTCGTCGTAAAACTTCTGTGCCTCCGTCCAGCCGGTCTCGGTCGGATACAGCATGAAGCCCGCGAACGTCAGTCCCTTGAGACCTGCGATCTCGCGTGCCAGCGCGATGGCTTCACCAGGCGTCTCGACGCCGGCGCGCTTGCGTCCGGTGTCGCATTCGACGACGACAGACAGCGGACGGCCTGACGCCGCTGCGGCCTGCGGCAGGCCAGAAATCACGGTCGAATTGTCGGCGGCAACCGTCATGTGCGCCCTGGCCTGCAACTTCGCGAGGCGCGCCATCTTCTCCTCGCCGATCAAATTGTAGCTGATCAGGATGTCGTCCATGCCGGCTTCCGCCATCACCTCGGCCTCGCCGATCTTCTGGCAGGTGATGCCTTTTGCACCCGCCGCGACCTGCATCTGCGCCAGCAGCGGACTCTTGTGGGTCTTGATATGCGGCCGGTTGGCGACGCCGGCCGTATCGCAGGCCACCTGGATCCGCGCGATGTTGCGCTCGACGCGGTCCATGTCGATCACGGCGCAGGGCGTGCCGTATTCACGGGCGATCTTGGCGGCGAGGGGAGTGGTCATAACGTAAACTCCGATTGTCCCTCGTCATTGCGAGCGCAGCGAAGCAATCCATGGTGCGGCATAACGGATAGATGGATTGCTTCGTTGCTTCGCTCCTCGCAATGACGGTTCATGCCTGTTCTATTTCCTCACGCAGCACTTCCAGCTCCAGCCACCTGTCCTCAGCCGCCGCCAGCTCTTCCTGCGCCTTCGCAATCGCTGACGAGGCCGCGTCGAACTTCCTGCGATCCTTGGTGTAGAGATCAGGATCGTCAAGCAGCTTTTGCTGTTTCGCGATCTCGGCCTGCAGTTTCGCCATCGTCCTGGGCAGGGTTTCCAGCGCGTGCTTCTCGTTGAAGTTCAACCGGCGTTTTGGCGCAGCGGAAGGCGCGGCCGTCCTCGCGTCCTTCTTTTCCTCGGCAGATGCCGCTGCCTTGACCGCCTCGCGCGTCAGATCGCCGCCGCGCTGTGCCAGCATGTCGGTGTAGCCGCCGGCATATTCGATCCAGCGGCCATTGCCCTCGGGCACGATCACGGATGTGACGACGCGATCGAGGAAATCGCGGTCGTGGCTGATCAGGATCACGGTGCCCGCGTAGTCGCCCAGCATTTCCTCGAGCACGTCGAGCGTCTCGAGGTCGAGGTCGTTGGTCGGTTCGTCGAGTACCAGCAGGTTCGACGGCTTTGCGAGGGCGCGCGCCAGCATCAGCCGGCCGCGCTCGCCGCCGGAAAGCGCTTCCAGCGGCGTGCCGCGCTGCTCCTGCGCGAACAGAAAATCCTTCATGTAGCCGATCACGTGCTTTGGCTTGTCGCCGACCATCACATGGTCGCCGCGGCCGCCGGTCAGCGCTTCCGCAAGCGTCGATTTCGGGTCGAGACTTTCGCGGTGCTGGTCGAGCGTCGCCATCTCGATATTGGCGCCGAGCCGGATCGTGCCGCTGTCGGGCGGATCGTTGCCGATCAAAAGATGAACCAGCGTGGTCTTGCCGGCGCCGTTCGGGCCGACGATGCCGATCCGGTCGCCGCGCTGGATGCGGGTCGAAAATCCCTCGACGATCGGGCGGTCGCCATAAGCCTTGGAGATGTTCTTGGCTTCGATCACCAGCCGGCCGGATTTTTCGGCTTCCGCCGCCGCAAGGTTCGCATTCCCGGTCGCGCCGCGATAAGTGCGCCGCTGGTCGCGCAGCGCATGCAGGTTGCCGAGCCGCTTGACGTTGCGCTTGCGGCGGCCGGAGACGCCGTAACGCAGCCAGTGTTCCTCGTTGACGATCTTGCGGTCGAGCTTGTGCTGGTCGCGCTCTTCCTCCGCCAGCACCTCGTCGCGCCAGGCCTCGAACGAGGAGAAGCCGCGGTCGATCTGCCGGATCTGGCCGCGATCGAGCCAAGCCGTCGAGCGCGACAGATTGGACAGGAAGCGCCGATCGTGGCTGATGATGACGAGCGCGCAACGACGGCTTTGCAGTTCGCCTTCCAGCCATTCGATCGTCGGGAGATCGAGATGGTTGGTCGGCTCGTCCAGCAGCAGGATGTCGGGCGAGGGCGCGAGCACCCGCGCCAGCGCCGCGCGGCGGGCCTCGCCGCCCGAAACATGCGCGGGGTCTTCGTCGCCGGAGAGCCCGAGCTGCTCCACCAGATAGCGCGCCTGATAGTGATCGTCGCCGGGGCCGAGGCCGGCCTCGACATAGGCCAGCGTCGTCTTGTGATCGCCGAAATCAGGCTCCTGCGGCAGATAGCGAATGGTCGCGCCGGGTTGCACGAAGCGGCTGCCGCCGTCGGGCTCGACGAGGCCGGCCGCGATCTTGAGCAGCGTGGATTTGCCCGAGCCGTTGCGGCCGATCAGGCAGACGCGCTCGCCCGATGACACTGAAAGCTCGACGCCCGACAACAGCGGTGTGCCGCCAAACGTCAGCCTTATATCCTTCAACTGGATCAGTGGCGGCGCCATCGGTTCAACCCGGGTTCGGCGCAGGCTGCTGCGTCCGCTGGCGCTGGATGCGGCGGATGGTCTGGTCCAGCGCCGACAGGAAGGCCGAGCGGTCGCGCGGCGCAAACGATTTTGGGCCGCCGGTGACTTCGCCCGACGAGCGCAAATCGGTCATCAGGTTGCGAACCGCCAGCGTCATGCCGATCGAGGCTTCCGTGAACGGCTTGCCGTTCGGCGCGATCACGTCGGCGCCTGATTTGACGCAGCGGCTGGCAAGCGGGATGTCCGACGTGATGACGATATCGCCCTTGCCGGCGCGTTCGGCGATCCAGTCGTCGGCGGCGTCCATTCCGGAACCTGCGGCGATGCGCTCGATCAGCGGGTCCTGCGGCACACGGATGAAATTGCCCGCGACCACGCTGACCGGCAAGGAGTGCCGGATTGCAACGCGATAGATCTCATCCTTCACCGGGCAGGCGTCGGCATCGACATAGATGCGGGTGGTGGTGTTCAAATCGGGCACTTCAGGTTGGTCAATCGGATCGGATTCGGTCAAGGCTCTCTCGTCCGCGCGTGGTACTCCACCGGGCGAAAAAATGCGAGGAAAACAGCTGTCGGAACACGCTTGCCACCGCACTTTCTTCGCGTACGATAACGGGTCGGAAAGAACAAGAAATCAGAGGAAACTGGCATGACAAGCCGCATCGAGCCCTATCGGGTCTCGGCCTACAACACGTCAAAACATTCCGAAAACAAGATGCACGACGACACCGTGGCCAAGCGCTATGGCTTCATCGGCGGGCTGGTGCCGGGCGTCGATGTGATGGCCTACATGATGCACCTGCCGGTCGCAAAATGGGGCCGGGACTTTCTCGAGCGCGGGCTGATCGAGGCGCGCTTCGTCAAGCCGGTCTATGACGGCGAAATCACGGACGTCACCGGCGAGGAGAGCAACGGCGTGCTCGGCATCCAGGTCGAGAGCCGTGGCGAGCTTTGCGCGACCGGCACGGCATCGCTGCCGGCGGTAGCGCCATCGTTCTCGCTGTCTGACTTTGTCGATGTGGCGGCGGTAGCTGAACGCAAGCCGGTGGATGCGAATTCCTACGCACTCGACAAATGGCTGGGCGCGATTCCACGCACGTGGGCGGCGGATGCGGCCAAGGAATATCTGGCGGATATTCGCGAGATCGAGCCGATTTACACCCGGGAGAGGCTCGGCCACCCCGGCCTGCTGCCGCGGGTGATGAACAAGGTGCTCGTCGACAACGCTATCATGGGTCCGTGGATTCACGTCGGCACCCGTATGCAGTTGTTGTCAGCAGCCCGTATCGGCGATGAATTGACTGCGCGCGCCAAAGTCATCGGCAATTACGACAAGAAAGGCCACCGCTTCGTCGAACTCGACGCGCTGGTCGTCGCCAACGGCAGGACGCCGCTGGCGCATTGCCATCACATCGCGATCTACCAGCCGCGGGAGCAGGCGGCGGCGTAGGGGCTACGCGGAACGCCACATCTTCACCCGTCATTCCCCGCGAAGGCGGGGAATCCAGTACCGTCGCGGCTTCTCGGTTCTATCGCTGGCGTCTCTGGAATACTGGGTCACCCGCTTTCGCGGGTGACGACAGTTGTCTTGTGGCGCGCAGTTCGCCCCTTACGCCGCCTTCGCCTTCGCATCCTGGATCGCGCGCCACACGCGTTCCGGCGTCAGCGGCATGTCGATATGGGTGATGCCGTACTCCGACAGCGCGTCCACCACCGCATTGACGATGCAGACTAGGCTGCCGGCGCAGCCGGCTTCGCCGCAGCCCTTGGTGCCCAGCGGATTGGTTTTCGCCGGCGAGGGATGGTCGCCGACTTCCATCGGCGGGATGTCCGCGGCGCGCGGCATCGCATAATCCATGAACGAGCCGGTGATCGGCTGGCCGGAGGAATCGTAGCTGACTTCCTCCTTCAGCGCCTGGCCGATGCCTTGCGCCACCCCGCCATGCAACTGGCCGGCGACGATCATCGGATTGACCACGGTGCCGAAATCATTGACCGCGAAGTAGCGCACGATCCGCGTCACGCCGGTCTCGGGATCAATCTCGACTTCGGCGACATGGCAGCCGTTGGGGAAGGTCGACGGCGTCTCCTTGCTGGCGTGGTCGACGTCGAGCGTGTCGGGCGCGCCCTCCGGCAGCTTGCCCTCGCGCACGCGCTGCGCCAGCTCCATGATGCCGATCGAGCGGTCGGTGCCGGCGATGGTGAAGCGGCCGTCGGCAAATTCGATGTCGCCTTCGGACGCTTCCATCAGGTGCGCCGCCGCCTGCTTTCCCTTGGCGACCACGAGCGCGGAGGCCTCGACGATCGCCTGGCCGGTGGCCGTGATCGAGCGCGAGCCGCCGGTGCCGTTGCCGAAGCGGACGAGATCGCTGTCGCCCTGTTCCAGCGTGATCTTCTCGAACGGCACACCAAGCTCGGCGGAAAGCACCTGTGCGAACGGCGTGGCGTGGCCCTGACCGTAGTCGAGCGTGCCGGTGGTCAGCTTCACCGATCCGTCCGGCTCGAAGGTGATCTTGCCAAGTTCCCCGCTCGGCGGCGCGGTGACTTCGAGATAGGAGCCGACCGCGATGCCGCGCAGCTTGCCGTCCTTCTTGCTTTGCTTCTTGCGTTTGGCGAAATTGGCGTGGTCTGAAATCTCCAGCGCCTTGGCGAACACGCCGGCGAAATCGCCGCTGTCATAGGTGACGCCCGAGGCTGCTGCGAACGGCAGTTGCGACGGCTTGATGAAGTTGCGCTTGCGCAGCGTGAGCCGGTTGATGCTCATCTCGTCGGCGGCGCGGTCGATCAGCCGCTCCATGTAGTAGTTGGCCTCGGGCCGGCCGGCGCCGCGATAGGCGCCCATCAGCGTGGTGTTGGTCAAAACCGTCTTGATGTCGACGCCGAGCAGCGGCGTGCGGTAGACGCTGGCGAGGTTCTTGCCGGTGTTGAGCGACAACGGTCCCGGCGCCACGCCGGTGATATAGGCGCCGAGATTGCCGTAACCCTGCAGGCGCACCGCGAGGAACTTGCCCTCGGCGTCGAGCGCGAGTTCGGCGTGCATGAGCTGGGCACGGCCCTGGCTGTCGGACAGGAAACTGGTCGAGCGCTCGTCAGTCCACTTCACCGGACGCCCCAGCACCTTCGCCGCGTGCGCGATGCAGGTGTATTCGGGATAGTTCATGTTCTTCATGCCGAACGAACCGCCGACATTGGCGGTGAGAATCCGAACCTTGTCAGTCGGCACGTTCAGGATTTTTGCAAAGCCGGCCTTGTTGCCGGCAACCCCCTGGGTCGGAACCTGCAGCGTGAAACGCCCGCTCGCCTTGTCGTAGGCCGCCAGCGCCACGCGCGGCTCCATCGAGACCACGGCCACGCGGGTGTTGACGATATCGAGCCTGGTCACATGCGCGGCGCTCGCGAACGCGGCGTCGATCTTCGCCGTGTCGCCATAGTGATAATCGAGCGCGACATTGTTCGGGATGTGATCATAGAGCAGCGGCGCGCCGGGTTTGGCGGCTTCCGCGGCATCGGTCACGGCCGGCAGCGGCTCGATGTCGAGTTCGACGGCTTCCGCGGCATCGCGCGCCTGCGCCAGCGTTTCCGCGACCACGAAGGCCACGGGGTCGCCGACGAAGCGCACCTTGTCGGTCGGAAGCGCGGGGCGGTTGGTCTGCAGCAGCGGCGAGCCGTCGCGGCTCTTCAGCGGCAGGCCACAGGTGAAGGGGTTGTAGCCGGCGGCTTCCAGGTCCTTGCCGGTCCAGATACCGAGTAAGCCCGGCATCCCCTTGGCGGCCGTTGTGTCGATGCCTCGGATGATTCCGTGGGCATGGCTGGACCGCACCATGAAGCAATAGGCCTGACCCGGCAGCGAGAAGTCGTCGGTATATTTGCCCTTGCCGCGGACCAGCGTATCGTCCTCCTTGCGGCGCACCGGCTGGCCCACACCGTATTTTTGCAGTGCGATAGCGTTTTCCAGCGATGACGGCGGCGTGTGATCTTGCATCGAAAAGGCACCTGAAATGCTCGGATTCCCGCAGTTTTGCGAGTTCCCGCTCAGATAACGCACTGCATCAACAGCGACAACGCCTGATTGGGCATCAGTCCCATGTGATGGGTTGTTGCGTAGCCCTTTGACGCTGCTAAAGTTTCCGTGAACAGTAATTCTCGGCGTCCGGGCGTGCCGGGCCGCGGAAAGACAATTTTGATGAATGAGGATCTGCGGCTGCGCGAGGGCTTTCAGCCCTGTGCAAGCCCGTCAGGGTCGGTTGCCGCTGATACCCGCAACGGTGTCTACGCCGCGCTCGACCTTGGCACCAACAATTGCCGGCTTCTGATCGCCAGCCCGGCGGGCGATGGTTTTCGCGTGGTGGACTCGTTTTCGCGGATCATCCGCCTCGGCGAGGGCATCTCCGCGACCGGTTCGATCAGCGAGGCGGCGATCGACCGCGCCATCGCGGCGCTCAGCATCTGCAGCGACAAGATCCGTTACCGTAAAGCCAAGCGCCTGCGGCTGATCGCGACCGAGGCCTGCCGTGCGGCCGCCAATGCCGACAGTTTTCGTGCCCGCGTCGCCGCCGAGACCGGCATCCGGCTCGAGGTGATCGACCGCGAGACCGAGGCGACGCTGGCGGTGATCGGCTGCTCGCCGCTGCTGGACGTCAGGGGACGCGGCGCGATCCTGTTTGATATCGGCGGCGGATCGACCGAACTGGTCCGGATCGAGCGCGATCCGGAGGTTCAGGATGCGCCGCCGCGGATCAAGGCCTGGATGTCGATCCCGCTCGGCGTCGTCACCTTGGCCGAGCATTTCGGCGGCAGGGACGTGACGACGGAATCATACGCGCGGATGATGCGGGAGGTCGCGCAGCACGTCGCGTCGTTTGCGGCCGAACACGGCCAGGATTTGCGCGACATGCACATGCTCGGCACCTCGGGCACGGTGACCACGCTCGCCGGCGTCCATCTCAATCTGGCGCGCTACGACCGGCGGCGGATCGACGGCATCTGGATGAAGGATTCCGACGTCACCGCCGTCATCCGGCGCCTGCTCGGCATGAGCTACCAGGAACGCGCCGACAACAATTGCATCAGCGTCGAGCGCGCCGATCTGGTTCTGGCCGGCTGCGCCATCCTCGACGCGATCCGCGAAGCATTCCCGCTGCCGCGCCTGCGCGTCGCCGACCGGGGCCTGCGCGAGGGGATGCTGGTCGAGATGATGCGCGAGGACGGCGCGCTCCGCACAAGTTAGCAGTCATTCCGGGATGCGCGAAGCGCAGACCCGGAATCTCGAGATTCCTCGGGGTGCAATTGCACCTCTGAGGTCTGGTCCTTCGGACCATCCGGAATGACGACAGGAACCCATATGGCGAAGGACACCACCGGACGGCTGCACGTCACGGTCAAGACCGGCGGCAAGCGCAAGCTGTCGTCAAAGCTCTGGCTGGAGCGCCAGCTCAACGATCCCTATGTGGCGAAGGCCAAGCGGGACGGCTATCGCTCGCGCGCGGCCTACAAGTTGATCGAGATCGACGATAAATATCGTTTCCTCAAGCACGGCATGGCCGTGGTCGACCTTGGCGCCGCCCCCGGCGGCTGGAGCCAGATCGCGGCGAAGCGCGTTGGCGCCGTCAACGGCAAGGGCAAGGTGGTCGCGATCGATCTCCTGGAGATGCCCGAGATCCCCGGCGTCGATTTCGCGCAGCTCGATTTCCTGGCCGAGGACGCGCCGGAGAAACTGATCGCCATGATGGGCGGGCGCGCCGACGTCGTCATGTCCGACATGGCGGCCAACACCACTGGCCACCGCAAGACTGATCAGCTCCGCATCATCGGTCTGGTCGAGAGCGCTGCAGCGTTCGCCTCCGACGTGCTCAATCCCGGTGGCACGTTCCTGGCCAAGGTCTTTCAGAGCGGCGCCGACGCCGAACTCGTCGCGCAGTTGAAGCGCGACTTTGCCAGCGTGCGCCACGTCAAGCCGGCCTCGAGCCGGCAGGATTCATCGGAACGTTATGTGCTGGCGATGGGGTTTCGCGGGCAGCCCAATCGGGGCTGAGCACAGGCTTGCGGGTTTCCATGGTCAGGGCCGGGCCGTCCGCCCGGGGGAACAAATCACTGAAACTTCTGGAATTTTATTCTGAATCTGCTATGCTGGTTGTCCGGCGCGGTCTGTTCAACTGCTTGCAGTCTGACGCCATGCAGGAGCGAGCCGCGCCTCCGTCTGGGAAGGAGTATTCCCGCGATGGAGCACACGACCACGGTTGGCAATCGACTGCTTGCTACGCTGCCGCCCGAAGATATCGATCTCCTTGTGCCTCACTTCCGAAAAGTAGCGCTTGAGCGCGACATCG
The DNA here is from genome assembly GCA_023422775.1 of Pseudomonadota bacterium. Classification (GTDB taxonomy): domain Bacteria; phylum Pseudomonadota; class Alphaproteobacteria; order Rhizobiales; family Xanthobacteraceae; genus Bradyrhizobium. The sequence goes on from JAFAGM010000079.1 coordinate 20,264, forward strand.
TGCTGGCGCGAACGGGCGATCCGGTTCAGCGGATCTATTTTCCCCTGAACGGCCTGGTCGCCTTCATCATGGATATGCCGAGCGGCGAGACGGTTGCGACCGCTGTCATCGGCAATGACGGCGCCGCGGGCCTCCTGTCGGCGATCGGACCCACCCGCTCTCCGGTGACGACAGTGGTGCGAATTGCAGGGACAGCCTTGCAAATCTCGCCGGCACAATTTCAGGCGGCCCTCAGGCGCAGCAACGCCATCCGGGTGGTGGTTCAAACCCTCACGCGGTCGCTGCTGGCCCAGTTCCAGCACGTCGCAGCGTGCAATGCGCTGCACAGGGTTGAGGCTCGCCTGGCGCGCTGGTTATTGCAGGTCCACGATCGCGCCGACGGCGACGTTCTGCCGCTGACGCAGGAGACGCTCTCGGAAATGTTGGGCGTAAGAAGACCGACCGTGACGCATGTGGTTCGCAGGCTACGTGCGTCGGGTGCGATCCGATCCAACCGGCGGAGTTTTCTCGAGATCGAACGACCGCGGCTCGAAGCGGTGGCATGCGAGTGCTACCAACTGATGCGCCGGCGGCTTGAACTGATCAACTCGCCGGAAGAGAGGCATCCGTCCGACGATGCCCGGCCGGCAGACGATCGCCGACCCCAATCCCCGGTGTTCGCCAAGCCGGACGACGTCCATCCGCGCACGCGAACCCATGGCGGGATGGTCCACAGGCCAAGGAGCCACTGACGGAGTGGCCGTGGCGCTATGGCCGCTCGGCCTCTCCTGACAACGTCACATCGATCCCAGCGCGAGTGAGGCCGTCATCCTCCGCTGTTTCTCCGCGGGCTCGTGAACCCAGGCGTCCCTGGCAAACCATTCGTGATTGGTCTGGCAGGTCGAACAGAAGGTGCGTCCGAAAAATACCGGACTACATCGAAACCTTTCCCGATCCATCTTGATGTCTGTCGGGATAGCGCGCCCCGTCGCAGGGCATTTGATCATGACGACGCCCATCATGCTTCCTCGCTTGCTGTATCTTTGCTTGCGGCCTGTTGGTCCGCCGTCGGCTGGAGTGCGTCCTTCTCGTGGGGGGCGCTGGTTCCAGCCGATCCCGGCGGGGCTGCAAAGGTTTGAATGCGGACTAGGAGGCCTTCTGCCGCGCGCTGGCAAAACCCTTCCTGATCGGTTCGGCGGTCTCGCTCGCGACCTTGCGCGCAAGCTCCCAAAGCTCCCGGCCTTGCGCCGTCGTGGTTTCGAAGTTCTTGCGGCTATGGGTTGCGGAAAGCTGCAGCAGTTCCGAAGGCGATTTCGTGCCCAGCAGATGGTGGACAAAATCGAATGCCGAACTGGTGTTCGCGCCCTGGAACTCGATGACTTTAGCGGTGTAGTCCGCGACGCCCCTGGCGCTGGTCGAATAGGCTTCCTTGAGAACGTCAGTGAACGCTCCCGAGGCCGCATTCAGTCTCTCACAACTCGCCTTCGCTCGCGCCAGGCCCTGCTCGGTCATTCCGTTGAAGATCTCCGGCGAGGCAAAGAACGGCAGGCCGAAGCCGCGCCCCACATCTGCACTGGCTTTCGGATTGGTGTTCGCTTCTTTCGTGTTGGCTTCATTCACAGCTTTGATGTCCTTTTACTCGTTACCGAATCGACAGAGCTGCGAAGCGCACGCTCCGTCGGGCCTCGCTATGGCCGACTCGCGCGCGAACTTCCGTTCGCTTTCTGACTCTCAGGCCGTATTTTTTCGGAAGCGGCTGTCATGATTTCGTCACAGCTTGTCGAACTGCGACGACGGTGCGCCGTCAACCCAGCCGCTGGTCGCGCGCGTCCTCGGTGCCTTCGCTGGCGGCCTTGGTTGCTGCCTTTGCCGCACCCTTGCGGCTGGAAATCTCGACCGCCTTGCGGCCGGAGATTTCGTGGCCGGCGTCATCGGGCATCTGCCAGAAGAAATAAGCCGATAAGGCGGAGATGACCGCGACCACGACGAAGGCCGGCCCGAACATGCCTGCGTCCAGTTCGGTTGCGTGATGGTAGAGCATGGTCGATTCCACCGAAAACGCGCCGACGGCGACGCCCGCGGAAATTGCCAGTTGCTGGTTGACGCTGACGAGCGTGGTGGCGCGGCTCATCTGCGCCGGTTCGACTTCTGCATAAGCGACGGTGTTGATCGCGGTGAATTGCAGCGACCGGAAGAAGCCGCCGACGACAAGGATGATGAAAATCAAAAGCAGCGGCGTCGACACCGTGAACAGGGCGCATGCCGCGAGGAAGACCGAACTGACGAGGGCATTGACCGTCATCAGGTTGCGGAAGCCGAAGGTGCGGATGATGCGCGCGGCGAGCGTCTTCATGCCCATGGCGCCTACGGCGGAAGAAAAAGTGACCAGGCCGGACTGGAACGGCGACAGGCCGAAGCCCACCTGCATCAGGAGCGGCAGCAGGAACGGCAGCGCGCCGATGCCGAGCCGGAACAGGAAGCCGCCGATAATACTGGCGCGCATGGTGGAAAGGCGCAGCAGCGAGAAATCCAGCACAGGCGAGCCGGTCCGCCGCGCGTGAATGACGTACAGCGTCATCGAGATCGAGCCGACCGCGACGAGGCCGACGATGATCGGCCAGGGCAGCAGATTGAGTCCGGCGACCGAGAGGCCGAAGGCGATGCCGGCAAGGCCGATGCCGGCCAGCACCAGCCCGTAGAGGTCGAAGCGCTCGGGGTCTTCGCTCTTGATCGGGTCGATGTACTTCATCGCCATGAAGATGCCGAGCAGCCCGATCGGGATGTTGATCAGGAAGATCCAGTGCCAGGAGAAGTAGGTGGTGATGAAGCCGCCGAGCGGTGGTCCGATCACCGGCCCGATCAGCGCCGGCACCGTCACCCAGGTCATCGCGTTGACCAGCGCGCTCTTGTCGATCGAGCGCAGCAGCACCAGCCGGCCTACCGGCGTCATCATCGCCCCGCCCATGCCCTGCAGGATGCGCGCGATCACGAAATGGGTGACGTTCTGCGACAGCGCGCAGCCGACCGATCCCACCATGAAGACCGCGATGGCGATCGAGAACACCATGCGCGGGCCGAAGCGGTCGGCGGTCCAGCCGCTGGCCGGAATGAACACCGCAAGCGAGAGCAGATAGGACGTGATCGCAAGCTTCAGCGTCAGCGGGCTGGTGCCGATGTCGGCCGCGATCGCCGGCAGCGAGGTCGCAATCACCGTCGAGTCCATGTTTTCCATGAACAGGGCGGTGGCCACGATGAGCGGGATCAGGCGTTCTTTGGTCATCGGAATCGGGGGGCCGAGAATACTGGAGGTGGGCGAGGGCCTATCATCCCCCTGTCACGCAAGCCATTGCGGAACCGGGCAAACCACCTAAATCCTGCGTGACGCTGGTATGCACCGCCAGCCGCCGGAGGGTTTAAGACGATGATCTACGTCCTTGCCGCCTTGTTGCCGCCGCTCGGGCTGCTCCTGAACGGGCAGCCGTTTTCGGCTGTCTTCAACGTGGCCCTGATCGTGTTTTGCCTGGTTTTCGGCCTGATTTTCCACGTCCTGCTGCTGGTGCCCTCGGCGCATGCCCTGATCGCCGTTCACATGAAGCGGGAGGACCGTCGGCACCGGGAGGTCGTGGAGGCCATCCGCCAGCATGGCCCGCCGCCCGGATATCAGCGCTAGGGCATTAATATAGCGAGCTTTTCCCGAAAAGCCTGTGCATGGCCGTCAAACGCTTTGATTCGGCGTCCTGCCATGCTATCGACCACCGTCAACCCCACCGATGGGCTTCGATTCGACGGCGATGCCGGTAGCAGCGCCGAAGGCGACGTTCATCCGAAAGAACTGATCGCGGCGGACTGCCGCCCAAAGGAGTTGGCAATGGCGCAGGGACTTCAGGCTATCCGCGAAGCCTTCACGTTCGACGATGTGCTTCTCAAGCCCGGTCTCTCGGATATCCTGCCCTCGGAGGCCGATATCCGCTCCCACGTCACCCGCGCGATCCCGCTCAACATCCCGATCATCGCGTCCGCGATGGATACGGTCACCGAGGCGCGGATGGCGATCGCGATGGCGCAGGCCGGCGGCGTCGGCGTCATCCACCGCAATTTCGATCCCGAAGGGCAGGCCGCCCAGGTCCGTCAGGTCAAGAAGTACGAATCCGGAATGGTGGTCAATCCGTTGACCATCGGCCCCGACGCGATGCTGTCGGACGCACTGACGCTGATGAACGATCACGGCTTTTCCGGCATTCCCGTCGTCACCGGCGGCAGCAGGAATTCGCCCGGCAAGCTGGTCGGCATTCTCACCAACCGCGACGTCCGCTTTGCCACCGATCCGAAGCAAAAGGTTTCGGAACTGATGACGCATGAGAACCTCGTCACCGTGCGCGAGGGCGTCGGCCAGGACGAGGCCAAGCGGATGCTACACAAGCATCGCATCGAAAAGCTGCTCGTCGTCGATGACCAGTATCGCTGCGTCGGCCTCATCACCGTCAAGGACATGGAAAAGGCAGTCGCGCATCCGCTCGCCTGCAAGGACAGCCAGGGCCGCCTGCGGGTGGCCGCCGCGACCACGGTCGGCGAGGGCGGCTTCGAGCGCACCGAGCGGCTGATCGACGCCGGCGTCGACCTCATCGTTGTGGATACCGCGCATGGCCATTCCTCGCGCGTGCTGGAAGCCGTCAACCGCATCAAGCGGCAGTCGAATGCCGTGCAGGTGATCGCCGGCAATATCGCCACGAAGGAAGGCGCGCAGGCGCTGATCGACGCGGGCGCGGATTCGATCAAGGTCGGCATCGGCCCGGGTTCGATCTGCACCACGCGTATCGTCGCCGGCGTCGGGGTGCCGCAACTCACCGCGATCATGGATGCGGTGGAGGCGGCGAAGAAAGCCGACGTGCCTGTGATCGCCGATGGCGGCATCAAATATTCCGGCGATCTGGCCAAGGCGCTTGCCGCCGGCGCCGACATCGTCATGGTCGGTTCGCTGCTCGCCGGCACCGACGAGACGCCGGGCGAAGTGTTCCTGTGGCAGGGGCGATCCTACAAAGCCTATCGCGGCATGGGCTCGGTCGGCGCGATGGCGCGCGGCTCGGCCGACCGCTACTTCCAGCAGGACATCAAGGACACGCTCAAGCTGGTGCCCGAAGGCATCGAGGGCCAGGTGCCCTACAAGGGACCGGTCGGCAACGTCATGCATCAGCTCGCTGGCGGCCTGCGCGCCGCGATGGGCTATGTCGGCGCCCGCAATCTCGCCGAATTTCACGAAAAGGCGCAATTCGTCCGCATCACCGGCGCGGGCCTGCGCGAAAGCCACGTCCACGACGTGACGATTACCCGGGAAAGCCCGAACTATCCGGGCGGGGTGTAATAGAAACACCGTCATTCCGGGATGGTCCAAAGGCCAGACCCGGAATCTCGGGATTCCGGGTTCGGTCCTGCGCACCGCCCCGGAATGACGGCGCTTGTTGGACGTACCAACCTCGACATCGTCATTGCGAGCGCAGCGAAGCAATCCATTTCACGGCTTGCGGAGATGTGGATTGCTTCCGCCTTCGCTTGTTGAGCTACGGCGGACAAGTCGCTACGCTCGCAATGACGAACCAATAAAACCAAGAGGAAACCCCCATGCCCGCATCGGCAAAACGCATCGTCCTCGCCGCGCGTCCCGTCGGCGAACCCAAGCCGGAAAATTTCCGCATCGAGGAATGTGCCATCCCGACGCCCGGCGCGGGCGAAGTCCTCCTCCGCACGATCTGGCTCTCGCTCGATCCCTACATGCGCGGGCGCATGAGCGACGGGCCGTCCTATGCCCAGCCGGTGCCGGTCGGCGGCGTGATGGAAGCCGGTACCGTCAGCGAGGTGATCGCGTCGAACAATCCCGCTTTCGCAAAAGGCGACATCGTGCTGTCGCGCGCCGGCTGGCAGACGCACGCGATCTCCGACGGCAAGGGATTGGCCAAAATCGACCCGAAGCTGGCGCCGATCTCGACCGCCATCGGTGTGCTCGGCATGCCCGGCATGACCGCCTACACGGGCCTGCTCGACATCGGCAAGCCGCAGCCGCGCGAGACCGTCGTCGTCGCAGCGGCCTCCGGCGCGGTCGGCTCGGCGGTCGGCCAGATCGCGAAGATCAAGGGCGCGCGCGCTATCGGCATCGCCGGCGGCAAGGAAAAGTGCGACTACGTCAAGAAAGACCTCGGCTTCGACGATTGCCTCGATCATCGCGATCCGGACCTGGCCGCGAAGCTGAAGGACGCCTGTCCGAAGGGTATCGATGTCTATTTCGAAAACGTCGGCGGCGCGGTGTTCGAGGCGGTGTTCCCGCTGCTCAACGCGTTTGCACGCGTGCCCGTGTGCGGCCTGATCTCGGAATACAATAATTTCGGCGAGACCTCGCCGAAATGGGCCGGCAAGATGATGCGCGCGGTGCTGACCAAGCGGCTGACCATCCGCGGCTTCATCGTCAGCGATTTCGCCGCGCGCCACGGCGACTTCCTGCGCGACATGTCGCAATGGGTGCGCGAGGGCAAGGTCAAGCACAAGGAGTTCGTCACCGAAGGTCTCGACAGCGCGCCGGCCGCGTTCATGGGTCTTCTGAAGGGCGCCAATTTCGGCAAGCAGTTGGTGCGCGTCGGGCCGGACAAAGCGTAAGCCGTCACAACATCTCGGAGAAGATGAACATGGCAGGAATTCTTGAAGGCAAGGTGGCGCTGGTGACCGGCGGCGCTTCCGGCATCGGGCAGGCGACCGCTGTGGTGATGGCGCGCGAGGGCGCACGCGTGGCGGTTGCCGACCGCGGCGAGGCGGACGCCGCGGGGACGGTCGCGCTGATCAACGCGGCCGGAGGCCAGGCGATCGCGATCGGCGGCGACGTCACGCGCGAAGCGGATGTCGCCGCGATGGTGGCGCGCACGGTCTCGGCTTTCGGGCGGATCGATTGTGCGTTCAACAATGCCGGCATCGCGCCACGCGCCGTCGGCCCGGCGGGCCAGCGTCTGCACGAACTCAGCCAGGAGGCATTCGACCGCATGCTCGCGGTCAACCTCACCGGCGTGTTCCTCTGCCTCAAGCACGAAGTGATGCAGATGCTGGCGCAGGGCGGCGGCGGCGCGATCGTCAACACCGCTTCGATCGCCGGCCTGATCGGGCTCGCCACCTCAGGCCATTACGTCGCCGCCAAGCATGGTGTGGTCGGGTTGACCAAGAGTGCGGCGATCGAATATGCCCAAGACGGTATCCGCGTGAACTGCGTCAATCCCGGCTACATCACCACGCCGATGACGAAGGAGACGATCGCCGAGCGCGGCGATGAAATTTTGGCCAAGGTGCCGATGCGGCGCATGGGCGTTCCCGGCGAGATCGCGGAAGCGGTGGCCTGGATGTGCTCGGACAGGGCATCCTTCATGACCGGCGCAGCGCACGTCGTCGACGGCGGATATTACGCGGCGTAACGCCATGACTTACCGCGGCAGGCGACAGCGTTACGTCGCCTTGCCCAACACCTCGTCCAGCCCGACATCGGTCTGCCCCGGCGCGCGGACGTGGCGCACTTCGAAACTGTCGGGCGTAAAGCGATATTCCACCAGCCCGGTTTCCTTGACGCCGATCACCTCCTGCAGCCGGTCCGGAATGACGAAGCCGACAGACGGCGCCCAGACGTGGCGGGTGTGGCCAAAGGTGAAGTCGCGCCGCTGGTGGACGTGGCCGGAGGCGACCAACCGCAGATCGAGCGCCGAAAACATCTCGATGAGGTCCTTGCGCCGGGGCTGCGGGATGTAGCGGATCGCGGAGGATTCAATCTCGGGGTCTTCGGACGTGTTCAGGAACAGCGGCTTGTGCAGGAACAGCGCCACCGGCTTGCCGCTGGCTTTCGATAGTTCTGATTTGAGCCAATCGAATTGCTCGGCCTCGCTGTCGATCCCGGTGTTCATGATCAGCGAATTCAGACCGATGAAGCACCAGCCCGCTTCATCGAAGCGCCAGCGGTCTTCGCCGATCACATCGAGATAATTCTTCCGCTCCTGCTCGGTCGCCGGCTGCTTCGGCGCAGGGCCGACCGCCGTCGGATTATCGCCGATGTCGTGATTGCCGGGCAGATGACGGCACGGCACCGGCAGCGCGTCGTGAAGCTCTTTGGCAAATTCGAGGTCACTGCGGCTGGTCGGTGCATCGAACGCGAGGTCGCCGCTGTTGATGACAAGATCCGGGCGCGTGGCATCGATATGTTCGCTGACGCGATGAAAATTATCGGTCAGCTTCTGCAGGCGGCGGGCGAGGTGGGTGTCGGAAATTTGCGTCAGGCGAAATTCGGTCATGCGCTATTCCTTTCGGCCCGCTCATCATAGGCCGGAGCTGAAGTCGGAACGATGACAGGTCCGAATTGTTGTACCGTCCTCAATCGTCATACCCGCCACCGGGTCGGCCTATTGGCCGCCCGATGACAGGCTCCGGCGGGGATCCAGTACGCCGCGGCTTCTCGGTTCATGCATCGGCGTCTCTGGAATACTGGATCACCCGCATTCGCGGGTGACGACGACTGAGCATGGGACGAAATGCGGTGCTCTCACCCTAGCGTCCGTCGCCAGAACGCCAGCATGTCTGTTTTAAACAGCTCGGCCTCACCATCGCGGCTGCCGATTTTGGCGCCCTTGCGGCCGTAGCCGGCCTTCAGCGCGTAGACCATCAGGTCGCGATCGACAAGCTTGCTGTCGCCAACACCCGTGAGCGGATGGATGAAGGCGCCGTCGTTGCCGATATAGATCGTCGGCGCGGCGGGAGACACGGAGGCGTCCGCGACGTTCTCGATTTCGGTACCGCGGTCAAAACTGTGATGCGCGCCCCCGATCAGCCGCATCGTCACCTTGCCGCCGGAAAGGCGGATGGCCTGGCAGTGGCCCTGCACCTGCATCGGCGAGCACCACTCGTCCGCATCGCCCATGATGATTCGGATTTCGGTTTCATCGACGGACGGATCGAGGAACTGGTGGCCGCTCCACGGATAGGCCGCGAGTACGCTGCGAAAGCCCGCGCCGTCGCCGACGACCGCATCGGCAAAGCGACGGGTCGCAGCAGTCAGCACGGCCGATCCGCCGCGGCTGTGGCCTTGCGCGCCGATCCTGGAGGTGGCGATGTCGGGATGGGCTGCGAGCACCTTCCAGGCCGCCAGCACGTCGTAGGCGCTGGCGGCAAATGAAAACTGGGTCTGGTTGGCGACGGTGGAGGTCACGTCGCGGGCGCCAAAACTGTCGAGCACGAATGCCGCAAAACCGTCGTCGACCAACGCTTCGGCGTGCGCAAGATGCGAGGGCGCGACGCCGAGACTGCCCGGCACCACCATGACCAGCGGGAACTTTCCATTGCGCTTGCGATCGTTCGAAGCCGGCAGGAACAGCTTGCCGTCGATGGTCAATCTGGGCAATTCGGCGGCACGGCTGATAACGTGGTAGTAGTTGAGGGGATTTGCAGTGGGGATTTCGAAGTTCTGCCCGCTGGCGCCGTTCCCGAAAACGATGTTCTGATCGCGAAATCGCAAAGCTGCTCTCCTCCCGCGGCTGCTCGTTGATGGCAACCTTCAAGGACACAGTAGAGCGCTGGATATTCCCGTCAAACGCGATGTGGCGTGCGGAACTGCCCAACCAAAACGGCGATCAGAGTGAGTTCATCGCCTGCTCGCGCGATACTTCGGGCCGGGACCAGAACCATCGGAATTCTCGATACTTGGTGATCCGGGCTCGCGTCGCGATTCAACCGGGATCTGCGGCGGATTTGTCAGGCGGCTGGCCCACCGCTATGAACTTGAAGTTTCACATTGGCCTGGGGGCGATTCTGATGTCGGTTCAAATGGTTTTGCTGCCGGTCTTCGTCCAGGTCGGGCTCACCTTTTTCCTGCTGCTGTGGATGGTGAGGGCCCGCACCAGCGCGGTGAAGGCCCGGGAAACCAGCCTGAAGGACATCGCGGCGGGGCAGCCGAAATATCCGGCCCGCGCCGCCCAGGTCGGCAATTGCTTCTCCAACCAGTTCGAAGTACCGGTCTTGTTCTTCTTCCTGATCGCTCTGGCGCTGCCGCTGCGCCGCGCCGATCTGTTCATCGTGCTGATGTCCTGGGTGTTCGTGGTCACGCGCTTTGCCCATGCCGGCATTTTCGTCACCACCAACAACATCCAGCAGCGCAGCATGGCCTGGTTCGCCGGCGTGCTGGTGCTGCTGGCGATGTGGATCTACTTCGCATTGAAACTGCTGCTGCTCATCTAGAAAGCCATCATGACCCCCGCTGCCCGGCTGTCCGCAGCCATCGAACTGATCGAGACCATCGACGCGCAACGCGTTCCCGCGGCGAAGGCGCTGAAGGAGTGGGGCACCGCGCATCGCTATGCCGGATCGGGCGACCGTGCGGCGATTGCCGGCTTGATCTGGGACGTGCTGCGGCGGCGGGCGTCCAGCGCCTGGCTCATGAACGCGGACACGGCGCGCGCGCGTGTTCTCGGCATGCTCAAGCTCGAGCGGGGGATGAACGCGGAGGCGATCGCCGCGCTCTGCGATGGCGGTCGTTTCGCGCCGGAACCGTTGAGCGAGACCGAGCGAACCGCGCTCACCTCGCGC
>JAFAGM010000106.1 GCA_023422775.1 Pseudomonadota bacterium
GTGCTTGCGAGCTTCATCGGCACCACCGGCGCCTCCATGGTGATGATCCGCCCGATGCTGCGCGCCAACGACGACCGCAGGCACAACGTCCATGTGTTCGTCTTCTTCATCTTCCTGGTGTCGAATATCGGCGGCTCGCTCACGCCGCTCGGCGACCCGCCCTTGTTTCTCGGCTTCCTCAAGGGCGTCAATTTCTTCTGGACGACGCAGCATCTGTTTCCCGAGACGCTGTTCACGGTCGGCATCGTGCTGACGGTCTTCTTCGTGCTGGACTCGATCATCTACAGGCGCGAGGGACACACGCGAGTTGATCCCACGCCGGACCAACCCATCCGCATCACTGGCGGACTCAACATGCTGCTGGGCGGCGTGATCATCGCCGCCATCCTGCTCAGCGCGAAGTTGCAGCTTGGTACATTCACCGTTCTGGGGACCGAACTCGCCGTCCAGAACCTGCTTCGCGACGCCACAATGGTCGTGGTGACCCTGGTGTCGTTCTTCACCACGCCGAGACGGAGCCACCTCGCGAACGGATTTTCGTGGTCCCCGATCATCGAGGTCGCAGCATTGTTTGCCGGCATCTTCGTCACCATCATCCCGGTGCTGGCGATGCTGCGCGCCGGGAGTGCCGGCGCCTTCGCACCGCTGGTGGCCATGGTGACGAATGCGGACGGCAGTGCCAACGTCGCGGCCTATTTCTGGCTGACGGGCGCGCTCTCCTCGTTCCTGGACAACGCCCCGACCTATCTCGTCTTCTTCGAACTGGCAGGCGGACGCGCCGAGGTGTTGATGCGGGAGGGCGCATTGACGCTCGCAGCGATCTCGGCGGGCGCGGTATTCATGGGAGCGAACACCTACATCGGCAACGCGCCGAACTTCATGGTCTACGCCATCGCGCGGCAGCAGGGCGTCAAGATGCCGAGCTTCTTCGGTTATATGCTCTGGTCCGGATGCGTGTTGCTGCCGGTGTTCGCGCTGGTCACGTTGATCTTCTTCCGCGCCTAGGCGGCGAGCGCCCGGCGCCAAACTAGACTGCGGCCCGCGCCTTTTTCCCCTTTGATTTTTCCGCCGCGGCCGGAGGAGCAATCCTGTCGCGGAGCTCGCCGCAGATCTTGCTGACCTCCGACGTCATCTTCGAGCAACTTTCAATCTCGACGAAGACGCGCTTGGCCTCTTCGCGGTAGCGGTTCGCGGTTTCCTTCAGCTCGTCCGTCACGCGAAGCATATCGCGGCTCATCGTCTCGCATTGCTTGACGCGCTCGACCAGCTCCGCGCCCAGCGCCTCGATGTCCTTTGCCGCGGCCTCGTATTCGCGGGCGACGGCCTCGGCCGACAGCCTGCCGATCTCGGTTACTCCATCGCGATGCTCGACGTAGTCAGGCATCGCCATCGCGGGCGCCACCGTCATCGGCGTCACGAAATCAATGGGGCTTGGCTGAGGCGGCTGGCGGCTATTGTTAACCTCGGCCTGGATTTCGCGTTCGATATTCGTCAGTACCTGACCGATCGTTGACTGCATCATGACTGTCGCTTTCTTGCTTGAAGGTTGGGAAGCCGCTGCGGCGGACTCTGATCAGCCTTGAGCGGCCGCACAACCGGACTCGTGCGTTAAGCTTGCTCGTTAAGCTTGATGTCCGCGCTGCGGGTTAATTCTGGAACCCGATCGCCGAGTTCAAACGGAGCGGGCGGCCCTGCGCAGCGATTGCGGCGGCTGGCCGAAGGCGCGGATGAAGGCGCGGCGCATCCGCTCCGGATCGCGAAAGCCGGTGGTTTCGGCAACACGTTCTATCGCCTCGCTGGACGACTGCACGCGCTGCCGCGCCACCTCGATGCGCAATCGCTCGACCGCCTTCGACGGTGTGGTGCCGGTCTCGGCCATGAAGGCGCGGGTGAAATGCCGCGAACTCATGCCGGCCTGCTCGGCGAGATCCTCCACCGTCAGCGGCGCGTCGAGATGCTCGCGCGCCCAGGCCAATAGCGGCCCGAACCGGCCGTTCGGCGCCTTCAATTCCAGCAGCGAGGAGAACTGCGACTGGCCGCCGCTGCGGCGGTGATAGAGCACGAGTTGCCTTGCAGTTTGCTGCGCGATCTCGTCGCCATAGTCTTCCGCGATCATCGCCAGCGACAGGTCGATGCCGGCCGATATCCCGGCCGAGGTCCAGACGTCACCATCGCGCACGAAGATGCGGTCGGGCTCGAGCTTCACCTGCGGATAGGCTTTCAGAAAATGCCGCGTGCGCTGCCAGTGCGTGGTGGCGCGGCGGCCATCGAGCAGACCGGCTTCCGCGAGGATGTAGGCGCCTGAACAGACGCTGGCGATGCGGACGCCGCGTTTCGCCATGGTGCGCACGAAATTGAGCGTCTTCGCGCAGCTTGCCGCCTGCCGGACGCCCTCGCCGCCCGCGATGACCAGCGTGGTGATCGCACCGGACGACTTCAATCCGCGCGCGACGATCTCGACGCCCGACGACGAGCGTACCGGTCCCGGCGTCAGCGCCAGAACCCTGATCGAGGGCGCGCCTTGCGCAAACCGTTCCGCGATCTCGAAGGCCGAAATCGGGCCGGCAGCATCGAGCAACTGGAAATCCGGAAACACGAGAACGCCGATCATGCTGCAGGCCCGCTTTTGCTTCAGGTCCGTTTTGGCTCGATGTCCCAAAATGAGGGAAATATGCCATTTCGGACTAGAGGCCAGCATGGCAGGATACGTCTCGTCAAGGCAAATTTTGCAAGGCAAATTTGGAGGTCACGATGTCTGCGCCGTCAGAGACGCCCACGCCGCTTCAGATCGGTCTCGTGCTGTTCCCGCGCGTCACCCAGCTCGACTTCACCGCCCCCCTGCAGGTGTTCTCCAGCCTGCCCGGCGCCAAGGTGCATCTGGTCTGGAAGCGGATCGAGCCGGTCGCGAGCGACAGCGTGCTGGTGCTGACGCCGACCACGACCTTCGCCGACTGTCCGCAACTCGACGTCATCTGCGTGCCCGGCGGGTTCGGCACCGATGACATGATCAACGACGAGGAGATGCTGGCCTTCCTGCGCCAGCAGGCGCCTGGTGCGAAGTACATCACCTCGGTCTGCACGGGATCGCTGGTGCTCGGCGCCGCCGGCCTGCTGAAGGGCTACCACGCATCGACGCACTGGACCGCGATGGATTTCCTGAGCGCCTTCGGCGCTACGCCGACAAAGACCCGTGTCTGCGTCGACCGCAACCGCGTCACCGGCGGCGGCGTTACCGCAGGGATCGATTTCGCGCTGACGCTGGTGTCGCTGCTGCACGACCGGAAGACCGCCGAAGCGATCCAGCTCCGGCTCGAATACAATCCCGCGCCGCCGTTCAATTCCGGCTCGCCCGACACCGCGCCGCCGGAGGTACTCGCCCTCATGAAGGACAGGATCGCAGCAGCGCAGGTGCGCCGCACCGAAATGATCGACCGCGCCGCTGCGCGGCTGGGGTAACCGCCGTGTCCCGGACGCGGCGCGGCACGAAAGTGACGCGACGCAGAGCCGGGACCCACCCGCGCGGCAGGTCCCGGCTCTGCGGAGCAGCGTTGCACGCTGCACCGCGTCCGGGACACGAGAACTGAAGACAAGAGAAAGGCCGCCTGGCTTCCCAGACGGCCCTTCCTGTCCTACGACAGCACCACATTGGCGGGCGATTTCAGGACCGCTTTTGCCGGGGGCCTATCTCCCGGCCCTTTCCTGATCGGGTGCCGCTGCTCGTCGGGGCAGTCGCGAACTGGAGCCCGACACCGACGCGATGGCTTCCCATCTCCGTAAGATGCCCCCAATTGAGCCTCAGCGATGCGAAGAGCACAAGCTGCCAGCAATGGTTGTACCCGCTGATCCCGCTATTCACAGGAAGATGATGCCGAGACGCAGCGACACGCTGACGCGGCTTCACCGCGCCGGCGACGAAGAGGATCTCAGCTTCCGGGCGTCCAGGGCTGGTAGTCGCCGGTCGCCTTGGGGCGACGGCCGCTTGCCAGCGTCGAGCCGGAGGGACGATACGCCGCGGGCGTGCCCGTCATGTTCGGGATATGCGGCTTTTGCCACTCGCGCGGCGTGTAGCTCTCTTCGGTCGGGGCGACATCGACGGTGTGATGCAGCCAGCCGTGCCATGAGGGCGGCACCCGTGTTGCCTCGGCGTAGCCATTGTAGATCACCCAGCGCCGCTCAAAACCCAGCGTCGGATCGATCTTGCGGCCCTTGGTGCGATAGTAGCGATTGCCCTGCTCGTCCTCGCCGACCAGTTCGCCGAATCGCCACGTCCAAAATTGCGTGCCGAACGTCTGGCCGTTCCACCAGGTGAAAAACTTGAGCAGAAACTGCTTCATAAGGGCTCGGCCGGTTCGAGAATACGTCTCGCTCTGATGCCATCGGCAGGCCGGAATGTCCAGACGCAGGGCCGGCCGATAGGCCGGCGCGCCAGGCGCCGGATTTCGGTGTCCCGTTGCCGAGGAACCAACGCATTCCGTTCATCTCGCATACAGTTCCCGCCGGGCAGGATCGGCATGCGCACGACAGGTGCGCGGCTCGGGAACCTCCCTTGCTGCGGGGGGTTAGGACCTACATCCCGCATATGGAGCCAATGATGATTAATCTGAAAGTGTTGAGTACGGCCGCCGCAATGGCGCTGGTGTTGCCGCTGGTCGTGCCGAGCCAAAGTTCGGCCCAGATGAGGGCCGGGGCCGGTGGTGGTGGTGCCGCGGCTGCTCCCAGCGTTGGCGGCGGCGGCGGCATGAGGGGCGGCGGTGGTGGCTTTAGGGCTGGTGGCGGCGGCGGCGGCTTTAGAGCCGGTGGTGGCGGGGGCGGCTTTAGAGCCGGTGGCGGCGGCGGCGGCCCCGCAATGGTGCCCGGAGGTGGCGGTGGCCGAGGCGGTTTCGCAGGCGGCGGCATGCGGCCAGGCGCCGGCGCGGTCGTCGGCCGTCCTGTGCCTGGCGGCGGCGCGGCCGTAGCTGGCGGAAATTGGGGAGGCGGTCGCCATTATCATGGCGGCGGCTACCGTCACTACCATCGCCGCGGCGGCGGCTTCTGGCCGGGCTTCGCGATCGGCGCGGGCATCGGGTCCAGCTACGGCTATTACGGCAGCCCCTACTACGGCAACTCCTACTACTACGACGACGGATACTACGACGACGAGCCCGTGGTTGCCGTAGCGCCTGCTCCGGCCGACGGCGATTCCGTGGCGTATTGCATGCAGAGATTCAAATCCTACGACCCGGCGTCGGGGACCTATCTCGGCTACGACGGGAAGCGACACCCCTGCCCGTAACGGCATGATTTCGTGAGCCCGAAGGGGGCGGCGCATTGCGGTGCGCCGCCCCCTTTTCATTTTACGACCGCATCGCCACCGCAACGCCGCCGAGTGTAAACACGAGCGCAACAATTTCGCGCAGCCCCAGCGGCTCGTGCAGCATCGCCGCCGCTGCGAGCACGCCGATGACCGTCACCAGCAAGGTGCCGATCGAGGCAGTCGCTGCCGGCAGCCGTTCCAGCGCAGCAAACCAGCAGACATAACACAGGCAGAACTGGACCAGCGTCATGTAGAGCAGCGATGCCCAGCCGATCGAGGAAAGCGCCGACACATGCGGCTGCTCGACCGCAAGGCCTACGATCGCGATCGGCAGGCAGCCAAGGCCTATCTGCCAGGCGGCCAGCGACAACGGCGGCATCGCCAGTGGGAAATGCTTGGTCAGCACGGTGCCCAGTGCGACACATACTGCGCCTACCAGAGCGAATAATATGCCCGGCAGCTTCTCGATACTGGCCTCGAAGCCGTTGCCGCCGATCAGCACGACGATGCCGGCGAGAGCTATCGTCAGGGAGATGCCGCGGAGCGGCGACAGCCGTTCGCCGAGAATCGGCCATGCCAGGAACGCCACCCAGACCGGGATTGAAATTCCGAGTACCGCGGCCTCGCTGGCCCTGAGCCACAATAGCGCGAGCCCCATGAAGGCGGCCCAACTGCCGATCGTCAGCATCGAGACCAGCAGCAGCCGCAGCCACATCGCCCGGGGGACGGCGAGCTTCTGGTGCCGCGCCAGCGCGAACAACGCCAGCGCCGCAGCTCCGACGACGCCGCACAGGCCGCGCGAGGACAAAGGCGGCCATTCCGTCAGCAGATGTTTCATGATCGGGAAGTTGAGGCCCCACCCCACCGACGTGACCGCAAGCATGGTGAGCCCGAACGGCGACAATCGGCCGCGTCGGGCGTGACTGAGTGAAGGCATGGCAGGCCTGGATCCGCAACCTTGGGTGCAATTGTTCTTGTTCTGAAAGAGAGCGCCACGGAATCGCGCGCACTGCAATCCACATATGCACTTTATCATACAGACGATCCGTCGGCTTTTCGACTTAATCGTCGCATGGGATGTGCGAGTCGCCTGGCGCCACCCTGGGGAAGAAGGAAGCATCGTGCCGCGCGTTCTCGTGGTCGATGACGACCCGCTGGTCTGCAAGACCATCGAGGTTTGTCTGACGCGCAAGGGTTTCGAGGTCACCGTTGCCGACGGTGGTGAATCGGGCATGCGCGCGCTCGAAGCCGCCGATTTCGACGTGATGCTGGTCGACGTCTTCATGCCGCACATGCGCGGCTTCGAATCGATCAGGATGTTCCACGAACGCAGGCCGGACGTGCCTGTCGTCGCGATGTCGGGCTACGCCTTCGCCAACGCCGAGCGCGCGCCGGATTTCCTGCGGATGACCATCGAGCTCGGCGCGGCATGCTGCCTGCGCAAGCCGTTCACGCAGGACGCGCTGTTGACCGTCGTCAATCAATGCATCACCAGTCCGGAAGCTTCCGCGCGCCTCCCGAAATGAAATAACACGTCGCAATGCCTTCGCAGCGAATCATTCTCGGAACCGGCCTCGCGATCCTTCTTGCCATCGGCGCTGCCTCGATCGGTCTGGACATCAAGTCGCGGCCCGATACCGCCTCCGTCGACCACGCGCTCTCGGTGCTCGGCAAGATTTCCGACATGCGGCCGCTGCTGCACCGGGCCGAAAGCACGGCCCGCTCCTTCGCCCTGACCGGCGATCAGGCGTTCGCGACGGAATATCAGAATATCAGCGGCGCGATCCTGCCGGCGCTGGACCGCCTGATCGAGACCGTCCGTGACAGTCCCGGCGAGCAGCGACTGATCGAAGAGACCAGGGCGCTGGTGGAGCGGCAGATCGCCTTCAATGGCGAATTGATCAGGCTGCGCAATGCCGGCGACGACGCCGGCATCGTGGCGCTCGTCGGCCGCGAAGATCGCGCGGCGACGGCCGCGATTGCCGGCAACCTTGAAAAGTCCGTGGCGGAAGCGCGCAGGCAGCTTGCGGCCAGACGCGTCGAATCGGAAGTCAGCGGACGTGTCCTGCTGGCGATCGATCTTGCCGGCGTCGCGCTGATCCTGATCCTCGCCGCGGCGCTCGTGGCGTCCGGCCGCCGCTCGCGGCGCGAATTGCAGGACTCGCTCTCCGCGACCAAGGCGACCAATGAGGCGCTGGAGGCGGCCGTCGCCGAGCGCACCGAGCATCTGGTAGCCGCGCATGCGGAGCTCAGGCATTCGGCCGCGGTGCTGCAGAGCACCTTTCACAGCATGGCCGAGGCGGTCCTCGTCCTCGATCCCGAGGGAGACATCCTGCTTGCCAATCCGGCCGCGGAGAGGATGCTGCGCTACCAGCGCGGCATGAACGCCCGGCAACTGGCGAGCCTGAGCGTCGCCTATCATGCCGACGGCGTGACGCGCCTGCAGCCGAAAGAGATGCCTTCGGCGCAGGTGCTGCGCGGCGAGACGTTCGACGAGCAGGAAATCTTCATCCGTCCCACGGACGATCGCGCACCGATGCATATCGTGGTCAGCGGCCGGTCGCTGCGCGACACCTCGGGCGCCATAGCCGGCGCGGCGCTGGTCTACCACGACATCACCGCCTGGCGCGAAACCGAACACAAGCTCCTGCAGTCGCAGAAACTGGACGCCATCGGCAAGCTCACCGGCGGTGTCGCGCACGACTTCAACAACATGCTGACGGTGATAACAGGCACTACCGAAACGCTGGTCACGAGCCTCAAGGATCAGCCGGCGCTGCAGAAGACGGCCGAGCTGATCGACCAGGCTGCGGAACGCTGCAGCGAACTGATCCAGCATTTGCTTGCCTTCGCCCGCCGCCAGCCGCTGCGCCCGCGCAATGTCGACATCAACGGCACCGTGCTCGATATCGCAAGGCTGCTTCGTCCGACGCTCGGCGAACAGATCGAGATCAACTCGATCCTCGAGCAGGAAGTGGCGACCGCCCATGTCGACGCCTCGCAGCTTGCCAACTCCGTGCTCAACATGGCGATCAACGCCCGCGACGCGATGCCGAACGGCGGCAAGCTGTTGCTGGAGACGCGCAACGTCGTGCTCGACGAAGCCTACGCGCAGGCCAATCCCGACGTGCGGCCCGGCCCTTACGTAATGCTCGCGGTGAGCGACACCGGCTCCGGCATGTCCCAGGAAATACAGGACAAGGTGTTCGAGCCGTTCTTCACCACCAAGGAGGTCGGCAAGGGCTCGGGCCTCGGGCTGAGCATGGTCTACGGCTTCGTCAGGCAATCGGGCGGTCACATCCGGATCTACAGCGAGGTCGGCCACGGCACCACGATCAGGCTTTATCTGCCGCCGGCCGAAGGCCAGGCCGAGATGGCCCCTGCCCCCGCGGCGCCGCTCGCACACGGCGGCGAGACCATCATGGTGGTGGAAGACGACGCGCTGGTGCGCAAATTCGTCACCTCCCAACTGCAGAGCCTCGGCTACCGGACGCTCGCCGCCGCCGACGGTCCGTCGGCGATGAAGTTGACCGAAGACGGCGAGCTGTTCGATCTGCTGTTCACCGACGTCATCATGCCCGGCGGCATGAGCGGACGGCAACTCGCCGAACAGGTCGCGGCGCGCCGGCCCGGCATCAAGGTGCTGTATACGTCAGGCTATACCGACAACGCGATCGTGCATCAGGGCCGCCTCGACCCCGGCGTGCTGCTGCTGACCAAGCCCTATCGAAAGTCCCAACTGGCGGACATGATCCGGCGTGCGCTCAATGGCGGCGCGGCTTAGGCAACCCGAGCCAGCGTCCGCGGCTGAGAGGACTTCACCAACGTGCGGAGCGTTCAATCCAGGCGTTTGTCGTCACTCCATCGTCCATCGTATCGCACGCCGTTAGGCCATGTGAGAATACCACGGCCGTCTCTTTTGCCATTTCGCCATTGCCCGTCGTAGCGGGACCCGTCCGGGTAGAGTTCGATACCTTGGCCGTCTTTTTGGTTATCGCTCCACTGCCCGTCGTAGCGTCCACCATTCGAGAACGTCATAACTCCGTGGCCGCTTCTCGCGTCATTACGCCATTGTCCGTCGTAGCGCCTGCCATCAGACAACGTCAAAACACCTTGACCGTCCCTTTTTCCGTCGCTCCATTGGCCGTCGTAGCGCTGGCCATCAGGCCACGTATAAACGCCGCGACCATTCATATTGTCACTCAGCCATTGGCCTTCGTAGCGCCCGCCATCTGGCCATGTCATAACGCCGCGGTCGCTTCGCTTGTCATCCAGCCATTGCCCGTCATAGCGCCTGCCATCTGAAAATCTCAAAACACCTTGGCCATCCCTTTTGCCATCGCTCCATTGCCCATCATAGCGCTGGCCGTCCGGCCATATCATGACGCCGTCGCCGGTTCTCGAGTCATCGCGCCACTGACCTTCGTAGCGCCTGCCATCTGAGAATGTCAAAATGCCTTGGCCATGCCTCTTGCCATTGCTCCATTCCCCGCCGTAGCGCTGGCCGTCCGGCCATATCATGACGCCGTCGCCGGTTCTCGTGTCGTTGCGCCACTGGCCTTCGTAGCGCATGCCATCCGAGAATGTCATATTGCCTTGGCCGCTCCTTTTGCCATCGCTCCATTGGCCGTCGTAGCGCTGGCCATCTGGCCATACCATGACGCCGGGGCCGCTTCTCGTGCCGTTTCGCCATTGGCCTTCGTAGCGCCTGCCATCCGAGAACGTCATACTGCCTTCGCCGTTTCTTTTGCCACCGCTCCATTGGCCGTCGTAGCGCTGGCCACCCGGCCACGTATAAACGCCGTGGCCGTGCTTGCTGTTATTTTGCCACTGGCCGTCGTAGCGCGTACCGTCGGGTAGAACCTCAATGCCTTGACCACTTCTTTGGTCATTATGCCATTGCCCGTCATAGCGCCTGCCATCCGGGAATCGCAAAACACCCTGGCCATCCCTTTTGCCATCGCTCCATCCCCCGTCGTAACGTTGCCCGTCTGGCCACGTATAAACGCCATTTCCGTTCTTGCTGTTATTTTGCCACTGGCCGTCGTAGCGCGCGCCGTCGAGTAGAACCTCAATGCCTTGCCCACTTCTCTGGTCATTGTCCCACTGGCCTTCGTAGCGTCTGCCACCTGAGAATGTCATTTTGCCTTGGCCGCTCCTTTTGCCATCGCTCCAGTGGCCGTCGTAGCGCTGGCCGTCTGGCCAGGTATAAACGCCATAGCCGTTCTTATTGTTATTCTGCCACTGGCCGTCGTAGCGCGCACCGTCGGGCATAACTTCAATGCCTTGCCCACTCCTATGATCATTATGCCATTGCCCGTCATATCGGCCGCCATTTGAGAAGTTCATGCTGCCATGCCCCTCCCTCTTGCCATCGCTCCATTGGCCGTCGTAGCGCTGGCCATCTGGCCAGGTATAAACGCCATTTCCGTTCTTGCTATCATTCTGCCACTGGCCGTCGTAGCGCGCGCCGTCGGGCAGAACTTCGATGCCTTGCCCACTCCTTTGGTCATTCCGCCACTGGCCCTCGTAGCGCCTGCCATCCGGGAATGTCAGGACCCCTTCGCCGTTCCTTTTGCCATCACTCCATTCGCCGTCGTAGCGCTGACCATCACTGAACGTCATGGTGCCTTGGCCATTTGGCAGGCGATCGCGGATTTCCCCCCGATAATGTTGGCCATCTGGAAATTTCAACTCACCGCGACTTGGGGAGTCGACTTTCACGAAGCGGCCACCCTTGAGGCAGGCACCTATCGGGCTTTCTTTTGTCAAATCCCAGTCGCTGGTCTTGTCTTCCGAAAAACTGATGTCATAGGCACACTCGGCGGGTGACTGATCACTGCGCCTTCCCTGGATCACAAAGGTCCTGCCACCTCCAACCGATCCCTGCATTGTGCCGGAGAGGCCGCCATCCTGACTATGAACCGACCCATCCTGGCCGATGACGATGGTGACATCGGTGCTGGTATTTTTCCAGGTACCCACCAATTTTTGAAATTGGTTTCCCTGCGCCTTCGCTGGACCTGAAACCACGAGCGCGCAGGCAAAAATGGAAAAGATCGATGCGAGTGAACTACGCCGAACGAAGTCGAACACCATTTTGCGTTGGCTCCTGCTGAAAACTCGATAAAGGCGCCCTGGCATCAAGGACCTGCACAATGTTTTCATTATGCACCGACTGGATTTCGATGGCAGCGGCTGCGCCAGTAAGAATCGCTCGAACGACCGCCGATCAGCGTGGGCGCGGCGGCCCAGCGTTCACTTCGTGGTCATGGTCGAAAAAGCGTAGAACCTGAGCGTCGCGCGCGCCGCTCCGCACCTGACTGCGCTCCCCGAACGCCATCACCTGATCCATCTTCTCGTCGTAGCGGGGCCAATAGTCCAAGCCCGGTCCGTTCGGATCTCCAGTGCGCGCAAATCTCACCCAGGCGGACGACATCGTTCGCGCGAGCCGCTTGTCGGCATCGGCCCACGGACGGTCGATCGCCCAAAGGTTGTCGAACACGTACACGATGTCCGACATGTGGTAGGCACCGTAGAACTCGCTGTTGCGTCCGGGCGGCGCGCGATCGAAGGTGTAGAGATACACCGCGCTCGCGCCCCTTGCCGCCTGCTCGCGCGCCCACGTTCGGGCGGCCCAATGCACCCGGTCGCTGAGGCTGGTCACCATGGCGTCCCAGGCTTGTGCATCGGTGTTGTGGGGATAGAGGCGCAGGAAGTCTCCCGCACGCTCGCCGTACTGCTGGTCCGCCATTTGGCGAAGCTGTGCCACCGACATCCTCCCGCCAGGCATGGCGGAACCTTCGCGGCTCGTGCCGCCTGCCATCAGGGGGACGTCGTTCTGCCGTCCCTCGCGGAAGATAGTGCCGACATCCCGCGGCAGCAGCCAGCCGTCGATACTCGGTAAAGTTCTCAGGGGTACCTTCAGCAAGTCCTCGGCGGGGACCGCTCTCAAGGCCTGCAACGTCGTCGCGCCCGCCGCCTTGGCAAAGGCCAGTCCGGCTCCCTCGGCCTCGGCTAACGGGACTTGTGCGCGCATGGCGTATGCCGATCCGCTTTGCGCGATGACGCGATGGAACATTCCCCGAGCCAACGGCGATGCCATCAAAACGTGGCCGCTGATGGCGCCGGCGGACAGCCCGAATATGGTGACGTTGCCGGGGTCGCCGCCAAAAGCGGCTATATTGTCTCGAATCCAGCGCAGCGCCGCAATCTGGTCATGCAGGCCGTAATTGCCCGAGGTCCGACGGTCGGATTCGGCGCTGAGTTCAGGATGTGCCAGGAAGCCCAACGCTCCGATACGGTAGTTCAGCGTCACCAACACGACACCCTGCAGGGCGAGCGCTTCGCCATCAACAGCGGGATCGGCGCCCGAACCCCAAACGAATCCCCCCGGATGCAGCCACACCATGACAGGTCGACGCTCGCGATCGGAGACCGCCGCCGTCCATACATTCAGGTAGAGGCAGTCCTCGCCAGACACCAGCGGCCGGGGCACAAACTCGACCTGATAGAAAGAGCCGGGCTCGCGAGGCGATTGCGTGCACACCGGCGAGAACCTGTTCGCCGCGCGCACGCCCTGCCATGGTTGCGGCGGCTGCGGAGGCCGCCATCGGAGCTCGCCGGTCGGGGGCGCGGCGTATGGGATACCCTTGAAGACACGCACGCCCGGGTTCCGGCCCGGTGCACCGGCCAGCAGACCTTCGCGCACTCCCACCGTTTCCGAAAGAGCCATGGCCGCGCCTTCGGCTCCCGCCCAGGCCAGCAGCAGACTTGCCAGGCAAAGCGCACGCATGAGGCCGCAGCGGCTTGCGTTCGATGACATCAGTCCAGCCATTCGCGCAGCTTTGAGTTGGAGAAGCGGGACGCCCTGTGCCCAGAGTTTCAATAGAGGTTACGCTTGGCATCCTGCCTGATGACGAAATCAATCAGCCGCGCCGGGACAAATGCCCGCCCCTGGTTGCGCAGCATCTCTCCCCAGGTCGGCAGCGTGGATCGCTCGACGTGCTTTTCCGGGTTCCAAAGCTCCGACCGCTTCAACGCCTTGCTGCAGTGGAGGTAGACTTCGGCGACCTCCACGATGATGACCGAACGTGGGCGCTTGCGGCCGACGATGAAGCGGTCCAGCAGGTCGTCCTGAATGCTGATCGACGCCGTTCCGTTGATGCGCAGCGTCTCTTCAATGCCGGGAATGAGGAACAGCAAGCCCGCAGCCGGCGCATGGACCAGGTTGGTCAGCGTATCAAGCCGGTTGTTGCCCGGCCGGTCCGGAAACGCGAGCCGCCTGGCGTCGAGCACATGGACGAAGCCCGGTTCTCCGCCACGCGGTGAGACATCCGCCGGACCATCCGGCCGGGCAGTACCGATGCAGAAGAGCGGCGACAGCGAAATGAAGCGCTGCGCGAATTCGTCGATGTAGTCGATCGCCTTGTCGCGTATCGGCTTCGATACTTGCGGATATACGCGACGCAATGCCGCTTCGTCAGCGATGAGCTTGTCGCCGGCAAGCGCAAAACCCTGCGGCTTGTCTCCAGGGGAAGATTTGGAGCCGAACGTCATCGCGATTGTCCTGACAGCGCGGCTTGCGCAACCAGTTGTTCAACCAGGTGCTGAAGGCGGGCGTAATACCCGCCATGCCGCGCGGTTACAGGTTCTACGCTTGCCGAACGCGCTTTCGTCGCATCAGGAAGTAGACATACAGCAAGACCGGAACCGTCAACGTGAGCCACGACACGACATCCCACCATCCATCGCCGATAAGCGCCGCAAGAAGGCCGACGATGCTCAACACTCCGACGACGATCGGCGCGGCAAAAATCTGTCCAAACGTTCGATGGTTTCTCACGGCAAGCCATCAGGACGACATGAGAGGGGCATTGGCCGCAGAGCCTTGCGCGATCGCGCGATCGACGCTGACACCGGCCTTGCGCCTGCGCAGCCAGAGATAGACGCCCGTACCCAGCACGATGATCGTCAGCACGTCGAGCACCGCCCAAAGGATCCTGAGCGGCAGGCCGCCGTAATCGCCGAAATGCAGCGGCTGTGAAATGAACAGGGTGGTCACGTACCAGGGCATGTCGCGGCTGTCGGTCAGCTTGCCGGTTTCCGCATCGATCAAGGCGGGCTTCAGAAGGCGCGAGGTTACCGGCGTGTCGCCCTTCAGGAAGACGATGTAGTGGCTTTTGCTGCTGAAGACCGTTCCAGGAAAGGCGACGAAGCTCGGCGTCATGCCCGGCACCGCATGCGCCGCAACGTCCACGGCCGCCTGAACCGAGGTCAGCTTCGCAGGCGGCGGCCGGTCGCGGTATTGCGCCGTCATCTCGGCCAACTGCCCGTACTGCCACATCTTCAGGACGAGGTCGGCCCAGGTATTGATCACGCCGGTGAAGCCGACCACGAGGGTCCACATGACCAGCAGGATGCCTGCCAGATTGTGGATGTCGAGCCAGCGCACGATGCGCGGGCGATGGCCGCGATAGGCGCCGAAATCCAGCTTCCGCATCGACGGCGCGTAGACGACGATGCCGGATATGACGGCGACGCAGAACAGGATCCCCATCAATCCAAGGAACAGCTTGCCCGGCAGCCCGGCGAACAGGTCGACGTGCAGCTTCAGCATGATGTAGGTGAAACGTCCGGTGACGTCGGGCGAGTCGAGATAGCCGCCGGTATGCAAATCCATCCGGACGAAGCGGTTGTTCGTGGGGTCGGAAGTGATGGACTCGCCGACGCTCACGAACATCACGTTCGGATCGTCGCGGTCCCAGATCAGGAAGTGCGGCACTTTCAGGGGCGAATTCGCCAGCGCGTTGGCGAGCAGCTGGTCGAGATTGGCGTTGGGCGTGCCGGGAGGAACGTCGGCCGGCTTCACCTCGCTGTGCAGGAGGTCGTCGATCTCGTGATGGAAGATCAGCGGCAGGCCCGTGATGCACAACAGCAGCATGAAGAGCGTGCAGATCAGGCTCGTCCACTTATGGACGAAGCCCCATCGGCGAATGGATCGTGTCGCTGCGGTCAATGGGCTGTCCTCTATCCCGATGGGGTGCCGCGGTGCCATTCAGCCACCTGGCACCCCGACGTCCGAGTTCGCTACTTCGTCACAAGCACCGGTGACTTTGGCGTTTCCCCCCAGCGATAGCTCAGTGTCGCGAGGACGGTGCGGGGTTGACCCAGCGCGCAGTAAGCAAGGCCGGTGAAGCAATTCGTCACGTGGTAAGTATCGCCGATGTTAATGGCATTGACCCTCAGATGAAGACCGCGCCAATCACGATTCAGATAGCTGAAGTCGTAAGTCAGCGCCGCGTCGAACAGAGTATAACCGGGCACCCTTATCAGGTTAGCGTCGTCGCCGAAGACGCTCCCCGTGTATCGGACGCCGCCTCCGAAGCCAAGGCCGGCGACCGGTCCCCCCGTAAACTTGTAGAAGCCCCACAAGAATGCGCTATCACGATTCACGCTCGCAACATCATTGCCGACGATGGCAGGATTTATGTGTTCCTCGACAGTCGGTATGAGATGGGAACCGCCGGCAATGATGTCGAAATTGTCCATAATGGTCGCGCGGAAGTCGGCTTCTACTCCCTTGACGCGGATTGCACCAACCTGGAACGGAACAAATGTCGGCGTGTTCACCACGACATTCTTCTGGGTCATGTCAAATACCGAAGCGGTGAACAGCATGCTCGTGCCGGGTGGGGCGTATTTGATGCCCGCTTCGATTCCCTCCCCCGTCGTAGGCTTGAATGGTTGTCCCGTTGCCGAAGTCAGCGACAATCCTGCTACCGGCTCGAACGACGTAGAATAGCTGATGTAGGGAGCCAAGCCGATATCGAACACGTAGTTAAGACCAACCCTTCCGGTGAACGCGGAATCATCCTGGGGGACATTCACGTTGGTCAGCCTGTTGGCTGTCTCGGCAGTCGCACGATCATGACGCCCAGTCAGGACCAGATTCCAGCGATCCAGCTTGATCTGATCTTGAAGGTAGAAGCCGAGCTGGTCCTTGTTTGTCGACGTGTTGATGAACGGTATCAGCCCGGCCTTGGTTGGCAGCGGCGTCGCACCATAAACCGGATTGTAGACATCGATCGGGAAGCCGGGGGCACTCCCGCGGTAGTCCGTATCGACCTTGGTCGTCTGGTAGTCGATTCCGGCCAATACCTTGTGACGCAGCCAACCGGTATTGAAATCCGCCTGCAGTTGGTTGTCGATCGCGAAATTCTTCGTGCTGCCACCAACAAAATTCGCATCGCGCAAAGTGATGCGTTGCGCCGGATCCACGGGAGGCACAACACCCGGGAGATAGCAGGCGACATGGCCGCCTGCGACAGGGCAGAGCGTCCCGGCATTGCGCATCGAAAACATATCAATGTCGACCGACGCCACGCGCATATTCTGGCGGAACTCAAGGGCCTCATTGAAGCGATGCTTGAATTCATAGCCGATCATGGCTTGGTCATACCCAATCCGGTCGAACGACGGTTCGCCGGTGTAGGTGCCGACAGGAATTCGACCGTTGGGATTGGCCAGGAGCGTACCGTACGCCGGCAGGTATTGGTGGACCTGGCCGTTAAGGCGGTCCCGCTGCGCGCTGGCCAGCACTGTAAGGCTGGTGTCGGTGGTCGGCTGCCACGTGAAGCTCGGCGCAATAAAATAGCGCTGCTCCTTATTGTTGTCGATAAACGTATCGCTTTCGCGCGCCAAGCCGACGAAGCGATAGAGAAATTCGCGGTTCTTATCGATCGGACCAGAGACATCGAAGGCCCCCTGAATCCGATTGAAGCTGCCTGTTTGTGCCTCTACCTCGCCGCGCTGCTCACTGGTCGGGCGCTTGCTCACCATATTGAGAATGCCGCCGGGAGACGCCTGGCCGTAAATGCCCGATGCGGGACCTTTGAGAACCTCGATTCGTTCGAGTCCGTACACCTCTGTCCTTGGCTGAGCGAACTGGATCGTCGAATCGTAAGGCAAGCGCAGGCCGTCAAGATAGCGCGGTGCGATAAAGCCGCGGATCCTGATCTCGGTGTCGAACACGGACCCCGCGCCGTACAACTGACCCTGCGTCCCCGACGTATATCGAATAGCCTCGCCGACGTTCTGCGCCCCTTGTTGCACAATCTGCTGCCGAGGTATGACAGCGATGGATTGAGGCGTTTCAAGAATCGCTGTGTCGGTCTTGGTTCCGGTTGCGCTCTGCCGCGCTACAATCCCGTTAACCGGGCCGTTGGCGCGTTCGCGCCCAGCGTCACCGCCGCGGACGTCCTGCTCCACCACCTGCTGTGGCGCAGGCGCCGCGGCCCGTCGCGCGCTGCTTTGCGACCGCGCGGCCCTTCTCGAAGGCTGCGTCGGACGGGCGGCTTGCGGCTTCGGGGCATCGACCGTGACCGGCGGCAAGGTCTGGCCGGATTGCGCCAGAACCGGTCCGGCCTGCATGCCGAGCCCGAACACGGTCGCGCAGAAAAAGCCTTTCGACGCCGTCCCCCACGCCGACGATCTCACGCAGTCACGCTTCATCGCAATCGTACCCCTGACTCGAATTTATCCCCATGGTTGAGAGATCAGATTTGATTTTCGGGTGCCTTTGCGCTTGCGCAAAAACCCTTTGATCGCGCGTTGATGCTTTCCAAGTTGGGCACGAGTCTTTGTCACTGTTCCCCGCAGGACACATTCCGCCCGGGCGCAGGCAACCTTCGGAAGCGTCAGGAAACCTTGTCGCGATGGCAGCGGCTCGGCACGTAGCCGAAATGCTTGCGGAACGCCGTGGAGAAATTCGCCGAATTGGCATAGCCGACGGAATATCCCGCCTCGGTGACCGAAAGCCCCTGGTACAGCAAGGCTTCGCGGGCGGCGTCGAGCCTGCTCTTTCGCAGATAGTCGGCCGCGCTGACGCCGTACATCCGGCGGAACTGCGCGTTGAAGATGCGTCGGCCGAGCCCGGCATGCCGCGCCAGTTCGGCGATCGTCCAGGGGTGCCGCAGGTCGGATTTGATCAATTCGCCCAGGCCCTGCAGGCGCAGGCGCTTCTGGTCCGGGAACGGGCCGCCCTTCTCGTTGCCACGCAGCGCCAGCATGGCTCTGGCCAATATCTCGGTGGCGTGCGCCGACAGCAGCAGTTCGGCCGCCCGTCCCTCCGCCACCGGCGAGATCATCTCCATGGCGAGGGCCTTGACCCGGGGCGAGGCCCGCAGCGTCGCGACGAAGACGTTTTGATCCTGACCGCTGAACAGGTCGAGGAACTCACGGCGCAATCCAAGTTGCTCGAGGGAAGCGACGGGAAAGGCGATGCCGGCAGCCTGCATGTGCGCGCCACGCGGGGCGTCGCCCTCCCAGGCCGTCGGCTCCCGGAGCGCCATGACGGCGATGGAGTCATCCGAATAATGCACGCCGCTGCCGCCCCGGCGCGGCCGGCCGCTGCCGGACCCCTTCAGCACCACGGAGATGAACAGCCCGGCCTTGATGACCCCTTCGGTATGGATCTGGCTGCTCAGCACGACGTTGTTGCGCTGGAACAGACAGCCTGGCGAATCCAGCCATTGGGCCTGATCGGCGAATTCATCCGCGACAGAGCCGTCGTCAGAACCGACGACGCGAAACGACTCGAAGATGTGCTGGTAGATGTGCGGCATCAACGCTGGATTGATGTGTTCATTGCCGCAAGTATGCAGTTCGCTCCGGCCGCTCTCAAGGCGATGCACGGCCGACAATTTAGAAGCGGTTTAATTTAGAAAGAGTCCAAAACAGCCATGCAGGACGAACGGGTTCGATCCGCTTGTCTCCGAAGGACGGGGTGGCGCCAAGGCCCGGCGGGTTGTTGCCAGCAGCATCCTATGCCACCATTCAAGCTTGGGTTTTATTGGTTAACAGATACCTATGCCGAGTCGGAAATTTGCCTGGGAGAAGCTGTCGGATCAACAGTTGCTCGAGCAACGCTTCAGCAGTCTGAAGGTTACGGTCGACGGCACCTGGCTCGATGATTGTCTCGGCAATCTGCATGAAGAGCTTCAGGCGCGGGGCATCCGGCTGCGGCCGCACGCCTGGATATCGAGCGAATGGTTCAGTCCGGCGGATGTGCCCGGCATTGCCATCCCGTTCTACCTTGCCCACCCCCGCCTGATGAAACTCGAGAAGAAAATGATGCTCGAGGTCGAGGGCAGCACCTGGTCGGAGTGCATGGCGATCCTTCGTCACGAGACCGGCCATGCCGTGCAGCACGCCTACCAGTTGCAGCGCCGCCGGCGCTGGCAGCAGTTGTTCGGCCCCTCCTCGAAGCACTACCCGCTCTACTACCGTCCCAATCCGGCCAGCCGCCGTTACGTCCAGCATCTTCGGCGCTGGTATGCGCAGAGCCATCCGGACGAGGATTTCGCCGAAACCTTTGCGGTGTGGCTGCGGCCGCGGTCGAACTGGCGGACACGCTATGCCGGCTGGCCGGCGCTGAAGAAGCTCGAATATGTCGACGAGCTGATGGCCGAGATTGCCGGCGAGCGGCCGCCGGTCATGACGCGGGAGCGTATCGACCCGCTGTCGAAGCTGAGCCAGACGCTCGGCGAGCACTACCAGAAGAAGCAGGCGTTCTACGCCTTCACGCCACCGAAGACGTACGATCGCGACCTCTCCCGCCTGTTCTCCGCCGATCCCAGGCATCGGCGGGCGCAGCCGGCGGCGGTCTTCATCAGGCGGCACCGCGCGCAGGTGAGGCAGCTGGTCGCGCGATGGACTGGCGAGAACCAGCTCACGCTCGACGCCGTGCTTGACGACATGATCTCCCGCTGCCGCGAGCTTGATCTCCGTGCTCCCGGCTCCGAACGGAAACTCGTGGTCAACTTCACCATCCTGCTGACGGCCAAGACCATGCACGCGCTGTTCGGCCCGTCGTCGCGGCGCAAATGGATCGCGCTATGAGACGCCTGCGCATTCTCGTGCTGATGCATCCGGACTGCGTGCCTCCGGACTCGACCGACGGATACTCCGCGCGCGAGATCAACGCCTGGAAAACCGAATTCGACGTCGTGAGCACCTTGCGCGCGGCCGGCCATGACGTTCGCCCGCTCGGCGTGCAGGAAGAGATCAAGCCGATCCGCGACGAGATCGAGAGCTTCAAGCCGCACGTGGTCTACACGTTGCTGGAGGAGTTCCACTATGCGACCGCGTATGACCAGCACATCGCGAGCTATCTCGAGCTGATAAAGATCCCGTATACCGGGTGCAACCCGCGCGGCCTGATCCTCGCGCGCGGCAAGGATCTGTCCAAGACGCTGGTGCACCATCGCCGGATCGCCGTGCCGGCCTTTGCCGTGTTCCCGATCAACCGCAAGGTCAAGCGGCCCGCGCGGCTGGCGCTGCCGCTGATCGTCAAGAGCCTGAACGAGGATGGATCCTTCGGAATCTCGCAAGCCTCCATCGTCGATACCGACGAGAAGCTCGCAGAGCGCGTCGCCTTCGTTCACGACCGGCTCGGCACCGCCGCCATCGCCGAGCAGTACATCGAGGGACGCGAACTTTATGTCGGCGTGCTCGGCAACAACCGCCTGCGCGTGCTGCCGGTGTGGGAACTGAAATTCGGCAGCCTGGGCGGCCAGGGCGCACGGCAGATCGCCACCGAAAAGGCCAAGCACGATCCCGAATACCAGGAACGCGTCGGCATCGTGGACGGGCCGGCCGAAGACCTCGCGCCCGAGGTAGCCGCCCGCATCCAGCGGACGGCGAAGCGCATCTACCGGACACTGGGGCTCGATGGCTATGCGCGCATCGACTTCCGCCTCGCCGCCGACGGCACGCCCTATTTCATCGAAGCAAATCCGAATCCCGAAATAGCGAAGAGCCAGGAGTTCGCGACGGCAGCCAAGCATGACGGACTTGACTACACCAAGCTGCTGCACCGCATCCTGGCGCTCGGAATGAGTCGGGCCAAGGCAGGCGCGTCTGTCGGCTGAAGGGAGCCCTCTCAGCCTACCAGCCAGTTCAGGATCACAACCGCCGTCCCTATGGTGACGAAGGCAAAGAGCGCAAGCACCAGCCAGTCGCGCTTCGAGAGTCCACCCATCGTCAGCCCCTATGCCTCACCTGGCAGCCGGTTGTTTGTCGTCTGTACTCCAGTAGCCCAGCCGCGGATATTCCGCAAAGACGTTCTCAGGCTCGCGAAACGCCAATCGAAGTGCAGCCGGCAAGGATCGTTCCGAAAGGCAGCGGGATTAAACCTAATTGGCAAGCTTAATCGGGAGTTTTCCTGGCGGGAGACCATTGCTGCGATATCTTCGTCTCAGGGGTCACTGAAATGGAGGTGATCTATGAGCAATAATCTGAGGAAGGACCACGCGCGGCGAGACCACGCGCCGACATTTCAGCGCGCCGGCAAGCAGGCCGCACCAACAGAATACGAGATAGAGCGGAAAGCTTTCTGGAAAAACTACGAACGACTGAAGGCCGAGCGCCTGGCGAGGGAAGCTGCGAAGCCGAAAGAGAAATAGTGGTCAGATGACGAAGTCCTCCACACCGACCAAGGCTGACTTGTACCAGATGCTGGCCGAGGCGGTCCGCAATACGCAACCGCAGCCGCCCGGCCCGCTACCCGAGCCTCCGCTCGACGTGAAGCCCGCTGCCAAGCGCGCAGGCCGGCCTCGCAGCACGCCACCCGCGCCGAAACGCACGGCCAAGGTCAAGCGCGAGCGTGCATCTGCCAGCCGCAAGCCGCGACGTCGATAGCGCAATGATGTCGCCAGCCGCTACCTGTTCCGGATGTCGACCCGGCCTTCGAGCGTGACCTTCTCGAAATCGTTGATCAGGATTTCGACCTGAACGTTCCAGCGGCCTCCAGTCGGAATCGGAAGCTGCATGATCCGCCAGATATTGTCGCTCCCCCTTGTCGCTGGCCGGGAGATCGCTTCAATATCGGCCGACTTGTTGTCCAGCGTCAAGCCCACCTCCCTGGCGTCGAGACCACCAAAGTCGCCCCTCATGATGACAATGCTCGCTTGCACCATTCCAGCCCTGCCCGGTTCGAAGGTGACGTCCGCCATGGCAGCGTCGGTGTGGATGTGGACGAGGGCTGACTTCGCGGAGGCGATGACCAATGCGCGAGGCGGCGGTGTGAAGCGCCACGCGGCGACCAGCCCCATAACGGCAAAAACGATCGCAATTTCGACCCCGATCAAACGCACCAGCATGCGGCGAGGCTTCGTTGCTCCGGCGATCACCGCTGCCGTCAGGCGAAACCTGTTCCACGCCGCGACCACAAGCAGGACGGCAACGAGACCGAGCTTCGCGCACAGGATCAGACCGTAGGCGGTCGTCAGCAAGGCGCCGGGCGCCGCAACCTGCACCACCGCAAGAATTGCGCCCGACACGACGAGTGCGGCGACGGCCCAGGGTATCGTGCGCGAGAACCGCGCGAGGCCTCCCGCGGGCGCGGGTTCTCTCAGCATCGCCGCAGCGAGCGGAACAAGGGCCCCGATCCAGATCGCCACCGAGATTGTGTGTACGAGCACAGCCGGCCGGGTCAGCCATTGCGGCGTGGCCGAGCTGGCGTGACCGCTCAGCGCCAGCGCCAACCCGGCGATCGCGACAGCGAACAGCGAAAGCGCTCGGGCGCGTCGTGTCTGAAGTGCCGCAAGAGCGGCGAGCAGTGCACACGCGGCGGCGATCGCCGTTGCGCCGAATGAAGTTTTAAACCCCGTCTCCCATGCCGTCCGGTTTGCCAGTCCCGACAACGGTAGATCCAGCGCGTCCGCACCCTGCAGCCCGACCAGCACCGGCGTCGCAACAAGCCCCGCCAGCAAGAAGACCTTGATCGTCGTCCGCCCACCGCCGGAAACTCCCCCGGCAAACCAGGCAATGAAGAAGCTGCTGCCGGTCCCGGCGAGCAGCCCCACATAGAAAACGACCTTGAGCGCCCACAAGGCAGCAGCGACAGCCGGTTGCGCTGAGCTTTGTCCCGCAGGCCCCGGACCCGCGCTTGGCGCACCGATCGAGAACACGACTGTCCCGCCGATCGGATGGCCGTCGAGTGAAACCACCCGCCAGCTCAGGACATGGGTGCCGCTTTGCAATCCGGAAGGCAAAGCGATCGCGAGCGACGTCTCGCGTTCGGCCGTCCCCTGCACCACGGTAGACGAGCTATCCGGCACCACAAGCCGCAGCGCCAGCGGCGACACCGGTTCGTTGAACGTGAGGGTAAGACGCGGCGGCGCCGCCGGAATGACGGCGCCGTCGGCCGGTTCGCTGGAAACCAGAGTCGCGTGTGCGCGCGCAGGTCCTGCAAGCACGGCCTGCATCGCCACCGCGATCAAAATTACCGCAATGGCCAACCAGCGCATCGCTGCTTCCGCTTACTTCTTCGGCAGGAGCTTAACGCCCGGCGCGGGCTCCTTGTAATCGGCCCCGGTCTTGCCCTCGGCCGGAATTTCGATCCAGCGGTTCACGCCGCTCTCGCACTCCTGGACAACGGGGAAATAGAGCATCCGGCCCGGCACGAGATCCTCGGTCAGATAGACCGACAGGACCATCTCGTCGTAATGCTCGTCCGGAAGACGCCCGGTCCATGCCACTTCCTTCACGCCTTCGCTGACCGTGCTGTGGTACATCGTGTACGTTTTGCCGTACTCGCCCCTCATCGTCTCGATCTGCCAGCCGGGCTTTGGCATCGGCTTGACGCCGATCACGCCGTCGGGAATGCGTACCCTCACCTTCAGCGTCGGCGAGGAGCCGCAGCCATGAGGCACCCGGAACACCGCCTTGTAAGAACCGCCGATGGCCGCTTCCTGGCGTTCGAGTGTGACGTGCGCCTGGGCTGCACTACTGGCGATGGCACAGATCGAGAAAGCCAATGAAATGGATCGCATGTTGATCTCCCGCAGAATGAATTGTTTCGTCATGATCAGACCTCTCACATCCGGTACCGCAAGCCGCCATAGATTGCCCGTCCGTATCCGGGATTGAAGAGTGCCGAGACGGGCGTGGCGATTTCAGCCGTCATCGTTGTCGAGATGTAGCGCGTATCGAACAGGTTGCGCGCCTCGAGATAGCCGGACCAGCCGGGGCCGCCCGTGTCGTAACCGACCTTGAAGTTCAGCAGCGCGTATGGATCTATCGTGAGGCTGTTGGCGTTGTCGGCGAAATAGGACTGCGGCATCCACTCGACGTTCGGACCCGCGTAGAAGCCGCTTGGATGCTTGTAAAGCACTTCGGCACGGATCAGGTGCGGCGGCACGCCGGGCAACTGGTTGTTGCCCCAGCGCGCATCATTGTCAAAGCGGAAGTCGCTGTAGGTGTAGGCGAGATTGAACCAGAGGCGGTCCTCCTGCATGAAGACGGACTTGAGGAAGGCCACGCCGAGCCCGGCTTCCACGCCCTGATGCACGGTGCGGTTGGCATTGATGACAGTGCAGAGACTGAACGGCGACGTCCTCAGGCACTGCAACTCGTTCTTGATGTCGGCGCGGTAGAGTGAAAGGTCCCACGTGAGGTCGGGCCTACGGCCGCGGGTTCCGATCTCGTAGGTAGTCGCGGTCTGCGCATCGACGGTGGAGCTTATCGGCGTCGTGAAGGTATTCGCGTCGAAGGTCGGCACCTCGGCGCTTCGCGAGATGTTTCCAAACACCTGCCACGTCGGGTCGACGTCCCAGATCGCGCCTACCCTGGGGCTGAAAATGTCCCAGGTGCGGCGGCCGGACTGGTCGCCGTTGGAGAAGAAGCGATCCTGCTGGTCGCGGACGGCATGCATGAACTGCCCGCCGGCAATCAAGGCGAAGTTCGGCAGCACGAAGAAGCTGTTCTCTGCATACGCCGAATGGTTCTGCGATTTCCACAGTGCATCCGTCACCAGCGGACCTTTGACCGCGTTGCCGATGTTCTGATACTCCTGATAGTCGATCGTGCCGTCGAGAATATTCCCGCCCACGATGAACCGGTTACGGAAACCTCCGATCATCCGGTCGTCGGTTGCCCGGACGAAGCCGCCGTAATCGCTGACGTAGTAGTCGAGATAGCGGAAGATCGGATGATCGACGTGGCGCTGGTGGGTGAAAAGGCCGAAGTCGACGGTGGTGGCGCCGAAACGCAGCGTGGTCTTGTTGGCGACGCGCACCGAGTCGATGTTGCGCTGCTGGTCCAGCCGCACGAACTCGGTGTCCGCGGCCTTTGGCGTGGTCAGCGCCGTGGTCTTGTCGAGTTCGCCCGGCAGGCGCTGGCGCCACGAGTTCGCGTTGACATAGAAGCGCGTCTCGGCTTCCGGCGAGAACTGATAGCCGATGTTCGCATTCAGCCGTTCGATGTTGCCATTGCTGTGTTCGCGAAACCCGTCCTCGCGCTGCGCCGAGCCGGTGACGAACCAGTCGGCAGGTCCGCTCACGCCGCCGGCGCTGGCCTGGCCGCGCACGAAGCCGAATGAGCCGGCGTCGAACCGCGCCTCGAACGGCGACGCATCGCGCCCGGTCGGCGTCACGAAATTGATCGCGCCGCCCAGCGAATTGGCACCGTAGCGCAGCCCGTTCGCGCCCTTGTAGACCTCGACGTAACGGTAGGCGGTCGGATCAATCTCGAAGACGTCGAACAGGCCGTCGGCGGTGTTGATCGGGATGCCGTCCATGTAGACGTTGATGCCGCGATTGCCGAAGTTGCGCGACAGGCCGGAGCCACGGATCGAAATCCGGTTGTCGATGTTCGACTTGGGCTGCGTGATGACGCCCGGCACCCAGCCGAGCACGTCGTGGACCGTATTCGCCGGCCCGTTCTTGAACGCCGTATCCGGCACCAGTTCGACGCCACCCGGGATGCGGTTGATGATGGCGCGCGCCTGCTCGGTCGTCGGAACGGTCAGGCTGGCGCCCGGCGGTGTCTCGAGGCCAGTTGCCGCCGACGCGTTGGTACTCCCCTGCGGCGCAGATGCCGGCGCGGCGCGTCGTGCCCGCGCCGTTCGCGTCGCGGCGGGCTGCGCTGGACGGATGGCCGCCGCCCGTCGTTGTTGA
This sequence comes from Pseudomonadota bacterium, assembly GCA_023422775.1. Taxonomy (GTDB): domain Bacteria; phylum Pseudomonadota; class Alphaproteobacteria; order Rhizobiales; family Xanthobacteraceae; genus Bradyrhizobium. The sequence continues at coordinate 26,254 of JAFAGM010000106.1, forward strand.
GGCGCATCGACGGTGACAGGCGGTAACTGAGATTGCGGACTGGTTTGGGCCGCGGCAGGAACGGAAAGAAAGGCGGCGGCGGACGCAAGCAAAAGGCTGCGGCGCCGCGTGGAAGCGGGCAACATCGGTGAACTCCACCAAATCTGAAAAGACGAGCTAGGGAATCGCAGACGTCAGATCAGGCCTGGAGGCCCACGGGCTTGATTGTCGGAGAATTTCGTCAGCGCGACGAATACGTCACTGGAAGCTGCGACCGACGCCGTCTGCGAAGGCACGCGCTCGATCAGCACCGGAAAGGTTGGTGGAGGCAAGGCAGCGGTGGAGTGGTTGCCGACGCAAAGCGGGCAGTGCACGGACGCCCGCTTGTCGCCCTTCCCCGCATCGTCCCGTACCGCGCCGATATCGGCGCTGTTGGCGCAAAGGATGTGTCCGGCGGCCCACGTCAACGGAGACACTGCCGCCGCGTGCAGCACGCTCGAGAGGATCACGTTCAGGACAAGCGCATAGGCGGCAAGCCATGCCACCCCGATGCCGATCATCCGTTTGCGCGATGCGTACTTCACAGAAGTTCCCCGGGCCAAAGTATCAGCATGGGAGAACAAGTCAAAGGGCGACACTGCGACGCCATGATGGCCGCGCGCTGTCAAAGCAGCCGGACAATTGCCGCCCGCCTCACGCCGCGCCGGAGCCGCCCGTCACGATCTTCTCGTTCAGCTTCTGGTCGACGGTCTGCACCGTGCGGTCGATCTCGGCGCTGGGCGCGCCGAGTTGATCGGAAACCAGCTTCACCAGCAGGTCGACCCGCTCGATGAACGGCGCGCCGCTGGCCACCGCCCTCGCCGCCGATGACGGCTTGAGCAGGCTTTCCGCGGCCTTGGCATACTTTGCAAACGGCACCTGATCGGCAGGGTCGGCGCCGAGACGCCGCGCGATGCCGTCGACATGCTCGTAGATCGACTGCGAGAGTTTGAGATCGCCGTGCACGGCGTCACGGATCGACTGCGGTTCATTCGGCGTGATGCAGCGGTAATTGCCGGTCAGCAGCATCGACCATTTCGCCAGCGGCACGAACAGCGAGTCGAACACCTTCAGCTTGACGGGGACATCCTTGCCCTCCAGCGTCACCGCGTCGATGCTGGCTTCGAGTTCGCGCAGCAGCCTGTTGTGCTTGTCATCAGCGAACGCCGCAGCCTTGAAGTTGGTCGGCAGGCCGACATGCAGCACGTTCGCGGCCTCTTCCGGCGGACGGAACGCCTGCGGATCGGGTGAGCACAGCGACACCAGCCCCGGTTCGAAGCGCTCCCACACCTGCGCGTTGGTATAGGCCTCCTCCAGATCCATGTCCGCCAGCGCCGGGATGCGCTTCAGATAAGGCAGCGGCGGCATGTTCATGATCGACAGGCACGGCAGTCTTGCTTCCGCGATCTTGACCATGAGAACGCGGATGGTGTGGTTGGTGTATTGCGGCTCCTGCATCGCAAGGCCGACCAGGTCATAACGCGACAGATCCACATCCTGCGGCGTGGTCGCGTCCAGCTTGCCGGGAAGATCGCGCGAGAAGACCGCGCGATGCACCGCCTCGTCGCGCAGCTTGATGCGAACCTCTGTGCCGTCGCGGTTGATCAGCTCCGCCGTCTTCTTCCGGCAGACCAGCGTCACGTTGTGACCGGCCATCAGGAGCTTGGTCCCCAGCAGCGAGCCGTAGGAGGCCCCAAGGATCAGGATGTTGCGCGCCATACTCGTCTCTCACAGGTGAAGCTTGGCCTGGCACCCATTATGCCAGACGCCACCCGATGCCTACTGCAAAGCGACAGGCATTACAATCGCTCAAGAACGCGTCGCCAGCACGACGCCGGCGAGCGTGAACACCAGCGCCACGATCTGGATCACGCCCAGCGGCTCGCCCAGTGCAACCGCCGACGCCACCACGCCGATGACCGGCACCGCCATGGTGCCGATCGCAGCCACTGACGCCGGCAACCGCGCCAGCGCGGCGAACCAGGAGACATAGGCGACGCAGAACTGGATCACGATCGAATAGGCGATCAGCCACCAGCCGAGCGGCGTCACCTTTTCGATATGCGTGGTCTCGACCGCGAGACCGATGATGACGATCGGAAAACAGCCGAGCCCGATCTGCCAGGCGGCGGCCGGGAGCGGCGGCAGCGTCAGCGGCAGGCGCTTGGCCAGCACCGTGCCGAGCGCAAAGCCGATCGCGCCGGTCAGCGCCATCACGATGCCCGGCAGCTTTTCGGCGGTCGCCGTGATGCCGTTGCCGCCCATGATGGCGGCGAGCCCGGCGAACGCCATCACCAGCGCTACCGTGCGCAGAATTGTCGGCCGCTCGCCGAGCACCGGCCAGGCGATCAGCGAGGCCCACACCGGCATGGTGTAGGCGATCAGCGCTGCCTCGCTCGCCGGCAGCCACAACAGCGCCAGCCCCATCAGCACCATCCAGCCGGTGACGTTGAGCAGCGCCGCCATCATCAGCCGCGGCCACAGATGCCGCTCGACCCTCAGGCTCTGCGACGACGCCAGCGCCAGACCGGCGAGCAGCATCGCGCCGACCACGCCGGTGCAGCCGCGCAAGGTCAGCGGCGGCAGTTCGCTCAGGAGGTATTTGGTGACGGGCCAGTTGAAGCCCCAGCCAACGGAGGTGATGGCGAGGAACATCAGGCCCGCGGGCGCAATCCGCGCGCCCGTGGTGGGTTTTGATTCTGACATGGAGCCCGGCAAGGAATGGAATCGCCGCCACTCTGCCGCTTATCCGGGCATCCGACCACGGGTCCGCCGGCATGCCAGCCCTCCCCGCGCCGGACCCTTGAGGTGAGTCTCACACACGCAAGCCCCAGGGCCGAAGAAATACCTGCCCTGTGATTAGCGGGAGAAGCCTCGCTCCACAGGGTGGGGACAATTTTTTTCCCTTGGGAATCCCTGAGGACTCACTGATAGTTGGCTCCATCACAGGCGCGGGATCACCCCCTGTTATCCCTCCTTTTCCACCATATTTAGTATTTGATTCAGGAACTCGCACTAGTTCTTGACGGGCCGGACGGGTTTGGCCTAGCCTCCATCTTGTTCGGCGCGAGTTTAAGTTTTGGGTCCCGCCGGTCGTCCCAAATGGGGTTCCGAAACGGAGCACTCCGCTGCCGGTTGAGGCATGCGCGGAGGGCTCGTCTGCCGTCTCGGAAATTCCGCCCGGAATTTCCCGGGGCTTTGGGCACAGTAAAAACGGGCCGAAAAGGCCCCTGTAAGTGTGGATTAGGGTCCTCCCGCCAATGCGCGGATCGGGGCTCTGGGGTGGCGAAGCAGAAAACAGGACCGGGACCACCGGTCGAACTGGCGGGCCGTCGGGGCCACATTTTCGCGTGAGAATGTGGGGCGGCGGCTCGCTTACGAATAACATCCGGACCTTGCGGGAATGCAGTCCGGTCAAAGAAGACGGGGCACGACCTATGCGAATCGAACGACGCAACACCACATCCGGCCAGTCACCCTACGCAGGGATCGATTTCAGGCTGACGACATCCGAGATCCGCAACCCCGATGGCTCGATCGTGTTCCGGCTGGAAAATGTCGAGGTGCCGCAGTTCTGGTCGCAGGTTGCCTCCGACGTCCTCGCGCAGAAGTATTTTCGGAAAGCGGGCGTCGCCGCGCGCCTGAAGAAGGTCGAGGAAGAGACCGTGCCGTCGTGGCTGTGGCGCTCGGTGCCCGACACCGAGGCGCTCGCCCTCCTCCCCGAATCCGAGCGCTACGTCAGCGAACTCTCAGCCAAGCAGGTGTTCGACCGCCTCGCCGGCTGCTGGACCTATTGGGGCTGGAAGGGCAAGTACTTCTCGACGGAAGAAGACGCGCAGGCGTTCTTCGACGAATTGCGCTACATGCTGGCCAAGCAGATGGTCGCGCCGAACTCGCCGCAATGGTTCAATACCGGACTTCATTGGGCCTACGGCGTCGACGGCCCCGGCCAGGGCCACCACTATGTCGATCCCTTCACCGGCAAACTCACAAAGTCGAAGTCGGCCTACGAGCACCCGCAGCCGCACGCCTGCTTCATCCAGGGCGTGGGTGACGACCTCGTCAACGAGGGCGGCATCATGGACCTGTGGGTGCGCGAGGCGCGCCTGTTCAAGTACGGCTCCGGCACCGGCTCCAATTTCTCGCGCCTGCGCGGCGAAGGCGAAAGGCTTTCCGGCGGCGGCCGTTCCTCCGGCCTGATGAGCTTCCTCAAGATCGGCGACCGTGCCGCCGGCGCGATCAAGAGCGGCGGCACCACGCGCCGCGCGGCCAAGATGGTCGTGGTCGATGTCGATCACCCCGATATCGAGACCTATATCGACTGGAAGGTGAAGGAGGAGCAGAAGGTCGCAGCCCTCGTCACGGGATCGCGCATCAACCAGAAGCACCTCAAGGCGGTGCTGAAGGCCTGCGTCAACTGCGAAGGCTCGGGCGACGACTGTTTCGATCCCGAAAAGAACCCTGCCCTCCGCCGCGAAATCAAGCTCGCGCGCCGCGCGCTGGTGCCCGACAATTACATCAAGCGCGTCATCCAGTTCGCGAGGCAAGGCTACAAGGACATCGACTTCCCGACCTACGACACCGACTGGGATTCGGAAGCCTACCTCACGGTATCCGGCCAGAACTCCAACAACTCGGTCTCGCTGAAGGACGATTTCCTCCGTGCGGTTGAAACCGATGGCGACTGGAATCTGATCGGCCGCACCAACAAGAAGATCACCAAGACCCTCAAGGCCCGCGAGCTCTGGGAGAAGATCGGCCACGCCGCCTGGGCCTCGGCCGATCCCGGCCTGCACTTCAACACCACCATGAACGACTGGCACACCTGCAAGGCGTCCGGCGACATCCGCGCCTCGAACCCGTGCTCGGAATACATGTTCCTGGACGACACGGCGTGCAACCTGGCGTCCGCCAACCTGATCACGTTCTATTCGACCACGGCCAAGCGGTTCGACGTGGAGTCGTATGAGCATCTCTGTCGTCTGTGGACCATCGTTCTCGAAATCTCCGTGATGATGGCGCAGTTCCCGTCGAAGGCGATCGCCGAACTCTCCTACGAGTTCCGCACGCTGGGCCTCGGCTTTGCGAATATCGGCGGTCTCCTCATGACCATGGGGCTTCCTTACGACTCCAAGGAAGGCCGTTCGCTGTGCGGCGCGCTGACCGCAGTCATGACCGGCATCGCCTACAAGACCTCGGCCGAGATGGCGGCCGAGCTCGGCACCTTCCCCGGCTACAAGAAGAATGCCCAGCACATGCTGCGCGTGATCCGCAACCACCGCCGCGCCGCGCACGGCAACGCGTCGGGCTACGAGGCGCTGGCCGTCAACCCGGTGCCGCTCGATCACGCCTCCTGCCCGCAAGCCGACATCGTTACGCATGCGATGAAGGCGTGGGACGATGCCTTGGCGCTGGGCGAGACCTCTGGCTACCGCAACGCGCAGACCACGGTCGTGGCGCCGACCGGCACCATCGGCCTCGTGATGGATTGCGACACGACCGGCATCGAACCTGACTTTGCGCTGGTGAAATTCAAGAAGCTCGCCGGCGGCGGCTACTTCAAGATCATCAACCAGGCGGTGCCCGAGGCGCTGCGCGCGCTCGGCTATCGCGAAGCTGATATCGCCGAGATCGAGGCCTACGCCGTCGGCCACGGCTCGCTCTCCAACGCCCCCGGCATCAACGCTTCCACGCTGAAGGCCAAGGGTTTTACGGACGAAGCGCTGGCCAAGGTCGAGAAGGCGCTGCCGACCGCGTTCGACATCAAGTTCGCCTTCAACAAGTGGACCTTTGGCGAGGACTTTTTGCGCGACACGCTGAACGTCGCCGCCGAAGCGATCGCGGCCCCCGGCTTCGACCTGCTGACGGCGCTCGGCTTCACCAAGCGCGAAATCGAGGCGGCGAACGTCCACATCTGCGGCGCGATGACGGTGGAAGGCGCGCCGCACCTGAAGGCCGAGCACTATCCGGTGTTCGACTGCGCCAACCCCTGCGGTAAGATCGGCAAGCGATATCTGTCGGTGGAGAGCCACATCCGCATGATGGCGGCGTCGCAGCCGTTCATCTCGGGTGCGATCTCCAAGACCATCAACATGCCGAACGACGCCACCGTCGAGGATTGCAAGGCGGCGTATCTGCTGTCGTGGAAGCTCGCGCTGAAGGCCAACGCGCTCTACCGCGACGGCTCGAAGCTCTCCCAGCCCCTGAACTCGCAGCTCATCAGCGATGATGACGACGAGGACGATGTGGAAGCCTACTACGACAAGCCGATGGCGGCGCGTGCCGCCCAGGTGTCGGAAAAGATCGTCGAAAAACTGGTCGAGCGCATCGTCGTGATGCGCGAGCGCGAGAAGATGCCGGATCGCCGCAAGGGCTACACCCAGAAGGCTGTTGTCGGCGGCCACAAGGTGTACTTGCGTACCGGCGAATATGACGACGGCCGTCTCGGCGAGATCTTCATCGACATGCACAAGGAAGGCGCGGCGCTACGATCGTTCATCAACAACTTTGCCATCGCGGTTTCGCTCGGCCTGCAATACGGCGTGCCGCTGGAGGAGTATGTCGACGCCTTCACCTTCACCCGCTTCGAGCCGGCCGGCCCCGTGCAGGGCAACGACTCGATCAAGTACGCGACCTCGATCCTCGACTATGTGTTCCGCGAACTCGCGGTCAGCTACATGAGCCGATTCGATCTCGCCCACGTCGACCCCAGCGAGTCCAACTTCGACGCGATCGGCAAGGGCGTCGAGGAAGGCAAGGAGCCGTCCGACGGCCACCAGGCCAGCAAGTATCTGTCCAGGGGCCTGACCCGCTCGCGCACGGATAACCTGGTCGTCATGCGCGGCGGCGACGCCGACGCCCGGGCGTCCAGTAACATCACCGCGATCGCCGGCCACGGCGCGACCGCCCGCCTCGCCGACACCGAAGGCACGGTCGCCCTGAAGCAGGACGCGGTCCAGTGGAGCCAGTCCGGCAGCGCCGCCGTGGCCCTCGCCCCGTCCAAAGCCGAACGCCGCGCGGAAGCCAAGGCCAAGGGCTACGAAGGCGAGATGTGCTCGGAGTGCGGGAATTTCACGCTGGTAAGGAACGGGACCTGCATGAAGTGCGATACGTGTGGGAGCACGACGGGGTGTTCGTGAGGGACTCAGCAAAGCTTAGAGAGAAATGGAGAGGCCGTTCGAAAGAGCGGCCTTTTCCTTACTGGCGCTTCTGACAACTGCTCGGTGTCGTTTGGAGAACATAGATGCCAAACCAACATGTTTTGGCGAGAATGGCAGGTATTCAGTCTCAACTAATGGGCGCTCATCAAGCCAGCGCCCCAATGTCCAACGCATCCAAGGGCGCAGAACGAGAAGCCTTTATCAATGGCTTCCTGGCAAATGTTCTGCCGCCAATTTACAGATTCGGCACAGGTGACGCGATAGACGTTGCTGGGCATCGAAGTGGCCAATTGGATGTGGTGGTCGAGTTTCCCTTCGGTCCTTCCTTGCCATCATTTGCCGGATCTACTCGCCTTTATCTTGCCGAATCGATCGCATCTGTAATTGAGGTAAAATCAAGCTTGCCCTCCCAATGGTCAGAGGTACAAAGAACACTGGCTGCATTGCGCCCTCTCACTAAATCAGTCGGTGCAGCGATAACTATGGGAATGGCGCCTCCAACAGACGTTCCCTTATTTGTGGCGAGCTATACAGGTTGGAAAACGTCAGAGACGGTCAGACAGCACGTAACGGATAATCCTGGTATCGACGGAATCCTGATCATCGATCAAGGAATCTTCGTGTCATCGGACCGCTTAGGCGGCATCGTCGCAACCGGCCCTTGGGCGCTGTGGGGTTTAATATGTTGTCTCCACACGATCACAAATTCTTTGCAAGCAGCATCGACTAATCCGATAAATTACGCAATTTAAGCTCTAAGAGATGTGCCGCGCGCTTAGCTTCCCTCAAGCGGGCCGTGCCTCCAGCAATACCCCGTTCTTTGCGGTCAAGTCGACGGGTTACGCTTCGCTACTAACCCGCCCTACTTGCTAATTCCCCTGCCGACGAGGATGCGAACATCTATCACGACTTTGCGGCATGCCACACAATAAGAACCAACATTATGTCCCGCGATGCCTCCTCCGCCCCTTCACACTGGGGGGCGATGGCGCTGCTATCAACGTCTTCAATATTTCGCGCCAGCGACCGATTTGGAATGCACCGGTCAAAAGCCAGTGTTCTCGCGACTATTTTTACGGTCACGATGGACAGATGGAATCCATTTTAGCCTCACTTGAAGGTGAGTTCGCGTCGATTCTGAAGAAATTGCAGGCGGGTCACATGCCTGACGGCGGTGAAAAACATTGGCTGATGCTTTTTGTGCTTGTCCAATGGAGGCGTACCGCGGCGACAATTGAGGAGATGAAGCTGCAGCAGGATGACTTCAAGGACAAAGTCTTGGCGGAACACCAAGAGCAGCGTCACGAACTGGACTTGACCCACGACCAAGTCGTCGCAATCTCGATGAAGATGGGTTTTGAAATGCGGAACTACACGCGCGATCTGAAAATATCGATCGTTCTGAACACGTCCCAGACTGATTTCATAATTTCCGACAACCCATCGGTACTCACAAACCGACTGCATCTGCAACGGTGGAACAATCGAAACTTTGGAGTATCCAATTCGGGAGCTATATTCTCGTTACCGCTCAGTCCGAAGCTTTCATTTATCGCCTATGATCGCGCTGCCTACACGATGTCAGGCTCCTCGAACTTCGTCGAGATGAAAAAAGAGACCGACGTATCGGCATTGAATGAGCTACAAGCGCTCTCCGCAGCCGAGAACATTTATTTTTCGCAGCGCAGCGCCTCGGATAAGATTAGTGAATTGCTACGCGTCACCGCGGGTGAGCGGCAGGAAGCCACCTTCCGTAACACAATGTTGATTCTGCATAGCGAAAACGAAGAGGGCAAGACTTATCGAGTCGCTAGGCCTGACGAACAAGGGGCGGCCAACCTAACTCATACAGAACTGCTGTCTCGGAAGCCGCGACGATGGCCATCACAATTAAGTTTTCGATCGAAAATAAAGACCTTTAGCAACGGTAGCAGCGTTGGCCATGTGAGAAAGGAAGAATGGCTCTCAAGTGACGAACGCCACCACCCATTTCGGTTCCGCCCGCGCGCGGATGCTCCCTCAGATTCCGACAAAGCTCGCAAGGCCGATTAGCAGCAAGCTTAGGACAGATTAGCCGAAGACTTAATCCGTCACTCCAAGCGACCAAGTCGGCGGATTACGCTTCGCTGAACCGCCCTACTCGCTGGCCGGGGCATTACGGTGCCAGTGCACTTAACTCCTAGGCAATTACGGTGACAGTGCACTCAACCTCACAAAGCTAGGCAGCAAAGCCGCTTGGCATCACGTCTCCGGTTTCCCTTTTCGCTTGATTTGCCCGGGCATGACTCTACGGTGCGCTCCGCTACGAGTGGAACGGGACCGATCATGGACGATGCCACGAAATGCCCGGCATGCCATTCCGAGCATGCCTATCAGGATCGCGGCCTGTGGGCTTGCCCGGAATGCGCGCATGAATGGAGCGCCGAGGCGGCCGCAGCGGCGGAGGCCTCCCCTGAGCCCGGCGTCCGCGATATCAACGGCAATTTGCTGACCGATGGCGACAGCGTCATCGTCGTCAAGGACCTAAAGGTGAAGGGGTCGTCATCGGTCGTCAAAGGCGGCACCAAGGTCAGGAACATTCGGCTGACCGAGGGCTCGGACGGCCACAACATCGCCTGCAAGATCGACGGCATCGGCGCGATGAATCTGAAGTCGGAGTTCGTGAAGAAGGCCTAGCAAGCGCAGGACGATTAATTAGCAAGCGTAGGGCGGATTATCAGCTGAAGGCGTAATCCGCCTTGTTATTGTCGGTCATCGGCAGATCTCGCTACACTAATCTAATTCTAAACCGCCCTGCTCGCTCGCTTTGGCTGAGCTCGCCTTGGTTGCAAATGAGAAAATTTCCTTTCATAGCTGCACGCTCAACATGCTTCGCTCCGCGCGGTGTTGCCGCACGCACACACGCTTGCTCTTAAATCGCATCGTCATCAGCGAAAGCGCCGCGCTGTCCACAGACTTGCCGCAAATGCGTGTGGAGCATTGATGGGGACCATTAGCCGAGTATCCATCCATGCGTTTGTCAGTTGTTTCGACCGCCGTCGCCGGGCGCGCCGGCGTTCTTTGTTGTGTTTTGTTTTTGGCGATGAGCGCGCAAGCGCTTGCGCAGACGTCGGCTTCGGACAGTCCGGGTCCGGCCGCGGCGCAGGCTTCCACGCCCGCGCAGGAACAGCCCGCGGCCGCTCCTCCGGCGGCCAGCGAAGAGAAGCCGGCTGCCGCGGACGACAAGTCCGCCGCGGTCGAGGAGAAGCCGGCGCCCGCCGAAGAGAAGCCGGCAATCGCGCAGGACAAGCCCACGGCGGTCGAGGAGAAGTCGGCGGCCACCGACGACAAGCCCGCCGTCGCCGAGCAGAAGCCCGCGCCTGCGGAAGAGAAGCCCGCCATTGCACAGGACAAGCCCGCAACCGTCGAGGCGAAGCCGGCCGCCGCGGACGCCAAGCCTGCCAGCGTCGAGCAGACGTCGGCCATCCCGGATGCGAAGCCTGCGGTTGTCGAGCAGAAGCCGACCGGGGAAACACCGACGGCTGCGCTCAGGAAACCCGCCGCGAAGCAGAAGTCCGCCGCCAGGCCATCGAAAAGCGCTGTCCGCAGCAAGACGGCAGCGCGCAGCAAGCCGGTGCAATCAACAAAGTCAGCCTCGAAGCCGCGCGAGCGGACGCTCGTCATGCTCTGCACCCGCTTCCGCACCTACGATGCCACGTCCGGGACTTACCGGGGCTACGACGGCCAGACGCATGCCTGCCGATAGGCGAACAAGCGACGACTGAGCGGAGCAAGTAGCCCGGACGATGCTTTGCATCGCCGGGCGAACCATGAGGCCACAGGCGGGCCTTCATCCTTCGAGACGCCGCTGCGCGGCTCCTCGGGATGAGGGTAAACGCGCGTGAAGCGGTAAGGCTGAGCTGTCCTGCTCGCTCTTAGCGAGGAGTCCGCTTCCGGGAAGAGCGGGAATACCTACCTTGCGCCGGACTGGCCCAGGTCCTCGGCGCCGCCGTCGACCAGCGCCGGGCTGGCGACGGCCCCGGCGCCGGATGCGCGGCTGGGGACGAAGATGTCGTGCACCAGACCGAGTTTGCCAAGCCCCAGGATGATCAGGCCGTTGATGTCGATCTCGTACCAGGCGTGCGAAAGGTAGGCGTCGCGCGGAAAGCGGTGATGGTTGTTGTGCAGCCCCTCGCCGAAGGTGAGGATCGTGGTCACCAGTTCGTTGGTGGTGCCGTCAGGGGTTTCGAAGCGGCGGTAGCCGTAGCGGCCGTCGCTGTGGCAGACCGAGTTGACCAGCGAGGTGGCCATGGTCATGAGGTAGCTGCGGAACAGGCCGGCGAACAGGATGCAGCCGATCATCGTATGCACGCCGCCGAACGCGTAGCCGATCGCGCCCGGGATGATCACCGCCGAGAGCGCGTACCAGTACCAGCGCGTGCGGGTGAAGAACATCGCGATCGGGTCGGCCAGGATATCCTTTGCGTAGTGTTCGCCATCGGTGGTCTCGTGGTCCCACACCCAGCCGCCCTGCGCATGCATCATCCCCTTGTAGAAGCTGACATGGGGCTCGCCCGCGCCGTCATAATAGGGACTGTGGACGTCGCCGGGCTTGTCGGAGTGCAGATGGTGCCGGCGATGGTTGGAGACCCATTTGAGCACCGAGCCCTGCACCGCCATCGTGGCGATCGCGGCGAGGATCGTCCGCATGACAGGGCCACAGCGGAAGCTGCGGTGGACGAAGTAGCGATGCATGAACCCGATGCCGATCGTGCTCATGATGAACGTGAAGGCGAAGACCGAAACCTCCACCCAGCCGATGCCTTGCCAGAACGCCCAGACCAGCGCCGCGATCGAACCTCCGACCATCAGGCCGAACGCGATGTAGGAATCGCGAAACTTGGCCTCCACCAGCGGGCCGTCGACCACCACTCCCGGCGGCATTTTCCGGTCCGCCCCCACATCCGACGCCACGTCCTCAACAACGATCATTTTACCTGATCCATTCACGCAAAATTAACGCTACCGCGACGCAACCTACAGACGCTGGCTATTTCGAGCAAGGACCCGATCCGCCGCCGGCGCGCGGAGCCGACACGGGAATCACCTATGGTTAACAACCGGGAGTCGAACCAGGGCCAGCAACCCCATCCGCTACTTTGCATGGGGTTGTTTTCGCGATTTTTGGTCCGGGCCCTGCGGATGAGCGAGCGCAGGGCGGATCGGCCAACCCGCCCTGTTCGCGGTCCATCCCTATCGCCGTGCGCCGTGCGGTCTCACCACGCCCTTCTTCCACAGTCGAAACCCGCCCTCGAACGCATTGGTGTTCTGGCCGAGGCGGACCTTGCGCGGCAGCTTCTCGATCTTGCCGGCATTGCCGCCGCCCAGCATGACGTAATCCGGCTCCAGCGCAGCCAGCAGCCGCTTCAGCACGTCGTCGACCACGCGCTGCCACTTCTTCTTTCCCAGGCGCTTCAGCGCCGCGGCGCCGACGCATTGCTCGAACGTCCTGCCGTTGCGGTACGGCAAATGGGCCAGCTCCATCGGCTCCAGCACGCCGTCCACGATCATCGCGGAGCCAAGACCCGTGCCGAGACCGAGGAACAGCATCCGGCCGCCCTGGTAGCTTCCGACCGCCTGCATCAGCGCATCGTTGACGACCTTGGTCGGGCGGCCGAATGCCTTTTCGAAATTGAAACCGGCCCACCCCTGACCGAGATTGTGCGGCTCCGACAGGGGCCGGTTGTTGACCACGGGCCCCGGATAACCGATCGAGACGACGTCGTAGGACCAGTCCTTCGTCAGCGCCTTGACCTGCCGCACCATCGCTCTCGCCGACAGATCGGGACCGGACGGAAACGCACGCCGCGTTCGCTCCTTGCTGGTCATGAACTTCACGCGCGATCCGCCGACGTCGATCGCCAGGATCGTTTTTCGCGATGCTCGCTTGCCGGTTTTCTTCGCCATGTATTGACGCGCCTTGCGCTATCGGACCGGCCCGACTGTAGCCTATCGTCCTGCCGAGGTGGAGAAACAAACGACAGCAGGCTTTGTTCTCCATCCGACTCCATTTTGTTCGCAAGGAACGAATCGGAGTCGTGAAAATCAGCGGGCGGCAATTCTTAACAATGCGTTTGCTGCGCGCCTCACCGCTGTCGCTGCGCCAGATAGAATCCGAACAGCACCGTCACCAGTCCCACCGCCTGCAGCGCCGTCGGCGGCTCGCCGAGCAGTAGCCAGCCGGTGAGGATCGTCAGCGCCGGCACGGTCGCCGGAAACACCGCGGCGCGTGCGACGCCGATGGTCTGGATCGAGAACGCGAACAGATACAGCGCGGCGGGGCCGGCCAGAATGCCCTGCGCCAGCGCCTGCAGCGCGTTTTCAGCGAAGCCGAGGGCCGCCACGCGGGCGAAGCCACCAAAGGCTGCATAGAGCGGCAACAGCGCCAGCGACAGCACGCTGATGACGGTAGCCGCCGAGAACGCGTCGACGCGCCAATGCCGCAGCAGCGTGCCGAACATCGCAAACATCAACCCGGTCAGCACGAACAGGAGATCGCCGAGCACGCCGTCCGCGCCGATATGCCCGATCGACTCGGCGCCGATCACGGCCAGTCCGCCGACGATGACGACCGCCCCCATCACGCGCGAGGCCGGCACCCGCTCGCGCAAAAACAGTGCGGCAAGCAGCACGCCGCCGAGCGTCGCGCTGGAAGGCTGGATCACGCTGCCATGGGCGAGCGGCACGAACAGAAAACCGGTATAGCTGATGAGCGACATCACCGGCCCGCCCAGCACCATCAGCACCAGTCCGCGGCCCCATCCGATGCCGCAGAGATTGCCGATGCCGGCGCGCAGCACGATCGGAATGAACACCAGCCCCGACCACAGGAAACGGTGCATCAGCAGATCCGGCGGCGTGAAGCCGACCTTCAGCCCGTGCCGTGTCGCGACGAAGCCGAGCGCCCAGAACAGCGCAGCCCCCGCGCCGCACGCGACCCCGAGCAGGGCCGGCTTCGCATCGGATTTTCTGGCTGGAGCATCGCCGCCGCGGGTCGGCCCGTTCATCGCGGAGGCTTAGCGTGGCGCGCAAAACCACACAACCCACGCCCATGCAGGCCTCGTAAGGCGGATTGGCGTAGCATGGTCCGCCATCCACTCGCCACCGGACGGTACGTTACGCTAGGCTGACCCACCCGACCCGAAAGGATCACCATGAACGGAAATCGATATTACGGCGTTCGCGTCGAAGGCGCGAAATACGGCGTGGGCTTCGGCTCCGCGCTGGCGATCGCGATCTCCTACACCAACAACCACTCGATCTTGTGGGCCATCATCCACGGGATTTTCGGCTGGCTCTACGTGATCTATTATGCGTTGTTCGGGTGATGGCAGTCGCGTTAGCGGTCCCCGACCTCATCCTGAGGAGGCGCCAACGGGTCCGCGCGAAGCGCGGCCCGATGACAGGCTCCGCGCCGTCTCGAAGGATGAATGGCACCAGCGGGGCCTCATGGTTCGAGACGCGCGAAGACGCGCTCCTCACCATGAGGTTACTCGCTTCCCTGCTCAGCTCACGCCGCCTTCGCTTCCTTCTCGTCCGACGCCGTATCCATCGCCCGCATGTAGAGGTCGAGCAGGCTCTCGCGCTCGTCGCGCTCGTCCTCGTCCTGCTTGCGCAGCTTGATGATCTCCTTGAGGATCTTCACATCGAACCCTTCGCCCTTGGCCTCGGCAAAGACTTCCTTTTTCTGCTCGTTCAGCTCCTGCAATTCGCCGTCGATGTTCTCGACCCGCTCGACGAAAGAACGGATCTTGCCGCCGGGAATGGTGACGTCAGACATGGTGCCTCCCTGTTGAATGAGATCGTGAAAATGACCGCAAAGAAATAACCAATGTGTTAACCTCGGCAGGTTCCCATCCCGGCAAAAAAGATAATCCCAGACTTGCCCACATGAACGTGATTTCAATTCAGTCGCAGGTCGCCTACGGCCACGTCGGCAACAGCGCCGCGGTATTTCCCATGCAGATGCACGGGATCGACGTCATCGCCGTACCGACCACGCTCCTGAGCAACCGGCCGGGCTATCCGACCATCCGCGGCCGGGTGCTGGATGCACAGCTGGTCGCGGATCTTCTGCTCGGGATCGAGGAACGCGGCGCGGTCGATACGGCGCAGATGATCCTGTCGGGCTATCTCGGCTCGGCTGACAACGCCGCCGTGGTCGCGGATTTTGTCGCGCGCGCCAAGACCGGGAACCCTGCGCTGCGCTATTGCTGCGACCCCGTGCTCGGGGATCGTGACCGCGGCCTGTTCGTCCACGCCGACATCCCGCCGCTGGTCCGCGACCGGCTGTGTCCGCTCGCCGATATCGTCACGCCCAATCATTTCGAGTTCGAATGGCTGTGCGGCGCCAGGGCCTCGACGATAGGAGAAGTGATCGAGGCGTCGCGCGCGCTGATGGCGCGCGGGCCATCGACGGTGATCGTCACCAGCGCCGAACTGACCGACACGCCCGACGGCGAGATCGAGACCCTTGCCGTCGAACGAACCGCGGAATCGTTCGAGGCATGGCGCGTGCGCACGCCGAAGCTTCCGATCAGCCCGAACGGCACCGGCGACCTGTTCGCCGCGCTGCTGGTGTCCGCGCGCGTTCACGGCAACGACACGCCGGAGGCGCTGAGCCACGCGGCGTCGGCCATCTTCGCCGTGCTGGAACGCACCGCTGTCAGCAGCACCGAGGAAATGCGCATCGTCGAGAGCGCCCAGCAACTCGCCAACCCCAGGCGCCGGTTCGACGCCATCGCCATCAATGAATCGCAGGAATAGAATGAGCCGTTTCTGGAGCAGCCTGACGCACGACCTGAAACCCTATGTGCCGGGCGAACAGCCCCGCATTGCGGAACTGGTCAAGCTCAACACAAATGAAAGTCCATTTGGTCCCTCGCCGCGCGCGCTGGAAGCCATTCGCGGCGAGGCGGCCGATACGCTGCGACTGTATCCGGACCCGCAGGCATCGGCGCTGCGGGCTGCACTGGCCACCTATCACAATGTGCGGCCGGAACAGGTCTTCGTCGGCAACGGCTCGGACGAGGTGCTGGCCCACGCCTTCGCCGCGCTGCTGAAGCACGACGCGCCGTTGCTGTTCCCCGACATCACCTACAGCTTCTATCCGGTCTATTGCCGCCTGTTCGGCATCGCGTACGAAACCGTTCCGCTCGATCCGGCGATGCAGATCCGCATCGCCGACTATCGCCGGCCGGCCGGCGCGCTCATCATGCCCAATCCGAATGCGCCGACCGGCGTTGCACTGTCGCGGGCCGAGATCGTTACCCTGCTTGGGGATCATCCCGACGCTCCCGTCGTCATCGACGAGGCCTATGTCGATTTCGGCGCCGAGACCGCGATACCCCTCGTCGCCGCCCACAAGAACCTTCTGGTCGTTCAAACCATGTCGAAGTCGCGCGCGCTGGCTGGCCTTCGAGTCGGCTATGCGATCGGCGATGCCGACCTGATCGAGGCGCTCACGCGGGTAAAGGACAGCTTCAACTCCTATCCGCTCGGCCGGCCCGCCCAGGCCGGCGCCATCGCCGCGCTGGAGGACGAAGCCTGGTTCCAGCAAAGCCGTGCGCGCGTGATCGAAGGACGGGAGCGATTGACGCACGGTCTCGTCCAGCTTGGCTTCACAGTGCTGCCGTCGGCCGCCAACTTCGTCTTCGCGCATCATGCCGCGCACGAAGGCGCGGCGCTCGCGACCGCGCTGCGTCAACGCGCGGTGATCGTCCGCCATTTCTCCGCGCCGCGCATCTCCGACTATCTGCGGATCACGGTGGGCACCGACGGGCAGATCGAGCGGCTGTTGGTGGCGTTGTCGGAAATTTTGGGCAAGGTATAGCAGGTCAACGTTACCGTCATTCCGGGGCGATGCGTAGCATCGAACCCGGAATCTCGAGATTCCGGGTCTGGTCCTTCGGACCATCCCGGAATGACGGCGTAGTCGAACGGGAGAAGCGCATGAAAGTCGCGGTCATCGGCGCCGGCGCGGTCGGATGCTATTATGGGGGACTGCTGCTGCGGGCCGGGCATGACGTGACGTTCATCGGCAGGCAGCCGCATGTCGACGCCATCAATGCCGATGGCCTGCTGCTCGACACGAAGACTTTCAAGGGACACTTGCCTGCCAAGGCTGCAACGGACGCCGCCGCCCTCGCCTCACCCGATCTGGTGCTGGTTTGCGTGAAGTCGGCCGATACCGAGCAGGCCGGCCGTTCGCTCGCCGGGCGCCTGCGGCCGGAGACATCCGTCCTCAGCCTGCAGAATGGCGTCGACAATGCACAGCGCCTGCACGCGGTCACCGGCCACGCCGTCATTCCCGCAGTGGTCTATGTCGGCAGCGAGATGGCCGGGCCCGGCCATATCAGGCATCACGGCGGCGGCGATCTCGCGATCGGCGCTTCGTCCGCAAGCGAAGCGCTGGCGCAAACGCTGGAAGCCGCGGGCGTGCACACCACGATCGCCGACGACATCGAGGTCACGCTGTGGAGCAAGCTCGTCATCAACTGCGCCTTCAACGCGCTGTCCGCGGTGGCCGATATTTCCTACGGACCGATGCTGGAAGTCGAAGGCACGAGAGACGTCGTCACGCGCGCCGTGCGGGAGGCGATCACGGTTGCGCGTGCCTGCGGCGTCGCAATGCCCGACGATCTTCTTCAGAATATCCTGAATATTCCCACGATGATGCCGCAACAGAAGTCGTCCACCGCGCAGGATCTCGCGCGCGGCAAGCCCAGCGAGATCGATTTTCTCAACGGACATGTGGTGCGCAAGGGCATGGAGTTCGGTATTCCCACGCCGACCAACCACGCCCTGCAGGTGATGGTGAAGCTGGCGGAGCGGAGCAAGGAGCTGTCCGGTGGGCGGAAGTAGCTTGCCTTCAGGAAATCTCGTAGACCGACACCTTGTCGGCGATACCGCTCAGCGTCACGCGTCGCGGGGTCGGCTTCAGCCCGGTGGTCTCGATCAGGGCGTGGGCACGCGCATTCTCCACCACCTGTTCCGTCACCACGATCGAGCGCGAGGCCGCAAGGCCCTGGACGCGCGAAGCGATGTTGACGGTCTGGCCGAAATAGTCCTGCTGGCCGTTGAGCGTGACCGCAAGGCACGAACCTTCGTGGATGCCCATCTTCAACCGCAGGCTCTGGTGCTGACGCTCGGCGCCAAGATCGCTCATCGCCTTGCGCATGCGGATCGCCGCCGCAATCGCGCGGTCGGGCGTCTCGAAAGTCGCCATCACGGCATCGCCGATGGTCTTCACGACGGCCCCGCGTTCCGACGCGATGATCTCCTGCAGCAGCCTGAAATGCTCGTTGACGAGATCGAAGGCTGTGAGGTCGCCGACGCGCTCGTAGAGCTCGGTGGAATCCTTCAGGTCGCTGAACAGGAAAGTCAGGCTCAGGATCTTGAGGCGCTGGCCGATCGCGAGCGTGTCGGTCCGGTAGATGTCGCGAAAGGTCTGGTTGGTGAGCAGACGCGTTGCCGTGAGCACCGGCTTGCGTCGCTTCAGGAGGTTGTCCAGCGCGTCATTCGCCATCCACACCGCCGGCAACACACGTGCGTCGGTGCGGTTGTCCAGCGCCAGACGGAGCAGGCCGGGGCGCAGGGTGAGCGCGTCGACGGGAATCTGGACCTTGTTGAAGATGACAGACAGGTTCTGGCGCTCGCCGGTCTCCTCGCCGGCGACTTCCAGGAACTGGGCCGTATGCGTCACGGGATCGAACACGATCAACGTGCCTTTCGGCACGTGCAGGGAAAGGATCGCCCGTTCGCCCGCCGGCAGGTCGACGATCTCGAGCGTGACCTCGTCCAGCAGCTTCGCCAGGTCGTCCGGAAGATCGATCGCCGAACTCCAGAAAACCTGGCGATAATATTCGGCCGCGGACAGTTCGTCCGGATTATGCGCCGCGATCTTGCGCACGCGCGGGCTCACCGTGAACGTCACTTCGAGCAGATTGTCGAGCGTCGTCTCGTAACCGGCGGCGCAGAACGCGCAATTGTACTGCGTCCGGTCCAGCGTCTTCAGGCTCTTGTTGGTAGAAAGAACCCCGGCACAGCTCGGGCACATCACGTTCCACGTCATCTCGAAGATGCCGAGCCTGACCGCATTCAGCAGCGCTGCAATGACCCGCTCCTCGCCGAGGTCCTCCTTCCCTGCGAGGTCGAGCGCGTTGATCTTGTTCAAGGCATGATCCGGCGCATCCCGCACCACACGCTCGAGCATATCGACAACGGCTGCGTCGGACGACTGGCGCAGCGCCGCAAACAACGTTCCGGTTTCGCTCATGCGGCAATGCTACCCGAAAGAAGTCAGCACGAACACCCGCTAACCCCAAAGGCTGCTGCCGCCACACCTGTCATCATCAAGTCATCGTCAGGACAAGAGAGCCCGCGGCACTGCCGCGGGCTCTCTGCAATCTCGGCAGGTTCAATCTTGCCGCGTCGGTCAGCGGGTTGCCACGCCGGTGGTCCGTGGCGCGGTGGCGGCCGTCAGTTTCGGGCGTCGTGCAAGGACGCTCGCTTGATGCGCCGTGACCGTGGAAGTGGCCACCGGCGATTGTTCCCTGACGTCAGCGGCGCCCAGCGCCTGAACTTGCACAGCCGATATCGGCAAACCCCTGGTTTCGTAAGTCGGCAACTCCGCCGCGAGGCCGGCGGCGCTGCCAGCAATCACGAAGGCGGTGGCGGCTGCGATCGATAGGGTGGTTTTCTTCACGTCAATTCTCCGGGGTACGATTCGAGGCCGCAGCCTACCCCGGGAATGCTGCATTGCGATATCGATATGTCGCAACGCAACAATGCCACTCCGGCACATCATAAATTGTTGAGCGCTGGTTTAGTGAAAGAGCGATAGCCGGACGCCTACGCGACCGTTCGCTTCTCAATGATCTTGCGGAAATCGGTCGCCAGACCGCTGTAATAGCCGGCCAGCACCTCGTAGAAGGTCTGCTGGGCCTTGTCGGTTGCCGCCTGTGCCTGCTCCTGGCACCGGGACGCTCTCGCCTCGTACTTCTCCACCTTGGTCTGAAGATCCGTCACCACCGCCATCGCTGCTACTCCCCGCCACGCGTCACAACTACAGACGGTAGCTCTGCACAAGTCGAAAAGATGTCCGCGGCATGGAGATTTCGCAGCCTAGCGGTGAGCAAGCCGTGGCGTAGCCGTCCGGCCCTACTGCTTGGGAACCGAAGCCGGCGGACGGATGGATGACCGTCCCGTACCTGTTGTCGCCGCCGGCCGCTTCGCGCCCCGCGACGGCTCGCGCCTGGCGCTGTCGACGGACTCCAGATAGGACGCCAGCGCCCAGGCGGAACTGGAACCGCTGACGTAATGTTTTTGCAGGAACAGATAGAGCGTGAGTCTGAAGCGGCCCTTGGCGAGGCCGCGCGGGCTGCGATGGCAGGTGACGCAGCTCTCCGAAAACAGCTTTGGCGCCGGCTTGCCCCGGTCGAGATTCTGGGCTTCGGCCGCCGCGCCCGTCAGCAAGGCCGTGACGGCAAAAACAAAGAGACCCCTGGCCAATAACTTTGGCGACATCGCTATTCCCGGTGCATGGACAAGCAGATCACATCTGCCGCGCGGGGGTGGCGAAAAGTGGGCCGCGCTGCGCCGATGGTTGGGCTGCGGCACCACCTCAATACGGCGGCTTTTTCCGCGCCCGCTGCGCCCTCGCCGCCTCCATCCACCAGGCCAGATCGTCCGCAAAGCGCGGGAATGCGCGCGCCAGCGCCTTGCCACCTTCGCCGATGGGCCTGGCGTCTTCGGACAGCGTCTGCGAGATCGGTCCGGCCGCGATCGTGCTCGAGATCACCACCATGCCCATCTCCGAGAGCGTGCCGTGCCAGGCGAGCGCCGCACGCACGCCGGAGAATCGCCCGGCCGAATAGCTGGCAATCGCCGCCGGCCGCCAGAACCATTCCTCGAGGAAATGATCGGTGAGGTTTTTCAGTCCGGGCTGCATACCCCAATTGTATTCGCCGGTGACGAAGACGAAACCGTCGGCGTCGCGGATCTGCGCTGCCAGTTTTTCCAGCGCTGCCGGCGCCTCGCCCGTCGCATGCTCCTTGTACATGCGATCCAGCATCGGCAGCCCGATTGCCTTGGCGTCGATCAGTTCGACATCGTCGCCGCGGGCTCGAAAGCCCTCGACGATGAAGTGCGCGAGCCGGATGCCCATGCGATCGGAGCGATAGGAGCCATAAAGGACGAGAATGCGGTTGCTCATGGAAGCAGACTAGCACGGCGCGGCTCCCGCGCGGCCAATGTGAGACACATCACAAATGATCGGAACCGGATCGGGTTAGCCTGCTACTACAGATTGCCGTTCGCAGGAGACCGACCATGGCCCAGGTCTATTTCCACTGCTCCAGCTCCCGGGGAGTCCGGATCGATCGATCCGGTGAAGCGGTGAGCGACCTCACCGAAGCGCGCGACCGCGCGGCCTGCCTCGTCCGCTCGCTCATCATGGAACACGGCGCGGAAGACTGGCGCGACTGGGTTGTTCATGTCAGCGACGATTTCGATGACGAGCTCTTCATTCTCCCCTTCGCCTTCGTGCTCGGCAAGGCGCATTGAAGACAAGAACCGGATGAGCCGCAGCGCGCAAATGCCGGGCCGGCGACGAGCGCGAATATGCGCAAAGTAACCACACGCTTCGCGACTCACGCAAACACGCAAACACGCCTGCCTGCATCGTCGCGCCCTTGCCACTCAATTCTTGGCTTCAGCTCAAGAGAAAAGGCCGGCGGGCGTTACGCCGCCGACCTTCTCTTGCAACTGCCGGCTCGCGATGTCCGGTTCCGCTGCGGTGTCATGCCTAAAGTTTGACCATCGCACGGTTAACGAAATCCTAACAAATCGGGCGTGAGATGAATCACGGTAGGGCGTGAGTCGTCCGGCTAGTTTGGTGTCACCTGACGAGCACATGTGCCCGTAATTGCACCGTCAGGAATCTAACGGGATATCTAGCGGATTCCGTCGCTGCTATTTTGCGAGCTGCGGATTCGCAAGGCTCGCGAGGACACCCGAAAATGGCCCAGGTCTATTTCCACTGCTCGAACTCGAGGGAAGTCCGGATCGATCAGTCCGGCATGGTGGTGAGCGACCTGGCGGAGGCGCGCGACCACGCAGCCTGCGTCGTCCAATCGATGATCCGCGAGAGCAGCGCCGAAGACTGGCGCGACTGGGTCGTGCATGTCAGCGACGCCTACGATGACGAAATCTTCGAGGTTTCGTTCTCCTCCATTCTCGGCAAGGCGCATTGAGGTTGCCATGATCATTGCGGCAACCTCCTTCATGCCAATGCTCCGCCGTCTCGATCGGTTCGTGACGAGGTGGCAACGCCTGATCGCGCGCGTCTGCGACAGCTACCGGCCGGAGCGTCATTACATGCGCGGTCCCGGTCCGAAGTGGTACGCCAAGAAGCGGACCGAAAGCGCCGCCCTCTAAATCAGCCGCATGCCCTGGCGGCCGAATCCTGCCGTGGCCGTTTGGTCCCCGGGCACGGCGGAGTGAGCCTTTTCCAGGTTCCAAACCCGGAACAAATGGCGGCCAGCGGCCCCAACCTCTCCACGACACGGCCTTGCTTTGGTCAAACCTCGCTGGCCGTGTGCCGCCGTGGGCAGAGGATTTTCGACCGCAGCACCTACGCATCGTCAGATGCGGATGACATTGGAGCAAGGGACCCCGCCAATGCAATCCACGCAACCACTCAAGTCCGCGCAACCGCAGCAAGAGGCCGATCCGCACGACGTGTTTGCGATCGAGTCCATCCTTGCCGGGCGTGCCGATCACCGGGCGCCGCCGCTCGCACACGATCCGGCGAGCCAACCTGCCGCACCGCCAGTGCACGTCGCGCCCGAGATTTCGGTTGCCGCGGCCACGACCCCGCAGGTCGAGCCGGTGTTCAGCGCCACCGATGCAAGAAATATCGGGGTTGAGGGCGTCAGATCCGACGAAATCAAGATCGATGACCTGATGGCACCGGATGAACGGCCGGTATCCAGGTCGAGCAAGAAGGTCGTCATGGCCATGCTCGGACTGTGTGGCGTCATCTCCGCCGCGGCCTGGCAACACTACGGCGACCAGGCCAAGGCGATGGCTGTGAGCTGGGCGCCGCAATCCGTGCTCGCGGCGTTGTCGTCTTCGGAAACACCGTCACCCGCCGCCGAGCCGGCCGACACCGCGACTGTTCAGGCCGCGGCAGCAGATCAGGCCGCGACGACCGAGCAGCCCGCGCCACAACCGGCAGCGCCGGCTACATCGGAGCAGGCCGCCGCACCGGCCGCGACCACCCCTCCGGCGGCTGCCCCGTCGGCGGAGTCGTCGCAGTTGCAGGCGATGGCGCAGGACCTCGCCGCGATGACCACGCAGGTCGAGGAACTGAAAGCCAGCATCGCGCAGCTCAGGACGAGCCACGCCCAGATGGCGCGTGAAGTTGCCAAAGTTGCCGAAGCGAAAACCTCGGATGCGCGGCCTGCCGAACATGCTCCGCGCCCCCGCGCAGCGGCAGCACCGCCTCCGCGCGCAGCCGCACCGCCCGCACCCCGTCGGCCGCCGCCGGCGCACACCGCGTATATCCCGCCGGTCCAGCCATTGCCGCCGCCCGCTGCTCCCGTGCAGGTTCAGCCCGCACCACCGCAACTGGCTGACGATGGCCAACCGGTGGTGCGGCCGCCGATGCCCTTGCGGTAGGGCGAGATACGTTCGCGCGCCAAGCCGCTTGCGACGTGGTGCGAAAGGTTTGCCCGGCGAAGCTCGGAGAGCGTAGCCGGGTCAGCTCTGGTGCGGGCCGCGCATCATCTTCATCGCGTCCTCGATGTGACGCCACTCGCTGGCTTCCTCATTATCGCCCTTGCTCTCGCACGCCACCGCATTATTGGCGGCCTGTGCGATCGCGGCGTGGCCGTGCTTCTCCAGCATCTGGCGCGCGATCGTGTGGATTTGAATCTCGGAGATCATGGCAAACTCCCTCCCAAGTTCCGATGTCCGATAACGGTCGATCCACCGGGCTCGTTCCCGAAGCCATGCTTCACAATTTGATGCTGGTTTCCGAGATCCTACACAACCCCTATGTCAGGCGGATCGAACCAGTTCGTCAGCGACAACCCGCCGTCGATCACAATCGCGGCGCCGGTGACATAGGCCGATATCCGGTTCGACAGCACCGCGAGCGCCAGCGGAGCGAGGTCCTCCGCCTGGCCCAGCCGGCCGAGCGGAATGTGTCTGGCAAGCCCGGGATCGGCAACGAAGCCGCCGGCGGCGATCGCGCCGGGCACCAGCGCGTTGACGCGGATGTTGAAGCGGCCAAAGGTCTTGGCCAATTCCCTCACCAGCATCGAAAGGCCGGCCTTCGACGTCGAGTAATGCGGCAGGTTGCGCGGCGTGCCCGAATGCAGCGAGGTCAGCAGCAGGAACGAGCCGGGCGCCTTCTCCACGATCAGCTTCCGCGCCAGTTCGCGCGACAGGTGGAATCCGGCCTCGAGGTTGACCGCATGCATCTGCGCCCATGTCTCGGTGGTGACGGCCATGGCGTGATCGGCCTCGCGCCGCGGCGGCGAGGCGCTATGAACGAAATGCGTCACCCGTCCGATTGAAGACTGCGCCTCATCCAGCAGCGCGCCGCGCGCGGCGGGATCGGCGAGATCGCCCACCCAGACTGCCGCGAGTTCCGGCCGGGCCGAGGCTTCGGCTGCGGCGGTAACCGCGTCACGGTTCACATCGGCGAACACCGTGCGCACACCCTCATTTACCAGCGCCTGCGCAATGGCTCGGCCGATGCCGTTGCCCGCACCGGTGACAAGCGCGGCCTCGCGCGCAGGATCGAAAGGCGTGTTCAGCAGGCTCATTTCGGTCGTCTCCCCGGCAGGCAATTGCGCCACAATACGTTTGCGCCTGAGCAGGATCAAATTGGCATGGAGGCTGTACACCGCTAGGTTGCTTCCACGTTCAGCAAAACCGTCCTAGACTCCGGCAGCATTGAGCGGGGCACGGCCATGAGAACCCGCGTTAGAAAGTTCGCGCACGTCCTTGAACGCCTTGGGCTTGCGATGGCAGGTGCGGCGAGCGGATTGTTTGTGGCAGCGCTGGTCGGAACGAGCCACGCCGCACTCACCAACCAGGCCTTCCTGCTGCTGATGATGCTGGGCGGCGCCGTCGGCTTCTATCTCGGGATCGATACGCCGCCCCTGCCCTTCAAGATATCGATCGGAAACGGTTCGCCCGCGGACGGCACCTGGGACGGCAAGATCGATACGCCGGAGCTGCTCAGCGCTGTCGGCACCTTCTTCGCCGCGCTCTCGGCCTTTGCCTCCGTCGGGGTGATCGTGCTGCGCCAGGACCCGCACATGACCTGGATCGGCATGATCATGGCCGGATGGGTGGTCGGCGTCGCCATGCAGATCATCGCCGGCACGATTGCGCGCGCGCGACGCTAAATTGCCGCGCCGTCAGCGCAGCCGAGGCGGCGGTTCCATGCACCGGAACACGACGCAGCGGCGATCACCACGCACCTGTGCGGCAAGGCGGCGTTTGCCAAACATTAAGCAAGCGCACGCGCGCGCTTCGTCCCTCCAAAGAAACTCCACAATCTTGCATAGGAAAGAAAATGCCATTCGAGAAAGGAGAGCTTTCCATGCGGTTAGGACACGCGATGTTCCTCGGCTCGATCGCCGCCCTGCTGACGCTGGCAGCGCCGACGCTCGCCAGGAATTCAAACCACGAGCAGAAAACCGGCGAGGCGCCCACCTCGTCTGCCTGCAACGCCTATCAGCGGGCCGCCGACGGCACCTGGACGCAATTGCCCTGCCAGGAAGTAGGTTCCAGGCCTGCGGCGCAGCCGAAATCCGCATCGAAGAACGGCGACGAAGAAACGCGGTGAGCTTGCGGGAATGACGCGCACCATCACCGGCGCGCCAAATTCCGAAGCCGATGATGTCGAAGCTTGCCTTTGCAGGAGAGCAAGGACAACGCCCCTTGTCGTAGATCGCATGGCGCTGGGCGGCGCGAGTGCAGAACTGGAACGAACGCCATCTGCCGGCGTTTAGTGCTGGCGCCGGCGTCAGGCCCAGGCGCATCGGGGAGTGCAATTTCTTCCCCGGATTTGGCTGGTTTCACGTTGCGGGACTGAACATGCCGGGCGGCAGGAAGAGGCGCAGCGTGTCCGATCGCCGAAAGGTGGCCGCAGGCGAGCCCTACGAAATTGGATACTTCGCAAAGAAGCATGACATCTCGCGTGACCAGGCGCGCGAACTCATGCGTCAGATCGGCAACGATCGCGATAAACTCAACGAAGCGGCCTCACGGCTTTTTCGCAAATAGCAATTCGACCGTGCGCATTTCAGCGACGATTGCAGAAGTCCGATTTGACTGAGACGACCAGCCGCGGCGCGCGCTCTCCCCACCGCTGGATGACATGACGGGATTTTGCCCGGCAATCGCCCCACTCCCTCCCCAAGCGTAAACCCGGGATTAATCCGCACCACCTATGATGCGTATCCGCACCTAATTACCAGCGCAAATGGCTCACATCCCATGAAAATCGGTACTCTTCTCACTGCTGCCATCGTCTCGCTCTCCACCGTGGGCGGTGGCTTCGCCGTCTACGTCGCTGTCACAAAGTATCAGACCATGGAAAGGGTCTCGGTCGCGCAGAGCCGGCTGCAAGTGGTGCGGGCGGTCGGCGAAATTCCGCGCTACATGAATCCCGAGCGCGGCTTTGCCACCAACATCCTCTACGGGCCGCCCGCGGTGGACCCGAAGATGCGGGCCGATCTCAACGGCAAATACCGCAAGAACACCGACGGCGCGCGCGACAAGATGAACGCGATCCGCAAAAACCTGTCCGGCGGCCTCGACGATGCTGCAGCCGTCGGCGCCGGCATCGACGCGCTGAACGTCAAGTTCGCCGCCCTGCGCGAAGCCATGGACAAGGCCATCGACGGCCCGGCCGAGGCCCGCAAGGACGCAGCCAGAAAGATCGTCGCCGACAACGCCGCCTTCAATGTCGCAGTCACGACGCTGCTCGACGAACAGGTGCGGCGCATGGCGCAGCTCGACGGCGACGCCTACCGGCAGGCCGTCTACGCCAACATCGCATGGACCCTGCGCGATGTCGGCGGCTACAACGCCAGCGTTCACAAGAACCTCGTCGGCAACAACCGCGTCGCCACCGAGGCCGAGAAGATGGAATACAGCCGCTCGCAGGGCCGCGCCGACCAGATCCTGATGTCGCTGCAGGAGCTGCGCGGCAATCCCGCCACGCCCGCCAACGTGGCGGCGGCGCTGGACAAGATGAACGAGGCCTACGTCAAGCGCTTCGGCAATGAACTGAAGCTCGCCAAGGAAGGCGCGACCTCGGGCACATTCGCGAACAACGTCGACAAGTACTTCGTGGAATCCCAGCTCGGCCTCGGGGCCGTCGTCGAGGTACGCAATGCCTTCTACGACAACGCGGAATACGTTCTCGGGCTTGCCTATTCGTCCGCGCGAATGAGCTTCCTGGTCGCTCTCGCCGCTCTGGTTGCAGTCGTCGCCGCGAGCGGTGCGATGATCGCGATGGTTCGCCGTCGGGTCTGCAAGCCGATCGTCGACCTCACCTCCACCATGTCGCGACTTGCCAGCGGCGACGTATCCGACGAGATCACCGGCACCGAACGCGGCGACGAGATCGGCGCGATGGCTGCAGCCGTCCGCGTCTTCAAGGACAACATGATTGCCGCCGAACGTCTCGCCGCCGAAAAGGCTTCGGAGAACGACGGCAAGATGCGCCGCGCCCAGGTGCTCGACGAACTCACGCGTACGTTCGAGGCCAAGGTTACCGAACTCGTCGGCGGACTGTCGGCGGCGTCTGCGGTGATGGAAAGCACCGCGCAGTCGATGTCATCGACCGCAACCGCCACCAACCGTCAGGCCGCCATCGTCGCCGCCGCGTCCGAACAGACTTCGGGCAACGTGCAGACGGTAGCGAGCGCCACGGAGGAACTGACCTCCTCGATCTCCGAGATCGGCCGCCAGGTCGCGCAATCGACCGAGATCGCCTCCCGCGCGGTCGAGAACGCCCGCCGCACCGGCGAGACCGCCCGCTCGCTCGCCGAAGGCGCGCAGAAGATCGGCGACGTCGTGACGCTGATCCAGTCGATCGCCGCGCAGACCAACCTGCTGGCGCTGAACGCGACCATCGAGGCCGCACGCGCCGGTGACGCCGGGCGCGGCTTCGCGGTGGTCGCCTCCGAAGTGAAATCGCTGGCCGGCCAGACTGCGAAGGCCACCACCGAAATCTCCGAGCAGATCGCAGCCATCCAGACCGCGAGCGACCAGACCGTTACCGCGATCCAGAACGTCGCCAACGTCATCGCCGAGATCGACCAGATCGGCACTGCGATTGCGGCGGCGATCGAGGAACAGGGCTCCGCGACCAAGGAAATCTCCCGCAGCGTGTCGGAAGCGGCGCGCGGCACCCAGGAAGTCAATTCCAACATCACCGGCGTTCAGAAGGCCGCCGACGACACCGGCTCCGCCGCCAGCCAGGTGCTGGGCGCGGCCGAGCAGCTGTCATCGCAGTCCAAGGACCTCGCCGGACAGGTCAACCGCTTCCTCTCGGAAGTCCGGGCAGCGTAAGCGCGGACCTGCGCGACCGGGGGCGGACTTGCCCCCGGTTGATCCCGTGACGACCCCGGCGGAGCGCATCGCCGAAATGATCGGTAACGATCAGAAGAGATCGGCCGCGCGCTATCCGCGCAATCCCAGGACGCGGCGCGCGATCGCTTGCCGATGGACTTCGCTCGGCCCCTCGTACATCCGCATCAGCCGTGCCTTCTGCGAGAGCGCGTTGAGCGGAATTTCCAGCGTCATGCCGAGCGCGCCGAGCGTTTGCATGGCATGGTCGCAGGCTTCGTACGCCATCTCGGTCGCGAACACCTTGATCATCGAGGCTTCCTGCCTGACATCCTCGCCGCGGTCGGTCTTGTCGGCGGCATCCCGCACCATCAGCCGGCAGGCGTGTATCCGCGTCGAGATATCGGCGACCCACCACTGGATCGCCTGGCGATCGGCGAGCTTGACGCCAAACGTCTCGCGCTGTTTCGCGTGCTCGCACAGCATGTCGAGTGCGCGTTTGGCGATGCCGATGCAGGTCGATCCCATCTCGAGCCGCCGCGTGCGCAGCCGCAACTGCATCGGCGCATATCCCTTGCCGACCTCGCCGAGCACGGAGTCCTGCGGGATACGGCAATCCTCGAAAACGATCTCGTAGGTCGCCTCGCCCCCCAGCATCGGGATCTCGCGCTCGATGATGAAGCCCGGCGTCCCCTTCTCGACGATGAAAGAGGTGATGCCGCCCTGCCTCGCGTCGCTGCCGACACGGGCCATGACGATGATGAAATCAGCGCGGCGCGCGTTGGTAATCCAGATCTTGCGGCCGTTCAGCACCCACTGGTCGCCTTCCAGCACGGCGCGGGTCTTCATGCCCGCGGGATCGCCACCGGCACCCGGCTCGGAAATCGCGATCGCTGAGACCATGCGTCCCTCGATATAAGGCTGCATGTACTTCCGCTTCTGCGCCTCGGTGCCGACCGCCTGCAGCATTCGCAGGTTCGGCGAGTCCGGCGGCAATATGAACGGCACGCAGGTCCGGCCGAGCTCCTCGTGAACCGCAGCCATGGTGCGGGTCGGCAGGTCATGGCCGCCGAGATCTTCCGGCGCATCTAGGCCCCACAGGCCCAGATCCTTCGAGACCGTGCGCAACCGCTCCCGTTGCGCGGCGCTCAATTCCGGATGGCCGGACCCGGGCAGCCTGGACTTCAGATAATCCGGTTCGAGCGGAATCAGTTCGCGGTCGACGAATTTCGCGACCGTCTCGCGGATCATGGCGGTTTCGTCATCGGTACTCATCAAGCAGCCTTTCAGTCAGCGAAGTCGTTGCATCCCCATGGTCTCCCCCAATCCCGATTTGTTATGCGGCAGCCTTGCGGGCCGCAGCCGAGGCCAGCACCATTTCGGCGCACTTCTCGCCGATCATGATCGCGGGAGCATTGGTATTGCCGCTGGTCAGCGTCGGCATGATCGAGGCATCGGCAACGCGCAAGCCCTCGATGCCATGCACGCGCAGCTCGCGATCGACGACGGCCAGCGGATCCGAGCCCATCTTGCAGGTGCCGACGGGATGATAGGTCGTCTCGGCGTTGTTGCGGACCCAATCGAGCAACTCCGCGTCGCTCTGGAGCTTCGCGCCCGGCGCGATCTCCTCGCCGGTGATTTCCTTCAGCGGCGACGTCGCCATCAGTTCGCGGCCCTTGCGGATGACGGCGAGAATGCCGGCGCGGTCATGTTCGGTGGAAAGAAAATTGAACCGGATCGCGGGCGGTTCGCTCGCGTCGGCCGACTTGATGTGGACTGAGCCGGTGCTTTCCGAACGTAGTACGTTGGCGTTCATGGTGATGCCCTGCCGCTTGGCGACGCGGCGCTGACGTCCGACCATTTCGTACAGGAACGGCAGGATGGAAATGGTCGCGTCCGGCGTCTCCAATCCTTCGCGGGTGCGGAAATACATGCGGACAGGAACGGCGGTCGACGCCAGGAAGCCGGTGCCGAACAGCGCATATTTCATCGCCTCGCGGGCAAGCCGCCAGCCCCGCGCATTGTCGTTGAACGTCATGTTGCGGGCGGCGATCGCAAACTTCAGGCGCGGCGAGTAATGGTCGCGCAAATTCTCGCCGACGCCGCGCAGCTCATGCACCGGCCTGATGCCAAGCGAACGGAGCAGTTCGGGCTGTCCGATGCCGGACAATTCCAGGAGCTTCGGCGAGTTGATCGAGCCGCCGGAGACGATCACCTCGCGCACCGCACTCGCCTCGCGACGCGCACCATCGACGGAATAGCGCACGCCAACGCAGCGCTTACCTTCCAGGATCAACGCCTCCGCCATCGCGCCCTGCTCGATGACGAGGTTCGGCCTTCCCCGCGCCGGATCGAGATAGCAGACCGCCGTGCTCTGGCGCTTGCCGCCTGATATCGTCACCTGCGACATGCCGATGCCTTCCTGGGTCTCGCCGTTCTGGTCCGGGTTGAACGGAAGTCCGATCCTTGCGGCGGCTTCGATGATCTTCTCGAGCAGCGGCACCTTGTTGCGCGGCGTGTCGTTGACGCGCAGCAGCCCGTTGCGGCCGCGATACCGGTCGGAGCCGCGTTCGTAGCGTTCCATCCGCTGGAAGATCGGCAGCACGTCCTGGTAGCTCCAGCCGCGGTTGCCGAGTTGGGCCCAATGGTCATAGTCCTGCGCCTGCCCGCGCATGTAGACCATGCCGTTGATCGAACTCGAGCCGCCCATCATCTTG
>JAFAGM010000049.1 GCA_023422775.1 Pseudomonadota bacterium
AGGCCGGAACGCACAAGGCAAAGGGCCGCGCCGAGATCTGGCGCACCGGCAAGAAGATGTACAAGCAGAAGGGCACCGGCGGCGCCCGTCACGGCTCGGCCCGCGTGCCGCAGTTCCGCGGCGGTGGACGTGCGTTCGGTCCCGTCGTTCGCTCGCACGCCACCGACCTGCCGAAGAAGGTGCGGGCGCTCGCGCTCAAGCATGCGCTGTCGGCGAAGGCCAAGGACGGCGGACTGATCGTGATCGACAACGCGCAGGTCCAGGAAGCCAAGACCAAGGCGCTGGTCGGCCACTTCTCGGGATTGGGCCTGACCAATGCGCTGATCATCGACGGCGCCGAACTGAACACCGGTTTCGCGACCGCAGCCCGCAACATTCCGAACATCGACGTGCTGCCGATCCAGGGCATCAACGTCTATGACATCCTGCGCCGTCACAAGCTGGTGCTGACGAAGGCGGCTGTCGATGCGCTGGAGGCGCGCTTCAAATGAAGATTACCGATCCGCGCCATTACGACGTGATCGTCGCGCCCGTCGTCACCGAAAAGGCGACGGTGGCGTCCGAGCACAACAAGGTCGTGTTCAAGGTCGCCAGCAAGGCGACCAAGCCGCAAATCAAGGAAGCCGTCGAGAAGCTGTTCGACGTCAAGGTGAAGAGCGTGAACACGCTGGTCCGCAAGGGCAAGACCAAGGTGTTCCGCGGCAATTTCGGTTCGCAGTCGGACGTCAAGCGGGCGGTCGTGACCCTCGAAGAGGGCCACCGCATCGACGTCACCACCGGACTATAAGGCGACACAGCGATGGCATTGAAAACCTACAATCCGACGACGCCGGGCCAGCGCCAGCTGGTGATGGTCGACCGTTCGGCGCTCTACAAGGGCAAGCCGGTCAAGGCGTTGACCGAGGGCAAGCTCGGCAATGGCGGCCGCAACAACACCGGCCGTATCACGGTGCGCTTCCGCGGCGGTGGCCACAAGAAGTCCTACCGCCTGGTGGACTTCAAGCGTAGCAAGATCGACGTTCCCGCTGTCGTCGAGCGGCTGGAATACGATCCGAACCGCACCGCGTTCATCGCGCTGATCAAGTATCAGGACGGCGAGCAGGCCTACATCCTAGCGCCGCAGCGTCTGGCTGCAGGCGACACCGTCGTCGCCGGCAACTATGTCGACGTGAAGCCCGGCAACGTCATGCCGCTCGGCAACATGCCGGTCGGCACGATCGTGCACAACATCGAGATGAAGATCGGGAAGGGCGGCCAGATCGCGCGTTCGGCCGGCACCTACGCCCAGATCGTCGGCCGCGACCAGGACTACGTCATCCTGCGCCTGAACTCGGGCGAGCAGCGCATGGTGCACGGCCGTTGCCGCGGCACCATCGGTGCGGTGTCGAACCCCGATCACATGAACATCTCGATCGGCAAGGCCGGCCGTACCCGCTGGATGGGCTGGCGTCCGCATAACCGCGGCGTCGTCATGAACCCGATCGACCATCCGCACGGCGGCGGCGAAGGCCGCACCTCGGGCGGCCGCCACCCGGTCACCCCGTGGGGCAAGCCGACCAAGGGCAAGAAGACCCGGTCGAACAAGTCGACCAATCGATTCATCCTCCTAAGCCGCCACAAGCGGAAGAAGTAAGGAACGCCGGACATGGTTCGTTCAGTCTGGAAAGGCCCGTTCGTCGAAGGCTCCCTGCTCAAGAAGGCAGATGCCGCGCGTGCGTCCGGCCGTCACGACGTCATCAAGATCTGGAGCCGCCGCTCGACCATCCTGCCGCAGTTCGTCGGCCTGACGTTCGGCGTCTACAACGGCCAGAAGCATGTGCCGGTATCGGTCAACGAGGAAATGGTTGGTCACAAGTTCGGCGAGTTCTCGCCGACCCGTACCTTCCATGGCCATTCTGGCGACAAGAAAGCCAAGAAGGCTTGAGGAATAGACGATGAGCAAACCAAAGCGCGAACGTAGCCTCGCCGAGAACGAGGCCAAGGCGGTTGCCCGGATGCTGCGCGTCAGCCCGCAGAAGCTCAATCTTGTTGCGCAGCTGATCCGCGGCCGGAAGGCTTCGGCTGCGCTCGCCGACCTGCAGTTCTCGCGCAAGCGGATCGCGGTCGACGTCAAGAAGTGCCTGGAATCGGCGATCGCGAACGCCGAGAACAACCATGACCTCGAAGTCGACGATCTCGTCGTTGCCGAGGCCCATGTCGGCAACGGCATCGTCATGAAGCGTTTTTCGCCGCGCGGCCGTGGCCGTTCGGGACGTGTGTATAAACCGTTCTCGCACCTGACCATCGTGGTTCGTCAGGTCGAGGCCGAGGCTGGCGCCTGAGAGGCGCGGGAGAAAACGATGGGTCAAAAGATCAATCCGATCGGGCTGCGTCTCGGCATCAACCGCACGTGGGATTCCCGTTGGTTCGCCGGCAAGAACGAGTACGGCAAGCTGCTGCATGAGGACGTGAAGATCCGCGAGATCCTGCACAAGGAGCTCAAGCAGGCGGCCGTCGCCCGCATCGTGATCGAGCGTCCGCACAAGAAGTGCCGCGTGACGATCCATTCGGCGCGTCCCGGCGTCGTGATCGGCAAGAAGGGCGCCGACATCGACAAGCTGCGCAAGCGCGTTGCCGACATCACGGATTCCGACGTCGTCATCAACATCGTCGAAATCCGCAAGCCCGAACTCGACGCTACCCTGGTCGCCGAATCGATCGCCCAGCAGCTCGAGCGCCGCGTCGCGTTCCGCCGGGCCATGAAGCGCGCGGTGCAGTCGGCGATGCGCCTCGGCGCCGAAGGCATCCGCATCAACTGCTCGGGCCGTCTCGGCGGCGCGGAAATCGCGCGGATGGAATGGTATCGCGAAGGCCGCGTGCCGCTGCACACGCTGCGCGCCGACGTCGATTACGGCGTGGCGACCGCGTTCACCACGTTCGGCACCTGCGGCGTCAAGGTCTGGATCTTCAAGGGCGAGATCCTCGAGCACGATCCGATGGCCCAGGACAAGAAGATGGCCGAAGGCGACAACACGCGTCCGCGCCGCGACGCTGCGTGAGAATTGTTGTTTGAACATGATCTTTTCGGAAAACCGCGTCACACTTTTCCGGATCATGCATTAGAGAAGGTTTGAGGGCTCAAAGCCATGATGCAACCAAAGAAGACGAAGTTCCGGAAGGCGCATAAGGGCCGTATCCACGGCGTTGCGACTTCGGGTGCGACGTTGTCGTTCGGTCAATTCGGCCTGAAGGCGATGGCGCCCGAGCGCATCACCGCCCGCCAGATCGAAGCCGCGCGCCGCGCGCTGACCCGTCACATGAAGCGCGCCGGCCGCGTCTGGATCCGCGTGTTTCCGGACCTGCCGGTGTCGAAGAAGCCCGCCGAAGTCCGCATGGGCTCCGGCAAGGGTGCGCCCGAATTGTGGGTGGCGCGGGTCAAGCCCGGCCGCGTGATCTTCGAGATCGACGGCGTCACTGTGCAGACCGCGAAGGAAGCGCTCTCGCTCGCCGCCGCCAAGCTGCCGATCAAGACGCGCTTCGTCGCGCGCATTGCGGAGTAATCGTCATGGCATCGATGAAAGTCGAAGATATCCGCGCGATGAGCGACGACCAGAGGGAGGACGCCGTCCTCAATCTGAAGAAGGAACGTTTCAACCTGCGCTTCCAGCGCGCCACCGGGCAGCTGGAGAATACCTCGCGGCTGCGCGAAGCCCGCCGCGATATCGCCCGCGTCAAGACCATCGCCGCGCAAGTGCGCGCGAAGAAGAAGTAAGAGGCCTTACTATGCCGAAACGTACCCTTCAGGGCGTGGTCGTGAGCGACAAGCAAGCCAAGACGGTGGTTGTGCGCGTCGATCGCCGCTTCACCCATCCGATCTACAAGAAGACGATCCGCCGCTCCAAGAACTACCACGCGCACGACGAGAACAACCAGTTCAAGCCGGGCGACATGGTGTGGATCGAGGAGAGCAAGCCGATCTCGAAGTTGAAGCGCTGGACCGTGGTCCGGGGCGAGCAGAAGAAAACCGCCTGAGATTCATTCGGCCTAGGCCGGATGAGCAATCAGGAAGATTTTAGGCGCTAATTCGAGCGCATCAGAAAGAGGACGAGGTGCATCAATGATTCAGATGCAGACCAACCTCGACGTGGCCGACAATTCAGGCGCACGCCGTGTCATGTGCATCAAGGTGCTGGGGGGCTCCAAGCGCCGCTATGCCACCGT
>JAFAGM010000127.1 GCA_023422775.1 Pseudomonadota bacterium
CTCGGCATCTGGGCCACCGAGGACAACAAGGACAACGTTCGCATCGAGGAATGCGGCACCAGCCTGTGCGGCTATGCCGTCAAGACCAACGAGAAAATCCTGATCAACATGAAGCCGCAGGGAGCCAAGTGGACCGGCCGGATCCACGATCCCGACAGCAAGCGCAATTACGATTCCACGATCGCGCTGAAGGGCCCCAACACGCTCAAGGTTCAGGGCTGCGCCTTCGGCGGCATGTTCTGCGGCGGCCAGACCTGGAAACGCGTGAGTTGATTCTCCCTTGAGGCTCGACGCACAATAGAAGCCCGGTCGGCAACATCGCGACCGTGATCGGCAAGGCCAGCGTGATCCGCAACGACTAGACCACGCCTCTCAAGGTCAAGGACGCCTGGCTTGGATCAGGCTGCGCGCCGCAACCAGTCACGCACCCGCTGCAACAAGCCTCTGTGCGGCTGCAGTCGCGTTTGCGCATCGACCGTCACCGGCTCTATCTCCGGCGCGAATGACGGGGAGACGGCGGGCTCGGCTTCAACGATGGAGGTATCGTCAGTCGCATCGATCGCCACGCTCGCCTCCTCATCCTGCGCAACCGGCGGCTCGGGCCGATCGGGTTGCGGCGGCGCAGGCGTGGACATGGCGGCAGGAGGAGGCACGCTCACGCCGGTCCGCGGCGTCCGGCGCTTCGCAGGCGCCGACGGCCTGGCGCGTGCCTTCCGAGCCGCGGCCAGCGCAATCGGACCGACATTCTCGAGGAACGCGCGCTCGTATCCCCGCGACAGCCGATCGACGGCATCGCCAAGGGGCAGCCAGTCCACCGCCCTGATGTCCCGCATCAATTCATGGACCGCATCGCCGCGCGCTTCCATACGCCAGTAATGCACCACCTTGGAACCGCCGCGGGATTCGTAGACCAGCGTGCCCAGAAATTCGTGCACGAAGACATCGTGCCCGGTTTCCTCCATCACCTCGCGTTCGGCCGCCGCACGCGGCGTCTCGCCGTCGTCGAGCTTGCCCTTGGGCAACACCCATTCATTGCGCTTGCGCAGGCGCACCACGGCGACCAGCGGCGTCTTCGCCTGCCGTAGCACAATGCCTCCCGCCGCCAGCACAGGCGCTCGCGCCATCTCGCTTTCCCGTTTCCCGATTTCGAATCCGGCGACCATATAAAGACAAGCGGTCGCGAAATCGAGATCGGATTACGGTTTCCGCAGCAGCGGCTCGCCGGCGCGGATGCGCGCGCCTTCCGCGACATGATCGGCGAATTCGAAATGTTCCGGCGCCAGCACGATGATGGTCGAGCCGTGCTCGAACCAGCCGAGTTCGTCGCCCTTGCGCACATCGGCATCGCACGGGAACACGGTCGGCCCCCTGCTCTGCGCATTCAGCGTGAGATCGAGGAAATGCAGCCGGATGCTCGCCACCAGAATGGCGGCGACCGGCACCAGCGTCAGCGCTTCGCCTGATGGCAAACGTGTCTGCAGCACCGCACGCTCGTTCTTGCAGAACAGGCGCTCGACCCGTTTCAGCGCGATCGGATTGACGTTCCAGACATCGCCATGGATGAACGTCACCCGCTCGATCCTGCCGTCATACGGCGCGTGAAAGCGGTGATACATGCCCGACGTCAGGCGGAGCGTGAGGAAGCGGCCGTTGCGGTGTTGCTCCACCAATGCGGGATCGCCGAGCAGGTCGAGCAACGAATATGGCGCGCCCTTGATCTGGAACAGCTCGGTGTCGGCGATCCTGCCGAAGGCGCCGATGATGCCGTCGGACGGACTGCACACGACGGACGGATCGGGATCGGCCGGCCGCAAACCGGGGCGCAGTTCGCGCGTAAAGCAATCGTGCAGGCTTTTGAACCCGGTCTTCCTGGCTTCCGACAGATCGAGGTCGGAAAACAGCCGCCAGCAGCCGATCGAGAAGTCGCGCACCAGCGGGTTCTCGATCTTGCTGAACCAGCCCATGAACCGCGTCAGCGCCGCCCGCGGAATCCGGTTGGTCAGCAGGAAATTGAGGTCTTCCTGTTGCGTAAAGCGGGCGATCAGCCCCCTCGCTGTCATCAATCTGTCAGGTGGATTGGCTAGCGCTTCAGGCATGGACTCGTCCCTTCCGATTCTTTCCCTGTCCGCCGCAGCAGTCGTGAGCGCCGCGGCAGTATTCCCCAAATTGAAGGCCCGGATGGCGCTTTCGCGCGCCAAGCACCGCTCGCTGACCGGACATTCCAAGATGTCCAAAATGGTCGCGCGGCTGCTGCCGCACTACGAGTTCGACATCGGCAATTTCTTCTGCTCCGACGGCGCGCCGGACGACGTCGCACTGCAGCGCCAGGACGGCTTCTTCAGGCTCGCCCGTCTCTATGAAGAGCGCTACGCCAAGGGCCGGCGGATGACGGCGGAGGCGGCCGCGCGCATTTCCGATCTGCAGTTCACCGAATCCTACCGCGTACCGTTCCAGTACAGCCGGCTGGTTCGGGAAAATCTCGGCACCGGCGCCTTCATGGAATCTTCTGCGGGCGTCACCGTCACCGACGTCGACGGCAATGTGTTCCACGACCTCACCGGGTCCTACGGCGTTAACATCTTCGGCAACGACTTCTACAAGGAGTGCATCGCCGCGGCCGAGACGCGCGCCCATGCGCTCGGCCCGGTGCTCGGCCCCTATCACCCGGTCATAACCGACAATGTGCGGCGGCTGTGCGATATCTCCGGGCTCGACGAAGTCTCGTTCCACATGTCCGGCACCGAAGCCGTCATGCAGGCTGTGCGGCTGGCGCGCTACCACACCCGCCGTACGCACCTGGTTCGCTTCGCCGGCGCCTATCACGGCTGGTGGGGCGACGTGCAGCCCGGTGTCGGCAATCCTGTTTCGCCGCACGAGACCTACACGCTGGCCGACATGTCCGAGCGGACGCTGCATGTGCTGCGAACGCGCAAGGACATCGCCTGCGTGCTGGTCAATCCGCTGCAGGCGCTGCACCCCAACGCCAACGCGCCCGGCGATTCCGCGCTCGTCGACAGTTCGCGCAAGGGTGCCTTCGACCGTGACGCCTACGGCGAATGGCTGAAGAAGCTGCGCGAAGTCTGCACTGCGCGCGGCATCGTGCTGATCTTCGACGAGGTGTTCGTCGGCTTCCGCCTCGCCGCCGGCGGCGCGCAGGAGTACTTCGGCGTTCGCGCCGACATGGTGACCTACGGCAAGAGCCTCGCCGGCGGCCTTCCGGTCGGCGTGGTCTGCGGCGCCAAGGAACTGATGCGCCGCTTCCGCGACGACCGCCCCGCCGACGTCTGCTTTGCCCGCGGCACCTTCAATTCGCACCCTTACGTGATGACGGCCATGGACGAATTCCTCAGCCGCCTTGCCAGTCCGAACCTCAGTGCGATCTATCGGGGACTCGACGAGACCTGGAACGGCCGCGCCAGTGCATTGAACGAACGCCTGGCGGCGAACGGCCTGCCGGTCCGCGTCAGCAACCTGTCCTCGATCTGGATAGTGCAATATGCCGAGCCGTCCCGCTACAACTGGATGCTTCAATACTATCTGCGCGCCGAAGGACTGGCGCTGAGCTGGGTCGGAACCGGACGCCTGATCTTCAGCCTGAACTACACCGACGCCGATTTCGGCGAAGTCGCCGACCGCTTTGTCACGGCCGCTGAAAAGATGAAGCACGACGGCTGGTGGTGGCAGGATGCCTCGCTGACCAACAAGAATATCAAGCGGCGGATCCTGCGGGAGATGGCGGCGCAAAAGTTCGGATAATCCGCGCGCGTCAGCGTTCGTCATGGTCGATTTACGGCCCTGGTCGTCATTGCGAGGAGCGTAGCGACGAAGCAATCCATCTATCCCCGTGAGGAGAGATGGATTGCTTCGCTACGCTCGCAATGACAACCTCTCAACTGGTGTCCACTAACGTGAATGGCCGGGACGAGCCCGGCCATGACGCTCTTCTCTATCAACCGCGACGCTCACGCGGGCTTGACGTGCTTCTCGAGGCCGGGGTCGATCAGTTCGCCCTTCATCAGCGCCAGCGGCGCCTTGTAATACAGCTTGAGATCGCTGAAGGGGTCGGTGAGGATCTTCGTCATCCAGACCAGGCCGGTCTCGACGTCGCGGATGAAGAACAGGTGGATGGTGCGGAACAGGAGACCGCCGATGCCGACCGCGAGCCAGATCTTGGCAACCTGGCGCATGAAGTCAGCGCTGGTGGCCCAGGGCTCGACCATCCCGAACAGCGTCGGGCTGAAATACAGCACGGCCGGCGACAGCGCCCAGATCGTCATCAGCACGACCTTGCGCTGCAGATTGTAGCCGACCTTGATCTCTTCCTTGTGCTCATGGGTTGCCTGGTTGACGTGGTCATACCCCTTGGGCTCGAAGAAGAAGTGACCGGCCTGCCGTGTCGTCATCGACACCAGCCAGCCGACCAGCGCCGACACGACCGGATCGAAGAACAGCATCGCGTAGGCGAACAGGAAGCTCGCCGCGCTGAGAAAGTGCAGCGACTGGTTGATGCGGCTGTGGTGATAGTAGCGATGGTCGTCCCAACGCTGGGTCTTCAGTTCCTGCATGAAGTTCTTGATCATTCTATCCCCCAAATTCTGATGGGCTCGGGTCTACAGGGATTCGATGTCCGGCAAATGACATCATGATGTTGACATGTGACAGATCGCAGCAGCGTGTGATGCCATCTCGGCGATCACGCCCTA
The DNA here is from genome assembly GCA_023422775.1 of Pseudomonadota bacterium. Lineage (GTDB taxonomy): Bacteria > Pseudomonadota > Alphaproteobacteria > Rhizobiales > Xanthobacteraceae > Bradyrhizobium. Next base: position 4,704 of record JAFAGM010000127.1, read on the forward strand.
CGCCGCCGCGGCGATACCGGTCTTGCGGAAGCGCACCAGCGAGAAGTGACCGAGCGGCGGCACCAGCCGACGCTCCGCCAGTTCGATGCCACGCGCATTCGCCAGCCACCGCGCATAGCGCGACCAGGCGAACTCGGCGGTGCGGAAGCCGAGCGGACGAACCACCGGCTGCAGCCGCTGCTCGATGAAGCGCCGCATGCCGGCATCGGCACTGACCCGGGTCAGGATGATGAGTTCGCCGCCCGGCCGCAGCACGCGGGCGAATTCATCGAGCGCCTTCTCGGGGTTGGGCACCGCCGTTACGACATACTGCGCCATCACGACATCGAACGAATCATCGGGGAATTCGAGCTTCTCGGCGTCCATGACCGCGAGCCCCTCGACGTTTTTCAGCTTGAGTTCGTCGACGCGCTTCTTCGCCTTCTGCAGCATCGCCTCCGAAATGTCGGTGCCGAATATGCGCAGATGCGAACCATACTGCGGCAGCGAGATGCCGGTGCCGACGCCGACCTCGAGCACGCGGCCGCCGATCTTGTTGGTGGCCTGGATCGCCGCCTTGCGGCCCTTGCTGAACACACCGCCGAACACGAGATCGTATACCGGCGCCCAGCGGTCGTAGGCCTGCTCGACCATCTCGCGGTCGAAATCCAGCGGCCGGTTGCGATCAAGCTTGATGGTATCTGCCATGGTCGTTCTGCCTTCTCGTCTCACGCGGATGACTGGTTTGATGTTCAACCCTGGACGGCGCTTCTGGCGGGCGCACGCCGCACCGGCCGCAGCGTGCGGCTCGGCTGCAGCGCCGTCAAATTGCCGATGAATTGCCGCGCGCTGTTTTCCCACGAACGCTCCAGCGCGAAATTCCGGCAGGCCTCGCGCGACATCGCCAGCGCGCGCAGGCATGCGCTGCGCAAGTCATTATCGAGCGCGCCGATCGGATGATCGGCGATGACATCCTTCGGCCCGGTGACCGGGAACGCGGCGACCGGCGTGCCGCAGGCCAGCGCTTCCAGTTGCACCACGCCGAACGTATCGGTGAGGCTCGGAAACACGAATACGTCGGCGGCTGCGAGATGTGCCGTCAGGTCCGCGCCCTTCTTCTCGCCGAGGAAAACCGCGTTCGGATATTTCCGCGCGAGCTCCGCCTTCTGCGGCCCGTCGCCGACGACCACTTTCGTTCCCGGCAGATCGAGCGACAGGAACGCCTCGAGATTCTTCTCCACTGCGACGCGGCCCATCGTCATGAAGATCGGCCGTGGCAGATCGAGCGTTGCAGGGTTGTGCGGGTTGAACAGCTCGGTGTCGACGCCGCGCGTCCAGAAGCCGAGCTTCCGGAAACCTCGCGCGCCGAGTTCCTGGCGCAGCGAATCCGTTGCCACCATGACCATCGAGGAAGCGGCATGAAAGTGCCGCAGCACGGCATAGCCGACGCTCGCCGGAAGCCTGGTGCGAACCTCGACATACTCCGGAAAGCGCGTGGTGTAGGACGTGGTAAATGCGAGACTGCGGCGGCGGCAATAGGCGCGCACCGCCCAGCCGAGCGGGCCCTCGGTCGCGATATGGATGGCGTCAGGCGCAGCCGCCTCGATCCGCCGCGCGATCTCGCGCCGGCTCGGAAGCGCGATGCGCAGCCCCGGATAGGTCGGCAGCGCCATCGACTGAAATCCGTCAGGCGTGAGAAAGCCGACGTCGGCATCCAGCGCCGAGGCACTGCGGGCGAGCGAGGTCAGCGTACGGACGACACCGTTAACCTGCGGATGCCACGCGTCGGTCGCGATCAATATCTTCATGCTTCGGTCCAACCGGGATTCGATAATGATTCTCGGATCGGACGTTGGGACATGGATATTTCAGGCGTATGACGTCATCGTTCTGTAAGGTTGTTTTTTAAACCCGTCTCCACGCATTTTCCGCTAACATGACAGAACGATGTCAGACACCAATGACAATCCGGCACCATCGCGCCCGCGAAAGAAGCGCAAGAGCTACGCGCTGCTGATCCTCGCCACGGGCATGCTGGCGTTCGCTGTCGCTGCCGGCACGCTGTATTACGCGTTGCGGCCGACGACGCTGCGAATTGCCGTCGGGCCCGCCGGCAGCGAGGACCACAAGCTGGTACAGCTGATGGCGCAGACTTTTGCGCGCGAGGGCAGCCCGGTTCGACTGCTACCGATCACGACCGAGGGAGCGCAACAGAGCATCGCGCTGTTTGCCGCCGGCAAGACCGATCTTGCGGTGGCGCGCGGCGACCTCAACCTGCCTGCCGACGCCGAGTCGGTTGCGATCCTGCGCAAGAATGTCGTGGTGCTGTGGTCGACGCCCGGGCTTCCGACAAAGGGCAGGAAGCAGACGACGCCGAAGGTCAAGACACTCGATGCGCTGCCCGGGCATCGCGTCGGCGTCATCGGACGCACGGAAGCCAACGTCAAGCTGCTGCGCGTCATCCTGAGGGAATCCGGCATCGATCCGGAGAAAGTCACGGTCAGCCAGTTCGGCACCAACCAGATCGGCGAGATGGCGCGCGATCCATCGCTCGACGCGTTCATGGCGGTCGGCCCGCTCAAGAGCAAGATCACGGTGGACGCCATCGCCGCAACGGCGGCAGCCCGCGGCAAGCCCAAATTCCTGCCGATCGACGTCGCTGACGCGATCGCGAAGAAGAACCCGATCTACGAATCCGAGGAAATCCCCGGCAGCATTTTCAGTTCGTCGCCGGCGCGCCCCGAAGACAAGGTCGACACCGTCAGCATCAATCATCTGATCATCGCGCCGAAGTCGCTGTCGGAGACGGCGGTGGCCGCCTTTGCCCGCCAGCTCTTTACCAACCGCCAGCAACTGGCGAAGGAACAGCCAACCGCCTCGGGGATAGAAAAGCCCGATACGGACAAGGACGCCGCGCTGCCGGCCCATGCGGGCGCAGCGGCCTATATCGACGGCAACGAGCGAACGTTCCTGGAGAAGTACACCGATTACATCTGGTTCGTCATCCTGATCCTTTCCGGCCTCGGCTCGGCCGGCGCCTGGTTCAAGCACTACTGGAACAGGAACGAACGCGAACTCTACGTCAGCCATCGCGACGACCTGCTCGATCTGATTTCAAAGGTGCGCCGGGCCGAGACGCCGGAAGAACTGACTGCCATGCAGGGCACGGCCGACCGCCTGTTGCGCGAGGCTCTCGATTGCTACGACGATGGCGCCATCGAGGAGAGCGACCTTTCAGTGATCCGGCTAACCCTCGAACAATTCCATCACGCCATCGCCGATCGCCGCGCCGTTCTCGCGGCAGCGAGCGGTGTCGACGCGCCGCGAATGCGCGCGCTACAGACCTGATGGGTCTTCCCGCCACGAAATATTAACGAAACAATTCCCTAACGCGACGAAACCATTTTGGCGATTTCGTGCAAATGTCCTGAAACGGTTCATCTGTAGAGGTTCCCCAACGACGCGCCAAGAAGGCGCGATAAACAGGGGGACGACATGTCCAATTTCAAATCGAACGGCCACATCAAGGCTGCCATCGTTGGCGCGCTGGCGATCGGCGCAACCGCATTCTCCGCGCCCGCTGCCGCAGCACCGCTGCCGCTGTTTCCGTTTTTCCTGCCGCCTCCAATGGAGGCTGCCCCGCCGCCGGTCGCGGTTGCGCCCCAGGACGATGACCAGGCATTCGAACTGCCGGCGCGTCTGCGCCGCCAGGTGGTGAACTATTCCACCCGCGAGGCGCCCGGCACCGTCATCATCGATACCCCCAACACCTATCTCTATCTCGTGCTCGGCAACGGCCAGGCGATGCGCTACGGCATCGGCATCGGCCGCGACGGCTTCACCTGGTCGGGCACCCAGACCATTACCCGCAAGGCGGAATGGCCGGCCTGGACCCCGCCCCCGCAAATGATCGCCCGCCAACCTTATCTGCCGCGCCACATGGCCGGCGGCCCCGGCAACCCGCTCGGCGCCCGCGCGATGTATCTCGGCGGCACCATCTATCGCATCCACGGCACCAACGCGCCGGAAACGATCGGCACCCGCGTTTCCTCGGGTTGCCTTCGCCTCACCAACGAGGACGTCAAGGATCTCTATTCGCGGGTCGGCGTCGGCACCAAGGTGATCGTGCTGCCGATGACGGACCGCCGCGCCGACCTCGGCCGGACGATCCGCTGAGCGGAAAACAATCGGAAGTGAGAGCGGCTCCGGCATTGGCCGGGACCGCTTTCACATTGGCTATCGTTGCGCTGATCGTCCATCGAAGCCCGGCGACAAATTAATGTGATCGTCCGGGAACACCCTTCGGACGCTGCATCATACGCAGGCTTGATGGGTCCCCGCACTGGCGCGCCTGTCCCCTTCCCTGTAAAACGCCATTGATGCGATCTATCGATCCAAGGGGGACGATGCGTCTGCCGATGCATCTGAAGACAGTTGCGATCGCGCTTGCGGTGATCGTCGTTTCGTTCGTGGTCAGCCTGAAAGTCATGGACTTTGTGGCGCCGCGCGGCAACGTGCGCGCGCCCGCGCTTGTCGAATTGCCGCCGCTGCCGCCGGCTCCGCGCGCGTCCACCGTGATGGCGCCGGTTGCAATTGCCCTGTCGGCGATCCGCGACGCCGCCGATCGCAGCGCGCCGCGCAACTTCAACGGCAAGGCCGACAACCCGGTATCGCAGATCCTGGAGAATGCCGACATCGGCTGGACGGCCTCGCGCGGGCCGATCACCGCGACCGGCGCCCAGGACGTATTGTCGCTGGCGACGCCGCTGACGGGAACGCTCAGCGTGACCGGCTCGCTGTCGGCGAAGGCAACCGGCGCGGTCGGCGATGCGCTAGGCAGCCTGCTCGGCGGCAATGTCGCGAAACAAATCGGCGGCATCAACATCAAGAACCTCAACGCCAACGCCGAGATCAAGGGCAACGTCACCATCACCTCGCGGCCGAAGCTCGCGGCCGCCTGGCGCATCGAGCCGAACCTCGCGGCGCAGGTCAATCTCGGCGACACCAGTCTTACTGCCGCAGGCGCGCGCATCAGCGTGCCGGCGCAGGTCAAGCCGCTGATCGACAGGAACGTCGCCGAACAGATCGCGCTGGTACAGGAGCGCTTGCGCGACGATCCGACGCTGGAGCAGAACGCGCGGGCGCAATGGGCCAAGGCCTGCCGCTCGATCCCGCTGCAGGGCACCGCTGCGGGCTCGACGATGCCGCCGCTGTGGCTGGAACTGCGGCCGACGCGGGCGATCGCCGCGCAGCCGCGCGTCGATGCGTCCGCCGTGACGCTGACGCTCGGCATCGAAGCGGAAACCCGCATCACGCCGGCCGAGACCAAGCCGGTCTGTCCGTTCCCCGCCACCATCGCCATCGTGCCGCCGACGCCGGGATACGTCGCGATCGGCATTCCCGTCGACCTGCCGTTCACCGAGATCAACAAGATCGTCGAGGCACAGTTCGCCGGAAAGACCTTTCCGGAGGACGGCTCGGGCGCTGCCGACGTCACCGTCAAGCGCGCCAGCGTTGCGGCTTCCGGCGATCGCCTGTTGATATCGCTGCTGGTAAACGCACGCGAGAAGGCGAGCTATTTCGGCTTCGGTGGCGAGGCCAATGTGCATATCTGGGGCCGTCCCGTGCTCGACGAGGCGCAGCAGACGCTGCGGCTGACCGATGTCGAACTCGCCGTGGAGTCGGAAGCCGCGTTCGGACTGCTGGGCGCCGCGGCGCGCGCGGCCATGCCGCAGTTGCAGAGGGCGCTGGCGGAGAGGGCAACCATCGACCTCAAGCCGTTCGCCAGCAACGCGCAGAAAAAGATCGCCGCCGTAATCGCAGACTTCCAGAAGAACGAGAACGGCGTCCGCGTCGCGGCCGAGATCAACAAGCTGCGCCTCGCCGACATCGCCTTCGACTCAAAAACACTGCGCGTGATCGCGGAGGCCGAAGGCGGGATCAATGTCCATATAAGTTCGCTGCCGGGGCTGTAACGCGCAGCGACGACTTGTCCGCCGAAGCTCTGCGAGCGAAGGCGGAAGCAATCCATGGATGCCGCGAGGAAAGTATGGATTGCTTCGCTTCGCTCGCAATGACGGCTCAAGCCCGCAATGATGGCTCAAAGCCCGCTCAATCCTCGAACTTGAACGAGACGTTCACCTTGGCGCGGTACGCCTCGATCTCGCCCTTGGCGTCCAGCTGCAGATCGAGCTTGACGATCTCGGCGACACGGAGGTCGCGCAATGACTTGCCCGCGCGGCCGACCGCCGCGGCGGCGGCCTTCTCCCAGGATTCCTTGCTGGTGCCGATCAGCTCGATGACCTTATAGACGCTCTCAGCCATTTCGGTCCTCCCGTCGATGTCAGGCAGGACGCAGGATGCTCCTGCCGCGGCACAACCTAACATCGGAACGTGCGCGCGAACAGGATGCGATGCATCAAGGTGGCTTGAATCAAGAATGGCCGGGCGGCGATCACGCCGTCCGGCCATCGATGACGCTCCTGTGCGGGAGCGATACGCCGTTACTCGGTCGAATACTTGAACTCTGTCATCGCCTTGAGCTGGTCCTTGGTGGCGCTGAACACCGCGTGATCCGGATACCACGGATTGGTCTTGGCCGCGGTGGTGGTCGAGGTCGCCGCGCCCGTCGTGGTGGTCGACGTCGTCGTGCCGGTGGACTTCGCGCCGCCACTGTAGGCAACCGGCTCGTTGACGAACTTCACCTTGTCGAACGGCACCGCGACCAGGTGCTCACCGACGCCGAGGAAGCCGCCAACGCCGAGCACCACGGCTTTGATGTCGCCGTTCTTGTCGGTCAGGAGATCATTGATCGATCCCAGGCTTTCGTTGTTGTCGTTGTAGACGCTCAGGCCGACCAGCTTCGAGGTACGCCAGTTGCCCTTCAGCGACGCGGCGTCGGCGGGCACCGTCGTCGTCGCGCTCGTCGCCTTGTCGGTGTTGGCGGAATCGGTCGTCGCGGACGGAGCTTGCGCGAACGCAACGCCGGCCAGCAATGCGGAACCGGCAAGGCCGGCGATGGTGTATTTGGCTAACATATCGGTTTCTCCCTCAGTTCAGAAAACCTGTTGGGAAAACCCGTCAATCCGGCAAGCGTTCCAGAAATTTAATCGGGAACAATTGGAACGAGACACGCCTGTCATACACGCATGATCTCCAGCGTAGCGCCCGCGATCAGAAACCGCCCCAGTAGGGCGGCATGCCGTAATAGCGATGCAGTTCCGCTTCCTTGTCGCGATCGCCCCAATCGAAATCCCTGTCGGCACGGAACGACGGCGCGCGCTTCAAATCTTCATTGCTGATGTCGAGTTCGTAGGCCTCGAACTTCGTGTTGTAGCGAAGCCGTCCCCACGGCAGCGGAATCAGATTGGCGCCGATGCCGAGAAATCCGCCAAAGCTCAGGATCGCGTAGGATACCTTACCGGTGACCTTGTCGATCATCAGCCGTTCGATGTGGCCGATCATGTCGCCGTTCGGCCGGCGCACCGCGGTGCCCTCGACCCGGTCGCTTGCGATCAACTGATGCGGCGTGGCCATGACCTCGATTGCCATTGCACCCTCCACACGTGAAACGAATGGGAAGCAACGTTGCAAATCCAATCAGGTTCCCGCATTGCAAAAAGGCATAACGATGCGGCGGCGCTGCACGACCGCAGCGCCTCCGCATCTGATTGCTGATGTGAATTGCCGGTTGTCAGGGCCGGCAGTCCGCCGCCTGAACGGTTCAGGCCGCGAGTGAATCCGGATGGGTTTCCTCGTAAATGGCAATCGCTTCGAAGCGATAATCGCAGGCACGGCAGAACCACAGAAACGACGTCCGGCCAGGACTACTTTCAACCCAGTCGGGTCGCGGAATCAGCTTGCCGCACTGCGCGCAGGGATTTCCACGGGGCAAATAGCCGGAATCGAGTCGAGCCATAGGCGCATCTCCCTTCGGACTTTTGTTCTGATTTTGTCGTTTGATTGATGAGACAGCTCTGCTGTCGGAACGCACACTTTTTACGCTGAAGAACTCTTTACACCTTGACTGTGTCCTTTGCACGCGATTCGTGCGCGTCGACACGACGCACACAAATTTGCGCTGGCGCAATGCACAGCTCACACAACGTAGCATTGCCGTTGCGCCATTCATGAACGATGGCAGCCGCTTGCACATCTGGCCGCAATGTAGCCGTCTTTTCGCCGCACCGCCGCCCGGTGGCCTCAATAGTCGGAAGGTGAAAATCCGGATCGGCGAGAGATTGTTTTATGAAAATTTTGCTTAATCTTTCGATCGCGGCCATCGCCGCGCTGCTGCTTTCGTCCGCAGCAAATGCGCAGAGCCGCGCGCAGTATGAAAGCATGGTCGCGGCGCACGCCAGCGCCAACAACGTGCCGGAGGCGCTGGTACATCGCGTGATCGTGCGGGAGAGCAAGTATCATCCGAACGTGATCGGGCGCGGCGGCACCATCGGGCTGATGCAGATCAAGCTCGCGACCGCGCGCGGCCTCGGCTACACCGGCGACGCCGCGGGCCTGCGCAATCCCGACACCAATCTCGCCTGGGGCGTTAAATATCTCGCCGGCGCCTATCGCGCCGCCAACGGCGATCACAGCCGCGCCGTGCGCTATTACGCGAGCGGCTATTATTACGCCGCCAAGCGCCAGCGGCAGCAGGGCCCGCTGCAGATCGCACCGGTGCTGGCGAGCGCAAAGTCGAAAAGCGTCCCGGCGCCGGCTGCCACTGACGCGAACGCGCTGCAGGTTCCCGCCAGATAGTCGTCATGGCCGGGCTCGTCCCGGCCATCCATGTCCTGGTTTCATCGCAAACGAAGAACGTAGATGCCCGGGACAAGCCCCGGGCATGACGAGCCCATGTCCGTTGACACCCCGCCCCAACGGCTTACATTAGAGCCGTTCCGAGGGGTGCTCCGTGAGGAGCTGAGATACCGCAAGCTTGGGCCGACTACTTCAAAGTAGAGGGTTCTGGACCGCGGTGACCCTTTGAACCTGATCCGGGTCATGCCGGCGAAGGGACAGGGATGTACCAGAAGTCAGATTTGCGGGGGGAATCCCCCGTCTCCATCATCGGCGCGGGCATTGCCGGCGCATGGCAGGCGTTGCTGTTCGCACAGGCCGGCCACGCCGTCACTCTGTACGAGCGCAGTGACGCCGATATGACGCTTTCCACCAGCCACTGGGCCGGCGGCATGCTGGCGCCGTGGTGCGAGGCCGAGGCCTCGGAGCCGGTGATCGGCCGGCTCGGCGTCCGCTCGCTCGACCTGTGGCGTGAATATTTTCCGCATACCCCGTTCAACGGTTCGCTGGTGGTGGCGCATCCGCGCGACCGCGCCGATTTCGAACGCTTTGCCCGCCTCACCACCGGCCACCAGCGCCTCGACGCGCGGGCTTTAAGCGAACTCGAACCGTCGCTGGACGGCCGTTTCCGCGACGGGCTGTTCTATGCCGATGAGGGCCATGTCGAGCCGCGCCGCGTGCTCCCCGAGCTGCACGCCCGCATCGAGGCCGCCGGCGGCACGGTAAAGTTCGACAGCGACATGAACGCCGAAGACCTCGACGGCATCGTGATCGACTGCCGTGGCCTCTCCGCGCGCGACGAGCAGCCGGAGCTGCGCGGCGTCAAGGGCGAGATGATCATTGTCGAGACCAGCGAGGTCGAACTGTCGCGCCCGGTCCGGCTGATCCATCCGCGCTGGCCGCTCTATGTCATCCCGCGCGGCGACAGCAGATTCATGCTGGGCGCGACGTCGATCGAGGCCGAGGACACCGGCGTCAGCGTGCGCTCGGCGCTGGAGCTGCTCGGCGCCGCCTATGCCGTGCATCCGGCCTTTGCGGAAGCGCGCATCGTCGAGTTCGGCTCGGGGCTGCGTCCGGCCTATCCGGATAATTTGCCGCGCATCACGATCGGCAAGAACAGGATCGCCGTGAACGGGCTCTACCGCCACGGCTTCCTGCTGGCGCCGGCGCTGGCCGAACTGACGCTCGCCTATGTGCAGCGCGGCGCAATCGACAATGAGGTGATGCGATGCGTGTGATCGTCAACGGAGAGGCGCGGGAGATCGCCTCGGAGCGCGTCGATGCGCTGCTCTCCGAGCTTGAATACGAAGGCTCGCATTTCGCGATCGCCGTCAATTACGACGTGCTGCCGAAAAGCCGCTGGGCCGAGACGGCGCTGAAGGCCGGCGACGAAATCGAGATCATCACGCCGCGGCAGGGAGGGTGATGGATGGTCAGCGCACACGCATCGCACCCTCCGCTGTCATCGCCCGGCTTGCCGCCTACGCTAAAGCTCCGGCGCGCCAGCACACCGAAGCCTCGGCGAAGCCTTGGCGTAGCCGGGACCGGGCGATCCAGTACGCCGCGGCCCATCAGTTCAATCTCAGGCTTCCCGGCGTACTGGATCCCCGCCTTCGCGGGGATGACGAGTGATGGTGCGGGGACAACGAGATCATTTGAGGAGACAGCGTCGCCATGCTGAACTTCTACGGCAAAACCTTTTCCTCCCGCCTGCTGATCGGCAGCGCGCTCTACCCTTCGCCGGCGATCATGCAGGACGCGATCCGCGCCTCGGGCGCCAACATCGTCACGGTGTCGCTGCGACGCGAGGCGGCCGGCGGCAAGACCGGCGATGCGTTCTGGTCGCTGATCCGCGAGCTTGACGTCGCCGTGCTGCCGAACACCGCCGGCTGCCGCACCGTGCGCGAGGCGGTGACCACGGCAAAGCTGGCGCGCGAGCTGTTCGGCACGCCCTGGATCAAGCTCGAAGTGATCGCCGACAACGACACGCTGCAGCCCGACGTGGTCGGCCTGGTCGAGGCCGCGGATATCCTGATCAAGGACGGCTTCGAGGTGTTTCCCTATTGCACCGAGGATCTCTCGGTCGCGATGCGGCTGGTGGATGCCGGCTGCAAGGTCGTGATGCCGTGGGCCGCGCCGATCGGCAGCGCCAAGGGAATCACCAACCGCGATGCCTTGAGGTTGATGCGCGAGCGCCTGCCCGACATCACGCTGGTGGTGGACGCCGGCCTCGGCGCGCCGTCGCATGCTGCGCAAGCGCTCGAACTCGGCTACGACGCGGTGCTGCTCAACACCGCGATTGCAAAAGCCGCCGATCCCGTAGCCATGGCCAATGCATTCCGCCTCGGCGTCGAAGCCGGACGCACCGCCTACGAGGCCGGGCTGATGGAAGCCCGCGACTTCGCCTCCCCCTCAACCCCTGTGCTTGGGACACCGTTCTGGCATGCCGTATCCTGATAGCCCCGCGTATCCTGATCGATTCTATCCCGTCGTCGATTCCGTCGCCTGGGTGGCGCGGCTGGCGCGGCTCGGCGTCGGCACCGTTCAACTGCGCGCCAAGGAACTGAACGACGCCGAGGCGCTGCAGATCGTCACCGACGCGCTTGAAGCCATCAAGGGCACCGACGCCAGGCTCGTCGTCAACGACTACTGGCGCGCTGCGATCGTCGCCGGCGCGAAGCACCTGCACCTTGGCCAGGAAGACCTCGTCGATGCCGATCTCGGCGAAATCCGTAAAGCAGGACTGACGCTCGGCATCTCCACTCACGACGACGAGGAACTGGCAACTGCGCTTGCAGCCAAGCCCGACTACATCGCGCTCGGTCCGATCTTCCCGACCACGCTGAAATCGATGCGCTTCGCGCCGCAGGGCATCCCCAGGATCACCGAGTGGAAGAAGCGCATCGGCGACATCCCGCTGGTCGCGATCGGCGGCATCAAGTTCGAACAGTCCGCCGAGATCTTCGCCGCCGGCGCCGACTCGATCGCCGTCGTCAGCGACGTCACCCAGAACGCCGACCCGGATGCACGGGTGCGGCAGTGGCTTGGCCAGGACGCGGAGGCCGCGTGATGTGTCTCCTTGCCATTCATTCCGCCGTCATCGCCCGGTTTGACCGGGCGATCCAGTACGCGCGGCTTCTCCATCCCACTCGCTGCCTCTGGAATACTGGATCCCCGCCTTCGCGGGGATGACAGCGGTGGCCATGTCTCGCTCAGCGACGCCAACGAATTAGAATAAGGAGGCTAACGCATGAACATCCGCTCCAATCCCGACACCACCCTGCCCGCCGTCACCACCGGTCCCCTCGCCTCGTCGCGAAAGATCTTCTCGACCCCCGACGCCGCGCCTGACCTGCGGGTGCCGCTGCGCGAGATCATCCTCAGCGAAGGCGCGGGCGAGCCCAATCTTCCGGTTTACGACACCTCCGGCCCCTACACCGATCCGTCCGTCGTGATCGACGTCAACGCCGGCCTCGCCCGCAACCGTCTCGCTTGGGTGAAAGAACGCGGCGGCGTCGAGGAATATCAGGGCCGCGCGATCAAGCCGGAGGATAACGGCAATGTCGGCGCGTCGCACGCCGCAAAGGCCTTCACTGCGCACCACAAGCCGCTGCGCGGGCTCGATGGCCACAAGATCACGCAGCTTGAATTCGCCCGCGCCGGCATCATCACCAAGGAGATGATCTACGTCGCCGAGCGCGAAAACCTCGGCCGCAAGCAGCAGCTCGAGCGCGCGGAAGCCGCGCTTGCCGATGGCGAAAGCTTTGGCGCCTCGGTGCCCGCCTTCATCACGCCGGAGTTCGTCCGCTCCGAAATCGCGCGCGGCCGCGCCATCATCCCCTGCAACATCAACCACGCCGAGTTGGAGCCGATGATCATCGGCCGCAACTTCCTGACCAAGATCAACGCCAATATCGGCAACTCCGCCGTGACGTCATCGGTGGAGGAAGAGGTCGACAAGATGGTGTGGGCGATCCGCTGGGGTGCCGACACCGTGATGGACCTCTCGACGGGGCGCAACATCCACACCACCCGCGAATGGATCCTGCGCAACGCGCCGATCCCGATCGGCACCGTGCCGATCTACCAGGCGCTGGAGAAGTGCGAAGGCGATCCCGTCAAGCTGACCTGGGAGCTCTACAAGGACACGCTGATCGAGCAGTGCGAACAGGGCGTCGACTATTTCACCATCCACGCCGGCGTGCGCCTGCCCTACATCCACCTCACCGCCAACCGCGTCACCGGCATCGTCTCGCGCGGCGGCTCGATCATGGCGAAGTGGTGCCTGGCGCATCACAAGGAGAGCTTCCTCTACACCCATTTCGACGAGATCTGCGACCTCATGCGCAAGTATGACGTCTCGTTCTCGCTCGGCGACGGCCTGCGCCCCGGCTCGATCGCGGACGCGAACGATCGCGCGCAGTTTGCGGAGTTGGAGACGCTCGGCGAACTGACGAAGATCGCGTGGGACAAGGGCTGCCAGGTGATGATCGAAGGCCCCGGCCACGTGCCGATGCACAAGATCAAGATCAACATGGACAAGCAGCTCAAGGAGTGCGGCGAAGCCCCGTTCTATACCCTGGGCCCGCTGACGACTGATATCGCACCCGGCTACGATCACATCACCTCAGGCATTGGCGCCGCCATGATCGGCTGGTTCGGCTGCGCCATGCTCTGCTACGTGACGCCGAAGGAGCATCTCGGCCTCCCCGATCGCAACGACGTCAAGGTCGGCGTCATCACCTACAAGATCGCCGCCCACGCCTCTGATCTCGCCAAGGGCCACCCCGCCGCGCAACTGCGCGACGATGCGCTGTCTCGCGCAAGATTCGACTTCCGCTGGACCGACCAGTTCAACCTCGGCCTCGATCCCGACACCGCGAAGAACTTCCACGACGAAACGCTGCCGAAGGAAGCCCACAAGGTCGCCCACTTCTGCTCGATGTGCGGACCAAAATTCTGCTCGATGAAGATCACCCAGGACGTGCGGGACTACGCGGCAACGCTGAACGACCCGGCGAGCGTCGGCATGTCGGTGTCAGGCACCATCGAGGACGGCATGGCTTCGATGAGCAAGAAGTTCAAGGAAATGGGTGGGCAGGTGTACTTGGATGCGGAGAAGGTGAAGGAGAGTAATCGGGTGTTGTGACGGCCCCGCTCTCTCCGCGTCATGCCCGGGCTTGACCCGGGCATCCATCAAAAAAATGAAGGCCGGGTGAGAGCCCGGCCTTTTCATATGGTGGCGAACGTCATCCGCTTAATTCGGCCACGTAAAGTTTTCCCTTGTCAGGGGAGGTATCTCAAAGAGAGCTATTTTTTCCTTTGGATCTGAAATCAGCTTACCAAGCTCGATAATGGAATGTCGCCCAAGTTCGACGATCTTCAGCCATGCAGGATCGCTCAGAATTGCCGACTGATCGTGTTCACCATTCGGCTCCTTATAACTATCCAGGCTAATGTGGAAATCTCTTATGCAATCGTGCTCATCTCGTGTCACAAAGCCAGAACGAATCTTTTCTTCATAGCCGTCCTCAGACCAGCCTAGATCATCAAAGTACTTGCACATGAATTCAACATACGACCAAGCCGGATTTCGTATGCTCTGATCGCGCCATCTTTGTTGCATTTCGATATTGGCTAGAGAGCCCAATGCGCCAAGCCAATTCAAGCGCCAAACTTTGCGAAAGCCCCCTACTTCCATAGCGCGATATCCGTTAGTTGACCTCAGGTCGGATAGCATAATCTACGACCCGCAAAAACGCGCCAATCAGTAGAGGGCGTTCGCAGGGACGACCAAGGGATATAGCGTGGCATCCTCACCCCGTTAACCCTTCATTAACCAAACGCGCTCACCTTCCCGCTACGGCAGGGGGCCGTGATTCCTGATGCTTCTGCTCCGCGTTTCGGGGCTGGCGTTGAGTCGGGAGGTGTTGATGCCCCAAGTTGATGTTGGCGGGTACCGTGACCTGTATATCGGCGCGGACTGTTTGCCCGCCCCCGAGATTCCGCAGCCGGAGTCTCAAGCCCCCTCACCCCACGAAATCGTGCCCATGCTGATCGGCTCCACGGTCGAGGCGATCGAGCGCGAGC
>JAFAGM010000133.1 GCA_023422775.1 Pseudomonadota bacterium
CATTCGCTGCCTGCGCCGCTGTAGACGAGCGCTCAGACGAAATCTCCATGAGCCTCCACGAAGACGTCGCTATCAATTTATGAGTGCCATACCTTAACGCCTATGCGCGAAGGCGGGTGATCCAGTATTCCGGAGGCGTCAGCGATTGAGTCGAAAGGCCACGGCTTACTGGATACCCGCCTTCGCGGGTACGACGACTGCTTACTTGGCTCGCGTTCCAACCTAAAAAGTTACCCAATCCATTAACCCGCTGGAAACCATCGTGCGCCACCAATGGGCGTTACCTCTGCCATTTGGGGATGCCCATGCTCCACCGTGACCAACGCACCCCGTTTTCGGACTGGTGGTGGACCGTGGACAAGCTGCTGCTGCTCGCGATATCGGCGCTGATCCTGGGCGGCGTGATCCTGTCGCTGGCGGCGAGTCCGCCGGTGGCGACCCGGATCGGGCTCGATCCCTTTCATTTCTTCGGCCGGCACGTGCTGTTCCTGCTGCCGTCCTTCATGGTGCTGATCGGGGTGTCGTTCCTGTCGCCCAGGCAGATCCGCCGTCTCGCGCTGCTGGTGTTCGTGGCAAGCATCATCCTGATCGTGGCGACGCTGGTGTTCGGCGCCGAGGTCAAGGGCTCGCGGCGCTGGATCACGCTGCTCGGCGTCAACATCCAGGCGTCCGAATCCGCCAAACCCGCCTTCGTCGTGATGGCGGCGTGGCTGTTTGCGGAATCGACCAAGCGGCCGGAAATGCCGGCGACCTCGATGGCGATCGTGCTGCTGCTGACGCTGGTGGCGCTGCTGGTGATGGAACCGGATTTCGGTCAGACCATGCTGATCCTGATGGTGTGGGGCGCGCTGTTCTTCATCGCAGGCATGCGGATGATCTGGGTCGCCGGACTTGCCGGCGCAGCCGCTGCCGGATTGTTCGGCGCGTATCTGCTGGTGCCGCACGTCGCGGGCCGCATCAAGCGCTTCATGAACCCGGCTTCCGGCGACACGTTCCAGGTCGACATGGCGATGGAAGCGTTCTGGAACGGCGGCTGGTTCGGCCTCGGACCGGGCGAGGGCATCGCCAAGCGGAGCCTGCCGGACAGCCATACCGATTTCGTGTTCGCGGTCGCCGCCGAAGAGTTCGGCATCATCCTCTGCCTGGCGCTGGTCGGGCTGTTCGCCTTCATCGTGATCCGCACGCTGACGCGCGCCTATGCGAACGAGGATATGTTCGCGCGCTTTGCGGCGTCCGGACTTGCGATCCTGTTCGGCGTGCAGGCTGCGATCAACATGGCGGTCAACCTGCAACTGATCCCCGCCAAGGGCATGACGCTACCCTTTATATCTTACGGCGGCTCGTCGATCATTTCGCTGGCCTATGGGGTGGGCATGATGCTGGCGCTGACCCGGCAACGCCCGCGCACCGAGGTGGAATCGATGAATGCGGCCGGCGCGGCGCGCGGTTACGCTTAAAGTGCGCGCCGTAAAGGTTGCATACAATCTTAAGTAAAATGCTTTAGAACCCGGATCCAATTCCTGAATGGATTTGCCCGCATGCTCAACCTAAGCGGGCAGGCAAAGGATTGGCAATGGGAACGCATCACATCGGCGGCGAGTACGGAACCGGAGAGACCAATCGCAGGCTTGTCCGGCTTTTCTGTGTTTGTCTGGGGATACTCTTTTTCGTCTATTTCATTCTGACGTTCCGGATCTGGCTGGAGCGGGGGACATTCGGCGCCCTCGACTTGTTTCTGATTTCGGTTCGCCTTCTGCTGAGCGGGATCGTGCTTCTGGTCGTCGTCAATCCGCCTTGGCTCGCGCGCCGGCTGGATCGTCAAATCGACCTGATGGGCAGCCTCTTCGAACAGGCATTTGCAAATTGCGGCACGAAGGAAAAGATCAGATTGATCGTGCTGGTGACGATGGTCAGCCTGCTCCTCGAACTGGTCATGATCCGCTGGCTGGCGTCCGTCTTCCCGGTGTTTTCGTTCTTCAAGAATTTCACCCTGCTGGCCTGCTTCCTGGGCCTGGGTGCAGGCTACGCCGTTGCGGACAAACAGCCCTGTGCCCCGGCGCTGGTATTGCCGATGCTTGCGCTGTTTGTCGGCGTCATCACGCTGCTTCGCTATGATGTTGACGCAGTGAATGCTTTCTTTGTGGCCAGCCCGATGCACGAACAAGCCGCTGTCGGCGGAGTATGGGACGGCCTAGGCTTGTCGTTTCTGCTCAAGGACGGTGCGCCGGTCTATGTGCTGTTGGCGATGAGTTTCGTTCTCTGTGCGTGCATCTGTTATCCTGTCGGCCAGCTTTGCGGTAGATTGCTGCAGAGCACGGATGCATTGAAGGCCTACAGCCTCAATCTGGTTGGCAGCATTCTCGGCGTCGTGGCGTTGTGTGTGATGAGCTTGTTCTGGCTGCCGCCGGCGGTCTGGTTCACCGTGACAGGCGGCATCCTTCTGGTCTTCGTGCTGTCGAATGATACGCGCTTGCCGGTCGGGGTCGCCAGCTTCTGCCTGCTGCTCACAGTCCTGTCGTGGCCGGTCCAGCAGGACATCCAGCGGATCTATTCTCCGTATCAGTTGCTCGAGCGCATGTCCAAGTCGGACGGGCGGATGAATCTCCTGTCGGGAGGCGCTTACTATCAAAAGGTGTTCGACCTGGCGGAAAGCAATCGCGGACATGAATCCGAGGAAATCCGTTACGTTCGGGCGTATTACGAGTTTCCGTTCAACTTCAAGAAGAAGCCGGAGCGCGTCGCCATTGTCGGCGCGGGCAGCGGCAACGACGTGGCGGCGGCACTCCGCATGGGCGCATCACATATCGATGCGATCGAAATTGACCCCACCATTGCTTATCTCGGCAAGCAGAATCACCCTGAGCATCCTTATGACGATCCGCGCGTCACGTTGCGCATCAATGATGCGCGCAACTTCTTCCGCACGGCGGACCAGAAATACGATCTGATCATCTACGGCGTGCTGGATTCCCACACGGCGCTCAGTCATGCCTCCAACCTGCGTGTCGATTCCTACGTCTATACGCGAGAGGGAATTGCAGAAGCCTTCAAGCTGCTCAAGCCGGACGGGATCATGTCCGTTGCGTTCGCGCTGCCGAGCGAATCGCTTGGGTTCAAGCTGTCGCACATTCTCCAGGAGTTGCCGGGCGCTGGAAAACCGCTGGCGGTTCGCGTGCGCTACGACTCTGCCGCCACCACTGCCTTCATCGCACAGAAGGGCCGGGACGTCGCCATGCCCGACGTCAACGCTTTCGCCGCCATCGGATTCACTGACGTTTCGAAGCATTTCGCGCAGCCCTATCCCGAGGCAAACATCCCGACCGATGACTGGCCGTTCTTCTACATGATCGAGCGCACCTATCCGATCAGCTACATGTTTGCACTTGGCATGGTGCTCCTTCTGAGCCACATGTTCGTGCGCAAGACCATCGGTCTTACGGGCTCGATCGAACGCGGTTACCTGCCGTTCTTCTTTCTCGGCGCCGGTTTCATGCTGGTGGAGACCAAGGCCATCACCGAATTGGGACTGCATCTTGGAGGCACTTGGTTTGTCGTCGCCGCGACTATTATTCTGGTTCTGGTGATGGCGTTCCTGGCCAATCTGATGGTGCAGGGAAAGGTCGTTCAGCGGGCGGGCCTTGCCTATGTCGGGCTCATGGCCAGCTTGCTCGTTGGATGTTTCTATGCCCGTAACCATGGCCTGGTCACCTTGGGTTCGCCTCAGGCGGACATGGCGGCAAGCTGTGTGCTGCTCACCCTTCCATTGTTCTTTTCGGGCATTGTCTTTTCGACCTTGATCGGAAGGGCCGATGTCAACATCTCCACCGCTCTTGCCTACAATCTGATGGGGGCTCTGTTTGGCGGGTTGATGGAATACAACTCGATGTATTTCGGATTCTCGTTCCTGTACCTGTTGGCGATGGCCTTCTATTTCCTCGCATGGGTGTTTTCCTGGGATACGGCCGCGGTATGGACGCGGCGGAGGCGGGGCATTCTTGCGCAGGGTTCGGTACCTTGAGAAAAGCCATCACAGCGTAATTTCGTCTCAACGCCCCGATCGAGAGGTCGGGGCGTTCGACGTTCGTAACGCCTTGATGACGAACGCCGCGCCGTCGGCTATTTGAGGGCATGGACAGGAACCAGCCTCTCATTCTGTTGGCCGCGGGTGGCACCGGCGGCCATTTGTTTCCCGCCGAGGCGCTAGGCGTCGAACTCATCAGGCGCGGGTTGCGGGTGCGGCTCGCCACCGATGCCCGCGCGCTGCGCTACAGCGGTCTCTTCACCGGCGACAATATCGACGTGGTGCCGAGCGAGACCGTGCGCGGCCGGTCGCTGATGTCGCTGGCGCGTACCGTCTACATGCTGGGTTACGGCACGCTGGTTGCTGCCAGACTGATCCGGCGGCTGAAGCCGGCCGCCGTGGTCGGCTTCGGCGGTTATCCGACGCTGCCGCCGCTGTTCGCAGCAAGGCTGCTCGGCGTGCCCGGTATCATTCACGACGCCAACGCCGTGCTCGGCCGCGCCAACCGCTTTCTCTCCAGGCGCGTCAACGCGATTGCCACCTCGCTGCCGGGCGTACTCGATCGCGATCCCGATCTCGCGGGCAAGACGACCACCGTCGGCACGCCGATGCGCCCGGCCGTTCTCGCTGCCGCCGCGATGCCATATTCATCTCCCGAACCGAACGGCCCGCTGCGTCTGCTGGTGATCGGCGGCAGCCAGGGCGCGCGGGTGATGAGCGACATCCTGCCCGGCGCGATCCAGGGGCTTGAGCCTGTCTTGTGGAGCCGGCTGATCCTAACGCAGCAGGTGCGCAAGGAGGACATGGGGCGGGTGCGCGCGATCTATGACCGCATGAAGATCAACGCCGAACTCGCGCCGTTCTTCAGCGACCTGCCGGCGCGGCTGGCGTCCAGCCATCTGGTGATCTCGCGTTCCGGCGCCGGCACGGTAGCGGAACTTGCCGCGATCGGCCGGCCCTCGATCCTGGTGCCGTTGCCCGGTGCGATCGATCAGGACCAGTTCGCCAACGCCGGCGTGCTGTCCCAGGTGGACGGCGCCTTGCGGATTCCGCAGGCCGAATTCACGCCCGCAAGGCTCGCCGCCGAAATTTCGGGCTTCGCCGCCGAGCCCGCCCGGCTGACCGCGATGGCAGCCGCGGCCCGCAGGGTGGGCCGGCTGGATGCGGCCGAACGGCTGGCCGATCTGGTGATGAAAGTGGCCGGAATCTAGGCCGCCGCGGGCAAAATTGCCCTTGTCATGCCCCGCGAAAGCGGGGCATCCAGTATGCCGCGGCGCCTGATTTGAGCCTCGGCTCCGCGGAATACTGGATCATCCGCTTTCGCGGATGATGACGACAGGGATCGCTTCATGAGACTGCCGCGCGAGATCGGACCCATTCATTTCGTAGGCATCGGCGGCATCGGCATGAGCGGCATTGCCGAGGTGCTGTGCAATCTCGGCTATACCGTGCAAGGCTCGGATGCGTCCGAAAGCGGCAATGTCGCGCGGCTGCGCGAAAAAGGCATCACGGTGTCGATCGGCCACAAGGCCGAGAATGTCGACGGCGCCGATGTCGTCGTGGTCTCGACCGCGATCAAGCGCGACAATCCGGAATTGATGGCGGCGCGGGCGCAGCGCATTCCGGTGGTACGCCGCGCCGAAATGCTGGCCGAACTGATGCGGCTGAAGAGCTGCGTCGCGATCGCGGGCACCCACGGCAAGACCACCACCACCTCGATGGTCGCGGCCCTGCTGGACGGCGGCAATCTCGACCCGACCGTGATCAATGGCGGTATCATCAACGCCTACGGCACCAACGCGCGGCTGGGGGCGGGGGACTGGATGGTGGTCGAAGCCGACGAAAGCGACGGCACGTTCCTGAAACTACCGACGGACGTGGCCATCGTCACCAATGTCGACCCCGAGCATCTCGACCACTTCAGGACCTTCGAGGCGGTGCAGGACGCGTTCCGGAATTTTGTCGAGAACGTCCCGTTCTACGGTTTCGCGGTGATGTGCATCGATCATCCGGTCGTGCAGAGCATCGTCGGCAGGATCGAGGACCGCCGCATCATCACCTATGGCGAAAACCCGCAGGCCGATGCGAGGCTGGTCGACCTGACGCCGACCGGTGGCGGCTCGAAATTCAAGGTCGTGTTCCGCAACCGCAAGACCGGCGCTACCCACGAGATTTCGGACATCATGCTGCCGATGCCGGGACGGCACAACGCGTCGAATGCCACGGCGGCGATTGCGGTGGCGCATGAACTCGGGATTCCCGACGAGGCGATCCGCAAGGCCATTGCGGGCTTTGGCGGCGTCAAGCGGCGCTTCACCCGGACCGGCGAATGGAACGGCATCACCGTGATCGACGATTACGGCCATCACCCGGTCGAGATCGCCGCCGTCCTTAAAGCGGCGCGCGAATCGACCGACGGCAAGATCATTGCCGTGGTGCAGCCGCATCGCTTCACCCGGCTGCAGTCCCTGTTCGAGGAATTCTGTACGTGTTTCAACGATGCCGACGCGGTTGTTGTCGCGGAAGTTTATCCGGCGGGCGAGGCGCCGATCGAGGGGATCGACCGCGACCATTTCGTGCTCGGCCTGCGCGCGCACGGCCATCGCGAGGTGATCCCGCTGGAAGGCCCGGCGGCTCTTGCCGGGGTCGTGCGCGGCGTCGCGGCCAAAGGCGATCTCGTCGTCTGCCTGGGGGCCGGCAACATCACGCAATGGGCCTACGCCCTGCCGGGCGAATTGAAGGCGCTGGGGTGATGGGGGCACCATCTCCAAGCCCGGCCATGACGAGTTGAGAGAGCTTTCGTGACCTTCCCCGATATCACCTCCGAACTGAAGGCCGCCATGCCGCAACTGCGGGGGCGGTTGCTGGCGAACCAGTCGCTGGCGGAGCTGACGTGGTTTCGCGTCGGCGGCCCGGCGCAGGTGCTGTTTACGCCGGCGGATCAGGATGATCTCGCCTATTTCCTCAAGCATCTTGCAAAGGAGTTGCCGGTTTACGTCGTCGGCGTCGGCTCCAATCTGATCGTGCGCGATGGTGGCATCGCGGGCGTGGTGATCCGGCTGTCGCCGCGGGCGTTTGGCGATATCTCCGTCTCGGGCGACGTCGTCAGCGCCGGCACGGCCGCGCTCGACAAGCGCGTCGCCGAGACCGCGGCCGCCGCAAATATCGGCGGCTTGGAGTTCTTCTTCGGCATTCCCGGCACCATCGGCGGCGCGTTGCGGATGAATGCCGGCGCCAATGGCAGCGAGACCGGGGACGTCCTGATCGAGGCCACTGGCATCGGCCGGGACGGCACCGAGCATGTCTTTGGCAATGCCGACATGAAGTTCGTCTATCGCAACAGCGGCGTCGATCCTTCCGTCATCTTCACCTCCGCGCGCTTTCGCGGCACCAGCACTGACCCAGAGGCGATTCGCGCGCGGATGAACGAGGTACAGACCCACCGCGAGACCGCCCAGCCGATTCGCGAAAAGACCGGCGGCTCGACCTTCAAAAACCCGCCCGGCAACAGCGCCTGGAAACTGATCGACGCCGCCGGCTGCCGCGGCCTGCGCGTCGGCGGCGCCCAGGTTTCGGAAATGCACTGCAATTTCCTCATCAACACCGGTAACGCCACCGGCCATGATATTGAAACGCTGGGCGAAACCGTGCGCGAGCGGGTTAAGGCGAATTCTGGAATCGAGCTACACTGGGAAATCAAGCGGATCGGGATTCCGGGTTAAGAGGTAGCAGGCTGATGCGAATCACCATTCTCTTTGGCGGCACCAACAAGGAGCGCCTGGTTTCGGTCGCGAGCGCCCAGGCGCTGCACCGGGCCTTGCCGGAAGCCGATCTGTGGTTCTGGGACGTTTCCGATACTGTGCATGGGGTTGTTTCGCAGAAATTGCTCGCGCACACGCGTCCGTTCGAGGATGAATTCAAGCCGGATAGCCCCGGCCTGCCGCTCGAGGCGGCGCTCGACAAGGCGCGGTCTGAGGATCGCGTGCTGGTGCTGGGCCTGCATGGCGGCCGGGCCGAGAACGGCGAACTGCAGGCGATGTGCGAACTGCGCGGGCTTCCGTTCACGGGATCCGGCTCGGCGTCGTCGAATCTCGCTTTCGACAAGATGGCGGCCAAGCGATTCGCGGCCTATGCGGGCGTTACGGCACCGGCCGGCATCGAACTGGCCAATCTCGATGCGGCATTCGCCGAATACGGCAGGCTGATCGCAAAGCCGGCGCGGGACGGGTCGAGCTATGGCCTGATTTTCGTCAACGCGAAACAGGATCTCGTCGCCGTGCGCAACGCCGCTAGGACCGAGGAATATTTGATCGAGCCCTTCGTCGCAGGCGTGGAGGCGACCTGCGGCGTGCTGGAACGGTCCGACGGCACGGTGCTTGCGCTGCCGCCGATCGAGATCGTGCCGGGCGAGGGCGCCTTCGACTACACTGCGAAGTACCTGCTGAAATCGACCCAGGAGATCTGCCCGGGGCGATTCGCGCCCGAGATCAGCGCCGCGCTGATGGACCAGTCGCTGCGGGCGCATCGGGCGCTGTCGTGCAGCGGCTATTCGAGGTCCGACTTCATCGTCTCGGCGAAGGGGCCGATTTACCTTGAAACCAACACGTTACCGGGGCTAACGGCTGCATCGCTGTATCCGAAGGCGCTCAATGCGCAGGGGATCGAGTTCGTGGATTTTCTCCGCGAACAGGTCGCGCTGGCCGAACGGCGCAGCCGCGCGCGGGGGTGAGCGACCAAGCGAGCGATTAACAGCTCGTTAACCCGGAACTAACCTCGCCCAAGGATTTATTGCTAAAATCCTAAGAAATGTGGGGCAAACCCCTCAAAAGACGCCTCAAAGCGCGTCGCACTCCTCCCGAATTTACACTTTGTTTACCAGGAAGTCCGAAGGTTAACGCCGGCGGCGCATGTGGCGCTTGGCTGCCGGGCCGCGCTGTTCCGACTTCAGATCAGCACCAGGTCCGGCAAGCACGAGGCGTCATCTGAGCCCGGAACCCGCAAAAGACCTTGCGGGAACAACACTTGGACAGGCTCGTGCAATGGATGGTGCAGGACGCCTCGCTCGGTCGCTGAGATCGCTGGGGCCCCAAGCTGACCTGAAAGCCGCCGCAATCGGGGCGGGCGTGCTGCTGCGCGAGCGGCTGGGCCGTCGTGCGCGTGTGCCTGCGAAGCGGGCGATCGATCGCGCGCCGCCGAATCGGCTGGTGCGCCTGGTCGAGCGTTACCTTCCGAACCGCACGGGTATTGCGCTGACCGTGCTGATGCTGCTCGGCAGCACCGCGCTCGGCATCGTCAAGGGCGGCCATGTCGATAATTTCATGGCGGGGCTGAGCGATACCCGCAACGCGCTCGCCAATTCAGCCGGCTTCCGCATCACCACGGTTGCCATCAATGGCCGCAAGCAGCTGAGCCAGGACGAGGTGCTCGCGATCGGCGGCGTCAGCGGTCGCTCCTCGCTGTTGTTCCTCGACGCCGAGACCGTGCGCGACAGGCTCAAGGCCAATCCATGGATCGCGGACGCGACCATCCTGAAGCTCTATCCCGGCAGGCTGCAGATCGACATCGTCGAGCGCACGGCGTTTGCGCTGTGGCAGCAGGACGGACGGCTGGCGGTGATCGCGGAAGACGGCGCGGTGCTGGAGCCCTACATGCCGCGCCGTTTCGTGACGCTGCCGCTGGTGGTGGGGAAGGGCGCCGATTCCAGGGCCCGTGAGTTCCTCGCGCTGCTCGACCGCTATCCGCAGGTCCGATCCGTGACCAAGGCTGCGATCTTCGTCGGCGAACGCCGCTGGAATCTGCGCCTGAAGGATGGTCTCGATATCCGCCTGCCGGAGAACGATGTCGGCAACGCGCTGGCGCTCCTGAGCAAGCTCGACAAGGAGGACCGGCTGTTCTCGCGCGACATCGTCGCCGTCGACATGCGCCTGCCGGACAGGCTCACCGTGCAATTGTCCGAAGACGCGGCGAAAGCCCGCGAAGAACTTTTCAAGGAGAAGAAACCCAAGAAAAAGGCCGGTGACGCATGACCGGCCTCGATCGCAACCAGACCCCGAAGACGCGCCCGGTCGACCACAAGCGAACGGCGCTTGTCGCTTCGCTCGACGTCGGCACCCACAAGGTCGCCTGCATGATCGCGCGGCTGAAGCCGTCGCCGCCGAGCGACGCGCTGCGCGGCCGCACCCATGCGGTGGAACTGATCGGCTACAGCCAGATCCAGTCGCGCGGCGTCAAGGCCGGCGCGGTGGTCGATCTCGCCGAGTGCGAGCAGACGGTGCGCCAGGCGGTGGCGCTGGCCGAGCGCATGGCCAAGGTTCGCGTCGAGTCGGTATTGCTGTCGGTTTCCGGCGGAAGGCTGCAAGGCGCCCTGGTCGAGGCCGCGGCCGACATTCGCGGTGGTTCGGTAACGCCCGACGACGTCATCCGGGTGACATCGACCGGCATGCGCCACGCCACCGGTCATGGCCGCACCGTGCTGCACGCGCTCCCGGTCGGCTATGCGCTCGACGGCGTGAAGGGCATCCGCGATCCCCGCGGCATGGTCGCGCGGCAGTTCGGCGTCGATATGCACGTTGTGACGGCGGACGCCACCGTGGCCCGCAACCTGATGCTGGTGGTCGAGCGCTGTCACCTTAATGTCGAGGCGATGGCGGCTAGTCCCTATGTCGCAGGCCTTTCGGTGCTGACGGACGACGAGGCCGATCTCGGCGCTGCCGTGGTCGAAATGGGCGCCGGTTCGACCACGATCGCGACCTATTCAGGCGGGCGTTTCGTTCACGCCTCGGGATTTGCACTGGGCGGGTATCACGTCACGATGGATCTTGCACGCGGCGTCGGCGCATGCATTGCGGATGCCGAGCGAATCAAGACTTTATACGGCACCGTGCTGACCGGCGGGTCCGACGCGCGCGAGCTCATGTCTGTTCCTTCCGCAGGCGAGGAACACGACGCGCCGCAGATCGTCTCGCGCGCCACGATCGCGAACATCGTCCGGCATCGCGCCGAGGAGATTTTTGAAATGGTCCGGGACCGGCT
Source organism: Pseudomonadota bacterium (assembly GCA_023422775.1). Taxonomy (GTDB): domain Bacteria; phylum Pseudomonadota; class Alphaproteobacteria; order Rhizobiales; family Xanthobacteraceae; genus Bradyrhizobium. The sequence goes on from JAFAGM010000133.1 coordinate 11,054, forward strand.
CCGGGATTCCCCCTTTGCGGCAGAGCCGCGGGCGCGGGTTGTCTTGAGCGGCGGCGCCTCCCAGCTCACCGGCACCGTCGAACTCGCCGCGCGCATTCTCAATCGGCCGGTCCGGATCGGCCGTCCGCTCGGCTTCGGCCGGCTGCCCAGCGAGGCCAAGAGCGCCTCGTTCGCGGTGCCTGCGGGCCTCCTGGTCTATCCGCAATACGCTCATCTGGAACACGTCGAACCGCGGCATACGCGGCAGCTCAGGACAGGGACTGACGGCTATTTCGGAAAGGTCGGACGATGGCTGCGCGAGGGCTTCTGATGACCGGACCAGTAACCAAACGATTTTCACCAAATGTCGCGGCCGCCGGCCGAGGCGAACCAAAGCGCGCGTCGTAAGAGAGGCAACCATGGCACTCAATCTGACCCCCCCTGACATCAGCGAGTTGAAACCGCGGATTACCGTCTTCGGCGTCGGTGGAGCTGGCGGCAATGCCGTCAACAACATGATCACGGCCGGGCTGCAGGGCGTCGATTTCGTCGTCGCCAACACGGACGCGCAGGCGCTGACCATGTCGAAGGCGCAGCGCATCGTGCAGATGGGCACGCAGGTGACCCAGGGCCTCGGCGCGGGATCGCAGCCCGATGTCGGCGCGGCGGCGGCGCAGGAGGTCCTCGACGAACTCCGTGACCATCTCACCGGCGCCAACATGGTGTTCGTCACCGCCGGCATGGGCGGCGGCACCGGTACCGGCGCTGCCCCTGTCATTGCCAAGACCGCGCGCGAGATGGGCATCCTCACCGTCGGCGTGGTGACCAAGCCGTTCCACTTCGAGGGCGCGCGCCGCATGCGCACCGCCGAGTCCGGCATCGCCGAACTGCACAAGGTGGTCGACACGCTCTTGATCATCCCGAACCAGAACCTGTTCCGGGTCGCCAACGAGAAGACCACCTTCGCCGACGCCTTCGCGATGGCCGACCAGGTGCTCTACTCGGGCGTCGCCTGCATCACCGATCTCATGGTGAAGGAAGGCCTGATCAATCTCGACTTCGCCGACGTGAGGGCGGTGATGAAGGAGATGGGCAAGGCGATGATGGGAACCGGCGAGGCGACCGGCGACAAGCGCGCGCTGACCGCGGCCGAAGCCGCGATCGCCAATCCGCTGATCGACGATTCCTCGATGAAGGGCGCCCGCGGCCTGTTGATCTCGATCACCGGCGGCAAGGACCTCACGCTGTTCGAAGTCGACGAAGCCGCAACCCGGATCCGCGAGGAGGTCGACCAGGACGCCAACATCATCGTCGGCGCCACCTTCGACGAGAACCTGGATGGTATCATCCGCGTCTCCGTCGTCGCCACCGGTATCGAGCAGGCGCAAATCGCGCGCAACCAGACCACGGCGCCGGCTGTTGCGACCACCGCGGCGGCCCCCGCCGCCGCGTCGCCGGACAATCGGCTGGCCGAACTGACTGCCCGCCTTCGCGCCGACAATGCCCGCCTGGCCGAGCGCGCCCAGAAGCTCGAGCCGGCGGTGGCGCAGCAGGCGCAGGCGCTGGCGGCGGCTGCCCCGCCGCCCGCCGCGCCGCCGCGCAATGTCGAGCGCGCCGCACTTGCTGCGATCGCCGCGGCGGTCTCGTCGGAACCTGCCCAGCAGGCCCCGATCCAGCCCGCGTCCTACGGCGACGTCACGGTTCGCCCGATCGCCCAGAAGCCGTCGCTGTTCCCGGACCACAAGGAAGCCGCCCGCGCCGAGCCGGTTGAGCCGGCGGCGCCGCCGGAGACCTTCATCCCGCAGGCGGCCGAGCGTGCGCCGCTCCGCACCCCGCGGATGCCCAAATTCGAGGATCTGCCGATGCCGGCGCAGGCCGAGATCCGGCAGGCCCGCGGCGAGCCTGAGGAGGAGCACCCGCAGAAGTCCAAGCTCTCGCTGTTGCAGCGCTTGGCCAATGTCGGCCTCGGCCGCCGAGACGAAGAGACCGAGCCGCCGATCGCGGCCCGCGCCTCCGGACCTGCCATGGCGCCGCTTCCCGAACGCAAGCCGCAGCGCACGGTCGCCCAGCAAATGGCGAATCAGGACCCGGTATCGGAGTATGCGAAACGTCCGGCGCCGCAGGGTCTGGACGCCCATGGCCGCCCCGCACCTGTTGCCCCGACGCCACAGGGCGACGACCATCTTGATATCCCCGCCTTCCTGAGGCGGCAGGCGAACTGAGATTTGTTACAATTCAGCCGACCGAAGGGGGCCCCCGCTGACACAGTTGGGGCCCTTTTCTGTTGTTGGACATCCGCTTGCGGTGATTCATGCAACCAACTGATTTTAAATCATTAATTATGTATTTCATGGTCGGATATTGCCGTGGATAACGTATACGGCCGCCTCGAAATTTGATGAACACTTGGCGCAAATGCGGCAGAGATAGGGTAACAATCCGTAAAAAAGCGTGAGTTGTGCGCTTAAGGGCAGTGATTATGGTCTGCCGTGACTTGGGGATGCCTAGAACGCGAATCGACGCGAAAGCGCGGTTCCTGTCTTTGGGTTAAGTCGGGTAGTGGGCGATTACGAATGAAATTAAGCCGTCAAACCACGCTTCGGTCGCAAGCCACCGTGACAGGCGTCGGCGTTCACTCTGGTTTACCTGTCAGCCTTACGATCGGATCTGCACCGGTCGATGCAGGGTTTGTTTTTATCCGCACCGGACTCGACGATGCCGACCGCGAAGTTCCCGCGCTTGCTGAATCTGTTATCGCCACCGATCTCGCGACCGTCCTGGGTGATCGGGAAGGTCCGCTGGTTTCCACCGCTGAGCATGTGCTCGCCGCCTTGCGCGGAATGGGCGTCGACAACGCCACCATTGAAATAGACGGCCCCGAAGTTCCCATCATGGACGGCAGCGCGTCTGCCTTCGTCGCCGCCATCGATCAGGCCGGGATCGTGACCCAGTCCGCCGCGCGCCGTTTCATTCAGGTTCTGAGGCCGGTGCAGGTCGCGATGGGCGATAGCTTCGGCGAATTGCGCCCCCATGCGGGCGGCTTCCGCGCCGAGATCGAAATCGACTTCGTCAATCCGGTGATCGGTCGACAGAATTTCTCGCTCGATCTCAGCCCCGAAAGCTTCCGCCGCGAGATTTCCCGCGCCCGGACCTTCGGCTTCATGAACGATACTGCGCGGCTGTGGAAGGCGGGCTTCGCGCTCGGTGCTTCGTTCGAGAATTCGGTGGTTTTCGACGACGAGTTGCTGCTCAACCCGGAGGGGCTGCGCTACCGCGATGAATGCGTTCGCCACAAGGTGCTGGATGCCATCGGCGATCTCGCGCTCGCCGGTCTGCCGTTGCTCGGCGCCTACCGTTCGGTGCGCGGCGGGCACAAGCTCAACCACGCCGTCCTGACGGCCCTGCTGGCCGATCGGAGCGCTTGGCGGGTGGTCGATAGCGAACCGGTACGCCGTCCCCGCAGCCAGGTTGAGGCCGGCGCGGGCATGGTGGGCGGCATGATCGCCCCGGCCTTTGGCCCGGACGTTTCCTGATTGCGAAACGTCCCAGCATTTGGAACTTTGGTTTTCCGAATGTCCGGACGTTTCCGTCCTTGAATTGCTCTGAACTGTCCACAGCCCGGCGGTTCGAATTTCCCCAGTAACCACAATTGGTAACGATGGTATTCTGCCGCCTTAATCCGGGCGAATTGCCTGCGTATTCGGTTGGTTAGGGACCACTTTTCGTTTACACAGGCCCACGATTGCACGATAGAGCGGCACGGGCAGGGGAGTTGTGTCCATGACCGCGGTTCATCGACGGACGGGTTCCGTTACCATCCGCACCAGAGGCGTCTCAATTCCATGTCGGCACAGCGCATGACGCTCGAACAACGCACTTCATTTGGCATGTCCGGCCTCGCCAAGGCCCGACATAGGGCCGGACGCGCGCTGCGGCTGGCGGCGGGCCTGGTCGTGCTGGCTATCCCTCTGGGCGGATGCGGCACGGGCGCGCTGTGGGACAAGTTCACCGCCAAGGACGACACCTTCGTCGAGGAACCGGCGGACAAGCTCTACAATGAGGGCTTGTACCTGATGAACCAGCGCAAGGATAACAAGGCCGCCTCGAAGAAATTCGAGGAAGTCGATCGCCAGCATCCCTATTCGGACTGGGCGCGCAAGTCGCTGCTGATGTCTGCCTATTCCTTCTACAATTCCGGCGACTATGACAGCTGCATCGGCGCCGCGACCCGTTACGTCACGTTGCATCCCGGCAGCCCCGATGCGGCCTACGCGCAATACCTGATCGCGGCTTCGCATTACGACCAGATCCCGGACATCTCGCGCGACCAGGGCCGCACCGAGAAGGCGATTGCGGCGCTGGAAGAGGTGATCCGCAAATATCCGACCTCGGAATATGCGACCTCCGCCAAGGCCAAGCTCGAGGGCGCGCGCGACCAACTCGCCGGCAAGGAAATGGATGTCGGGCGCTATTACATGCAGAAGCGCGACTACACCGCCGCCATCAATCGCTTCAAGACGGTCGTCACCCGCTACCAGACCACGCGGCATGTCGAGGAAGCGCTGGCGCGGCTGACGGAAGCCTATATGTCGATCGGCATCGTCGGCGAGGCGCAGACGGCGGCAGCCGTACTTGGACACAACTTTCCTGACAGCCGCTGGTACAAGGAAGCCTATAATCTCGTAAAGTCGGGTGGTCTCGAGCCGAGCGAGAACAAGGGTTCCTATATTTCCAGGGCCTTCAAGAAGATGGGTCTCGGCTGACAAGTCTGGGACGACAAGTCTGGGACGACTAGGTAAGTGGGCATTCATTCTGTGTCCATAACGTGAACAAATATAGTACAAAATGCTCCCGAGATCTGCTAGAGATGTTTCGATTCTAACATCTGCAGAGTCGGCTCCGTACCGGGGTCGATGTCAGAACCTGACCAGTGGGGATTACCGTCACATGCTGGCGCGTCTGTCGATCCGTGACATCGTTCTGATCGAGCGTCTCGATCTCGAATTCTCCCGTGGCCTTGCGGTGCTCACCGGCGAGACCGGCGCGGGCAAGTCGATCCTGCTCGACGCCTTCGCGCTGGCGCTTGGCGGCCGCGGCGACGCCTCCTTGGTGCGCCACGGCGCGGAGCAGGGGCAGGTGACGGCCACCTTCGACATCCGCAACGGGCATCCGGCAACGAAGATCCTTGCCGGCAACGGCCTGGACGATGCGAGTTCTCAAGAATCTTGCGAAATGATTCTTCGCCGCGTCCAGTTCGCCGACGGCCGCACCCGTGCCTTCATCAACGACCAGTCGGTCAGCGTGCAGACGCTGAAGGCCGTTGGTGCGACGCTGGTCGAGATCCATGGGCAGCACGACGAGCGCGCGCTGGTGGATGCCTCGACGCACCGGCAACTGCTCGACGCCTTTGCCGGGCTGGAGACGGAAGTCACGGCGCTGGAGACGCTGTGGGAATCGCGCCGCACCGCCGTCAGCGCGCTCGACGCGCACCGCGCCGGCATGGAGCGCGCCGCCCGGGAGGCGGACTATCTGCGCCACGCCTCCGATGAACTCCGCGCGCTGAAGCCGGAGGAAGGCGAGGAAACCGCGCTCGCTGCGCGCCGCACCGCCATGATGCAGGGCGAGAAGATTGCCAGCGACCTGCGCGAGGCGCAGGAGGCGGTCGGCGGTCCGCATTCGCCGGTGCCGGCGCTGGCGGCGGCGGTGCGCCGCCTCGAACGCCGCGCCGCCAACTCGCCGAGCCTGATCGAACCGGCGGTGCGGGCGATCGATATCGCGATCAACGCGCTGGAGGAGGCCGACCAGCATCTCCACGTCGCACTGGTGGCAGCCGATTTCGATCCGGCCGAGCTGGAGCGGATCGAGGAGCGGCTGTTCGCTCTGCGCGCCGCCTCGCGCAAATATTCGACGCCGGTCGACGGGCTGGCGGCGCTGGCTGCGAAGTTCGCCTCCGACATAGCGCTGATCGACGCCGGCGCCGACCAGTTGAAGAAGCTGGAAGGCGCTGCGACCGAGGCCGACAAGCGCTACGGCGCGGCGGCGGCAAAGCTCTCCGCGGCCCGCAGCAAATCGGCCGACAAGCTCAACAAAGCTGTCAGCGCCGAGCTGGCGCCGTTGAAGCTTGAGCGCGCAAAATTCATGACCCAGGTGGAGGGCGACGCAAACGCGCCGGGGCCGCAGGGCATCGACCGTGTCGAGTTCTGGGTGCAGACCAATCCGGGCACCAGGCCGGGACCGATCATGAAGGTCGCCTCCGGTGGCGAGCTGTCGCGCTTCCTGCTCGCGCTCAAGGTGGTGCTGGCCGACCGTGGCTCGGCGCCGACGCTGGTGTTCGACGAAATCGATACCGGGGTCGGCGGTGCGGTGGCGGACGCCATCGGCTCGCGCCTCGCACGGCTCGCCGGCGGGGTTCAGGTGATGGCCGTGACGCATGCGCCGCAGGTCGCCGCGCGCGCCAGCCAGCATCTGTTGATCTCCAAGGACGCGCTCGACAGGGGCAAGCGTGTCGCCACCCGCGTCAACGCACTCGCCGCCGACCGCCGCAGCGAGGAAATCGCCCGCATGCTGGCGGGCGCCGAGATTACCGTGGAGGCGAGGGCCGCGGCGCGGCGGCTGCTGCAGGCGGCCAGCTAGTTGTGTCCCGGACGCGGTGCAGCGCTCTTCGCGCTGCTCCGCAGAGCCGGGACCCCAGCAGCCGTGGGCTCCGGCTCAGCAGCGCACCGCTTCGCGTTGCGCGGCGTCCAGGGCACGAGTTCACGACTTTGCCTCTCGGCCCGCTTCATCGTATCCATTGCACATGGCCAGGACAGCAAAAGCGAAAACCGTTCCCGACATCTCAAAACTCACCAAGGCGCAGGCCAAGGTCGAGCACATGCGGCTTGCGCTGGAGATCGAGGCGCACAACGAGCGCTACTACCAGAAGGACGCGCCGACCGTATCTGACGCGGCCTACGACGCGCTGCGCCAGCGGCTGGAGGCGATCGAGGCGAAGTTTCCCGATCTGGTCACGACGGAGTCGCCGACGCAAAAGGTGGGCGCCGCGCCGGCGCGCGGCTTTGCAAAGGTGCAGCATGCCGTTCCCATGCTCTCACTCGGCAACGCCTTCAGCGACGAGGACGTCACCGAGTTCGTCGATCGCATCCGGCGGTTTCTCAAGCTCGATGCCGAGCATATTCCGGCGCTGGTGGCCGAGCCGAAGATCGACGGCCTGTCGCTCTCGCTGCGCTACGAGAACGGCGAACTGGTGCGCGCGGCAACCCGTGGCGACGGCTTTACCGGCGAGGACGTCACCGCCAACGTTCGCACCATCAAGGACATCCCGCACACGCTGAAGGGCCGCCATATTCCGGCGGCTTGCGAGATGCGCGGCGAGGTCTACATGCTCAAGAAGGATTTTATCGAGCTCAACAAGAAGCAGGCGGAAGCCGACGACACGGTGTTCGCCAATCCGCGCAATTCGGCGGCAGGCTCGCTGCGCCAGAAGGATGTATCGATCACTGCGTCACGGCCGCTGAAGTTCTTCGCCTATACCTGGGGCGAACTGAGCGAGCGTCCGGCCGACACGCAGCACGGCATGCTGGCGTGGATGGACAAGGCTGGCTTCGTCGTCAATCCGCTGACGACGCTGTGCAAGGATGTCGAGGCCGTTCTGGAGTTCTACCGCAAGATCGGCGAGGAGCGTGCCTCGCTCGGTTACGATATCGACGGTGTGGTCTACAAGGTCGACCGGCTCGACTGGCAGGAGCGGCTTGGCTTCGTGTCGCGCAGCCCACGCTGGGCGATCGCGCACAAGTTTGCGGCCGAGCAGGCGACCACGATCCTCAACGGCATCGATATCCAGGTCGGCCGCACCGGCGCGCTGACGCCGGTGGCGCGGCTGGAACCGGTAACCGTCGGCGGCGTCGTCGTTTCGAATGCGACGCTGCACAATGAAGATTACATCAAGGGTATCGGCAGCGACGGCAGTCCTACCCGTGACGGTGTCGATCTCAGGGTCGGCGACACGGTCGTCGTGCAACGCGCCGGCGACGTGATCCCACAGGTCGTCAGCGTCGTCATCGACAAGCGGCCGAAGAGCGCCGAGCCCTACAAGTTTCCGGAGACATGTCCGGTGTGCGGCAGCCATGCGGTGCGCGAGGAGGACGAGGCGGTGCGCCGCTGCACCGGGACGCTGATCTGTCCGGCGCAGGCGGTGGAGCGGCTCAAGCATTTCGTCTCGCGGCTGGCGTTCGATATCGACGGCCTCGGCGACAAGCAGATCCAGGAGTTCTACGAGGATGGCCTCGTGATGTCGCCGGTCGACATTTTCACGCTGCAGAAGCGCGATGCGCGCTCGACCAGCAAGCTGATGGCGCGCGAAGGCTACGGCGAAACGTCGGTCCGCAACCTGTTCAACGCGATCGACGCCCGCCGCAGCATCGAACTGCATCGCCTGATCTTCGCGCTTGGCATCCGCCATGTCGGCGAAGGCAATGCCAAGCTGCTGGCCCGGCACTACCGCACCATCGAGAATTTCCGCGACGCGATGTTGGCCGCCGCCAAGGGGACAAAGGACGAGGAGAACACCACCGAGGCCTACCAGGACCTCAACAATATCGGCGGTATCGGCGAGATCGTCGCCGACGCCGTGGTGGAGTTCTTCGCCGAACCGCGCAATGTGAAGGCGCTCGGCGAACTCCTGCGCGAGATCGAGGTGAAGCCCGCCGAACAGCCGCGCAAGAGTTCACCCGTGTCCGACAAGACCGTGGTGTTCACGGGCTCGCTGACCAAGTTCACGCGCGATGAAGCCAAGGCAGTGGCTGAACGTCTCGGCGCCAAGGTGGCGGGCTCGGTGTCGAAGAAGACGGATTACGTCGTGGCGGGTGAGGATGCAGGCTCGAAGCTGACAAAAGCGCGCGAGCTTGGGGTTGCCGTGCTGACGGAAGACGAATGGCTGACGCTGATCGGGGAGTGAGCGTAGTCCTCCGTCATTGCGAGCGCAGCGAAGCAATCCATGTCTCGGCTTGTGGCGCTATGGATTGCTTCGGTTCGCTCGCAATGACGGCTGAACCACCGTGTGATCGTTTTAGGCGTTGACAGGCCTCACAACATCCCGCTCTCTTCCTCCTCCGCCTTCTTCATCAACTCCTCGCTGACCACGACCGTTTGACGCGGCACTAGGAAGAACATGCTCGACGCGCAGGCGATCGACAGGGCGAAGATCGCTGCCGTCAGCGGCAGCGTGGTGGTGGAGTGGCCGCCGAGATAGGCGCCGAATTGCGATACCAGCGAGCCGATGCCCTGCTGCAGAAAGCCCATCGCGCCCGCGGCGGTGCCGGCGGCTTCGGGGCGGACGCTGATGGCGCCGGCGGCGGCGTTGTTCATCACGAAGGCGTTGGCGACCATCACGATCATCTGGGTACCGAACAGCCAGAGCGGCGCCTGGTTGGTGCCGGTGAGGCTCAGCACGAGGTTCAGCAGCGCGCCCGCGAATTGCAGCGCGAGGCCGAACCAGATCAGCTTCTCCAGCGAGTGGCGCGGCGCGAAGCGGACGCAGAACAGGTTGCCGAGCAGATAGGCAAACCCTGTCGTTGCGAACCACGCACCGTATTCGGCTGTCGTGCGGCCCATCTGCGTCACCACGATGTAGGGCCCGCCGCCGGCGAAAGTGAAGATGATCTGCGATGCCAGCACCTGGCACAGCACATAGCCGATGAAGGCGCGGTCGCGGACCAGCTTGCCGACGTCGCCGCGGAAGCTGCTGGTTTCGCCGCGCTCGCGTCGCGTCTCGGGCAGCGCAAGGGCGATCAGGACCGCGACGCTGAGCGAGGCCACGGTGATGAAATAGAAGATCGCGCGCCAGCCGAATGCGGTCTCGAGCAGGCCGCCGACCAGGGCGCTCAGCATCTGCGCCGTCATCATCACCCCGATGACGAGGCTGATCATGGAACTGATGCGGTCGCGGCTGTAGAGGTCGCGGATGATGGCGCGGCTCACCACCATGCCGGAGGCGCCGCCCAGCGCCTGCAGGAAACGCGCGGCGATCAGTTGCGGCAGCGTCTGCGCCAGCGAACAGCCGATGCTGGCCGCGACCATCAGCGCGAGGCCGGCGAGCAGCACCGGGCGCCGGCCGAACTTGTCCGACAGCGGCCCCATGATGAGCTGCGAGCAGGCGATGCCGACCATGTAGAGCGACACCGTCATCTGCGCGACCGCGATGTCGCCGCCGAACGTCGTCGCCAGCACGGGCAGTGCCGGAACCAGCATGTAGAGCGAGATCGGGGCTACGCCCGTCATCGCGACGAGCATCAGCAGCATGATCTTCGAGGTCGCAACGGCGTTGCCATTCGCCGCCGCGTCGGGCGGCTTGCCCACGACGCCGTGCATTCAGATTCAATCCTGTTGGTAGAATCGACTGTAGCGGGATAGGTCAGGACGAATACGGATGTTTCAGCATGCGGCCATGCCGAATTGGACAGGCGCTAACGGTGTTTCGTCTCGCGCAACAAACTCGATTGTCGTCCCCGCGAAGGCGGGGACCCAGTATTCCAGAGACGTCAGTGATGAATGGACGGGCCGCGGCGTACTGGGTCCCCCGCCTTCGCGGGGAACGACAGTCTTGGATGCAATCAAAGCGGCAGCAGCGCGGCCGTCGCGTCGTCGAGCCACAATTTCGTGGCGTTGTCGTCGAGGTGCGGGCGCACCTCGCGATTGACGCGGGTGTGGTAGTCGTTGAGCCACTTCAGTTCCGTGGCACTCAGCATGGCCACATCGATCAGGCGGCGGTCGATCGGCGCGAGCGTCAGCGTCTCGAACGCATTCACCGGCTTCTCTGCGCCCGCGATATCGGCGCCGATGACGAGTTCGAGGTTCTCGATCCGGATGCCGTAGGCGTCCGCCTTGTAGTAGCCGGGCTCGTTGGACAGGATCATGCCGCGCTTCAGCGGCGTGGCGCCGAGCTTGGATATCCGGGCCGGGCCTTCATGCACCGAGAGGTAGCTGCCGACGCCGTGTCCGGTGCCGTGCTCGAAATCGAGGCCGGCCTGCCAGAGATATTGCCGCGCGAAACTGTCGAGCTGCGCGCCCGTGGTCCCGTCGGGAAACACCGCGCGGGCGATCGCGATGTGGCCGCGCAGCACGCGGGTGAAACGGTCGCGCATCTCGCTGGTCGGTTCGCCGATCGCGATGGTGCGGGTCACGTCGGTGGTGCCGTCTTCATACTGCGCGCCGGAATCGATCAGCAGCAGGTCGCCGGGCGCGATGCGCCGGTTGCTCTTGCGGGTGACGCGGTAATGCACGATGGCGCCGTTCGGGCCGGTGCCGGCGATGGTCGGGAAGGAGACATCCTTCAGCGCGCCGGTCTGCCGTCGGAAAGTCTCCAGCGCCTCGACGGTGTCGATTTCCGTCAACGCCCCGGATGGCGCTTCGCGGTCGATCCAGGCCAGGAAGCGCGCCAGCGCCACGGCGTCGCGCTGGTGCGCCGTTCGCGTGCCTTCGATCTCGGTGATGTTCTTCACCGCCTTGAGCAGGCTCACCGGATCGTTGCCGCGCACCGGCTTGCCGCCGGCCGCAGCGATCAGGCGGCTCAGCGCGTCCGCCGCGGTCGCGCTGTCGAGGGCGATCGCGGCGCCGCCCTGCGCGAGTTCCGTCAGCGTCGGCGTCAGTGCGTGGGGCTCCCGGACATCGGCCGATTGTTCGAGATGGTCGCGGGTCAGGTTCGACAGCTTGCGGTGATCGATGAATATCGTGGGGCGACCGTCCTTCGGCACCAGTGCGTAGGAAAGCGGCAGCGGCGTGTGCGAGACGTCGGCGCCGCGGATGTTGAAGGTCCAGGCCACCGCATGGCTATCCGACAGCACCAGCGCGTCGACGCCGAGCTTGCTGATTTCCAGCCGGATCCGTTTCAACTTCTCGGCTTCGATCTCGCCGGAAAACTGCGCGCCGTGAATGGCGACGGGACCGAGCGGCGGAGCCGGGCGCTCGGTCCATACCGAGTCCAGCGGGTTGCTTTCGACCGCGACCAGTTCCGCGCCGGCCTTGGCACAGGCGGCGGCCAGCCGCTCGGCTGCCGCAGAAGTGTGCAGCCACGGGTCAAAACCCAGGCGGTCGCCGGCCGAAAGGTGACGCGCCAGCCAATGTTCGGGCGGAGGGTCGGCCAGCGGCTCGATATGCCAGGCCTTGCGGTCGACCTGCTTGGCGGCCTGCAGCGTATAGCGCCCATCGACGAACACGGCAGCCTCGTGGACCAGTACGATCGCTATGCCGGCCGAGCCGGTGAAGCCGGTCAGCCAGGCCAGGCGCTCTTCGGACGGCGGGACATACTCGTTCTGCTGCTGATCGGCGCGGGGAATCACGAAGCCGGTCAGCTTGCGGCGCGCCAGTTCCTCGCGGAAGGCGCCGAGCCGGGCCGTCAGCGCCACGCCGCTGTCGGGTTCTTCGAATGTCTGGAAAAGAGCTTCGAACATCGCGCGATCACTTTAGGGTTGAGCGGTCAGCTTCGCAATCCGCCACAATTTGGCATAATCCGTGCTTCAATAAGGCCGTCCGCGCTAGATCGGATGGAACGGTTTGCCGTGCAGGCCGTTCGCTTAGCATACTGGAGGGCTCCAGGAGTGTTTCAACTCAACGAAGAGGGGATGCACGATGCCTGCGTTCACATTTGAGAAGATTTCCCCGCCGGAGAATCCCGGCCCGATCCCCCCTGTGGCAAACAAGAAGCAGCGCGGCGTTGTCGTCAAAATGCTCGACCGGTTCGCGGAGGCGCGCGTCAAGCGATCGATGAAGAAGGGCGCGATCGCACGCAACCCGCAGCGGCCTGCCAAATAAGTTCTTTAGCTCACCTTGCGCAGTAACAGGCTGCTCCAGCCTTCGATGCGCAGATGCCGCACCGGCACCAGGCCGCGCGCGCGATAGGCCGCGATGACAGCCGGCGCCTGGGGCGTCAGCAGACCCGACAGAATGACCAGCGCCGACGGCGCCAGATGCCGCGCCATCGGCGCTGCCAGTTGGCGCAACGGATTGGCGAGGATGTTCGCCAGCACGAGGTCGAACGGGGCGGCGGAAGCGAATTGCGGTGCGGAGAAGCCGGTGGCCCGGATCGGCCGCACCAGGTGTCCCGATACGTTCAGCCTGGCATTTTCGCGGGCGACCTGCACCGAGGGCGGATCGATATCGCTCGCCAGAACCTTCTCGTGCAGCGCCTTCGCGGCGGCAATCGCCAGCACGCCGGTACCGGTGCCGAGATCGAGCACGCGGCGGGGACGCCAGGCTTTCAGGACGTGATCGAGCAGCAGCAGGCAGCCGCGCGTGGTGCCGTGGTGGCCGGTGCCGAACGCCAGCGCCGCCTCGATTTCGATGCCGACCTTGTTGGGGGCAACCCGTTCGCGATCATGCTGGCCGTGCACGACGAAACGTCCAGCCGGTACCGGGACGAGGTCCTCGAGGCTGGCCCTGACCCAATCCTTGGCCTCGACCGTATCGAAATCGATTGTCCCGGCCACCTCCGGACCGGCCGCGCTGGTGACGAGTTCGCACACCAGCGCCTGGTCCGGCGGATCGGCAAAATGCACGGTGACGTCCCAGCGGCCGTCCAACCGCTCGAATGCCGCGACCGCGGCCTGCCCCTCAAAGAAAACCTCGGTTAACAAGTCGACAACGCGGCGGGCGGCCTGCTCGCCTCCGATAGCAAAGCTGGCGCGGTGGGTGGGGATCATAGAAGTCATTGAAAAACCATCGGAAAGTCAGTGGCGGTGGGCTTGTTCGGAGGCGATTGCTTCAAGTTTGAACAAAATTCACCTCGCGATTTCCCGAAAACTTACACCTCGTCTGTTAGAACCGCCTTAGGTTCCGGGCCGTAGGTTCCGCACAGGAACAGGGGGCAGGCCCCGTTCTGAGCACACCAACCGAGGTTGAACCAGCCATGAAGTCGCTCATTTCGAAGTTTTTCAAGGACGAATCCGGTGCCACCGCCATCGAGTATGGCCTGATTGCCGCCGGCATCGCGATCGCGATCATCACCGCCGTTAACGGCGTCGGCAGCCAGTTGAGCACCACGTTCGACAGCATCTCCACTTCGCTGAAGTAATCGCTGCCCTTTCGGGGCCAGGTCGGGGCCGGGCGCGTCGAGCGTCTGGCCCTTATCTTTTTTTGACCTCGATATGGTCCACAGGCCGTCCACAGCCAATCCAGGGCGTTGTTGGTCCGTTTTTCACGAAGGCATACCGGCGGTTTCCACTACCCGCCCGCTCGATTTCAACCGCCGGTCCACGGACTTTTCCCGCGGTTATCCACTTGTTTTGCCCGGCATCATCCACCGCGTAGGCCCG
>JAFAGM010000134.1 GCA_023422775.1 Pseudomonadota bacterium
CATTCGCTGCCTGCGCCGCTGTAGACGAGCGCTCAGACGAAATCTCCATGAGCCTCCACGAAGACGTCGCTATCAATTTATGAGTGCCATACCTTAACGCCTATGCGCGAAGGCGGGTGATCCAGTAATCGCAGACAGTTCTGATTGCGAAGACCCGGATTACTGGATACCCCGCCTGCGCAGGGTATGACAACCTGGGTTTGCGGCTACATGCCCGGCTTGGACGCCCGGCCGACGCTCTCGTAAGTGAAGCCTTGCGCCGCCATGTCCTGGGCCCGATAGATGTTGCGCAGGTCGACCACGACGGGCTGCGTCATCGCGCTCTTGACCCGGTCCAGATCGAGCGCACGGTATTGCACCCACTCGGTCACGATCACCAGGACGTCGGCGCCCGTCACGCACTCATAGGGATCGTCGCAATACTCGATATCGGGCAGTTCCTTGCGCGCCGCTTCCATGCCGACCGGATCGTGCGCGCGCACTTTGGCGCCCATGTCGAGCAGGCCGGTGACGAGCGGGATCGACGGCGCCTCGCGCATGTCGTCGGTATCGGGCTTGAACGTCAGTCCGAGCACGGCCACGGTCTTGCCACGCAGATTGCCACCCACCGCACTGGAGACCTTCCGCGCCATCGCCCGCTTGCGGTTGTCGTTGACGCCAAGCACCGCCTCCACGATCCGCAACTGTACATCATGATCCTGCGCGGTCTGGACCAGTGCGCGCGTGTCCTTCGGGAAGCAGGAGCCACCGAAACCCGGCCCGGCGTGCAGGAACTTCGAACCGATACGATTGTCGAGTCCGATGCCGCGCGCAACCTCCTGAACGTCGGCGCCGACCTTTTCGGAGAGATCGGCGATTTCGTTGATGAAGGTGATCTTGGTGGCGAGGAAGGCGTTCGCCGCGTACTTGATCAATTCCGCCGTGCGACGCGCCGTGTACATCAGCGGCCCCTGGTTGAGCGACAACGGCCGATAGATATCGCCGAGCACCTTCCGGCCACGTTCGTCCGACGTGCCGACCACGATGCGATCGGGAAATTTGAAATCACGGATCGCTGCACCCTCGCGCAAAAATTCCGGATTGGACGCGACAACCACGTCGGCCGCCGGATTGGTTTCGCGGATCAGCCGCTCGACCTCGTCGCCGGTACCGACCGGCACGGTCGACTTTGTAACCACCACCGTGAACCCGGAAAGCGCGGCGGCGATCTCGCGCGCAGCGGCATGGACATAGCTCAGATCGGCGTGGCCATCGCCGCGGCGCGACGGCGTACCGACCGCGATGAACACGGCGTCGGCTTCGGCGACCGGCCCGGTGAGATCAGTGGTAAAGCTCAGCCGCTTTGCCTTGACGTTGGACGCCACCAGTTCATCCAGTCCCGGCTCGAAAATCGGCATCTCGCCACGCAGCAGGGCGGCGATCTTGCCGGCGTCCTTGTCCACGCAAGTAACCTGATGACCGAAATCGGCGAAACAGGCGCCGGACACCAGCCCCACGTAACCCGTGCCAATCATGGTAATTCGCATAGCAACAACCTGTATCCGATGGTTAACGCCAATACCGATTTTGTTGGCGTCTTAGAGCATTTTTCACCAGGGGGGAAAGCGCAAAAAGCGCTCAGTCCCGGCATGTTGTTTGTATGGATAAAGGAGAAAGCAACGGATCGGGCCGAAGATGCGGCCACGTCGCACCAAAGAGGTACACCGATGACCTTAAACGGCACATCCGCCGGGACAGAGCGTTCCACCCGCATCGACTGGGTGGATTACGCCAAGGGCATCTGCATCGTCATGGTGGTGATGATGCATTCGGTGCTGGGCGTGGAAAAGGCGGCCGGCGACACCGGCTTCATGCATGCGTTCGTCATGTTCGCCCAACCTTTCCGGATGCCGGACTTCTTCCTGATTTCAGGCCTTTTTCTCGCCGTCGTGATCGAACGCGACTGGCGCACCTATCTCGACCGCAAGGTCGTCCACTTCGCCTATTTCTATGTCCTGTGGATGACAATCCAGTTCGGCTTCAAGGCACCGGGCTTTGCCGCCGAGAGCGGCTGGCGCCATGTCGGCTTGCTGTATCTGGAATCCTTCATCGAGCCGTTCGGCACGCTGTGGTTCATTTATCTGCTGCCGATCTTCTTCGTCATCACAAAACTGTCACGCAATCTCCCTCCGCTCGCGATCTGGCTCGCGGCCGCCGCGCTGGAAATGGCGCATGTTGCGACCGGCTGGACGGTGATCGACGAATTCTGCGCGCGCTTTGTCTATTTCTATTCCGGCTACCTGTTTGCCTCCTACGTGTTCGCGCTGTCGGATCGTTCGCGGGAGAAGCCTGCGCTCGCGCTGGTCGGATTGGCGCTGTGGGCGCTCGTCAACGGCGGCCTCGTGATATCCGGCTTCAGCCATTGGCCGCTCGTCTCGCTGGCACTCGGCTTCGCCGGCGCCGGCGCCATCATCGTGATGGGTACGCTGCTGGCGCGGATGCAGTGGCTGAACTTCCTGCGCTATTGCGGCGAGCATTCCATCGTCATCTACCTCGCCTTCTTCCTGCCGATGGCGGTGACCCGAACGCTGCTGCTGAAGACCGGCGCGATTGCCGACATCGGCACGGTTTCACTGATCGTGACGGTTGCGGGCGTCGCCGGGGCTGTCGTGATCTGGCGGCTGGCGCTGGCGCTGCGCGCCGACTTCCTGTTCGAACGCCCCGAGGCCTTCTGGATCGCGCCGAAGAAAGCAGCGCCGGTATTGCAGCCGGCGGAGTAGGTTGCGCCGCATCTCGACTGTCATCGCCCGGCTCGACCGGGCGACCCAGTACGCCGGGCTTCCTCGGTTGAGCACAACTGCCGCGGCGTACTGGATCACCCGCCTTCGCGCATAGGCGTTAAGGTATGGCACTCATAAATTGATAGCGACGTCTTCGTGGAGGCTCATGGAGATTTCGTCTGAGCGCTCGTCTACAGCGGCGCAGGCAGCGAATG
>JAFAGM010000141.1 GCA_023422775.1 Pseudomonadota bacterium
AGCTGCGCGAGGAGCTGCGCGCCGAAATCCCGCGCATTTTCGCGGAATCGGGCGCGATCTTCGTCTATGCGACCACCGAACCCGAAGAGGCCCTGCTGCTGGGCGGCAACACCGCGACGTTGTGGGAAGGCCGCGTGACCCAGTTTGGCCCGACCGCGCGGGTCTATCGCGCGCCGGTCGATGCCACTACGGCGCGGGTGTTTTCGGACCCGCCGATGAATTTCGCGGATGTGTCGGTGACTGGCGGTCGCGCGACACTGGGCGAGGCCTCGTGGGACATCAAGGGCCTTGCCGACGGGCTTTACCGCGGCGGTTTCCGCGCCGGGCATCTGCGGGTTGCGGGCGGCCCCGCGGCGCTGGCCTTGCCCGCGACGCTGGATGCGATCGAGGTGACGGGCGCCGAAAGCTATCTGCATCTCAGCCACGGCACGGATCGCTGGATCGCGCTGGTCGAGGGCGTCCACGCCGCCGAACCGGGCCAGCGCGAAACGCTGTGGCTGGACCCGGCGCATGTCTATCTGTTCGGCGCGGATGGTGGGATGGCCCGCCCCGCCCCCTATGCGAGCGAGGCCTGAGCGATGGCGCGCATCACGCTGGACGATCTGGCCCACAGCTATCTGCCGAACCCCCCAAGTGACGCGGACTTCGCGCTGAAGCCGATGACGATGACATGGCGCGACGGCGGGGCCTATGCGCTGCTGGGGTCGTCGGGCTGCGGCAAAACGACGCTGCTGAATATCATCTCGGGACTGCTGAGGCCGTCTCGGGGGCGGGTGCTGTTCGGGGACCGCGACGTGACCGATCTCGCGACGGCCGAACGCAACATCGCGCAGGTGTTTCAGTTTCCGGTCGTCTACGACACGATGACGGTGCGCCAGAATCTGGCCTTTCCGCTGCGTAATCGCGGCGTGCCAGCGACCCGGATCGCCCAGCGGGTGGACGCCATCGCCCGCATGATCGGGATGGAAACCCAGCTTGACCGCCGCGCCCGCGGGCTGACGGCGGATGCCAAGCAAAAGATCAGCCTTGGCCGCGGCATGGTCCGGCAGGACGTGAACGCAATCCTGTTCGACGAACCCCTGACCGTCATCGACCCGCATATGAAATGGGAATTGCGCACCCAATTGAAGGATCTGCACCGCCGCTTTGGCCACACCATGATCTACGTCACCCACGACCAGACCGAGGCGCTGACCTTCGCCGATCAGGTCGTGGTCATGTATGACGGCCGGGTGGTGCAGGCGGGTACGCCGCAGGCGCTGTTCGACGCGCCCGACCATACGTTCGTGGGCTATTTCATCGGCTCGCCCGGCATGAACTTCCTCGATGCCGAGGTGCGGGGCGACCGTGCCCTGCTGCCCGGCGGCGAGGTGGTGGCGCTGGGCGCGCATTACGCCCCCGCTGCGGGCCGGGTGCAGATCGGCATCCGCCCCGAACATGCCACGCTGGTCGCCGGCGGCGGGCTGCCGCTGACCATCCGCCGCATCGAGGACGTGGGCCGTCACCGCCTGGTGCGCGGCGAGGAGACGGGCCTGCCGCTGAACGTGGTGATGCCCGAGGGCATGCCGGTCGACGGCCTGCCGCAAGTCGCCTTCGCGCCCGACAAGATCAACGTCTATGCCGACGACTGGCGCGTGGCGCCCGAGCGAGAGGGGGCCGCCTGATGGAAAAGACCCAGAACAACCGTGCCTGGTTGCTGGTCCTGCCGGTGCTGGTCGTCGTCGCCTTCTCGGCGGTGATCCCGCTGATGACGGTGGTGAACTATTCGGTGAACGACACCTTCGGCAACAACGCCTTCTTCTGGGCGGGCCTCGAATGGTTCGACGAGATGGTGCATTCCCGCCGCCTGCACGAGGCGCTGGGGCGGCAGGCGCTGTTTTCCGCCATCATCCTGGCGATCGAGGTGCCGCTGGGCATCTTCGTGGCGCTGAACATGCCCAAGAAGGGCTTCTGGTCCAGCCTGGTGCTGGTGCTGATGGCGCTGCCCCTGCTGATCCCCTTCAACGTGGTGGGCACGATCTGGCAGATCTTCGGCCGCACCGATATCGGCCTTCTGGGCCATACGCTCAAGGCGCTGGGGCTCGACTACAACTACACCAACAATCCCCTGGACGCCTGGATCACCGTGATCGTCATGGATGTCTGGCACTGGACCAGCCTTGTCGCGCTGCTCTGCTATGCCGGGCTGCAATCCATCCCGCAGGCCTATTACCAGGCTGCCCGGATCGACCAGGCCAGCCGCTGGGCGGTGTTCCGCCATATCGAGCTGCCCAAGATGAAGGGCGTGCTGCTGATCGCCGTGCTGCTGCGCTTCATGGACAGCTTCATGATCTATACCGAGCCCTTCGTGGTGACCGGCGGCGGTCCCGGCAACTCGACCACCTTCCTGTCCATCGACCTGGTCAAGATGGCGGTGGGGCAGTTCGACCTTGGTCCCGCCGCCGCCTTCTCGATCATGTATTTCCTGGTGATCCTGCTGGTCTCATGGGTGTTCTACACCGTCATGACCAATATCGACCGCAGCCAGTCCGACATCCCGGAGGCCATGTGATGCGCGTCAAACCCTCTGCCCTGGTGATGGTGCTCTACCTGCTGTTCCTGCTGATCCCGATCTACTGGCTGGTCAACATGAGCCTGAAGACCAATGCCGAGATCACCGGCACCTTCAGCCTCTACCCGCACAACCTGACGCTGCGGAACTATCGGGTGATCCTGACCGATCCCAGCTGGTACATGGGCTATGTGAACTCGATCATCTACGTGGTGATGAACACGGTGATCTCGATCGCCGTGGCGCTGCCCGCCGCCTATGCCTTCAGCCGCTACAGTTTCATGGGCGACAAGCACCTGTTCTTCTGGCTGCTGACCAACCG
>JAFAGM010000004.1 GCA_023422775.1 Pseudomonadota bacterium
GTCTTTCCCAGCTTGCAGTCTGGCGGTGTAACGCTGGCGGTCTTCAGCGATGCCTTCACCCATTGCTGGGTCTCGGCGCCATAGGTCGCGAGATAGGCCGGCTGCGCCGCGTTCTTCTCGCACAGGAACGGCAGATGCGGCTTCAAATCGTAGTCGCAGGATGCCAGCCATTCGCGCTTGTCGGAGAAGGCGGAGATCGTCTCCTCGCAGGCATACAGGAAGTAGGAGACGAAACTCTCGTACTGAACCCGCTCGTCGCGGCTGCCGGCCTTGATCGCCTCATAGTCGGGCTGCGAGAATTTCGGATTCTGGAACGCAAGCTCCGTATAACCCAGAAACGCCTGCCGCGCGCTGGAGTCGCGGTTGTTGGTGCGGATATCGTTGATCTGGAACAGGATCGCAACAAAGCCGAGCAGCGCCACGGCCGCCTGCGCCGTTTGCGCCAGCGTCCCGTATTTCTGCCACCGGAAGCTCGGTTGCGACATCGTCATTCCTACTCCGCCGCGACCATGTTCACGGGATCGAGAATGCCTGCGTCGTCGATGTCCGCCTTGTGCGTGTACTGCGCGATCCGCTCCTCGATCTCGTGACGGAAATGCGCGATCAGGCCCTGGATCGGCCAGGCAGCCGCGTCGCCGAGCGCGCAGATGGTGTGGCCTTCGACCTGTTTCGTCACTTCCAGCAGCATGTCGATCTCGCGCTTGTGGGCGCGGCCTTCGGCCATGCGGGTCAGCACCCGCCACATCCACCCGGTGCCTTCGCGGCACGGCGTGCACTGGCCGCAGCTCTCATGCTTGTAGAAATAGGAGATGCGCGCAATCGCCCGGATCAGGTCGGTCGACTTGTCCATCACGATCACGGCAGCGGTGCCGAGACCGGAGCGCAGCTTGCCGAGGCTGTCGAAATCCATCGGCGTGTCGATGATCTGCTCGGCCGGCACCATGCGCACCGACGAGCCGCCGGGGATCACGGCCTTCAGATTGTCCCAGCCGCCGCGAATGCCGCCGCAATGGCGCTCGATCAGTTCACGGAACGGAATCCCCATCGCCTCTTCGACGTTGCAGGGCCGCTCGACATGACCGGAAATGCAGAACAGCTTGGTGCCGACATTGTTGGGCCGGCCGATCGCGGCGAACCACGCCGCCCCGCGCCGCAGGATGTCGGGCGCCACGGCAATGGATTCAACGTTGTTGACGGTGGTCGGACAGCCGTAGAGACCGACGTTGGCGGGGAACGGCGGCTTCAGCCGCGGCTGGCCCTTCTTGCCTTCGAGGCTCTCCAGCAGCGCGGTTTCCTCGCCGCAGATATAGGCGCCGGCGCCGTGGGCGACATAGATGTCGAACGGCCAGCCGTTGAGGTTATCCTTGCCGACCAGTTTGGCGTCATAGGCCTGGTCGATCGCAGCCTGCAGATGCTCGCGCTCGCGGATGAACTCGCCGCGCACATAGATGTAGCAGGTATGCGCGTTCATCGCGAAGCTGGCGAGCAGGCAGCCCTCGACCAGAAGATGCGGATCGTGCCGCATGATCTCGCGGTCCTTGCAGGTGCCGGGCTCGGACTCGTCGGCATTGACCACGAGGTAGCTCGGCCGGCCGTCGGTCGATTCCTTCGGCATGAACGACCATTTCAGCCCGGTCGGAAAGCCTGCCCCGCCACGCCCGCGCAGGCCGGAGGCCTTCATCTCGTTGATGATCCAGTCGCGGCCCTTGTCGATGATCGCCTTGGTGCCGTCCCACGCGCCACGGCGGCGCGCGCCCTCCAGCCCCCAGTCGTGAAGGCCGTAGAGGTTCTTGAAGATGCGATCCTTGTCGTCGAGCATGACTTGAAGCTTCCTCAGATCACCGATTGGACTGCGCGTAGGCGAGGCCCGCGGCGCATCCGCCGAAGGTCAGCGCCCACAACAGGCTGGATTCGAGCGTCGCGCTCAGCGCGTAACGCTGCAGCAGGAAAATGAACGCGGCTGCCGCGACGGCGTGCATGCCGATATAGCGCCAGTTTTTCATCGCACCGTCCCTCTCCGACCCGTCCACCGCCGATGTCCCGCGACGGCTCATGTGGTTTCCTTCAGCGTCGTAGGCCCGCCCACCGGCGCCGAGAACTGACGGTCGATCTGCGGTCCCGGCTTCGGCGGATTGCCCGAGGCAAAGCCGTCCAGCACCTTGCCGAAGCTTTCCGCGGTCAGGTCCTCGTAGGTATCCTTCCAGATCAGCACCATCGGCGCATTCACGCAGGCGCCCAGGCACTCGACCTCTTCCCAGCTGAAATTGCCGTCCTTGGACAAATGGAAGGGGTCATGATGGATGCGGTGCTGGCACACCTCGATCAGGTCGCCGGCGCCGCGCAGGCGGCACGGCGTGGTGCCGCAGACCTGCACATGGGCCTTCTTGCCGACGGGCTGGAGTTGAAACATCGTGTAGAAGGTCGCCACTTCCAGCACGCGGATATAGGGCATTTCCAGGAGGTCGGCGACGGCGCGGATCGCGGCTTCCGAAACCCACCCCTCGTGCTGCTCCTGGACGCGCCACAGGATCGCGATGACCGCGGACGCCTGGCGTCCCGGCGGATACTTCGCAATCTGCGCCTTCGCCCAGGCGAGGTTCTCTTCCGAGAACGTGAAGCTCGCGGGCTGCAATTCCTTCGGTGCGAGGCGGCGGACGGACATCGTTCAGTCTCTCATTGCACGCGGCGCGCGGCTTTCGCATTGAGCGCATCGATCCGGGCGAGCCAGAATGCACTTGCGGTGCCGAACACGTTGTAGCCGACATGGGTTGAAACCTTGATCCGGTCCAGGATCGAAAGGTCGGTCACGGTTTCAAGGCGATTGCTGCGCGGATCGTAGACGATCAGCTTCAGCGGGGTCTGCTCGAGGATGTAGCGCGACACGGTGTGGGCGGGATCGTTGCCGTGCTCCTCGCACAGCAACACGCTGTCGCCCTGCATCAGCCGGGCGCCGCCCTTCATCGCCTCGATCTCGACGCCCTCGACGTCGAGCTTGATCAGGTACTTGCCGCCGGGCGCCACCTTGCCGTCATCCAGCAGGTTGTCGAGCGCGAGAACCGGCACCTCCTCGCCCTCCGACTGGTCGCCGGCGATGGAAAACGCCTCGTGCTTGGTGCCGGACAGCCGCGCGGTGCCGCGGGCGGCGCCGATCGCGCACTTCATGGCTTCAAACCGGTTGCCGTTGATGCGGGCGTTGTTGGCAAGTTTCGGGAAATTCTGCCCTGACGGCTCGATCGCGATCGCCTTGTGCGAGCCGAACGGCTTGCTCGACACCAGCACCGACCAGTAGCCGTAATTGGCGCCGCAATCGAGCAGCGTGTAGTCGACGTCGGCGGAGTCCTTGAACAGCAGTTCGAGTTCGTCCTCGTAATGGTAGGTGCGGTTGAGCAGCTTGCTCCAGTAGCCGTCGCCATAGGGAAACTCGAAGATGGCGTCCGGGTTGAGTTTGACCTGGATGCCGCGCGCAGGCAGCGTGGTGCGCAACAGATTGGCGCACATGTTGTAGCCGCGGTGCGAGAAATGCGCGCCCACCTTCGACCCCAGCGTCAGCGCCATCGCAGCCAGGCGCTCCCATGCGTTCGCGCCAACGAGCGCGCCCGAAGCCCGGTCAAACTGGATGGGCGCCTGCGCCATCACCGGTCGACCTCTCCGAACACGATGTCGAGCGAGCCGAGGATCGCCGAGACGTCGGCGAGCAGATGGCCTTTGCAGATGTGATGCATCGCCTGCAGATGGGCGAAGCCCGGCGCGCGGATCTTGCACTTGTAGGGCTTGTTGGTGCCGTCGGAGACCAGATAGACGCCGAACTCGCCCTTCGGCGCCTCGACGGCGGCATAAACCTCGCCGGCCGGCACATGAACGCCCTCGGTGTAGAGCTTGAAGTGATGGATGAGGGCTTCCATCGAGCGCTTCATCTCGCCGCGCCGGGGCGGCGCGATCTTGTTGTCCTCGACCACGACCGGCCCCTGCCCGTCAGCCGCGCGCAGCTTGGCGATGCACTGCTTCATGATGCGCACCGACTGGCGCATCTCTTCCATGCGGATGCAGTAGCGGTCGTAGCAATCGCCGTTCTTGCCGATCGGAATGTCGAAATCCATCTCGGCGTAGCATTCGTAGGGCTGCGCCTTGCGCAGGTCCCAGGCCGCGCCCGAGCCGCGCACCATCACCCCGGAGAAGCCCCACTCCCAGGCTTCCTTCAGCGAGACGACGCCGATATCGACGTTGCGCTGCTTGAAGATGCGGTTACCGGTCAGAAGAACTTCGAGATCGGCGACCACCTGCAGGAACGGGTCGCACCAGGCGTCGATGTCATCGATCAGTTGCGGCGGCAGGTCCTGATGCACGCCGCCGACGCGGAAGAACGCCGCATGCATGCGCGAGCCGGAGGCGCGCTCATAGAACACCATCAGCTTTTCGCGCTCTTCAAAACCCCACAGCGGCGGGGTCAAGGCGCCGACGTCCATCGCCTGCGTGGTGACGTTGAGCAGATGCGACAGGATGCGGCCGATCTCGCAATACAGCACGCGGATCAGTTGCCCGCGGCGCGGCACCGTGATGCCGAGCAGCTTTTCCGCCGCCAGGCAGAACGCATGCTCCTGGTTCATCGGCGCGACGTAATCGAGCCGGTCGAAATACGGGATCGCCTGCAGATAGGTCTTCTGCTCGATCAGCTTTTCGGTGCCGCGATGAAGCAATCCGATATGCGGATCGACACGCTCGACGACTTCGCCGTCCAGTTCCAAGACCAGACGCAAAACGCCATGTGCCGCAGGATGCTGCGGCCCGAAGTTGATCGTGAAGTTTCGCAGATTCTGTTCATTCATGGTGGTCAGGCCTTCGGCTCAGCCTTCTCATCGCCCGGCAGCGGATAGTCCGCGCCTTCCCATGGCGAGAGGAAATCGAATTTGCGGAATTCCTGGTTGAGACGGACCGGCTCGTAGAGCACCCGCTTCTCCTGGTCGTCGTAGCGAACCTCGACGAAGCCGGTGAGTGGAAAATCCTTGCGCAAGGGATGGCCGTCGAAGCCGTAGTCGGTCAGCAGCCGGCGCATGTCGGGATGGCCGGTGAAGATCACGCCGTAGAGGTCGTAGGCCTCGCGCTCGAACCAGTCGGCGCCGGGAAACACGTCGATGATCGACGGCACCTGGGTCGTTTCGTCGGCTTCGGCGCGCACGCGGATGCGTTCGTTCAGGGTCGGCGACAGCAGGTGATAGACCACGTCGAAGCGCCTCTCGCGGCCGGGATAGTCCACCGCCGTGACGTCGATGATGTTGACGAAGCGCAGCGCGGGATCGTCGCGCAGGTACTTCATGACCTCGACGATCCTGCCTGCCTCGACCGTGACCGTGAGCTGGTTGAATGCGACCGCGTGGGCAGAGGCCGCGCCGCCAAGCGCGCTAACAATCGTCTGCCCAAGGGCGTCGAGCTTGCCGTCGTCCATAACCTAAAACCTTAGCGTTCGATGGTCCCGATGCGCCGGATCTTCTTCTGCAGCAGCAGCACGCCGTAGAGCAGCGCCTCCGCCGTCGGCGGGCATCCGGGCACGTAGATGTCGACCGGCACGATGCGGTCGCAGCCGCGCACGACCGAGTAGGAGTAGTGGTAGTAGCCGCCGCCGTTGGCGCACGACCCCATCGAGATGACGTAGCGCGGCTCCGGCATCTGGTCGTAGACCTTGCGCAGCGCCGGCGCCATCTTGTTGGTCAGCGTGCCCGCCACGATCATGACGTCGGACTGCCGCGGCGAGGCGCGCGGCGCAAAGCCGAAGCGCTCGACGTCGTAGCGCGGCATCGAAACCTGCATCATCTCGACCGCGCAGCAGGCGAGACCGAAGGTCATCCACATCAGCGAGCCCGTGCGCGCCCAGGTGATCAGGTCGTCGGCCGCGGCAACGAAGAAGCCCTTGTCGGAGAGTTCGTGGTTGACCTCGAGGAAGAACGGGTCGTTGGCGCCGACCGGCCTTCCGGTGGCGGGATCGAGAATACCCTTCGGTGCCTGTGCAATATCAGGCGAAGAGCCACGGGATGCTGTCGGGCTCAATCCCATTCGAGCGCGCCTTTCTTCCACTCATAAGCAAAGCCGACCGTGAGGACGGCAAGGAACACCATCATCGACCAGAAGCCGGTGGCCCCCAGCTTGCCGAACGCAACCGCCCACGGGAACAGGAACGCCACTTCGAGGTCGAAGATGATGAAGAGAATCGCGACCAGGTAGAAGCGGACATCGAACTTCATGCGGGCATCGTCGAAAGCGTTGAATCCACATTCATAGGCGGACAGCTTTTCCGGATCCGGCTGCTGGAAGGCGACGAGGAACGGAGCGATCAGGAGCGCCAGGCCGATCAGGCTCGCCACTCCGATGAACACGACAAGTGGAAGGTAGTCATGCAGGATGCCGGTCATCGGCGTAGCCTTCTTCCTGCGGTTTCGGACTGCCGCAGATTCGTTGATTGGAATTGTTCTTGAGGCTTAGCGCAGCGCAACAGGGGGCGCAAGACAAGCCATCCTGACGCCTGTGGGCCAACGACAGCCCCGAAAAAATTCGCGCTTCGGCTTCTGCCAGCCAACGCACGACCTGCAGGATAGTGCCTGCGATTTCACCTCGAATGTTACTCGCCCACGCGCAACTGTCGGTGAATGGATCGACCGAACAGCATCATTAAACTCCTCCCTCGCCGCACCTTCCGAGGGCCCGGCAGCGACGTCTGAAAACCATGCCCGCCGATGCCTTGCAGCCTGCGGAAGGATCAGCCCGCCGGCCATCGCCGCGCCGGCGTTGACGCTGCGGGGGGCATGCGCTGCCGTCGCCACGCAGGGGGCGCCACTGCCCATCCCGGAGCGCCTGGCCGGCTTCTCCAATGTCCCCCGTCGACCGGACGCAACGCGCCTAATCCGGCGCCTTCACATTGTTTTTATTCATATTTTTATCCAGCCGCATCTCCGTGCGGCCGATGGGAGGCCCGTTGTGTGCGCTTCATCACGGATGACCGGCGACAATTGAGGCCAAAAACCAGCGAGATGAAACCATTTTGAGGGAACCGCGAAACCATCTTGAAACAGATGGCGCGTAAGTCTCTCCGCAACAGAGGACGCGCAAAGCGTTCGGGAGGCTCGGATGAACCACTCAATTCACTCGGCGGATCGCAGCACCCACCTGAAGATCGTGGTTGTCGCACTCGTGGCGGGCATTGCGGTCGCAGCTTTGGGCATTTCAGCCCGGACCGGTTCGGACTACAGCCAGACTGCCCAGGTCATGAAGGCGGGCAAGCCGGTGGTGGTCACCAGCGCGAACATTTCGACCGTGCGTTAAGCGATTTCGGCTGCATTGGAATAAAAACGGCCGCCCCCGGGGCGGCCTTTTTGCTTGCGATTCGGTTTCGGGTTCAGCGCCAAGCCCCTTGAAAAATGGCGCAAGAAAAAAAAATGGCGCGAGAGACGGGACTCGAACCCGCGGCCTCCGCCGTGACAGGGCGGCGCTCTAACCAACTGAGCTACTCCCGCGGATGCCGTAATCAGATCCTGACCCGCGCAGAACCGAGGGCATAAAGGGCCCCTTCCGCATAGTCAAGGACGTTGCAGATATCCCCGTCAAATGGGAACTTCTTTGACGCCGATGCAAATAACGGCCTGTTTATGGGCATAACCGCGCGCGTGTCCGACAGCCGAATCGTTTAAGGCCTGCTACAGTTGGGTTTCTTGAAGCCCTCTGCATTCCCGTCTGTTCGGGACCTGGGCTCCAGCTCACCATGCGACGCGTTTTCCGGCTTTGGGCCGGTATTTGCGAACGCTCGAAAGCCATTGCCAACCAAGGAGGGCCAGTTATGGCGAAGAAAGCAGCATCCCCGGCCACCATCACGCTGAAGCACCTCGCGGCGGCTCTGGCGGAAGACCATGAATTGTCGAAAAAAGCCGCCGAGGCGATCCTGACCGATCTGGTCGACAAGATCACCAGGCACCTGAAGAAGGGCGAGCGCATTCGCATCGTCGGCCTCGGCATCCTCCAGGTCCGCAAGCGCGCCGCCCGCACGGGCCGCAACCCCGCTACCGGCGAAGCGATCCAGATCAAGGCGAGCAAGAAAGTTGCTTTCCGCGCATCCAAGGAACTCAAGGAAGCCGTCTGACGCGACGTCCCGCCCGATCTCAACCAAAAGCGCTATTCCGGCACGGCCCCGGAATGGCGCTTTTCTGTTATAGAGCGCTTCCCTTGCTCATATTGTTGCGGTCGTCATGCTGGTTTCGCCCCTCGCCTTTACCCACACCGTCACCGAGCGGTTCCTGCGCTATGTCGTGATCGACACCCAGTCAGACCCGAACTCGCCGACCTGTCCTTCCACCGAAAAGCAGAAGAACCTCGGCCGGATGCTCGCCGCCGAATTGCAGGCGATGGGGATTGCCGACGCCCATCTCGACGAACACGGCTATGTCTACGCCACGATCCCGGCCAATACCGACAAGCAGGTCCCGGTGATCTGCTTCTGCTCGCACATGGACACCTCGCCCGACTGCACCGGGGCGAATGTGAAGCCGCAGGTGGTGAAGAACTACGGCGGCGGCGACATCGTGCTGCCGGCCGACCGGACCCAGGTCATCCGCGCGGCGGAACATCCCGCGCTCGCCGACCAGATCGGCAACGACATCATCACGACCGACGGCACCACGCTGCTCGGGGCCGACAACAAGGCCGGCCTCGCCGAGATCATGGACGCGGCGCAGTTCCTGGTCAAAAACCCGCAGATCAGGCACGGCGCGATCAAGATCCTGTTCACTCCGGACGAGGAGATCGGCCGCGGCGTCGACAAGGTCGACCTGAAGAAACTCGCGGCCGCGTTCGCCTACACGATGGACGGCGAAAGCGCCGGCCATATCGAGGACGAGACCTTCTCCGCCGACGGCGCCACCATCACCATCGAGGGCGTCTCGACCCATCCGGGCTTTGCCAAGGGCAAGATGGAGCACGCGATCAAGATCGCAGCCGCCATCGTCGAACGGCTGCCAAAGGACACCTGCTCGCCGGAGACAACGGAGGGCAAGGAAGGCTTTCTGCATCCGATCGGCATTTCCGGAGCGCTCGAGAAGGCCACCATCGGCTTCATCGTGCGCGACTTCACCGACGAGGGGCTGAAGGAAAAGGAAGCGCTGCTGGAATCCATCGTCAACGGCGTGATGAAGGATTATCCGCGCTCGACCTGGCGGATGGATGTGCAGCCGCAATACCGCAACATGAAGCAGGTGATCGACCGCCACCCCGAGATTGTCGACTACGCCATCGAGGCGATCAGGCGCGCAGGCCTGACACCGGTGCGCGGCTCGATCCGCGGCGGCACCGACGGCTCGCGGCTGTCGTTCATGGGCCTGCCCTGCCCCAACATCTTTGCCGGCGAACACGCCTTTCACTCGCGGCTGGAATGGGTCAGCCGGCAGGACATGGAAAAGGCCGCAGAGACCATCGTGCACCTGGCGATGATCTGGGAGGAACGGGCCTGAATCTTCGCCGAGGCTCCACCGCGGATCTCAGCGGAGGGTTCGGCTTGCAAAACGAGGAGTCCACCATGCGATTGCCTGAAGTCATCGCCCTGGCGCTTGTCGTTGGAGTTGCAGCCTCGATGCCGGCGTCCAGGGCGCTTGCCGCTTCCGACTGTCCAAAACTGGTCGAACTGGCAGATTGGGGCGAGAACTCGACCGGCGACATCAGTGTCGCGCCGGGACAAAGCTGCCTGTTTCCGATCACGATGCGCGGCACCGTGAGCAGTTCGGAAATTTTCAAGAAGCCGGCCTATGGCAAGCTGAAGAAGATCAATCCCACCACGTACGAATACAAGGCGAAGGCCAGATACAAGGGAAACGATAGCTTCGCCATCAAGGCGACGGGCCAGGGGCCGACGGCTTCCGGCACGTCGGTCATCACCGTGAACGCGACGATCAAATAAAATAACTCGCGCCATCGCACCGTGGGGCGGCGAGTTGCCTTATTGCAGCGTCCCCCTGAGCCCTCGGATGCCGGTGTCCGACGTACCTTGATCCGTGGTTCGTTGATTCATCGCGCCTTGGTTCAAGGCACCCTGACTGACAGTCGCGCGGATGGCGTGCGTGCGGACATCACCTTGTTCGGACGCAGTGATGAGGCGAACGGCGATCGCCCCCACCAGAAGCAGCGCAACCATGACCAGCCCGGTCAGGGCCGGAGTTAGCGTTAGATCGGACAAGCGCATCATCGCCGCACCCGTTCGCGTTGCCGTCAGCCAATTGCAGTGGGCGTAGGCGAATCGTCAGGCGATTTGTTGGCGCGGTGATGGCGATCCGGGGGTTCATCCGTCATTGCGAGCGCAGCGAAGCAATCCATCCATCGGTACGCGCGGATACATGGATTGCGTCGGCCCCTTACGGCCGGTCGGAACTCGCAATGACGGAGACGAAACTACGACGCCTGCGCCATGACCACCCAGACCGATGCCGGCAGCAGCACCGCGTCACCCCTGGCGAACGGCGTCAGCGCCTGGCGGATCTCGTTCGTGGCGGCGGCGCGGAGTTCTTCGGACTGGCCGTCCAGCGCACGGCTGACCGGGCCGATTTCGAGCGCGCCCTGCACCGCCCCATCGAGGCCGCGGCCGATGGCGGCGTCGAGCAGCAATGGACACGCCTCCATCTGGATTGCCGTAAAGCCGGCCGCGTCGAGGATGCGGCGGACGCGCGCCTCCGAGGCAAAGGCAAACGGCCCGGGATCTTCCGGTCCCTGCGGCGGCAGCTTCGGCACGTGCTTGTAGGCGGCCGCAAGCGGCGCCATGAAGAATGGATTTTCGCGCGGCTCGCGCCAGCAGGTGAACACCAGCCGGCCCGACGGCCGCAGCGCTTTGCGCAGGTTCGCAAACGACAGCGCGGGATCGGCAAAGAACATCACGCCGAACCGCGAGGCCAGCACGTCGAAACTTGCGGGCTCGAACGGATAGACGGTCGCGTCTGCCAGAACGAAATCGATCGGCAGGTCCTTCGGTGCAGCCTGCCGCGCCCGCTCCAGCATGGGACCTGAGACATCGACGCCAAGCACATCGCCCGACGGCGCGACCTTTCGCGCGAACGCAATGGTCGTCGCGCCGCTGCCGCAGCCGACATCGATGACACGCTCGCCCGGCTTGAACCCGGCCCGGTCAACCACGAGGTCGGCGACCGGCTTGAGCAGCACGTCCTGCGCCGCCTGGCGATCGGCCCAGCGCTGGCCCGCGGGACCGTTCCAGTAGGCGACCTGGTCGGCGTTCTGATCGTGAGTTGGGGCGTCCATCGGCGCGCTCCTTTCCAGTTTCAGAAGCGCAGTCCTGGCGCAAAAGTCCGCCTGCGCTCTTCGAGCTTCGGCGCGACAGCCTTCGCCCTGCGTGCACCATGCTTGCGGCGCCATCGCCGCGAAGGCTGGCCTGCCGAGCCGTAGCCCGCAGGGCGAAGGCTGGTAGGCGGCGAGAGATTCGAACTCCCGACCCTCTCGGTGTAAACGAGATGCTCTAACCAGCTGAGCTAGCCGCCCTTAACCACGCCTGTTTAGCCCCGCCCCGCCCTCCGGCGCAAGCCGTGCCGCGCAAACAAAAACGGCGCCCGGAGGCGCCGTTTTATCGACTATCGATACAGTCCTCAGTGGGCGGTCAGGCCGCCCGCCGCTTCGTCGCCGCCGTCGGGCTTGACGTCCACCTTGGTGGTGTCCTCTTCCCAGACGATCGGTACCGGCGTGCGGACCAGCGCCTTGGCGACCACCTCATCCAGCCGTGCGACCGGGATGATGTCCATGCCGCCCTTGATCGCATCGGAAATCTCCGTGAGATCCTTGGCGTTGTCCTCGGGGATCAGCACCGTCTTGATGCCGCCACGCGCGGCAGCCAGCAGCTTCTCCTTCAGGCCGCCGATCGGCAACACGCGACCGCGCAAGGTGATCTCGCCGGTCATCGCGACATCGTGGCGGACCGGGATTCCGGTCATGACCGAGATGATCGCGGTGGCCATTGCGACGCCAGCCGACGGTCCGTCCTTCGGGGTCGCCCCCTCCGGCACGTGGACGTGGATGTCGCGCCTGTCGAACATCGGCGGCTCGATGCCGTAGTTGATCGCCCGCGAACGGACGTAGGACGCCGCCGCCGAGATCGACTCCTTCATCACGTCGCGCAGATTGCCCGTGACCGTCATTTTGCCCTTGCCGGGCATCATGACGCCTTCGATGGTCAGCAGCTCGCCGCCGACATCGGTCCAGGCAAGACCGGTGACGATACCGACCTGCGGCTCGCTTTCGATCTCGCCGAACCGGTACTTCGGCACGCCGAGGAAGTCTTCCAGGGTCTTCTCGGTGACCTTGACCGACTTCTTCTTCGAGATCATCAGCTCCTTCACCGCCTTGCGGGCGAGTGTCGACAGCTCACGCTCCAGGTTGCGCACGCCCGCTTCGCGGGTGTAGCGGCGGATCATCAACAGCAGGGCATCGTCGTCGATCGACCATTCCTTGGAATCGAGGCCATGCTTGGAGATGGCGTTCGGGATCAGGTGCTTGCGCGCGATCTCGACCTTCTCGTTCTCGGTGTAGCCGGCGATCCGGATGATCTCCATGCGGTCCATCAGCGGGCCCGGAATATTCAGCGTATTCGCGGTCGTGATGAACATGACGTTCGACAGATCGTAGTCGACCTCCAGGTAGTGGTCGGCAAACGTGCCGTTCTGCTCGGGGTCCAGGACCTCGAGCAAGGCCGACGACGGATCGCCGCGGAAATCGGCGCCCATCTTGTCGATCTCGTCCAGCAGGAACAGCGGGTTCGAGGTCTTCGCCTTGCGCATCGACTGGATGATCTTGCCAGGCATCGAGCCGATATAGGTGCGGCGGTGACCGCGGATCTCGGCCTCGTCACGCACGCCGCCGAGCGAGACGCGCACGAACTCGCGCCCCGTCGCCTTCGCGATCGACTTGCCGAGCGAGGTCTTGCCAACGCCGGGAGGGCCGACCAGGCACAGGATCGGTCCGGTCAGTTTGTTGGCGCGCGACTGCACCGCGAGGTACTCGACGATACGGTCCTTGACCTTCTCGAGCCCGTAGTGATCGGAGTCCAGCACGGCCTGCGCCGCCTCGAGGTCCTTCTTGACCTTGGACTTCTTGTTCCACGGGATCGACAGCAGCCAGTCGAGATAGTTGCGCACGACGGTCGCTTCCGCGGACATCGGCGACATCTGGCGCAGCTTCTTCAACTCGTGCTGCGCCTTCTCCCGCGCTTCCTTGGAAAGCTTGGTCTTGGCAATCTTCTCTTCCAGATCGGCCAACTCGTCGCGACCTTCGTCGTCGCCGAGCTCCTTCTGGATCGCCTTCATCTGCTCGTTCAGGTAATACTCACGCTGGGTCTTCTCCATCTGGCGCTTGACGCGCGAGCGGATGCGCTTCTCGACCTGCAGCACCGAGATTTCGCTCTCCATCAGGCCCAGCACCTTCTCCAGGCGCTGCGTGACGGACAACGTCTCCAGGATGCCCTGGCGATCGGCGATCTTGACGGCGAGATGCTGGGCGACCTGGTCGCTGAGCTTGGCGAAGTCAGTGATCGCCTGAACCACGCCGACGACTTCGGCGGAGATCTTCTTGTTCAGCTTCACATAGCTTTCGAAGTCGGACACGACCGAGCGTGCCAGGGCCTCGGCTTCGACCGAGTTGGCGTCGGTGTCGGCGAGCGCCACCGCGGTCGCCTCGTAGTATTCGGTGCGGTCGGAGTATTTCTGCACGCGCGCGCGCTCCAGGCCTTCGACCAGCACCTTCACGGTGCCGTCGGGGAGCTTCAGGAGCTGCAGCACGCTGGCAAGCGTACCGACCTCGTAGATCGAATCCGGGCTTGGATCATCGTCGGACGCGTTCTTCTGCGTTGCCAGCAAAATCAGCGCGTCGTTCTTCATCACCTCTTCGAGGGCGCGGATCGATTTCTCGCGGCCGACGAACAGCGGCACGATCATGTGCGGGAATACGACGATGTCGCGGAGCGGCAGCACCGGATACGAGTGGCTTTCGCCAAGGACGATGGTTGGCCGGGTTTTTGGTGTTGTCATGGCCTGTTCCTTCTGTTTTGCCCCCTTGCACGCAGTCCGCTCGGTTGCGCAACCGCCACAAGGTGCCTGGAGGTTCCGGGTTGTCTGGCTGCCTTCGCTGCCCCTTCTACCGGATCGCTTAGCGACGAATCTCAGGTGTGATCTTCGCCACCGAGAGCATTAGGTGGCTATCGCGTACGGGGGTGTCAAGTCAGAGTAAATGCCCGCAAATCCGGGCCAAATGCGCGAAAACGCGTACGCTACAACCGGCCGCCGGAGGCTCCGGCAGCCGGGTCACCAGGATGGTCAGATCGTACCTCGCGGGCGCCCGATCAGGCGCTGGCGCTGCTCTCTACGGCCCGATCCGAACGGTCGGCGTAGATGTAGAGCGGACGGGCGGTTCCCTCGACCACTTCACGCGAGATCACAACTTCTTCGACGCCTTCCAGGCCGGGAAGATCGAACATGGTCTCGAGCAGGATGCTCTCGAGGATCGAACGCAGTCCGCGCGCACCGGTCTTGCGCTCGATCGCCTTGCGGGCGACCGCGCCAAGTGCTTCGTCGGCGAAGGTGAGTTCGATATTCTCCATTTCGAACAGCCGCTGGTACTGCTTCACCAGCGCGTTCTTCGGCTCGACCAGGATCTTCTTCAGCGAGTTCTCGTCGAGATCCTCCAGCGTCGCCACGACCGGCAGACGGCCGACGAACTCCGGGATCAGGCCGTACTTCAGCAGGTCTTCCGGCTCGACATGGCGGAAGATCTCGCCGGTGCGGCGATCCTCGGGCGCCAGCACCTGGGCGGCGAAACCAATCGAGGTCGAACGTCCGCGCGCGGAGATGATCTTCTCGAGGCCCGAGAAGGCGCCGCCGCAGATGAACAGGATGTTGGTGGTGTCGACCTGCAGGAACTCCTGCTGCGGGTGCTTGCGGCCGCCCTGCGGCGGCACGGAGGCAACCGTGCCTTCCATGATCTTCAGCAGGGCCTGCTGCACGCCCTCACCCGACACGTCGCGGGTGATCGACGGATTGTCCGACTTGCGGCTGATCTTGTCGATTTCGTCGATATAGACGATGCCGCGCTGCGCGCGCTCGACATTGTAGTCGGCCGACTGCAACAGCTTCAGGATGATGTTCTCGACGTCCTCGCCGACGTAACCGGCCTCGGTCAGCGTCGTCGCGTCCGCCATCGTGAACGGCACGTCGAGAATGCGCGCCAGCGTCTGCGCCAGCAGCGTCTTGCCCGAGCCGGTCGGACCGATCAGCAGGATGTTCGACTTCGCCAGTTCGACGTCGTTGTGCTTGGTCTGGTGGTTGAGCCGCTTGTAGTGATTGTGGACGGCGACCGAGAGCACCTTCTTGGCATGGCTCTGGCCGATCACGTAATCGTCCAGCACCTTGCAGATTTCCTTCGGCGTCGGAATACCGTCGCGCGACTTCACCAGCGAAGACTTGTTCTCCTCGCGGATGATGTCCATGCAGAGTTCGACGCACTCATCGCAGATGAATACGGTCGGACCCGCGATCAGTTTACGGACTTCGTGCTGGCTCTTGCCACAGAACGAGCAATACAGCGTGTTCTTGGAGTCGCTCGTGCCAACCTTACTCATTCTCGTCTCCGTCCGCCGTTCGATCCGTTACCCGATCGACCCATTCCGGCACGACACCGGATCTCAAGGGTAGATAGAGCAAATTCCGTACCAGAAAAGACCCTTAACTCATCACGCTTCGTACGAACCCTGGCCTGCTCGAATCCCCGCGATCCCGACCGAGGCTATACAGCCAACCATGCTGACACCCTACTATCAAGAATTCGCTAATCGGGCGCCGACCGGAAACCGTGACAATAGCGTGATTTTAGGCCATGGCATGAGGATAAGTCGACGAAATCCGCCCAGCGTTGCGGTATTGCCACGCCGCAAAACCGGCACGAAACCGGAACTTTCCCCTCGGCCAGGGCACAGATATGCCCTTGCCAGCCTCACTTGCCAATTCAACCAACCGTTAAGGTGAACGCAATGCCGTAACCCCGTAACCTTACGGGGCTTTCGCCGCCGACGTTTCCTCCGGGCGCTTGTCGATAACCTTGTCGACAATGCCGAAGTCGCGGGCCATTTCGGCGGTCAGGAACTTGTCGCGCTCCAGCGCATCCTCGATCGCCTTGTAGGTCTGTCCGGTGTGCTTCACGTAGATCTCGTTGAGGCGCTTCTTGAGATTCAGGATCTCCTGCGCGTGCAGCATGATGTCGGTGGCCTGGCCCTGGAAGCCGCCGGAGGGCTGGTGCACCATGATGCGGGAATTCGGCAGCGAGAAGCGCATGTCCTTTTCGCCGGCGGCGAGCAGCAGCGAGCCCATCGAAGCCGCCTGTCCGGTGCACAGCGTCGACACCGGCGGACGGATGAACTGCATGGTGTCGTAGATCGCCAGCCCCGATGTCACCACGCCGCCCGGCGAGTTGATGTACATCGAGATTTCCTTCTTCGGATTTTCGGCCTCGAGGAACAGGAGCTGCGCCACCGTCAGCGTCGCCATGCCGTCCTCGACCGGACCGGTCACGAAAATGATTCGCTCTTTCAGAAGCCGCGAGAAAATATCGTAGGCGCGTTCTCCGCGGTTGGTCTGCTCGACCACCATCGGCACGAGGTTCATGTAGGTTTCAACGGGATCGCGCATTAGTCACCCCAAGGGTTAGATAAAGATCGGGCAGTGGGCGAACATCCATCGGCAAGGTCGGCCAGTCAAAGGGCCGGCAGGCATGCCGCGCGCGGACGAACGTCCCGTGATGCAGGGACTTCAACACAGAACTCGCCTCAGGCGAGCCGCTCACAGATATGAGCCAATTTCCCGGTGACAAGGCCGGGCCATCGCGTGCCGAACTCGAGGAAACTCAAGCTGATTCGGCGGCGATGTCATAGCGACGGATGCCGCAGCCATGACGGTTTCGCCGTTCATCATTAACGTTGGCCTGACCCGTTCCGATTGGAAACCGGAACGGGTAGATTCTTGTTTTGACGCGTTTTCTTCACGCGAACCGGTAACCACTTCGCTTGAAAACGCTTTAGAACGGTCAGGCCGCGCTCTTCTCGTCCTCTTCTTCCTTGAACAGGTCCTCGCGCGAGACCTTTTTTTCGGTCACGGTTGCGAGTTCGAGGATGAAATCGACCACCTTGTCTTCATAGATCGGCGCACGGAGCTGGGCCAGCGCGTTGGCGTTGTTGCGGTAGTAGTCCCAGACTTCCTTCTCGCGGCCGGGCATCTGGCGCGCGCGCTCGATCACGGCGCGGCCGACTTCGTCGTCGGTCACGGTGATCTTGTTCTTCTCGCCGATCTCCGACAGCACGAGGCCGAGCCGAACACGACGATCGGCGATCTTCTGGTATTCTTCCTTCGCGGCCTCTTCGGTGGTGTTCTCGTCGGCAAAGGTCTTGCCCGAGGATTCCATCTCGGCCTTGATCGAGTTCCACATCAGGTTGAACTCCTCCTCGATCAGCGACGGCGGCGCCTCGAATTTGTGGCTGTCGTCGAGACGATCGAGCAGCGCGCGTTTGACGCGCTGGCGCGTGGCGCCCGCGAATTCGGCGACCAGGCGCTCGCGCGCGGCTTCCTTCAGCTTGTCGAGCGATTCCAGGCCGAGCGTCTTGGCGAATTCGTCATCGATCTTGGTCTCGCCGGGCGCCTCGATCAGCGTTGCAGTGGTCTCGAACTCCGCCGGCTGGCCCGCGAGCTTTTCGCTGGCATAGTTCTTCGGGAACGACACTTTCAGCGTGCGGGTCTCGCCGACGGCCATGCCGATCAGTTGCTCCTCGAAGCCCGGAATGAACTGTCCGGTGCCGATCGCGACCGGGATGCCTTCGCCGGTGCCGCCGTCGAACAGCTCGCCATTGATGCTGCCCTTGAAGTTGATGGTGACGCGATCGCCGGTCTCGGCCTTGGCGCCTTCGGCCTTCGCGGCATAGGGCCTGTTCTGGTCGGCGATGCGCTTGATCGCTTCATCGACGTCGGCTTCGCTCACGTCGACCACCGGCTTCTCGACGGTGAACGACTTGAAATCCGCGAGCTGGATCGTCGGTACCACCTCGATGGCGACCGTGTAGTTGAGATCGCTCTTGCCGGCGAGCAGCTCCTCGACCTCTTTCTGCTCGGTCGGCATGGTGATCTTCGGCTCGGTCGCGAGACGGAAGCCGCGGTCGGTGAAAATCTGCGTGTTGGTGTCGCGGATGGTCTGGTCGATGGTCTCGGCCATGACCGAGCGGCCATACACCTTCTTCAGGTGGCTGACCGGCACCTTGCCGGGACGGAAGCCGTTGAGCTTCACCTTGTCCTTGAGGTCGACCAGCTTGGCGTCCGCCTTGGCATCGAGATCCGATGCGGGAACGCTGATCTTGAACTCGTGCTTCAATCCCTCGGCGAGGGTTTCGGTGACCTGCATGGCGTCAATCTTCTTCCGCTTGCGCCGGGCCTTTCGGCCCGGCAGTGAAAATCTCGTCGACACATGGCCTGCTCGGCCTGCGCCAGTGGCTCGGCGAGCCCAACACCCCGATTCGGGGATATAGGCCCTCCAGAATTCGTCAGGCAAACGCTGAAAGCGCTTGGTGCGGGCGGAGGGACTCGAACCCCCACAACTTTCGTCACTGGAACCTAAATCCAGCGCGTCTACCAGTTCCGCCACGCCCGCGTGATAGCATCCAATCCGGCCGCGATGCCGCGGGCGGCGGGCTTATAACATGAGCCTCTGCCTTCGCAGCAAAAAAATGGCCGTGTTTGTGCCCTTCCGTCGCAGCCCCTGCGACTGGACTTCTCGCCTCAAAAATGGTCCGCATCGGTCTGATGGCAAGCCCCGAATCCGAGTTGGATCGACGCAGGCTGATGGCGGGTTTGGGCTCAGCCGCGCTGGTCCCGATCTGGCCCGCAACGGCGCTCACCCAGGGACGCCCGTCCCCCACTTCCCTCTCCCTCAAGGCTGCGCCGGAACGCCTGAAGTTGCGTCCGGACGGCCCGGAAACATCGGCCTGGAGGCTCACCGGAAGCGACCTCTCGTGGAAGCGCGGCGAGACGGCCGAGATTTCAGTCGGTAACGGGTTGCAGGTCCCGCTGGCGCTGCATTGGCGGGGCGTCGATGGCGCCAATGCCGCCGAGCCGCTGATCGTGCGGCCACCGCTTGCTGCGGGCGCCAGCGAGACCTTCCGGCTCGCCTTCCGTCACGCCGGTACGTCCCTGTGCGATCCCGGCCTGCTCGGCGACGGCCAGGCGCTGCCGTTGCGCAGCAAGCCGCTGATCGTGCTCGAAAGCGAAAGGGTTCCCGTCGATCGCGACGAGGTGCTTCTGATCGAGGAATGGCGCCTGCGGCCGGACGGCACCGCGATTGCCCCGGGCGTCGATGCCAAGGATGCCAGGCCGCTCTATACCCTTAACGGCCAAACCTCGTTCGAGCTCTCAGCCTACGGCAATCAGCGGCTGCGGCTGCGCTTCATCAATGCCTCCCAACGCACTGTGCTGGCGGTTAGATTGGAGAGCCACGAGGTCCGCGTCATGGCTATCGACGGCCAGCCCGCCGAACCGTTCCCGGCCCGCAATGGCGCGCTGGTGCTGGCGCCCGGGAGCCGCGTCGACGCATTCGTGGACACGGCGACCGCCGCCTCGATCGTGCTCCATGACGGCAAGCAAGCCTACCCGATCGGAAAGCTCACGATCTCGGGCCAAATGGAGCGCCGCGCCCCCCTGATGCCGGCCCCGCCGCTTCCTTCCAACGGGCTACCGGCCCAACTCGACCTGAAGAATGCCCAGCGCTTCGACCTAGCGCTCGGCGCCCCGCCCGATTGGGCGCGGCCGGCTGACTTCAAGGCCGCCGCCCCGCCCGCCTTCCGCGCCAAAACCGGCCGTGTTGTCGTACTCGCCCTCGCCAACCGCGCCGCGATCACGGCCGTATTCCATCTTCACGGCCATCACTTCCGGCTGCTCGACCGGCTCGACGACGGCTGGAAGCCGTTCTGGCTGGATACGCTGGCGATCGAGCCGGGCCAGACCCAGCGAATCGCCTTCCTGGCCGAATATTCCGGCCGCTGGCTGATCGAGCAGGCCGCAACCGATTGGGCGGCGCCCCGGCTTGTCAGGTGGTACGCTGTCGAGTGAGGAAGGAGGTCCGCATGAGCCAGCCAATCCCCGCCATCCGCAGCGTCAGGGCCCGAGGCGTCGTGGTGCCGATCGCCCGGCCCGTCAAAACCGCCTTCACCACCATCGACGCCGCGCCGCTGGTTCTGATCGACGTCGATACCGATCAGGGCGTTACCGGCCACGCCTACATCTTCGCCTACGCCCGGCTGACCATGAGGCCGCTGGTGCACCTGATCGAGGAGATCGGGCGCGAACTCGCAGGCCGGCCGGTCGCGCCCTACGATTTGATGGCGACGATGGACGCCAAATTCCGGCTGCTGAGCTGGCAGGGGCTCGTCGGCATGGCGGTTTCCGGCCTCGACATGGCCTATTGGGACGCGCTCGGCCGCATCTCAGGCCAGCCGCTGGCCGAACTGCTCGGCGGCTCGGCGCGGCCGATCAGGGCCTATGACAGCTACGGCGTGGTCGATCCGATCACCGACGAGAGGGCGCTGCGGCGCTCGCTCGAACAGGGTTTTCGCGGCATCAAGATCAAGGGCGGCGATGGCGACGCCGCCAACGACGAGCGCGTGGTCAAGGGCGTGCGCGCCCTGCTCGGCCCTGATGTCGCGCTGATGCTCGACTTCAACCAGTCGCTCGACCCCGCCGAGGCCGCGCGCCGCATCGCGCGCCTCGCACCCTACGATCTGCACTGGATCGAAGAGCCGGTACCGCAGGAAAACCTGTCGGGACACGCAAAGGTGCGCGAGACCTCGCCGACGCCGATCCAGGCCGGCGAGAACTGGTGGTTTCCGCGCGGCTTTGCCGAAGCCATCGCGGCCGGCGCCAGCGACTTCATCATGCCCGACGTCATGAAGTGCGGCGGCGTCACCGGCTGGCTGCAGGTTGCAGCGCAGGCGGACGCCGCGAACATTCCGGTGTCGAGCCACCTGTTCGCCGAAGCCAGCGCGCACCTGCTGGCGGTGACGCCGACGGCGCACTGGCTGGAATTTCTGGATTTTGCCGGCGTAATCCTCGCTCACCCGGCCGAGATCGTCGACGGCACGCTCACCGCACGAGGCCCCGGCCTCGGCATGGAATGGGACGAAGCGGCGGTGACGAAATATCTGGTGACGTAACTGTAGGATGGATAGAGCGGAAAGCGAAACCCATCACTTCGTTGCGCGGAGAGAGGATGGGTTTCGCTTTCCGCTCTACCCATTTACGAAACTAATACTCGATCCCGAACTCGTCATAGAGCCGCCTGAACACCGCCGGCAGCACTTCCGGGAGATCTTCCGCGATCAGCCCCGGTCCCGCCTCGCGGGCGGCTTCGCCGTGCATCCACACGCCGATGCTGGCGGCTTCGAAAGCCGCGACGCCTTGCGCCAGAACGCCCGCGATGATGCCGGCGAGCACGTCGCCGGCGCCGGCGGTGGCGAGCCAGGGCGGCGCGTTGGAGGCGATGCTGGCGCGTCCGTCCGGCGACGCCACCACCGTATCCGGCCCCTTCAACAGCACGACCGCGCCGGAGCGCCCGGCCGCGTCGCGTACCCGCTCCAGTTTCGAGCGGCCGGGATTCTTGTTGCTGATGTCGCTGAACAGGCGTGGAAACTCGCCCTCGTGCGGCGTCAGGACAACCTGCGGATCGTGGCTCGCCTTGATCTGCTCGAACAGCCGCTCGGGCGCCTCGGCGAAACTCGTCAGCGCGTCGGCGTCGAGCACGAGAGCACATTTCGCCGACAGCGCGGTGTGGACGAGGTCGCGCGTGCGCGGACCGACGCCTGCACCCGGCCCGATCGCGACCGAATTGAGCCGCCTGTCTTCGAGCATTTCGCCGAACTGGATGGCGTTGTCGATCGCGCGAACCATCACCGCCGTCAGCGCCGCCGCGTTGACGGAAAGTGCATCGCCTGGCGAGGCCAGCGTGACCAGTCCCGCCCCTGCCCGCAGCGCGCCCCGCGCCGCAAGCCGCGCGGCGCCGGTGGATGCCAGTTCGCCGGACAGCACGACGGCATGGCCGCGCGCATATTTGTGGCCGTCGATATCGGGCACGGGGAAGGATTTCTGCCAGCTCTGCGGCTCGTTCTCCGATGTCTGCGGGCCGATCTCTTCGAGCACGCCCGCATCGATGCCGATGTCGACGACGCGCACGCGGCCGCAGTGTTTGCGTCCCGGCATCAGCAGGTGCGCCGGCTTGCGGCGGAAGAACGTCACGGTTTCCGCGGCGTTGATCGCAGCGCCCATCACCGCGCCCGACGTGCCGTTGATCCCGCTCGGCAGGTCGACGGCGAGCACGGGCGCACCATTCGCATTGATCGCCTCGATCATCTCGAGCGGGTCGCCCTTGACGGGACGATTGAGCCCGGCGCCAAACAGCGCGTCGATGATCAGCGCCGGCTTGCCGATCGCCTGCGGGTTGAACGGCAGCACCGGATACTTCCAGCCGCGCGCAGCGAGCGCCGCATCGCCCTGCAAGGTGTCGCGCCCGCACAACAGGATGACGGACACCTCGCGACCGCGCGCGGCGAGTTCGGCGGCCGCCACGAAGCCATCGCCGCCATTGTTGCCGCGGCCGGCGACCACCACGATCGGTCCTTCCTCGACGAGATC
This sequence comes from Pseudomonadota bacterium, assembly GCA_023422775.1. Lineage (GTDB taxonomy): Bacteria > Pseudomonadota > Alphaproteobacteria > Rhizobiales > Xanthobacteraceae > Bradyrhizobium. The sequence continues at coordinate 22,722 of JAFAGM010000004.1, forward strand.
CATCGCGGCTTCGGCGACCGCCTGCCCCGCACTCATCATCAGCGCGAAGCCGGGCGTGCCGGCCGCGATCGTCAGCCGATCGGCGCGCTCCATTTCACTTGTGGTCAAGACTTCCATGCTGAATCCTCAGTCGATCCGCCTTTTACAGAAGCACATTCCGCCGTGCACGCGGTACGGCTGCCATCCGCTGCACACGAATTGACCTGTTTGCCTATTTACTAGGCTGCGATATCATGCAGTGTTCGCTTCGACCTCTTCCAATTGCCCGTTAAAAGTCTGATAACGTTTCGAAATCAGGCGCATTAACAACTTGGCATAGACCCTGCTTTTGAGGAAGTCGGTTAGCTGACAGGCTTACGATCGTCGCTATCGGCGGCAATTATGGGCATCCGGTGCTTTACCGGAAGCAAGGATCAAACCAGACGGCGCCTCGCGCGACATCGAACCTTATTGCAATTCGGAAATGCCCGGGAGGCGCTCAGTGAAGAAGATCGAAGCCATCATCAAGCCATTCAAGCTAGACGAGGTGAAGGAAGCGCTTCAGGAAGTCGGGCTGCAGGGCATCACCGTGACCGAGGCCAAGGGCTTCGGCCGGCAGAAGGGTCACGCCGAACTCTATCGCGGCGCGGAATACATCGTCGACTTCCTGCCCAAGGTGAAAATCGAGATCGTGATTTCGGACGAACTTGTCGAAAAGGCCATCGATGCGATCAGGCGCGCCGCCCAGACCGGACGCATCGGCGACGGCTAGATCTTCGTCTCCAACATCGAGGAGGCGATCCGGATCAGAACCGGAGAATCCGGGCTGGACGCTATCTAAGCCGGGTGCTATCCGGATTTCCCGATGAAAAACAACAAAAACGGCTATTTCCGCAGCCGATTTCGTTCGCAATCACTCACCTGCAATCACTCAACCGAACCGTACGCAAAACGTCGTGTCCCGGTAACTGTCCGTAGCCAAAAGGGGTATTCATGAAGACCGCCAAAGACGTCCTGAAATCGATCAAGGACAACGACGTGAAATACGTCGACCTGCGCTTCACCGATCCGCGCGGCAAGTGGCAGCACGTTACATTCGACATCGGCATGATCGACGAGGAAATCTTTGCCGAAGGCACGATGTTCGACGGCTCCTCGATCGCCGGCTGGAAGGCGATCAACGAATCCGACATGTGCCTGATGCCCGACCCGGTCACCGCGACGATCGACCCGTTCTTCGCCGAGACCACCATGGTCATCACCTGCGACGTGCTGGAGCCGACCACCGGCGAGCCCTACAACCGCGACCCGCGCGGAATGGCCAAGAAGGCCGAGGCGATGGTGAAGTCGATGGGCATCGGCGACACCGTGTTCGTCGGACCTGAAGCCGAGTTCTTCGTATTCGACGACGTCCGCTTCCAGACCACCCCCTACAATACCGGCTTCAAGCTGGATTCGTCGGAATTGCCGACCAATTCGGACACCGAATATGAGGGCGGCAATCTCGGTCACCGCATCCGCACCAAGGGCGGCTACTTCCCGGTGCCGCCGCAGGACTCGGTGCAGGACATGCGCTCGGAAATGCTCGGCGCCATGGCCAAGATGGGCGTCAAGGTCGAGAAGCACCACCACGAAGTGGCGTCCGCCCAGCACGAACTCGGCATGAAGTTCGACACGCTGACGCACATGGCCGACCAGATGCAGATCTACAAGTACTGCATCCATCAGGTCGCGCATATCTACGGCAAGACCGCCACTTTCATGCCGAAGCCGGTCTACGGCGACAACGGCTCGGGCATGCATGTCCACCAGTCGATCTGGAAGGACGGCAAGCCGGTGTTCGCCGGCAACAAATACGCCGACCTCTCGGAAACCTGCCTGCACTACATCGGCGGCATCATCAAGCACGCCAAGGCGATCAACGCCTTCACCAACCCGTCGACCAATTCCTACAAGCGCCTGGTTCCGGGATATGAAGCCCCCGTACTGCTCGCCTATTCCGCGCGCAACCGCTCGGCCTCCTGCCGCATTCCCTACACGGCGAACCCGAAGGCCAAGCGCGTCGAAGTCCGCTTCCCCGATCCGATGGCCAACCCCTATCTCGGCTTCGCCGCGATGCTGATGGCCGGCCTCGACGGCATCAAGAACAAGATCGATCCGGGCCCGGCGATGGACAAGGATCTGTACGACCTGCCGAAGGAAGAGTTGAAGCAGATCCCGACGGTGTGCGGCTCGCTCCGCGAGGCGCTGGAAAACCTCGACAAGGACCGCGCGTTCCTCAAGAACGGCGGCGTGTTCGACGACGATTTCATCGACGCCTATATCGAACTGAAGATGACCGAGGTCGAGCGCTTCGAGATGACCCCGCACCCGGTCGAATTCGACATGTACTATTCGCTGTGATTTGCGGCGGGTAATCCCCGCCGGTGTCACTGCCCGGCCATTGCGAAAGGCGCTCCACGCGGAGCGCCTTTTTTATGGCGTTCTTTCTTCCGGTGCTCGGCGCGATCTTGCAGTTCCCGAGTCCCAGTGAAGTCAACACTTCTCCCAAATCGTGGCGGCGATTGTCGCTTTTCGACCGCGCGAGCAGGTTACTGCTGGATCCGAACAGCAAGGGGCGGCAGCAATCACATGGCGACAAAAGACAGTTTCCCGCCGGACGACCGTTTTCCCGTCTTTCTCTCCGACGATGCCGAGGGGACCGGAGAGCCGGATATCGGCACGGCCTGGAGCAGAGCGGCCATGGCGTCGCGAATCCTCAAGGCCAGCATTTTCGCCGCGGTGGCGACGGCGATCGGCATCGCCATCCTTCTGATGGGAAATCCGGTCTCGCTGGTAGCGGATGTCACGGCTGCGTGGACCGACAAATCAGAGTTCCAGCCGGACGCAGATCCATCGACGGCGACAACGCCAGCAATCGCCGCCGCGCAGGAGGTGCCGCCGGCGACGGTCGATACGCCGGCGCGCGAGGAAACGGCCGCGGCTCCCGAACCTGCCACTCAGAACCGGGCCGAGTCGGACCAGCCTCCGACAGAAGCCATGTTCAAGCAGTTCCAGGCCTGGGCGGCCGAGGAAGATGCGCGCGCGCAAGTCGAGCCAGTCAGGCCGGCGCAGGATTTACCCCCGGTACAGGCCATGCAGGATGCCCCTGTACGGGTCGCGCCGGAAGCCCCGGCTCAGGTCCAGCCCGTGAGGAAGCAGCGACGGGCTCGGTCCGTGCATAATGCGCGCGCAGAGGTACGGCCCCAGCGACATCATCGGCCGAGATACCGGGAAGAACAAAACGCGCCGCCGGTGCCGCTCGCGCCCGTACCGGACGCCCGAGCACAGGAGCAGGCGCCGCAACCTCCCCAGACGCCATCGTTCCTGCAAACTTTCGGTTTGCGCTGACACGACGCGCCAGAAAATTGGCGGGTCTCCAGGCAGTGCTTTGATCCCGCTCGCCTGACTGTCACCTGCGCGCCGTCTTCAGAGTCACCGAGGGGTGCTCGCCGAAAGCCGCATTATAATACTTTGCAAAGTGTCCGAGATTGCTGAATCCGCAGGCGTAGGCGACCGATGTAACGGTCGTCTCGGGCGGCGCGCATGTGAGCATCTCCTTCGCATGCCGCAGCCGAACCTGCCTCACGAAAGCCATCGGCGACACGCCGCGGCTCTTCCTGAACGTAAGAAACAAGTTCCGGATACCTGCATTTGCAATGTGGGCCAGAGCTTCAACTGTTACAGGTTGATCCCAGTTCTGCTCGATATATTCCTCTGCGAGACGCACCTGCCATGGTGCGACCGAGCGAGCCGTATCCTCTTCAAGCAAGTGACTGTAATTGTGCAGATTGCAACTGAGGTAGGAGACGACAAGGGTCTGTTCGAGTTCGGCCAATACAAGACCGGGAAGCGGAGCATCGACGCGGTCCAATTCGCACACCACAAACTCGATCAGACGACGTTGAGCAGCCGCCCTTGCCGGATTCGGCCTGACATTGGTCGCTATGCGCGGTGCATCTACCGGCCGACCGATAAGTCCGCTTAGCGTCTTGACCAGTTTCTGCCGTTTGATCCTGAGGATCAGGTGTTCAAAATCGGATGAGTATTTGACCCGCATATCTGCGTTCGGACCGCAGGATATCCCGTTGGAGGGCGATACCTCCCCCTCGGTCCCGTCGTTGACAACAGAGCCACGACCGCGAGTGGGAAAGCCCTGAAGGTAAGTGTCGCCGTGCGAGAGACAAACGGCCAACGGGGAGCCATAACGGGCGTAGGTCACGCCGACGTCCTCCAGCTGGCGATGATTGAGGCATCCCGCGAACGTCCGCTGGCCACCGCGCCCCAGGTCCATCGACCAGACAGAAAAGAGGCCGGCAAGGCGTTGGCGGAGTTCGTCAACGTCGCGGGTGCGCAGGGCCGGAAATCGGCTTAACGGCTCGGTCCGCATGGTGCTCACCCCTGCGTCTCGCAAACCCGAAAAGGTTCGGCACAATTGGGCCGAACATTGCAGTAACAGAGTAGCGCAGACCGGCCATCGGGGGAACTCTTGCCCGGCAAATCCGACGTACCAAAATGTCGCGGTCCGGCGCGAACCAATTTCAATGATCGAGGTCGATCCCATCCTGGAAGGAGGTGTTGTCACGGTCCGCTTTTGCGGAGCGGTGACAAATCGCGAATTCGTCGACCTGGCAGCGGCAATCGCCGATTTCGGATCGACCGGCAGGGTTCTGGTGTACCTCGACTGGGTCGGGATCGATCGATGGGTGTTCTCAGTCCCGACGGCCAGCGGTGTCACCTCGTGGCGCAGGGCTCGCAAAACGATCGCGCGCGCCGCTCTCGTTCATCAACCTCGCCTGAACCGTCAAGCGGCCTGGCTGGCTGCATTCTTGCGCGAGGAAGGCATCGAAGTCCGTTCCTGGCGCCCACAGAACGCCGCCGCTGCAGCAACGTGGTTGCGCATGGTCTAGCGCCCCCACCCGCCCCCGACGGCAGCGGATCGATCCATCTTCAGGAAAATGAACCGGCCCTTGCAGTATCAGGCCGGCCAATGCACTCGCTGAGTAGCGCCCTCCGCCGGGTCGTCTGCAAGCTGTCGCCCGTTGAACTCGGCATGGCCGACCGATCTGACCGGACTCTGCCGATACGTCCTCACCAGTGTCGTTGTAGCAGCGAGGCATTCATCATGAAGATTACCAAGGCTCTGCTCTTGCTTACGACCATATCCGTTGCAGCCATGACTCCCTTTGCACCGGTAGTCGCGCAACAGCAGCAAAGACCCAACATCGTTGTCATCTGGGGCGATGACATAGGACAGTCGAACGTCAGTGCCTATTCGCGCGGGATGATGGGCTATCAAACGCCGAATATCGATCGCCTCGCGAACGAGGGAATGATGTTCACGGATTATTATGCGGAGCAGAGTTGCACGGCAGGACGCGCCTCATTCCTCACCGGTCAATCCGGTTTGCGGACTGGAATGACCAAGGTCGGGTTGCCTGGCGCCACCCTTGGACTGCAGAAAGAGGATCCTACCATGGCCGAGTTGCTCAAGCCATTCGGCTACGCCACTGGCCAGTTTGGCAAGAACCATCTGGGCGATCGCAACGAGTTCCTGCCCACGGCGCATGGCTTCGACGAATTCTACGGCAATCTCTACCACCTGAATGCGGAAGAAGAGCCGGAGAATGTGGACTATCCAAAGGACCCGGCATTCAAGGCCAAGTATGGCCCGCGAGGCGTCCTGGACTGCAAAGTCTCCGAGAAGGATGATGCCACGGTCGATCCGCGCTTTGGCAGGATTGGCAAGCAGGTGTGCAAGGACACCGGCCCCTTGACCAAGAAGCGGATGGAAACGATCGACGATGACATCGCGGATCGGGCCGCTGATTTCATCAAGAGGCAGAAGAACGCAAACAAGCCATTCTTCGTCTGGGTGAACTTCACTCACATGCATGCGCGGACGCATACCAAGCCGGAAAGTCGCGGCCAGGCCGGCCGCTGGCAGAGCCCCTATCACGACACGATGATCGATCATGACAAGAACGTGGGAACGGTGCTGAAGGCGCTGGACGACCTCGGCATAGCTGACAACACCTTCGTCATGTATTCGACGGACAACGGGCCGCACATGAACACCTGGCCGGATGCTGGGATGACGCCCTTCCGCAGCGAAAAGAACACCAATTGGGAAGGAGCATACCGGGTGCCGGCGATTCTTCGGTGGCCGGGCAAGATCAAGGCCGGCCAGGTGTCAAATGGGATCGTCGCCCACCACGACATGCTTCCGACCTTTCTGGCTGCTGCCGGCGACGCGCAGGTCACTGAAAAGCTGCGGGCTGGATACAAAATTGGTGACATGACCTACAAGGTGCATCTCGATGGATACAATCTCGTCCCGTACCTGACGGGCCAGACTGACAAGTCCCCGCGAGATTCGTTCCTTTACGTCAATGACGATCAGCAGCTGGTTGCACTGCGGTACGACAACTGGAAGATCGTGTTCATGGAACAGCGGGCCGCCGGGCAGTTTCTGCTTTGGGCCAATCCTTTTACCACCCTGCGCGTTCCAAAGCTCTTCAACCTCCGAACCGATCCCTATGAGAGGGCCGACGTCACCTCAAATACGTACTACGATTGGCTGTTCGATCACGTGTTCCTGCTCGTGCCTGCGCAGGATTACGTGGGCCAGTTCCTGACATCATTCCGTGACTACCCGCAGCGGCAGAAGGCAGCCAGCTTCAATCTGGACGAAGTCCTGGCGAAACTCAAAGAGGCCAACTAGCCCATCCCCTTCTTCTGCGGTCCGGCAATAACGTGTCGTCGGACCGCAGCCGAGCATATCTTCCGATAGTGGGCCCCATTTGCGCAAGGCAATCTCGTTCGTTGTCGATTTCACAAGATTCAATGGGAGGAATGACGATGAAAAAGAAACTGGCGACGGCACTTGCAGTATTCGTCCTGATTTCGGGATTTTTAGCCGGGAGCACCAGGGAAGCCAGCGCTGTGGTGTACTGCCAGTACATCAGCTATCCCGTCGGCTGCATTGCACGACCCGGCGTCGTACTTCGGCCAAGGCCGGTCGCACGAGCCGTAGCACGCGAGGCGGTGCGTCCTGGAACGCCCATGAATCGGGGTGGGCCAGTCAATCGCGTCGGTAGATACTGACATCTGCGCGACCACAGCCGTCCATCCCGGGAGTCGATTTGCTTCGGCGCAAGGGCGATCTCTTGCAGCGGCTGCGACATATCAACCCGACGGGCAAATCAATCGAAAACCTGTCCATCCCTTCGCGCAAAAATATTCCGCTCGCGTCGTCGGGCAAATCAGTGATTTGATTCCGCCCGTCTCACCCGACGAGAGGGGCGCTCGCGATCGTCACGAACGCGCGGTGGGATGCGGTGGACGCGAAGCGCGCGCAAGACGAAGGCGCGTGACGCGTACGGCGAAGTCGTGTGGTCCTGACGTCGCGGTGCTGGCGTCAAGTTCTCGAGAAGCAAGCTTCTTGGGGATGACGGAGGCAAAAGAGCCGTTCTCCGGGGAGAGCACGAAGTAAGCCGTAAAGCCACTGCGCAGGGAAGGCCGGGATGCTCCCGCTGGACCTGTATGCTCGTGTGCGCGTCTTTCTGTGCGCAACTGCACACGAGACCGCGGGTGCAGCGTGCACCCGGTCTTCCCTGCGCCCTCTGACTTGAGAGGGCCCAACGAAATGCAAACCTCGGGCGCTATCCGCGTCGCGAGATCGCGAACACACATTCACATGTCATCCCCGCCTTGTGCGCAATTGCGCACAAGGCGGGGGATGACGATGACGACCTGCATGAATGCTCCGCGAAACTTGTCATTCGGTGCGCATTCGCCCGCACCACGCCCCGGCCGGAACGGCCTACTCCCGCTTCGGCGGATTATCCCTCAGGAAGCGCTCGAGGTCCGGCTGCACCGAATAAGGCAGCGGGATCGGATCGCCCATGTGGTCGATCGCGCGATCGAGGGCGAGGCGCACCATGCGCGCCAGTTCGGCCTTGCGGTACGGCTTGGTCAGCAGCAGCACGCCCTCGCCGGGGCGTTCGCCCGCATCGAACGCGCCGAACGTGTTACCGGACGTGTAGAGCACCCGGAGCGGCCGACGCAGTTCAGCGACCTTCTGCGCGAGTTGCCGGCCGTTCATGGCCCCCGGCATCACGATGTCGGTGAACAGGAGATCGAATGCCGTTCCGGCGTTGACCAGTTCGAGCGCCTCGGCCGCATTGCGAGCCGCAACCACCTTGTAACCGACGCTTTCGAGCCGGCCGGTGACATGCGCGCGCACGACGTCGTCATCCTCCACGCACAGGATGGTTTCCGATCCGCCGCGAAGGTGCTCATCGCCCGCCGGCCGCGCGTCGCTCGCCGGAAACAGTTCCGAAAGTTCGATGTCCGCCTTCGGAAGATAGATGCGGAAGCAGGCGCCGTTGCCCACCTCGCTATCGACCACGACGGCGCCGCCGGACTGTTTTGCAAATCCGAACACCATGCTCAGCCCGAGTCCGGTACCCGCTCCGAACTGCTTGGTCGAAAAGAACGGTTCGAAAATCCTGTCACGGATGGCGGCGGGAATGCCGGCGCCGGTGTCGTGCACCTCGACGACGACGTAATCGCCCGAACCGATCCCGCCGATCTCGGCGTCGTGCTCGCCGCGCGTGAAATTCCTGGTTCTGAAAAGCAGCCTGCCACCGTCAGACATGGCGTCGCGGGCGTTGATGGCGAGATTCACCAGCGCCGAGGAGAGCTGGCTGCGATCGACCAGGGCCGGCCAGGCGAGATCGTTCAATGCGGTTTCGATCTCGATCTGCCGGCCGAGCGTCGGCGACAGCAACTGGACCACTTCCTCGACCAGGGCGTTGACATCGGTCTCGCGCGGCCGCAGCGGCTGCTTTCTGGCAAAGGCGAGCAGGTTTGCGGTGAGCTGGGACGCCCGGTCCGCCGCATCGTCGATCATCCTGGCGATCGACGCGAGCGCCGGATCATGCTTGACGCCGTCGGCGAGGATCTCGATCGTGCCCGTGATCACGGTGAGCATGTTGTTGAAGTCGTGGGCGATGCCGCCGGTCAGTTGCCCGACCGATTCCATCTTCTGCGCCTGGAACAATTGTTCCTCCGCGGCGCGTTTTGCCGTGATGTCCCTGACGAAGGCGTTGATGATGTGGCCATCGTTGCGGCGCAGCGCCGTGAGCGACACCTCGGCGAAGAATTCGCTTCCGTCCTTGCGCAGCAGGGGCGTCTCGTAACGTCCACCGGCCGCCTCGCCTTTGGCCTCGCTCAGGAACTGATCGATCCACTGCCGGTGCCCGACCCACAGGGATTCCGGGAAGAGCAGCTTCTCCACGCTGCGGCCGATGGCCTCCTCGCGCGCCCAACCCATCAGCGCCTCGGCGTGCGGGCTCCAGTTGAGGACGACGCAGGACCCATCGGTCTGGACAAAGGCATCGAGCGCTTCTTCGATGATGGCCCGCGCCATCTTTTCGTTGTCGATCAGCGTCTGATACGCCCGCTCCTGCTCCGGCTCGCGGCGAACATCCGCAGGCTTTCGCAAACCATTGGTGACTCCGATGGCGAGAGCGATCCCGAATACCGACGCAATCGCGCCACCGGCGAGCGCCGCGCCAATGATCGCCGTCAACGCTCCGCGCGGAGGCGCCCCGGCGACAAAAAAATAGGCAAATGCGCTGACGACGCAGGACGTCACCACGACCAGCACAACCATCGCGAGTGCGAGGCGGCTCGCTACCGTCATAGCCTCCCCCGTCCCGAGGCGATGGATGAATGCCCGCTTTTCTCAGCCCATCTCGACTGCATCGGGCAATGCTGCAGTGTCCCGCCGTTGCTTACCCGACTTCAGGTGGCGATCCCACACTTTTCATCCCGTAGAATTACGGGGCGCCGGATCTGGCGCCGGCACCTGCATGACCTTCTGCCGCGCGAGCGGCTTTCCAGCCGCTTAGCTCGCCCGCGTATGCGCCAGCAGCGCAGCGCCAAAGGCTTCGAACAGCTTCCGGTTGATCGGATTTTGTTGCGGGTCGTACTCCGCATGCCACTGCACGCCAAGCGCGAAGGCGGGCGCATCCGCGATCCGGATCGCTTCGATGGTGCCGTCTTCGGCGATGCCCTCGATGACGACGCGCAGGCCGGGTTCGAGGATGCCCTGCCCGTGCAGCGAATTCACCCGGATCGTCTCGCAGCCGAGCAGGCTGGCAAACGTTCCGCCCGGCGTCAGGTGGACGTCATGCCGATCGGCAAACACGACTGTCGGATCGGGATGGATTTCGCCGTTCTCCAGTCGCGGCATGCGGTGGTTCATGCGGCCCGGTATCTCGCGAATTTCAGGGTGCAGCGAGCCGCCGAAGGCGACGTTCATTTCCTGCAGGCCGCGGCAGATGCCGAAGATCGGCACGCCGCGGGCGACGCAGGCTTCCGTCAGCGCCAGGGCAACGTCGTCGCGGTGGATATCGTAGGGCTCGTGCCGCTCATGCGGTTCTGTCTTGAAACGTGTCGGATGAACGTTGGCGCGGGCGCCCGTCAGCACCACCCCGTCCACGACATCGAGAAGCGCGCCGATGTCGGTAATCTCGGGCGATCCGGCAAACATCAGCGGCAGCGCACCGGCAACGTCGGCCACCGCGCGCAAATTGCGCTCTCCGACCATCTGCGTCTGGAAGCGATTTTCGACGCGATGGGCGTTCCCGATCACACCGACCACGGGCCGTCTCATCGCAAATATTCCGCTGTCATCGTCCTGTGCAAAAGGATTGTTCTGGGTTTGGCCGCGATTCCAGACGATCATGCCTGCGCCAGGGCAGCGGATCAATATCCAGCGGGTTGCCGCGGGCCTGCCCTGCTATTTTCGCGTAAAGGCCTCTTTGGCGTCGATCCCCTCGACCCCGGGCAGGCCGGCCGCCCGGAGCGCCGTGGCGGCCGGATTATCGGCGCCGTTCAGCCACGGCAGTTTCGCCTCGATACCGCGCGTGACGGGCTCGCCCAGCACGCCGCCGAAATCGAGCGGCCAGTACCCGTTTGGCACCACCTCGGCGGTGAGCCCCTTCAGGCGATAGCCTTTTCCGAGCATGGCTTCGGCATCGTCCGGCGCCACCGTGCGCGCGGTGCCGGGATTGGCCGGATCGGCGAAGGTGACGAGCACCGGGATCAGCGCGCCCTTCACCGGAGCGATGCCGCTCAGCCGGCTCATCTCGTTGAACGACACCCGCTTGCCCGCAGCCTCGGTATAGGCGCGGAGCGCCACGTAGTTCACATCCTCCAGCACGAGTTTGTTGTTGTCGACGTGAGCCAGCAGCGCGACCAGGTTTTTGCCACCACCGAGATCGACGAAAACGGCATCCCCGACGGTGCGGGTCTGGCCGCGGCGGCTGTAGCTGCGGTCAGGATGGACCGCGACCACGCTGGATGCCGATTTGGGTCCGTCCGGGGTCTCTACCTCGACCGCCAGGCGATATTTGTGGGCGGGACGGTTGATCCTGATCTGGTCGCCAATGACCAGCGCCGCCAGCAGCGCAATCGGGCCGAACCATTTGAAAATCATCTTGACCATCGCCGCGCCCGTCACACCGGATTCATCCATCGCTTGGCACAGCGGGCACGCCAGCGTCAAACTGGCGCGTCCAACGGCTTGATCCCGGCCGCGTTTTGGCGAAAGACTGGCGGAACGATATTCTGCGAGAAGGAATCAACGTGACAGGTCCCGCTGACAATCGCCTTCAGGCCCGCAGCGATCTGGCGTGGGCGATCTCGGTCGGCGGCATCGGCGTCGCCCTGTTTGTCGCGCTCTTGCTGTTCACCTGGTACTTCGCAGCGACATTGTTTCTGATTTTTGCCGGCATGCTGCTCGGCGTGGCCCTCAACGCCATGAGCAACCTGCTCGGGCGCGTCGTCCGGCTTCCACATGCGTTGCGGCTGACCATCGTGTGCCTGGCGGTGGCAGGCATGCTGTCGGGCATCATCTTCCTCGGCGGCACCACCATCGCCCAGCAGACCACCGTGCTGAGCAACACGCTCAAATCGCAGTTGGTCAACGTCAAGGGCTTCCTGGAGAGGAACGGCATCGACACCAGCCTGTTCGATTTCGGCAGCCTGTCACCGCAGTCGGATGATTCCGCGCCGGCTGCGCCCAGCCCCCCGCCGACCCACTCGTTCCCCAGCGCCGGCACGATTGCATCGAGCGGCGGGGCGATCTTCAGCCAGAGCCTGAAGCTGATCCTGGGGACCGCGAGCGCGGTCGGAAACTTCTTCATTGTGCTGTTTCTGGGTATCGCATTTGCGACCCAGCCCGCCGTCTACCGCAATGGGCTGCTGTTCTTGGCGCCAGCCAGGCATCGTCCACGCGCGGCCGTGATCGTCGACCGGATCGGCGAGACGCTGGAGCGCTGGCTGATCGCCCAGATCATCACCATGGCCGCGGTGTTTTTCGTGACCTGGATCGGCCTCGAGATCATCGGCATCCAGAGCGCGTTCATCCTGGGTATCCAGGCCGGGCTGCTCGCGTTCATTCCGACGGTCGGCGCCATCCTCGGCGGGCTGATCGTGGTGCTGGCCAGCCTCGCCTCGGGATGGGTCGCGGGCCTCTCCGCCTTCATCCTGTTCCTCGGCGTGCACGCGCTGGAGAGCTACGTGCTGACACCGCTCATCCAGCGGCAGGCGCTCGATATTCCGCCTGCGACGCTGTTTGCATTCCAGATCCTGCTCGGCGTCGTCTTCGGCGTCTGGGGGCTGGCGCTGGCGCTCCCCCTGATGGCCATCGCCAAGGTCATGATCGACCATTTCAAGGCGGAAGACGCACCGGCCGCGTCAATCGCGGCCTGAGTGCGGTCAACCGGCCGTCGTCAGCACCGTCTCGGTGTGCTCGACCTCGGGAGGCGCTGCAAAATACTGCCCGACCAGGCCGCGCCATGCGGTGAAGTCTTCCGAGCCGCGGAAATCCACCGTGTGGTTCTCCAGCGTTTCCCACCGCGCCATCAGCCGGTAGCGCTGCGGCTTCTCGATCGATTTGTGCAGTTCGAATCCCTTGCCGCCCTTGGCGCGCAGGAACAGCGGCCGCGCCTTGGCGACGGCGGCTTCAAAATCCTTCTCGGTGCCGGGCTTGACGTCGATTTGTGCGATTTCGGTGATCATCTGGGGGTACGCCTTCTCATGGGAATGAGCGTGTCTAACCCGGCTGTCCCAAAAGAAAAAGGCGCCTTGCGGCGCCTGACATCAGAGATACCCCGGCAACTAGCGGAACAGCAGCACCGCACCGGCAATGACCATCGCGCAGCCGATGAACAGGATGGCAGGCCAGCGCGTCCTGCGCTGATCATAACGCCCCTGCGCACGACGCTCGGTGATGAGCGCCCTCTCGAATTCTTCCGAGGAAGAGAACATGCAGGCAAAACCGCCACGGGTGGAAGCCGCGGCCGCTTCGAGCGACGTCAGGGCTGCCTGTGGATTTTGACTGCGCATCTGGTCCATGACGCAGATGATATGGACGGAATGGTAAACGAGTGGTTACCGGGCTCCGCTGTCGATGTCGCCGAGCGCTTACGTCGTCGCCGGCGACTGGCGCGCAGAATCCGGAAGCCCGGCGGTCTTGCGCCGCCACTTCTCCAGCGACAACGGCAGTTCCTCCGCGGCCTCGACGCGGTTGCGGCCGCTACGCTTGGCCTGGTAGAGCGCGGTATCGGCCGCTGCCAGCAGCACTTCGAGCTCAGTGCCGGCAGGCCCGCCAGCGACACCGATGCTGACGGTCGTGTCGACGGGGCCTTCCTCGCACACGATGTTGGACGCCTCGAAAGCCTCGCGCACCCGCTCGGCGACGATCACGCCCTCCTCCAACGGGCACGGCAGCAGCGCGGCGAACTCCTCGCCGCCGATCCGGCCCGACAGGTCGCTGATCCGCAGGCTGCTGATCACCACGGTCGAGAACAGCTTGAGGATCTCATCGCCCGCCGGGTGACCGAAGCGGTCGTTGATGCCCTTGAAATGATCGATGTCGAAAATCATCACCGTCACGGGCCGCCCCGCGGCGGCCTCGCGTTCGATCACCCGCAGGCAGGCTTCCGAAAAGCCGCGGCGGTTCAACATCCCGCTCAGCGGATCGACCGAGGCCGCGGTCTTGTGCACGGTCACGGCGCGGTCCGACACCAGCATGAAGATCACGAATACGGTGCCGATCGCGTACAGAATCAATTCGACCGAGAACGCCGTGACCCAGATGCTGCTGGCAAAGCTCTCATCATGCGGACGCAGGAGGCCGCCGAGCAGGATCGGCAGCATCAGCACGCAGCCGTGCATGACCGGCACCGCAATCGTCGGCCAGCGCTTCTGCATGGTTCGTCGCCGCTCGCTCCACAGCTCCGAAGCCGTCAGCGCCGCATAGACGGCGACGATCGCCGCACCGACGGTCAGGCGCATGGCGACATTCAACGACGGCAATGCCACGGCGACGCCGATCCAGATGATTGCGCCGAACAACAACCCCGGCAGGTTGGGCTTGCGGCCGTGGAACACGCGCGACGCGTTCCAGACCATGCCGCAGGCGACGAAGCCTACCGCATTCAGCGCCAGCAACAGTGGCTCGCCGAGTTTCGGGCCGCCAATGGTCCAGATCGCCACCGAGGCAGCGCCGATCAGATAGGCCGTGCCCCACCATTTCAAGGCCGGGATATTTTCCTGCTTGCCGAAGAACACGAGCATGGCCCCGAGCATGCCGGCGACCATCGTGGCAAACAGATAGAGCGTGGCGGTATCGAACGACATGGGACTACCCGAACGCGTGTGATGCAGATCATCTGGAGCGCGTCGAAAATGCGGTTTCGCGCCAGTGTATCGCGGACACTAGGGGCGCCGTGTTCCGAATCCGTTTTCGGGGGTAGCCAAGTTTTCACGAAAAACTGTGGTAACTCATCACTAAACGGAAACCAAAAAGGGCGCCGATCGGCGCCCTTTTTCTCCGTTCGATGCATGCAGCAATCGCTGCAAATTTTAGCGAAGCAATTAGCGCTTCGAGAACTGGAACGACTTGCGCGCTTTCGCCCGGCCGTACTTCTTGCGCTCCACGGTACGGGAGTCGCGGGTCAGGAAGCCGCCCTTCTTCAGGACGCCGCGCAGATCCGGCTCGAAATTCGTCAGAGCCTTGGAGATGCCGTGGCGCACGGCACCCGCCTGGCCCGACAGACCGCCGCCTGCAACCGTGCAGATGACGTCGTACTGGCCCGAGCGCGCGGCCGCGACCAGCGGCTGCTGGATCAGCATGCGCAGAACCGGGCGGGCGAAATAGACCTCGACCTCGCGGGTGTTGACCAGGATCTTGCCGGCGCCCGGCTTGATCCAGACGCGGGCGACCGCATCCTTACGCTTGCCGGTGGCGTAGGCGCGGCCGTATTTGTCGACCTTCTTGACGTATTTCGGCGCGTCCGGGGCAACCGCCGTCTTCAGCGACGACAACTGATCGAGAGACTGCATGGTATCCGACATCTTATGCGGCCCTCATGTTCTTGCGGTTCATCGAAGCGATATCAACCTTCTCGGGCTGCTGGGCTTCATGGGGGTGTTCGGCGCCGGGGTAGACGCGCAGATTGCCCATCTGCACGCGGCCGAGCGGACCACGCGGGATCATGCGCTCGATGGCCTTCTCGACCACGCGCTCGGGGAAGCGACCTTCGAGGATCGACTTCGCGGTGCGTTCCTTGATGCCGCCGATGAAACCGGTGTGCTTGTAGTAGACCTTGTTGTCGCGCTTGCGACCCGTGAGCACGACGTGCGCCGCGTTGATGATGACGACATGGTCGCCGCAATCGACGTGGGGCGTGTAGGTCGGGAGATGCTTGCCGCGCAGGCGCATGGCGACCAGGGTGGCGAGCCGGCCGACCACCAGACCCTTGGCGTCGATCAGCACCCACTTCTTCGTCACCTCGGCGGGCTTGGCCGAAAACGTTTTCATGTGAGGAATCCGTGAAAATGGAAATCGGCGCCAGATGCGCCGAACTGGCGGGTTTCTAGAGAACGGCGCGCGGATCGTCAATGTCCATTCATATAAAATACATAAACAAAAACAATGGTTTAAAAATATGGTGCAATGATACCGTGAAAAACCTCATTTGGTTGGAATGGAATAGGTCGCCGTGACATGGGCGATCGGATCAGGCGACGAGCCAGACAGGAGATTGACCTCGCCGACCGCAAGGCGCTTGCCGAGCTTCAGCAGCCTCGCCGCCGCCAGCACATCCTGGTTCGGCTGGCCCTTGCGCAGGAAGTTGATGTTGAGATTGGTGGTCACCGCAAGGCCAACCGGGCCGATCGCCGAGAGCAGCACGACGTACATCGCGAAATCGGCCATCGCCATCAACGTCGGCCCCGACACCGTGCCGCCTGGGCGCAGCATGCGCTCGTCGAAGCGCCGGCGCAGCAGGCAGGTCTCGCCATCGGCGCTTTCGATGGTGATATCGCCATCGCTGAACGCCTGGGGAAACTCCTCGTGAAGGAACCTCTCCAGTTCAGCCACGCTCATTTTCGCTGCCGCCATGCGTCCCTGCCCTCGCTTCAGTTCGCCTGTTACATTAGGTTATCATCAAAGCCCAAGTGAAAACTCGAGTGGAGAACCCGAGTGGGAAACTCGGGTGCAAGCCAAAGAGTTGCCAGACAAATGCCCGCTCAGATCGCCCGCGCGTCAGCGCCGCAACCACCGATCCTGCTGCGCGAAAACGCAGGCTCCATCGCCGTGCTCACGCTGAACCGTCCGACGGCGCGCAACAGCCTGTCGGAGGGCCTGATCGCCGAACTTCACGGCGCGCTGAAGGAAATCCACGACGACAAGCGTGTCCGCGCGGTGGTGCTGGCGGCCAACGGTCCGGCGTTCTCAGCGGGCCATGACATGAAGGAACTGACCTCGCGCCGCAGCGATGCCGATCGCGGCCGCGCCTATTTCGCGCAGATCATGGACGCCTGCAGCGCGATGATGCAGGCGATCGTGCATCTGCCGAAGCCGGTTGTCGCGGCCGTGCAGGGCATCGCCACCGCCGCCGGTTGCCAACTGGTGGCAAGCTGCGATCTCGCGGTGGCCTCGGAGACCGCCGGCTTCGCGACGCCTGGCGTCGACATTGGTCTGTTCTGCTCGACGCCTATGGTGGCATTGTCGCGCAACATCCCGCGCAAACAGGCGATGGAGATGCTGCTTACCGGCGAGCCGATTTCGGCGGAGACCGCCAAGGCAATCGGCCTCGTCAACCAGGTCGTAGCCGCCGGCACCGAACGCGATGCGGCGATCGCGCTGGCGCAGAAGGTCGCGCTCAAATCCGCCTACACCATCAAGCTCGGCAAGGAGGCGTTCTATCGCCAGGCCGAGATGAACCTTGCCGACGCCTATCGTTATGCGGCACAGGTAATGACCGAGAACATGATGGCGCGCGACGCCGAGGAAGGCATCGGCGCCTTCATCGAGAAGCGCGAGCCGAAGTGGCGGGATGAGTAATTGCCCCTCATCCTGAGGAGCCGCGCAAGCGGCGTCTCGAAGGATGCTGGCCCGTGTGTGGCCTCATGGTTCGAGACGCGCGTTCCGCGCTCCTCACCATGAGGGTCCGAGGAAAATAAATGAACCACGACGCCTACGACGACAACTATATCCGCGGTATCCTCAACGGTGTGAAGTCGATCGCCATGGTCGGCGCCTCGCCTGTCAACGTGCGGCCGAGCTATTTCGCGTTCAAGTACCTGGCGCAGCGTGGCTACGACATGATTCCGGTCAACCCCGGCCACGTCGGCAAGAGCCTGCTCGGCAAGCCTTTCGTCGCTTCGTTGTCGGACATCGGCCGCCCTGTCGACATGATCGACATCTTCCGCAATTCCAGCCACATCATGCCCGTGGTCGACGAAGCGCTGAAACTGTCGCCGCTGCCGAAGGTGATCTGGATGCAGCTCGGCGCGCGCGACGACGCCGCGGCCGAGAAAGCCGAAGCCGCCGGGCTCAAGGTGGTGATGAACCGCTGCCCCAAGATCGAGTATGGCCGGCTGTCGTCGGAGATTTCGTGGATGGGGGTCAATTCGCGAACGCTGAGCTCGAAGCGTGCACCCATTCCCACCCAGGGCATGCGGCTGTCGCTGAACCGGACCAGCGTCGGCGGCGGCGAGACTGCGGCATCCGACCGCGCCGCGAAGAACAAAAACGAACTCACGTAATCTGGATGCAAAATAATTGTTTCGACAAGGCGGCCTGAAGAAGTACGCCCGTTTCCAGGCCAATTTGTGATCCATCCAACTTGACGGCGCAGGCGGCTGCGATCAGCATGCCGCGCATTTTTGAACGAGCCAGAACAACAGGACTCATAGAATGACCGACCGTCCCCCCGGATTTTCGACCCTTGCCGTGCATGCCGGCGCGCAGCCTGATCCGACCACCGGCGCGCGGGCGACACCGATTTATCAAACCACGTCCTTCGTCTTCAACGACGCCGATCACGCCGCCTCGCTGTTCGGCCTGCAGGCATTCGGCAACATCTATACCCGCATCGGAAACCCGACCAACGCGGTGCTTGAAGAGCGCGTCGCCGCCCTCGAAGGCGGCACAGCCGCGCTGGCGGTGGCGTCCGGACACGCCGCGCAGGTCGTCGTGCTTCAGCAATTATTGATGCCCGGCGATGAGATCGTCGCGGCGCGGAAGCTCTACGGCGGTTCGATCAACCAGTTCACCCACGCCTTCAAGAGTTTTGGCTGGAACGTGGCGTGGGCCGATCCCGACGACATCGGCAGTTTCGAGCGTGCGGTAACGCCGCACACCAAGGCGATCTTCATCGAGTCGATCGCCAACCCCGCCGGTAGCATCACCGATATCGAAGCGATCGCGGAAGTCGCCCGCAAGGCCGGCGTTCCACTGATCGTCGACAACACACTGGCGACGCCCTATCTGATCCGCCCGATCGATCATGGCGCCGACATCGTCGTGCATTCGCTGACGAAGTTCCTCGGTGGCCACGGCAACTCGCTCGGCGGCATCATCGTCGATGCCGGCACCTTCGACTGGTCGAAGGACAACAAGTATCCGATGCTGAGCGAACCGCGCCCCGAATATCACGGCATCAGGATCCAGGAGACGTTCGGCAATTTCGCCTTCGCCATCGCATGCCGCGTGCTCGGACTGCGCGACCTCGGCCCGGCGCTGTCGCCGTTCAACGCCTTCATGATCCTGACCGGCATCGAAACGCTGCCGTTGCGCATGCAGAAGCATTGCGAGAATGCGAAAGCGGTCGCGGAATTCCTGTCCGCCCATCCTGCCGTGGCATCGGTGAATTACGCCGGGCTTGAAACCGACAAGTACAACAGGCTGGCGCGCAAATATGCGCCGAAGGGCGCCGGCGCGGTGTTCACCTTCAGCCTGAAGGGCGGCTACGACGCCGGCGTCAGCCTGGTGTCCAACCTGAAACTGTTCTCGCATCTCGCCAATGTCGGCGACACCCGCTCGCTGGTGATCCACCCGGCATCGACCACACACAGCCAGCTTGACGACGCCGCCAAGGTGAAGTCGGGCGCCGCGCCCGACGTGGTGCGGCTCTCGATCGGCATCGAGGACAAGGAAGACCTGATCGCGGATCTGCAGCAGGCGCTGACGGCCTGACGACTGTCATTCCGGGGCGATGCGCCAGCATCGAACCCGGAATCTCGAGATTCCCCGGGGTGCAATTGCACCCTTGGGGTCTAGTGCTTGCGCACCATCCCGGAATGACGGGTGCGTCACAAGCCTCTCGTTAACGCCCAATCCGGCATAAAGTAGCTCTGGACCACCCCGGACGATTCGGAGCCGACGATGCTGCGCTGGATGATGCCATTCCTTGTCGCGATTTTCGCGACCGGAACCGCTGCCGCCCAGGGTCCCGACGCCACCAAGGCCGCTGACAGCCCGGCAGCCGCCAAGCCTGCCGACAGCCCGACCGCCCCCCAGACCACCGTAACCCCCGCTGCCGCGAAGCCCGCCGACACCCCGACAGCAGCTAAGCCAGCCGACACCCCAGCCACCACCAAGCCGGCCAGCAGCCCGCCCGCCGCCAGGCGTGCCGGTAAACCCGCCGCCCCCAGGCGCGCCACGGTCGTTGCCGCCGGCCAGTTGCCGCCGGGCCTGCCCCGCGCCCACTACAAATACCGGACCACGGTTGCCCCCGGCGCGCCCCTCTACGTGCGCCGCGGCCGTGCGCTGGTGATCAAGGAGGAAACGGAGGTGCTGTTCCCGCCGTTCGGCGTGGTGCCCTTCGCGCCGGGCGTCAACGGTACGCCGCTGCTGCCGGGCTCCTCGACGCTGCCCGGCTATTACGGTACGAGCCATTCCTACAGCTACGACGGGCCCTATTACGGCGGCCCCTACACGTCCTATTGGGACCGGCTGCCTTACGCCTGCGGCGTGTACGGATATTGCTAGGAACGGATCATCGACGTGCCAGGGGCATCGCGTAGGACCAGCGACAGGAGTTCCGCCAACGCCATCACGGCTGACCTGGTTGCGGTCCTCGTCGCCGTGACAGATGGCGAACCGAAGATCATGACCATCGCCAACGCCGGCGCGCTGCCGAGCGGTCCGTTCGAATTCGCGCACCGTTCGCTGCAAACCGGGCTGCGGGCGTGGGTCGAGGCGCAGACCGGGCATCCGCTCGGCTACGTCGAGCAGCTCTACACCTTCGCCGATCGCGGAAGGACCGGCGACGCCAGGTCACCGCACTCGATCTCGATCAGCTATCTCGGCCTCGCCCGCGAAGACCAGGTGGGTCAGGGTTTCGAGGCCCATTGGTCTGGCTGGTACGAGTACTTCCCGTGGGAGGATCAACGGACCGGCCTGCCCGCTCCGCTGGGGAAGATGCTGGCGTCCCGGCTGCGGGCGTGGTCGAAGGCCGCTTCCACCGCCGCCCTGCAGCGCGAACGCTGGCAGCGCGCGGCCATCACCTTTGGCCTCGACGAGCGCGAATGGAACGAGGAGCTGGTGCTGCAGCGCTACGAGCTGCTCTACGAAGCCGGATTGATCCAGGAAGCGGTGCGTGACGGGGCGGATACCACCGCCGTCATTCCCGGCCGGCCGATGACCGGCGACCATCGCCGCATCCTCGCGACCGGAATTGCCAGGCTGCGCGCCAAGATCAAGTACCGGCCCGTCGTGTTCGAACTGATGCCGGCGGAATTCACCCTGCTGCAACTGCAACGCAGTGTTGAGGCGCTTGCAGGCCGGCTGGTCCACAAGCAGAACTTCCGCCGCCTCATCGAGCAGCAGCAACTCGTTGAGGAAACTGGCGCAATCGCCGCCGAGACCATCGGGCGGCCGGCAAAACTGTTCCGCTTCCGCCACGCCGTGCTGGCCGAACGGGCGGTTGCCGGCACCAAGCTTCCGCTTTCGCGCACTTGACTTCGATTATGCTCAGGATAAGTATAAGCCATAATATACTCATGGAGAGTATAAATGGCCGATCTCAGCTCCGCCTCGCACACCCGTTCCGCAACGCTCTATGAAAGGGTCAAGAGGGTCATCCCGCCGCCCGAATGGGCCAGCTTCGCCGAGGATGTCGATGCCGTCCTCGATCTGAAGCGGGCCCGCAACGCGGTCGTCCTGGCGCATAACTATCAGACCCCGGAAATCTTCCACGGCGTCGCCGACATCGTGGGCGACAGCCTCCTGCTCGCGCGCGAGGCGGCCAGGGTCGATGCCGACATCATCGTGCTGGCCGGCGTGCACTTCATGGCGGAGACGGCGAAGCTTCTGAACCCGGAAAAGACCGTGCTGCTTCCGGATCTTGCGGCCGGCTGTTCACTTGCGGACTCCATCACCGCGCAGGATGTGCGGCTGATGCGGCAGCGCTATCCCGGCGTGCCTGTCGTCACCTACGTCAATACTTCAGCCGCGGTGAAGGCTGAATCCGACATCTGCTGCACCTCGGGCAATGCGCTGAAGGTCGTGGAGTCGCTTGGCGTCGAGCGCGTCATCATGCTGCCGGATGAATATCTGGCGCAGAACATCGCCGCGCAGACGAACGTGAAGATCATCGCGTGGAAGGGCCATTGCGAGGTGCATGAGTTGTTCACCGCATACGACGTGCGACAACTGCGCGAAAATCACCCTGACGTGACAATCCTCGCACATCCGGAGTGTCCGCCCGAAGTTGTGGCGGAAGCCGATTTCTCCGGCTCGACCGCAGCGATGTCGGACTTCGTCGGCAAGCGGCGGCCGCCCCGGGTCGTGCTGCTGACGGAATGCTCGATGAGCGACAATGTTTCGGTGCTCCACCCCGACGTGGAATTCATCCGGCCCTGCAATCTGTGCCCGCACATGAAGCGGATCACGCTGAAGAACATTCGCCACGCGCTGGAAACCGGCCGGCACGAAGTGACGATCGACCCGGCGATCGCGGCGCAGGCACGGCGTGCTGTCGAAAGGATGCTGGCGATATGAGCACAGAAATCTCGGCATCGAACGACCGTCCCGTCATCATCGGCGGCGGCGCAGCCGGATTGATGACCGCGCTGCTGATGGCGCCGGAGCCGGTGTTGCTGATGTCGAAGGCACCGCTTGGAGCCGAGGCGTCGAGCCTGTGGGCGCAAGGTGGACTTGCGGCGGCGGTGGGCGAAGACGACGATCCTGCGCTTCATCTGGCCGATACGCTCGCCGCGGGCGCTGGACTTTGCGATGAAGCCGTCGCGAGCCGCATCGTTTACGCGGCGCCCGCAGCCGTCGAACACCTCGCGAGGCTGGGCGTTGCTTTCGACCGCCGGCCGGATGGCGGATGGCGGCTCGGCCTCGAGGCCGCCCACGGCCGCGACCGGATCGTGCATGCCACCGGCGACGGCACTGGCCGCGAGATCATGCGGGCCCTGATCGCGGCGGTTCGCCGCTGTCCTTCGATCACGCTGCTGGAGGGCGTCGAGGCGCGGAGCCTCTTTGTGGAAGACAACGCGATCAAGGGCGTGCTCGCGGTGAGCGCGCGCGGCCCTATCGCGATCGACACCGGCCGCGTCGTGATCGCCACGGGCGGAATCGGTGGGCTGTTTCCGGACAGCACCAATCCTGCCGGCTGTTTTGGTCAGGGGCTGGCGCTGGCGGCGCGCGCGGGCGCGCAGCTTTCCGATCTCGAATTCATCCAGTTTCACCCGACCGCGTTCGACGGGCCGCAGCGCCCGATGCCGCTGGTCACCGAGGCCGTGCGCGGCGACGGCGCGATCCTGATCGACGACACCGGGCAACGCTTCATGGCGGACCAGCCGGGCGCCGAGCTTGCTCCTCGCGATATCGTTGCGCGCGCGGTCTGGCGTCATCGCGCCGAAGGGCACCGCGTATTCCTCGACGCGCGGAAACGACCGGGAACGGAATTCGCGAAGCGTTATCCCGTCATCTCCGCATTCTGCAAGATGGCCGGGATCGATCCCGCCACTGATCCGATTCCGGTCCGGCCGGCGGTGCATTACCACATGGGCGGCATATCCGTTGATATCGAAGGCCGCAGCAGCGTGAATGGCCTGTGGGCCTGCGGCGAAGTCAGTCGCACCGGCCTGCATGGCTCCAACCGGCTCGCCAGCAACTCGCTGATGGAAGCGATCGTCTGTGCGCGATGGGTTGCGGAGAGCGTCCGGGGCGCGGACCGTGGCCCGCTGAAGGCGCGCGTTACCCATGTGCCGCCACCCGCGTCCGACCCTTCCGCCGTGCGGCCGATACTTTCCCAAAGCCTCGGCGTGCTGCGCAACCGGCACGGCATGGAACGCGCGATCCGCAGCCTCTATCCGATCGCAACAGGCCGTGGCGCGGCAGCCGATCCCGCACTGGTCGGATTGATGATCGCAGTTGCCGCCTGGCGGCGCGAGGAAAGCCGCGGCGGACATTACCGGAGCGACTTCCCAGACGCCCTCGCGGTGGGCGTGCCGTCAACCAGCTCGCTTGTCGATGCGTTCGACGCCGCCCGCGACATCGTTGGAACCGGATTCATGACCGTTGGGAGTGCCCATCCGTGACACTTGCGCCGCTTCTGCCCCTCATGTACGAGCCGCTGGTTCGAACCGCCCTGCTCGAAGACCTCGGGCGCGCCGGGGACATCACCGCCGATGCGATCGTGCCGGCCGACAGGTACGCCTCGCTCGTTCTGCGCGCTCGTCAGCCCGGCGCGGTGGCCGGACTCGACATCGCCCGCTGCGTCTTTCAACTCGTCAACCCCGCGATCCGCCTCGACGCGAAGCGGCCTGACGGAAGCGTGGTGGCGCCGGGCGACGTGATCGCGACCATCGAGGGCCCAGCGCGCGCCGTGTTGACCGGCGAGCGGACCGCACTAAATTTCCTCTGCCATCTGAGCGGCGTCGCGACCGCGACAGCCTTGCTGGTATCAGCCACTCAAGGCACAAGGGCGCGCATCGTCTGCACCCGAAAGACGACGCCCGGACTGCGCGCGCTCGAGAAATACGCCGTGCGCGCCGGCGGCGGCAGCAATCATCGGTTCGGCCTCGACGATGCCGTTCTGATCAAGGACAACCACATCGCGCTGGCCGGCGACATCCGCACCGCGATCGAGCGGGCGAAAGCCCATGCCGGGCACCTCGTCAAGATCGAGGTCGAGGTCGATACCCTGGCGCAACTCGCACAGGCTCTCGATATCGGCGTGGATGCGGTGCTGCTCGACAACATGACGGTCGCGCAGCTTTCGGAAGCCGTGGCGATGACGGCGGGACGCGCGATCACGGAAGCTTCCGGCCGCATCACTGCGGAGACCGCCAAGGCAATCGCAGCGACCGGCGTCGACCTGATTTCCGCCGGCTGGCTGACGCACAGTTCAGCCGCCCTCGATATCGGGCTCGATTACCTGGAGTTCAGTTCGGCCGCGAATTGACCAGCGCAACCAGCGCTGCGTGCGGGGAATCATTCGGCCGGGCGAACCACGGCCTTCTTTTCCTCGCGCATCAGCCGGTTGTTGCGCTGAACCACCGAATAGCTCGCGAGCGAAAACAGGATGACGAGGAACTGGATCGACAGCGCCTCGAGCGTCGGATTGAGCCCGATCGCGGTCAGGAACTCCGATCCCTTCACGTCGGTGACCGGGATGATGGCCTGCTCCTGGAATTCCTGCACCGCCTCGCCGATGAACTTGATCGCCATCGCGAACAGGAACGCGGAGGTGATGATGAACAGCGGCCGCAACGGCAGCTTCCGGGCAATCAGGTTGATGAAATAGAACAGCACGGCAAGCGCCACTGCCGCCGCGGCAAGGCCGGCGAACAGGCCGGCGCTCCAGCCGCCTTCGGTCTTGGCCAGCGCGTTGATGAACAGGACGGTCTCGGCACCCTCGCGAAACACCGCAAAGAAGGCCAGCGCGCCGATCGCCCATACCGTGTCCTGCGACAGCGCCTGATCGGCCTTGTGCGCGAGGTAATCCTGCCATCCGCGGGGATCCTGCTTCACCATCAGCCAGCCGCTGACATAGAGCATCAACGCGGCGGCAAACAGAATGATGAAGCCTTCCAGGACGTCGCTGTGGTCGCCGGAGTTCAGCACCGCAAACAACCAGGCCGCCACGAAGCTGGCGGCAACGGCGACGAGCGCACCGCCGTACAGGGCGTTGATGCGATGGCCGGCACCGACCTTGTTGAGATAGCCCGCAAGCGCTGCGATCACCAGCATGGCTTCGAGCCCCTCGCGGAGCAGGATGACGGCGGCCTGAATGAATGCTGACGACATGGAATGGCACCTGATTTTTTGCCCGTTTTATCTTCCAAACGATTCAAGTAAAGCGGGCTCTCGCGACACCACCGCGTCAATGCGACGGGGCGGCAAGCAACCCCCGTAACTCGGGCACTTCCGGAAATTGCGACAGATTAGAATTGTTCAATTTCAACCGGGCTGCCCGACCGGCACGGCCAGCTTCCGCTCATCCTGCCCGACACGGCGCGCGACCAGGCGGTCGGTCTGCAGGACCGCGAGCGTCAGGACCACGATTGCGACCGCCTGATGCGCCAGCGCGAGATCGATCGGCACCTGGTGCAGCAGCGTGAGAATGCCGAGCACGGCCTGCAGGGCGATCGCGGCGAACAGCCACCATGCGCCGCCGATCACGGCCGCGCCCGCCCGCGAGCGCACCGTGTCGATCGCGTGCAGGAGCGCCAGCACCAGCAGTGCGTAAGCGGTCATGCGGTGCTCGAACTGGACCGTGAGCGTGTTGTCGAACAGGTTGCGCCACCACGGCTCCTCGAAGAACAGCCGCGCCGCCGATGGAATGAAGGCACCGTCAATCTCCGGCCAGGTGTTGTAGACCCTGCCGGCGCGCAGGCCTGCGACCAGCGCGCCGAAATAGATCTGCAGGAACGTCAGTCCCAGCAACACGATGCCGGTTACCTTGAGTCGCGGCGGCGCAGCGGCGTGCGGGCGCGCCGTCAACCGCCGCAGCGTCCAGACGATGGCGGCAAAAATGATGAGGGCCAGCATCAGATGCGCCGCCAACCGATACTGCGACACCTCGGTCCGGTGCGACAGGCCGGATGCGACCATCCACCAGCCGACCGCGCCCTGCAGAGCCCCAAGAGTAAAGATCAGCCACAGCCGTCGCTTCAGTTCGCCACTCAGCGCGCCGCGCCACAGGAAGAACAGGAACGGCAGCAGGTAGACCGCGCCGATCACGCGCCCGAGCAGCCGGTGGCTCCATTCCCACCAGAAGATCGTCTTGAACTCGGACAGGCTCATGCCGGCGTTGAGTTCGCGATATTGCGGGATGGTCTTGTAGCCCTCGAAGGCCTGCGCCCATTGCGCCTCGTTGAGCGGCGGCAGCGTTCCGGTGACGGGCTTCCACTCCACGATCGACAATCCGGATTCCGTCAGCCGCGTAGCGCCGCCGACCAGCACCATGAGCGCGATCAGGACGGCGACCGCGATCAGCCACCATTTGACGGCGGCAGGTAGCGGGGTGTCGCGGGTGGAACTGGCGGTCATTCACCTGTCTCGACGCCGCCCGGAGGGCGTGCTTGATTGAATTGGCGCGCCCCTTATAGTCCGCCCCTCCCCGTGCGCAACCTGCCACGAGCTGCACAAATTCGCCATGACGATACGCACCCGCAAATTCTTCGGAACCATCGCGCTGCTGGTGCTGGTCGTGGTGTGGTCGCTGATGGGAATGACCATCGCGCAGACGCCGTGGCTTGCCTCTTCGGGCCTGCTGCAGGCGATCTTCTATGTCGTGGCGGGGCTGGGCTGGGTACTGCCGGCGATGCCGATCATCAGTTGGATGTCGCGGCCGGACCGCCCGACCTAGCGCCTGACGTCCCAGGCAGGTTTCACCGGCGCAAACATCACCCCGGACAGCAGCACGCGCATCATCCGCAGCGAGCGCTGCCGTCCGTCCCAGACGATCCGCGGCAGCGCGTGCAGATCGGTGTCCCCCCTTGTCTCGACGACGCCGGAGATCGCCGAGACCGCGCTCGCGAGCCCTGCCTCCTGCACCATGAGAACGTGTTCGCGGCGCCAGGAATCCCGCTCGCCGAAGGGATAGGCGAAATGCCTGACATCGCGATGCAAGGCAGTCTGCATGACGGCGTTGCCCATCGCGATCTCGCGCTCCGCGTCAACCGCGCGCAGGTTCGACAGCACCGGATAGTTTACGGTCGCGCTGCCGATCGTCACCAGCGGATCGGCGGCAAGTGTGGCCAGATCCTCCCAGTCCATCGACGAGCCACGCGATAGCGCTGCAAGGTCGACGGAATAGCGCGTACAAAGATCGTTGATCGCAAGAGTGAGATCCTGCGGCGGCAGCGCGCGCATCCAGTTCGCCAGAAAATCGTAGATTTGATACTTCTCCGACGTAGTACCCGTGCCGAAACGCCGCTCCTTGCGATCGATCACCAGGCTGATGCGATTCTCCCGCGCGATCAGGTCTTCCAGTCCAAGCCACCAGGCCTCGCCGAGTCCGTCCGGAAACGCGGTCGGCAGGTAGACCGTGAAGGGCACACCGTGCCCCGACAGCACCGGATAAGCCGATGCGATGACATCCTTGCAACCACCGTCGAAGGTCAGGCAGACAAATCGATTGGGCTGGGCCAGCGTCACCGCGCGGCGGCATGCCTCGTCCATCGAGACCAGATCGAATTTCCAGCGCTTCAGCGCGCGGATAGCCCGGTCGAGAAATTGCGGTGTGATTTCGCGCCACCGGTTCGGCTGGAACCGCTCGGTGCGGCGCGGACGCACGCGCTCGAACCGCAAGATGACGCCGGCGCCCCCTGTCTGCCGCTGCTTCAGCCTGAAATAACCGCTGAAATAAGCGAGCTCCATCCGCGCCTGCTGCAGGATCCCGATTTCCGACACCAAGGTTTCGCCCCCAACTACGGCCGCGCGATCCCGGGCGCAGCCGGCACTACCATTACTCTTTGTTGACGTTTCCCTGCGAAGGTCGGCGAAAGCTACAAATTGTAAACATCTCATATAACACGGGCTCTGCGATGACCATGGCTGCCGCGATTGAAGACCGCACAGCGGATCCAAACGCGCGGTCGACGGCAAGCCGCATCAAGAGCATCGACATCGTGCGCGACCTCGCGGCTGCCGAGGCCGTCTGGCGCGGCCTGGAAGGCCCGCAGACATCGTTCACACCGTATCAGCGATTCGATTTTCTCAAACCATGGCAGGCTAACGTCGGCGCACGCGAGGGCCTTGCTCCCTTCATCGTGATCGCCTTCGACGCGAACCGCCGGCCACTGCTGCTGTTACCGCTCGTGCTCCGGCACGCCTACGGCGCGCGCTGCGCCGGTTTCATGGGCGGCAAGCATTCGACCTTCAATATGGCGCTGTGGGATCATGATTTCGCCGCAAGTGCGACAGAGGCCGACCTCGACGGCCTGATATCGGCGATATCAGAGCGCTCCGAAGCCGACGTCCTTGCCTTGCATCAGCAACCCGCACGCTGGCGCGACCTGCCGAATCCCCTCGCGCTGTTGCCGCATCAACCCTCGGCCAACGATTGCCCGTTGCTGACGATGGAACCTGGTGCGGCGCCCACCACGCTGGTCAGCAACTCGTTCCGCCGCCGCCTCAAGGGGAAGGAGCGCAAGCTGCAGGCCCTGCCCGGCTATCGCTCCTACGTCGCTTCGGCAGAGGCCGACATCGCGCGGCTGCTCGACTGGTTCTTCCGCGTCAAGCCGCTGCGCATGGCCGAACAGAAGCTGCCCAACGTGTTCGCCGACCCCGGCATCGAGGATTTCGTCCGCAGCGCCTGCACGACGAAGCGCACCGACGGCAGGCACGCCATCGATATTCACGCTCTGGAATGCGATGAGGAAGTCATCGCGATCTTTGCCGGCGTCGCCGACGGCTATCGCTTCTCGATGATGTTCAACACCTACACGATGTCGCCGAATTCGAAATACAGCCCCGGCCTGATCCTGATGCGCGACATCATCGATCACTATGCCGCGCAGAACTATCGCGCGCTCGACCTCGGCATCGGATCGGACGACTACAAGCGGCTGTTCTGCAAGGGCGACGAACCGATCTTCGACAGCTTCATTGCGCTCAGCCAGCGCGGCAGGTTCGCCGCCGGCGTGATGTCCGGCCTCAACCGCACCAAGCGGCTGGTGAAGCACAATCCGGCGCTGCTGGAGATGGCACAGAAGCTGCGCAGCGCGTTCGGCTAAACCGCAGACCTCATCCTGAGGAGCGCGCCATGCGCGCGTCTCGAAGGATGAATGGCACGGATGGGGCCACATGGTTCGAGACGGCGCTACGCGCCTTCTCACCATGAGGAACTCATACAGACGCCCTCACGCAGCCGCCACGCGCGAATCCGGCTCGACCGCATCGGAGGCCTCGCAAGGCTTCTCCAGTATCGTCACCTCCGAGAAGCCGACCTCCGTGAGCTGATCGCACATCAGCGTGCGCGCCTCGGGCGACATCGACACATCGGGGACCAGCACCGCCCGCGCCTGCGACATCAGCAGGTCCGCCGGCAGATCGGAAGCCGAACCGGCATCAAGCAGCACATGGTCATAGACCTGCAGCAGTGCGTCGATCGCGAGCACCAGCCGTGGCGATTGCAATTTGGCGCGGTCAAAGCCCGGCCGTCCGGCGCTGACGAGATGGGCTCGGGACAGGCGATCCCTGGTGATGATCTGCGTAAACGACGCTTCCCCCTGCATGAGTTCGGCAAGTCCCGGCGCGACCGGATCGGCCGACGCAGCGCTCACGACCGGCGAGGCCGCCGAAAGGTCGACCATCACGACTTTCGCTTGCCGCGCCATCCGGCGCGCCAGCGCCAACGCGGTTCGCGTGATGCTCTCGCCCGATGCGGTACCGAGCACGGTCACCTTGCGCGCCGCGGCGCCGGCGCCGACGAGATCGTCCGCCAGTTGCTCGACTTCATCCGTCTCGAGCGCAGTTTCCTCCGCACGCGCTTCACGCAAGACGGGCTCGGGAGCGTCTTCGGCCTCGACGATGGACACAGCAGGAAGATCGGGCACGATCGCCGGCGCGCGCTCAAAATGGGGAGGATCCGCCGTAACGACCTCCATCGGAGGCGCGAAGGCAGTCGAGGCCCGCGGCGCCGTCATGCGCAGCAGTTCACCCGTCGCGATGGCGCCTGACGTGAGCAGCAAGGTCGCGAGCGTCGCGATCAGCACGATCGGCAGCTTCTTCGGATAGGCCGGCGTATTGGAAACGGTGGCGCGCGAGATGATGCGGCCATCGGCCGGCGCCGCATCGATGTTCTCGCGGGTATTGGCTTCGCGGTACTTGGCGAGATAGGATTCCAGCAGGTCGCGCTGCGCCTTCGCCTCGCGCTCGAACGCGCGAAGCTGCACGTCCTGACCGTTGGTCGAGGACGCCTGCTTCTTCAACTGGTCGAGGCTTGCCACCAGGCCCTCGACCCTTCCCCCGGCGATGCGCGCGTCGTTATCCAGCGAGCGGGACACCTTCCCCGCCTCCTCGCGCAACTGGCGATCGAGATCGGCAAGCTGCGCCTTCAGTTCCTTGATGCGGGGATGGCCATCGAGCAGCGTCGACGACTGCTCGGCAAGCTGCGCGCGCAACGTCACTCGCTGCTCCGACAGCCGCCGGACGAGTTCCGAATTGAGCACCTCGGAAGCCTCGATCGGCTTGCCGCTCTGGAGCATTTCCCTGATCAGCCGCGCCTTGGATTCCGCGTCCGACTTCAGAGCGCGGGCGTTGTTCAACTGCGTATTGATCTCGCCCATCTGCTGGTTGGACAGCGTGGTGTTGTTGGTCCCGACGAACAGGCTCGACCTGGAGCGGAAATCCTCGACGCGCGATTCGGCGTCTGCGACCTTCTTGCGCAGGTTCTCGATTTCGCCTGACAGCCACTGGCTTGCGGACTTCGCCTGCTGCTGCCGCGCATCCTGCTGCAGCACCAGATATCCTTCCGCGATCGAATTGGCGACACGCGCGGCGAGTTCGGGGTCGCGCGACTGAAACTCGACGACGATGACGCGAGACTTGTCGACGGCGTAGGCCGTGAAGCGCTCGTAATAGGCTTCCAGCACGCGCTCTTCCGGGGTCAGCGAAAACGGATCGCGGCCGATGCCGAACAGGGCCAGCAGGGACTTCAGCGGCGAGAACCCGCGCAGCACCGGATCGAACTCGGGGAGTTCGGCAAGCTTGTTCTTTTTGATGATCTCGCGGGCCAGATCGCGCGACTGCAACAGTTGCACCTGGCTCGTCACGGCTTCGGCGTCGAGCGGATTGCGATCCTCGCTGCGTTCGCCGTTCGGCCGCAGGAACACGCTTTCCCGGCCGTCGATCAGGATGCGTACTTCCGACTTGAACCGGGGGGTGACCATGTTGACCGCGACGAGCGACAGCACCAGGGCCAACAGGGTTGGAAAGATGATCCAGCCGCGCCTGCGCATCAGCGCCTGGCCGAGCGCGTGCAAATCCAGATCGCCGGTCGCCGGGGCGGCCGGCGATATCGAGACGGAGGGCGCGGACATTATTGCGGCTGCCCGCCCCACCACCGCCTCGTCGTCGTTACCTGCACGCCAGAACGCCAAACGCATCGCAAACTCCCGCAGACGCACGCGCGCCACTCGGGCCGATTACACTCCATTAAGGTTGCCGCTGGGTTAATTCGCGCGGTTTGCCGCATCTGACATGCGTGCCCCGCGACAGCACGATCATTTTTTGTTAACCATGGATGCCCTTAATCCGACGGCTACTTCTACAGGAATCCAATGATGCGAGGCGTGACCGTTTCATACCCGACCGTGGTCGTCGCACCTGCGATCGCAGGCGGCACGCGCGCTTGTCGCGGCCGCCGGTCCTGACCATGTCCGTTGTCGATAGCCGGCCGCTTTGCATCCTGCACGCAACGCGCGCGCCCGTTGGCGGCATCTTTCGCCATATCCTCGATCTCGCCAACGGCCAGGCTGACCGCGGCCATCACGTCGGCATCATCGCCGATAGCCTCACGGGCGGCGAACGCGCCGAGCAGGCGCTGGCGGAAATCGCGCCGCGCCTCAAGCTCGGCGTTCATCGCCTGGCCATTCGCCGTGAACCGCATCCGACGGATTTTCAGGTCTGGGCTCGTTTTCAGCGCTTCATCCGGCAGTTGGAGCCCGACGTGCTGCACGGCCACGGCGCCAAGGCAGGCGCCTTCATGCGCATCAAGACCGCAACCAGAGGCAAAATCAGGGTCTACACGCCGCACGGCGGCTCGCTGCACTATCCGCTGAGCACGCTCAAGGGCAACGTCTATGCCCGCATCGAGCGCGCGCTGATGAACGAAACGGATCTGTTCCTGTTCGAAAGCGCGTTCGCGCGCGACACCTATCAGCGTATGATCGGCACGCCAAAGGGACTGGTGCGCTGCGTGTTCAACGGCGTCACCGCCGGCGAATTCGATCCGGTCGTGAAGGCCGAGGACGCCACCGAGCTGATGTATGTCGGCGAGTTCCGTCGCATCAAGGGCGCCGACCTGCTGGTCGATGCGGTAGCGCGGTTGCGCGCAGACGGCCGACTGGTGAAGGTGACGCTCGCGGGCGATGGCGAGGAAACCGCAAGCATCAAGGCTCAGGTCGAACGGCTCGGCCTCGGCGAAGCCGTGCGCTTCATAGGCCACGTCAAGGCACGCCACGGCTTCTCCAAGGGATCGCTGCTCGTGGTCCCCTCCCGCGGGGATTCGATGCCTTATGTCGTGATCGAGGCCGCCGCTGCCGGCATTCCGATGGTTGCCGCCAATGTCGGCGGCATCCCCGAGATTTTCGGACCCTTCCCCGATGCCCTGTTCGCTCCCGGCAATCCCGCCGCCATGGCCGACGCCATCAAGCGCGCGCTGGATGACCCCGCCGCGACACAAGAACGCGCCAAATCGCTGCGCGAGCGCATCTTCATGCACTTTTCCCAGAAGGCCATGGTCGAAGGCGTGCTGGCCGGCTACCGCGACGCGTTTGCCAGTCGTTAACCGTTCTTTACCAACGTAACTGTTTCTTCCGATTTGTCCCGTAAGCCCGTGGTGTGGGGAATTCCGCACCGGCGAGCGCACACCCATGTGCTTGCTCAAGAACGGACTTGTACAAAACGGACTTGGACAAGTGGATCAGATCAGCGCTCGCTCGATGCTCAGTGCCGCGGCAACGGCCGCGGTCGATGCCACCGCCAACCGGCCGCCGGTCGAACGGCGTCGCCGGCTGACGCCCGCGGCCCTTGCGGTCACCAACCAGAAAGTTGGCCGCGCCTATTCGCCGATCGTGATCGCGGGCGCGGCTCGCCTCGCCGACTTCGTGCTGCTGAGCGCCATCGGCATCGCGCTATATTTTGCCTACGTTGTCCGCCTCGGCGGTTTCAGCTGGGAATATATCGCGGCGATCTTCGCCATGACGGCATCAGCCGTGCTCTGCTTCCAGGCTGCGGACATCTATGAAGTCCAGGTATTCCGCGGCCAGTTGCGCCAGATGTCGCGGATGATTTCATCCTGGGCCTTCGTGTTCCTGCTGTTCATCGGCGCATCCTTTGTCGTCAAGCGCGGCGGCGATATTTCGCGACTCTGGCTCACGGCGTTCTTCTTCGTCGGCCTGGCGGCGCTGGTGGCCGAGCGTGTGTTCCTGCGGTCTCTCGTTCGCCGCTGGGCGCGCCAGGGCCGGCTCGATCGCCGCACCATCGTGGTCGGCGCGGACGAGAACGGCGAACAGCTCGTAAGGGCGCTCAACGCCCAGGATGATTCAGACATCGAAATGCTCGGCGTGTTCGACGACCGTAATGACGACCGCGCCATGGATACCTGCGCCGGCAGCCCGAAACTCGGCAAGGTCGACGACATCGTCGAATTCGCTCGCCGCACCCGCGTCGACCTCGTGCTGTTCGCGCTGCCGATCTCGGCGGAGACGCGCATTCTCGAGATGCTGAAGAAATTGTGGGTGCTGCCGGTAGATATCCGGCTTTCCGCCCATACCAACAAGCTGCGCTTCCGTCCCCGCTCCTATTCCTATCTCGGCGAGGTGCCGACGCTCGACGTGTTCGAAGCGCCGATCACCGACTGGGACCTGGTGATGAAGTGGCTGTTCGACCACGTCGCAGGCTTTATGATCCTGCTGCTGGCATTGCCGGTGATGGGTCTGGTCGCGCTCGCGGTCAAACTCGACAGCCCCGGCCCGGTGCTGTTCCGGCAGAAGCGATTCGGCTTCAACAACGAACGCATCGACGTCTTCAAGTTCCGCTCGATGTATCACGAGCATGCCGATCCGCTCGCCACCAGGGTCGTGACCAAGGGCGATCCGCGCGTCACCCGCGTCGGTCGCTTCATCCGCAAGACCAGCCTCGACGAATTGCCGCAGCTCTTCAACGTCGTCTTCAAGAGCAACCTCTCTCTGGTCGGTCCCCGCCCGCATGCCGTGCAGGGCAAGTTGCAGAGCCGGCTGTTCGACGAGGCCGTCGACGGCTATTTCGCGCGCCACCGCGTCAAGCCGGGTATCACCGGCTGGGCGCAGATCAACGGCTGGCGTGGCGAAGTCGATACCGACGAGAAGATTCAGAAGCGCGTCGAATTCGATCTCTATTACATCGAGAACTGGTCGGTCTTGTTCGACCTCTACATCCTGCTCAAGACGCCGCTGGCGCTGATGACCAGGAACGAGAACGCTTATTGAGTTAAGAGAATAGCGGCTACGTCGTCCTGTTGAGTTGCGTGAGTATGTAATGGCGTATGCGGCGACAGCCGGGAATTCCCTCGTGCCGGCGACGGCCGCGCCCGGCGTGCTTGCGCTGCAGCGCGCGATGGTGTGGCTGGCCGGCGCGTCCATCGCCATCGTCTTCATCGAGCCCAGCCCCTATGAGCTGGTCACGCTTGCGGCCACGCTGATCTTTTTCGCAACCGGCATGCGGATGCGGCTGGTATTCATGCCGCTGCTCTTGCTGCTGTTCCTGGTCAATCTCGGCTACAGCATTAGCGCGATCGCGGTGTTCGACCGGCCCGGCGTCCCGAACTGGATCGCGACCTCCTGGTACATGGCGGTCACCGTCATCTTCTTCGCGATGGTGATCTCGGAGGACGCCGCGGCGCGGCTCGACATGCTCCGGCGCGGCCTCATCGTCGGCGCACTGATCGCGTCGATCGCGGGAATCGCGGGCTATTTCAACCTCATCCCCGGCGGGCGGGACCTGCTGACGCTGTATGACCGCGCCCGCGGCACCTACAAGGATCCGAACGTGTACGCCGCGTTCCTGGTCCTGCCGGCGCTGTTCACGCTGCAGAGCGTGGTCTCGGATCGCATCGGCAAGGCGTTCCGCAACGCAATCGCGTTCGGCATCATCTCGCTGGCCATTCTGCTGGCGTTCTCACGCGCCGCATGGGGCATGCTGATCCTCACCTCCGCCTCCATGTTGGCGCTGATGGTGCTGACCAGCCGCTCGCAGTCGCAGCGCTCGCGTATCATCGCGATCGCGCTCGTCACCGTGGTGCTGGCGGCGGCGCTGGTCGCGGTACTGTTGTCGTTCGATACAGTCTCGGAGTTGTTCAAGCAGCGCGCCAGTTTCGACCAGAGCTACGATGAGGGCCGCTTCGGCCGCTTCGGCCGGCACATCCTCGGCGCCGAGATGGCACTCGGGCTGCCGTTCGGCATCGGCCCGCTGCAGTTCAACCGCTTCTTTCCGGAAGACACCCACAACTCGTTCCTCAATGCGTTCATGTCAGGCGGCTGGCTGTCCGGCGTCTGCTATCCCGCACTGGTCTTCGTCACCGTCCTGACAGGCTTCCGCTACGTGTTTGTCCGCGTGCCGTGGCAGTGGACTTACCTCGCGATCTTTTCAGCATTTCTCGGCACGGTGGGCGAAGGCTTCATCATCGACACCGACCATTGGCGCCATTTCTGGCTGACGCTGGGCGTGATGTGGGGCATGTTCGTCGCCGCCGAGCGCTGGAAGAAGGCCGATCACGGTCAGTAGGGTAGGCAAAGCAAGGCGTGCCCGGCCCCACGATTCTACTTTTCCACCGTGAACGTCAGGCCGGCGTGATCGACCAGCCGCTTGATCAGCTTGTGCTGCATTGCTGCCCCCGGCGTCCAGATTCCCGCCGCAACGTCCGGCGCATCGCGCAGCAGGCAGATCGCGCATTCCGAGATCATCTTCGAGGTCGAGCCATAGCCGGGATCGCGGTCGCCCTTCACTGATGCGCGAACCTGTCGTCCGTCGGGGGCGATGGCGACATAGAGCAGATCGTAACGCCCATTCTCGCGTTCCTCCTTCGAGGGTCCCTCGCCCGGCTTGGGTGCATTGGGGCCGGTCTTTTCGGTGTTGGCGGCCATCACGAGCCTGGCGTTGGCCTCGCCTTTCTCTCCGGGCCCCGTCAAAACCATCTCGTCGTAGACGAACTCCTTGCCGTACGGAAAACCCATCAGCATGTTCGAGCGATGGACGTTACGGGTATTGATGAGCGCCATCATGAACGGCGCGCTCCAGGACTGCAGGTCTTCCTCATAAGCCGGCTTGCTGCCCGGCGGCTGCTTCGGCCCCTTGAATCCGGGCGTCAGCGCAAACGGATCCTTGAGCGTCGCAACGAGGCTGAGATCCTTGGCAACCGCCTCGAAGGTCGCCTTGGCGCTCGCCGCCGTTCCACCCGAAAGCGTGCCGCGCATGTCGCGCACACGTCCCTTGACGCGCGAAGCCGGCGCGCCGAACACGCGTCTGGCTTCCTCCTGCACATAGAACGCACCGAGTTCGAACGGCACCGAGTCGAACCCGCACGAGAACACGATGCGCGCACCGCTCGCTTTCGCAGCCGCCTCATGCCTGTCGATCACCTGGCGCATCCACAGCGGTTCGCCGCAGAGATCGAAATAGTCGACGCCTGACGCCACGCACTCCGCAATCAGGTCGTTGCCATAGAACTGATACGGACCGACGGTTGAGATCACCGACTTCGCCTGCGCCACCATCGCCTTCAGCGAAACGGGGTCGCCGGCGTCGGCGACGATCAGCGGCGTATCCAGAGGCGCACCGATGGCATCGCGAACCGAGGCGAGCTTGTCCCTGCTGCGCCCGGCCATCGCCCATTTCAGATTCGCGTGGTCCTTGTAATGCGCGGCAAGGTATTCGGCGACGAGCTGGCCGGTAAAGCCAGTGGCGCCATAGACGACGATGTCGAACTTCGACGAAGACATATTCTGGTATCCCTCAAGTGAACTCTTGGTCTTCCGTCATTGCGAGCGAAGCGAAGCAATCCATCTCGCCGCGAAAAAGAAGGAAGAATGGATTGCTTCGTCGCTACGCTCCTCGCAATGACGATACAATCCCGTTTTGAACTTATTTCTTGGCGTAAGACACGCCCATCCCCGCGCGGACGTCGGCCTGAATGCCATAGGGCGCGATGGGATAGCGCAGGCCGTTCTTCGCCAATTGCTTCATGCCGACGATGGCCTTGGCGAGATGCGCC
Organism: Pseudomonadota bacterium; assembly: GCA_023422775.1. Lineage (GTDB taxonomy): Bacteria > Pseudomonadota > Alphaproteobacteria > Rhizobiales > Xanthobacteraceae > Bradyrhizobium. Next base: position 60,548 of record JAFAGM010000004.1, read on the forward strand.
GGCTGCAGCGCCATCAGCATCTCCTCGTCCGGCACGCCGCCATAACGCCGTTCGGCAAAGCACGGCAGCGACAGGCTCGGCTCGCCGGTCTTGAGCGCCCTTCCCCAGGAATCCGCGCATGCGGTTTCGCCGACCACGCCCCACTCGAATTTCTTGTAGCCGGTATATTGCAGGCCGTTGATCAGGATGATCATCTGGCCGGGCGTCGCGTAGACGAGACAGATATCCGGCGGATTGAGCCGTCCGCTGGTGAGCGGACTTGCCGCCATCGCCTGGTACCGGCCAAAAGGCACGACATCGAGCGCTTCCTGACGCTTGCGCGCATCCTCCGCCGTGCCGTGCCAGACGCCGACATAGTTCTCACCGGCGAGCCACTTCTCGTCCTGCGGCGCCAGCCCGATCACCGCGCGGCACTGCGCGCCGACCAGATCCTCGCCCGTGATTCCGACGGTCCAGCCGAGCCGCGAGGCCATGCTGACGATCTGGTCGGTGGTATGCACCGCCGAGGGACGCCGGATTTTCGGGATCGCCGCCATCTCTTCGACGCGGGCGAACATCTTGATGCCGATCACCGTCGTCCTCAGCCGAAGCAGGCTGTTGAGGTCGGCGACCATGCCGGCCAAATCGAATGCTTCCGGCGACGTCTGCTGTTGCATGGCGTATTCTCCCAGTCGGCGCGCTGAACCAGACGCCTGTTGCCCCGATTGTAGCCCGGCTACCGATCCGCTGCTACTTCGCCGCCGGGCCAGGTAGCAGCTCGTCGATCCTGCCGGTGGCCCGGTACGCAATCAGACCTATCCATTCGCGTATCGCCAGATCGGTTCGTGCCAATCCTTCGACGGAGACGCTGGAGAACGCCGTCAGATCGCCGCGCCCGCCGACACGCCAATCGACGGGATAAGGCTCCACCGCAAATCCCGCCTTCCGGAACAGTCCGACCGATCGCGGCATATGAAAGGCAGACGTCACCAGCAGCCATCGCTCGCCGTCCTTCGGCGCGACCAGCGCCTTCGAGAAATCTGCATTCTCCTGGGTGTTGCGCGACTGCCGTTCCATCGTCAGCCGCGATTTTTCGACGCCGAGGCTTTCGAACAGCTCGCCGGCGAAATCGGCTTCCCTGGCATCATTCGAGACGAGGTTCGGACTGCCGCCCGTAAATACCACGCGCGCATTCGGATATCGCCTCGCCAGTGCCGCGGCCGCGATGATCCGGTCCGGGGCGCCCCGGACGACCGGCATGCCGCGCGCGGCAGAAATATCAGCATCGATCGACGCACCGAGCACGATGATGCCGTCGGGCGCGCCGCGCCTCGCATCCCATGGCGGAAAGCGCTGCTCCAGCGGATAGAGCAAGGCTGCCCCCAGCGGCGACAATCCGCAAATCACGAGCAGCAGGACCGCTGCGATCACCAGTTTGCGGCCGAGCGATGCGAAGCGCGTGAACATCAGAACGGCGCCAATGAAGCCGACGCCGATCAGGAAATTCGTCGGCAACAGCAGAAAGCCGACCGTCTTGGACAGAGTAAAGAACAAGGGAAGCCTCGCGGATAGGTAAACTCGTCATACGCGGGCTTGACCCGCGTATCCATCCACTTCGCAAAACCCTTTTCGAAAAAGATGGATTGCCCGATCAAGTCCGGCAATGACACAGTGAGCACCACCTCTCCGGCAAGAAAGCCCTCGCCAAGAAAGCCCGCGCAATGTCTCACCACCACCTGCATTCCAGTCCCGAAACATGCCACTGGGGCTATTTTGACGCGAAACTGGCGCCCGTGCTGACCGTCGCCAGCGGCGACGAAGTCACCATCGAAACTCTCAGCGGCGGGCCCGAGGTGGTACCCGACAAGAACAAATTTCACATCCCGCCCGAACTCGCCGATATCCATGCGAAATGCGAGCGCCAGCTGCAGGGTCATATCTTGACCGGCCCCATCGCGGTCACCGGTGCCGAACCGGGTGACGTGCTGGAGGTGGATATCCTCGATGTCCAGCTTCGGCAGGATTGGGGCTGGAACTTGATCCGCCCGCTTTCCGGCACCTTGCCGGATGATTTTCACGAAACGCGCATCCTCAACATCCCGCTCGACCGCGAGCGGATGGTGGGCCGGATGCCCTGGGGGCTCGATTTGCCGCTCAAGCCGTTCTTCGGCGTGATGGGCGTGGCGCCGCCGCCGGCCTGGGGCCGCATCACCTCGCTGATCCCGCGCGCGATGGGCGGCAACCTCGACAACAAGGAACTCGGCTCCGGCGCCAAACTGTTGCTGCCGGTGTTCGTGCCGGGCGCGCTGTTCTCCTGCGGCGACGGCCATGGCGTGCAGGGCGACGGCGAAGTCTGCGTCACCGCGATCGAGACCGCGCTGCGCGGGCGCTTCCGCCTGACGCTGCGCAAGGATCTGCGGCTGGATTATCCGCGCGCCGAGACGCCTGATCATTACATGACGATGGCGATGGACCCCGACCTCGACCAGTGCGTGGTGCGCGCGCTGCGCGACATGATCGTGCTGCTTGGCGAAAAGCGCAATCTGTCGCGCGAGGACGCCTACACGCTGTGCAGCCTCGCCGCCGATCTGCGCGTGACCCAGACCGTGAACGGCTCCAAGGGCGTTCACTGCATGATCGCAAAGACGGTCGTGCACGGATAGCGCGGCTCACAGCTCCGAGCGCAAGACGAGCTTGGCGTGAAACGCGACGCTGGTTTTTCCGACCAGCGCCGTTCCGTGGACGTCGGCGGCGTCGGCGGAATATGAGCCGGTAAAGCCGCAGGTGACTTCGCGGCCGCCGAACAACGGACGTGCGCCGGCCGATCTGGTGTGCTCGTTGGTGATCAGTTCGCCACGCCATTTGCCGCGATCGGCGGTGTAGGAGCCGGAATAGTAAAAGTAGGAGTCGCCGCCGGCGATCTTTCCGTCGAACAACACGATGACGCCGGTGGCGTGGCCCTGCCCGCCGTCCGTCATTTCGATTTGAATGCTGTAGAGACCGTTCGTTACCTTCATCGCGCCCACAGTACCGACTTCCACCGACATCATCGTCGTTGCGAGCGGCACGAGGCAATCCAGAAATGGCCTTTGCTGCTGGTTCGTTTCGCCGCGCCATCGAAAGCCCCGGGGCCAGACTCCGGGGGTGTTCAGAGGCCGTCCGCCCAATTCACAGCCCCTCCGGTCAATTTTCATTATATTTTTCAATATAATACGAGACTATCCACAAGACGGTTGACTGCTTTGTGCAAAACTAAATAGAGTCTAAATAGATACTTTTCAGTACACCTTTTGCACAGTAGCGTTTTCCCATGGCTACAGAAAAAGCCGAAACCGACCGCGTTCCCGTTACGTTGGCGCTTTCGACCATCAATTATCTCGAGCGATTGGTGAGACAGGGCACCCACGGCACAAGCGTTCCCGGCGTCGCACGGACCCTTATCGAGGAAGGCATTCGGCTCGCCATCAAGGATGGGCTGCTTGCGATCCGCGACAACGGAAAGCCGTCCTGACGGGAATTTTCGAGGCGCGGCGGATCCATAGAAAATGGGGCCGCATATGTTTGCTAATAGACCGACCTGGACCACCGAACGCGTCGAACTGCTCAAGGGCCACTTCGACGCAGGCCTCTCCTGCCGCGAGATTGCCGCCGCCATCGGCGTCACCCGAAACGCCGTCATCGGCAAGCTGGCACGCCTCGAACTAACCCGCGGACCCGCACGGGCCAAGCCGCGCACGGACAAGACCGCGCGAGAGCGTTCGCGAAAATCCATCCCTCGCCTGCAATACCGGATGCTGCAGGACGTCTTCGAGAACGGACAGCCATCAGTCGAAGAGCCGATCGCCAGCGAGCGCCGCTGCTCGCTGCTCGAACTCGGCAACGAACGATGCCGCTGGCCGATCGGAACGCCAGGCGCCGAGGATTTCTGCTTTTGCGGCAACACGCCGATCGACGGCATGCCCTATTGCACCGGGCACACCCGTCTCGCCTACCGTCCCGGTTCGCGCCAGCGGGTCGTGCGCGGATAGTTCAGCCGAGCCGCCAGCCGACCTCTTCCGCAAAGCTGCGGAAGAACTCCGGCGTATAGGCTTTCTCCGGCGTCTTGCGCACGCGTTCGTCAAGCTTGTGGGCGTCATCGCCCACAAGGATGCGCCAGCGCTCGGCCTTGACGCCGTCGAGGATGATTTTTGCAGCCGCCGCAGCCGTCGTCGGCGCCTCGTCGCGGAACGACCGCGCGCGGTCGAGCGCGATCTTCTGGATGTCCTCGTCCGACATCGGCTTGGTGTCGACGCCCATGCCGTTCAGGCGCTGCCGGGTCGCCTGGATCTCGTTCGGGCTCAGTTCGTCGGATTCGGTCCCGCTCTGGATCTTGCGCGAATTGGAAACGATCGAGGTTCCGATATGCCCGGGCATCACGACAGAGCATTTGATATGCGGCGCGTTGAGACGGAGATCAGTCATCAGGGCTTCGGTAAATCCCTTTACCGCAAACTTGGCGGCGCTGTAGGCGGTGTGCGGCACGCCCATGCCGACGGTTGCCCAGAAACCGTTGACGCTCGACGTGTTGACGACATGGGCTTCGTCCGCCTTCATCATCAGCGGCAGGAAGGTGCGCACGCCGAGATAGACGCCGCCCCAGCAGATGTTGAACGTGCGCTCCCACTGATCGCGCGTGCTGGTGAACAGGCTGCCGCCGCCGCCGATGCCGGCATTGTTGAACAAGAGATGGATCTTGTCTGTCGCCTGCTGCTCGATCAGCTCATCGCGAAAGCGCGTGAGATGGTCCTCGATCGAGACGTCGGCGATGTGGGTGGTGACGCGCAGCCCCTGCGGCAACTTTTCCGCCTCGCACAACCGCCTGGTCTCGGCCATCGCCTCTTCAGAAACGTCGCACATGGCGACATTGCAGCCCTCGGCGACGAGCTGGCGCGCGAGTTCGCGACCCATGCCCGTGCCGCCTCCGGTGATCACGGCAAACTTTCCGGCAAAATCCTTCATGGGTGCGCTTACCTCGGTTTTCAGTTCTTGAATTGGGGCTCTCATGGGTTGGAGCCCGTACGAAACCGACAGTAACAGGTCACGGCCGTCGGTAAAGCCGCCCCTCAGGCGGCTTGTCCGCTTGTGTCCGGGACGTTTTCGCGCGGCGGAATTATTCCGCGGCCTCGACGCGCCTGCCGCCCAATGCGCCGAGCCCCTCCAGCGCTTCCTTGATCGCGGCCTGTTGCGCCGGCGAGGCCTCCGGCATTGGCGCGCGGGAGAACGTCGTGGGCAATCCCTGCAGCGACTGCGAGTAGCGCGTGCACGCCGGCAGATTGTCCGAGACGATGGCGTTCCACAGCATCAGCAGTTTCTTGTGCAGTTCGAGCGCGCGGGCGTGATCGCCGGCCTTGACCGCATTCCAAAGCTCGACGGAAGCATGCGGCGCAGCGCTGAGGATTGCCGCGATCGAGCCATGCGCGCCGAGCGCATAGGATGGATACATCAACGCGTCGACCGCGCTGTAGATCAATTTGTCCGGCGCCATCATCATGAGGTCGGCGAACAGCTTCAGGTCACCGGCGCTCTGCTTGACGCCGACGACCAGCGGAACCTCGTTCATGATGCGGGTCAACAGTGCCGGCGAGAGATAGGACCACGGCACCACGTTGTAGATGATGATCGGCATCCCGGTTTCATCCGCCATGCGGCGGAAATGATCGACCATCGCCTGCTCGTCCGGCTTGAACAAATAATGCACCGGCGTCACCTGGAGGGCTGCGACGTTCATGTCGCGCACCAGCCTGCCGCGACGGATCGCATCGCGGGTGGAGTCGACGATGATGCCGGCGATGACAGGTGCGCGCCCCCTGGCGGCTTCCACCGTCGCCGCCATCAGGTCGCGATATTCCTCGTAGTCGAGCGTATGTCCCTCGCCGGTTGAACCGCCCGCCGCCATGCCATGGCTGCCGGCGCCGATCAGCCAGTCGACCTGCGGTGCGACCTGTTTGAAATCGATCTCGCCATCCTTCCGGAATGGCGTCGTCATCGGGGGTATCACGCCGGTGGGGCGTATTTTCATGGCACTGCCCTCGCGTTTCCATCCATGGATAGCGGGCGTATCCCCGCTTTGCCGGCGCTATCCGCCGGTCCCGACAAGCCTATGGGATGTCGGGACGGCTTTCCAGTCGCAGAATCGGCACGGCAGATATCGAAAACGCCGATCCACACGGCAGGCGCCCGCAGTTCGCGGGCACCGGCCGAACGTCAGCGCTTGCAGATGTCGCGGGTCTGGATTTCCTCGCGCATTATCTTGTTGTGCCCGGACACGCCATAACCCGGGCTGCTTTCGTGCCCATACCTCTCCGCTCACCGGCGCGCCTTCGCGAAACCGGCAGGGATCACGAAACGGCGCGGCGCGGCCGGTTGCTAGCCGACACGCATGCGTTGCTCGATAGCGGCCGCCGGTCCTCCCGCGCGGACGTTGCGATTGCCGGATGGAAGCGTATGCGGAACCGTAATGCTCTTCCACGGGCCAATCGTTTCGACGATGATATTGATCCCGGCCACCGCGCTGTCGATCTGGCGTTGCACGCTGTCGACTTCGGATTTCAGGAACTCCTGCATTTTCTGGAGTTCCGAAACCAGCTTGTGAAGTTCGTCTATCGAGTTCACCGTCAGGCGGGCGACGGAAGTATTGAACCGTTCGGCGCTGACCTCCAGCGGGCTGGAGGAAGCAGATTTTTCTTTGTTGGGTTGTGTCGCCAAGGTCTCCTCCTGTGGAGGTGTTTTTTCATCGGGTGCGGCAGCAGGCGTTGGGGTATCCATCAGTTTCTCCCTTGGTGCAGGTTTTTCGCGCCGCGAGTATCCAGCGTAACCAGGCCACCTTTCCCGGCCGGTCCGATATCCGGAACGACGCCGGGAAAGCGCGGCGCGAGCCCACTCAGAGCCGCAGTTGGATGTTGATTGGACCCAAAGCGCATCATTGCTGCACCCATGCGCATCGCCCCGGCCCAGTGCAACAGACGTCGTTGAGTCGTTGGGCGATTTGGTGGCGTGGCAGTGGCGATCCGGCGTTCAATGTCGTTGCGTGCCGGCGCGGAGGCCGGTTGGCCGTGCCCACGCATTGCCCATCGGCAAGTGTCCCCGCGCCAGGGATCAGGTCGAGAAAAGGGGTCCAGCCGCCGCACGGCCAGACCCCCGCCTTCCGAAACGCAAAACAAATCCGCAAGACGGCCAACAACGCTCCGCCGGGAAGCCGCAATCAATCATGTCGGGCGTCGGACCTCAATCCGGACGAGCACGGATAGACTATCGGCTAGGACGGCACCGCCCGGGTCTTGGTTTGATCGCATCCGTTTGCGGCTTAGCAACTGCATGAGTGCGCCCGCGATCTGACCGACCGGCCGGCCGGCCGCGGCCGCCGCGCGATGGAAGCAAAAGCCTGCCGTAAAGGCATCGTCCTGGTCACGCTTTGAGGCGGAGCAAATCTTTATGGCGATTCGTTTCCGGATATTTGACCAAGATGTGAAAGCGCGGATTCCCAGGTTGCTGCCGCATCGTGGAATCACATAGCCTCCACGCGGGGTAGTGACGAGAACGGGATGGAAACAATGAAGATCCATGTCCTGGAGCGTGCCCTGACGGCTGCCTGCATCATCGCTGCCATTGCTGTTGTCTTGTGGGGTTTCAAGATCATGGCTGCCTGAGCCATTACGGATCGGCTGGCGCTCATTCATGTCCGTTGGTCAAGGCTGGCAGGCCTTCCGAATCCGGCGAGCTGTTTCACCTGAGCGTGGCAAAAGAGACTCGCCGCCTTCGCTTGAACAAGGAAACGCCAAGATCCTTATTGACGCCGATTCCTTACTGACTCATCTTGGCGAATCAAGACGGCAAATCATTGCTAGTACCGAGTTTTGTTTTCCGGTCTCGCGCAGTGCTGCGTGAGCCTCAGGGGAATATTTGAGGTCAATCGCAATGTATTACGGCTTCTATCTCTTCGCGATTGCACTTGCCGTCATGCTCGGTCAGCTGGCGTTTGCGCTTTATCAAGTAGCCAGCCTTTTCCTGTCATGAACAAAAATCGCCCGGACCGCTATTGGTATGGTCTGGCGATGATGTTCGTCGCGTGGATTGTGATCTGCGGCATCCTGGTCATTTGAACGACGGGATCAACGCAGCCGGGACAGATCAGGCCACCAATTCGACTGCTACGGCGCCCGGCAACGCGCGTATTTGATCTCCATGCCGTCCATTCCCGGGAACTGGCGGATCACGGCATTGGCGTCCACTTCCCTGAGGCTGAACTGCACGCTCGACAGCATGATGTCGGAAGCGCAGGCCGCGACCAGGTTGATCGTCTTCCCATCGTCCTTCTTCGCCTTGATACGGCACCGTGCGAACTTGCCGATGATCTGGTCGCCCTCGATGATGAAGCCGCCGCCATAAACATCGGACATCTCGGTGAAGGAGACTTGCGCTCCCTTGTGCACGAATACCTTGGCGCAATTGTCCGCGTCCGTCGCCCAAGCGCCGTTGAGATCCAAGGCGGTCGCAGAGTCCGGCATGGCGATGGACGCCGCGAACAGAAGAGCCGCTGCGGCGGCGCGAGTAGAGTCATCCTTCATCTTTTCCTTCCCTCAATGACCGCTCAGCACCAAAGTCTTGATCGGCAGCAGCAGTGCCTGGATCCGCAACAGCAATGCATGAACGAGTCCGGTCGCATCGACGGCGTGCAGGGCAAAACCTTTCAACGCGCCGGTTTTCGGATCGGCTATCACGTCATGGTTGCTGGTGTAGGCATTGACGATGCAGGTGCTGCCCGGCGTAACGCCGTCAAGGCCTCCCTTGTAGAGCGGCTCCAGGAATACGAGGATCGAGCCCGGCCTTTGCAAGTTCTGGGGATCGATCAACACTTCGCTGGACCGGAACTGGCCGGTGGCGATGAAGTCCTGCACGGTGGTGACGACCAGCGGAATGATCACCCAGGGCTTCGAGATGCAGGTGGCTTCCGCGATCATGCCGGGCTTCATGACCTGGGCCTCGATCTGCCCGAATCCGGCTTGCAACCTGTTCCGGCCCGCCTCGTCCGGGATCAGGATTCCGGCTGGCCGCATGATCTGGGCGACGAGGTCGCCGGGGCGGACGAGGAATTGCTCGACGCGGCCATCGACGCCGGCACGGACCAAGGTCTTGTCCAGGTCCACTTGCGCCTGCGCCTGCTCCGCCTCGGCGCGCGCCCGCTCGGACGGCAGCAGCGTGGAGACGCGCAACGCCGCCGATTCCCTGACGGCGTTCGCCGCGTCGACGCCGGATTGCCGCTGATCGACAAGCACCTGCAGCTTGTCGATGTCGCGCTGCGGCACGATGCCGGGATTGCGGCGCTGCAATTCACTCTTCACGTCCAATTCGTCTTTAGCCTGCTGCAAGGAGGCTTTGGCCTCCCCGACCTGGGCTTCCGCCTTGACGATGTCGGCCCGCGCCGCGATCATCGCCGCGTCGACCTCGGCGATCCTTCGCCTGGCGGTCTCCAGCGCGGCCTCCTGCCTCGAACTGTCCAGCCGGAAAAGAACGTCGCCCTTCTTCACCGCCTCGGTGAAGCCGACGTTGACCTCGACGACGCGGCCCGAACCTTCGGGCAGGATCGGCACCGTCCTGAAGTAGAGCGCCGCCGAAGTGGTCGAGGGGTGGAAATAGAAGATCATGGTGATCAGACCGATCGTCAGCATCAGGCAGGCGGTGATACCCCACCGCAACTCGTACCAGACGGAGAAGAACGTGATCTCCTTGCCTAGCCGCTTGCCCTGTCGATAGCGGCGGTAGAGGTAATCCGGCACTATGGTAAAAAGCGAACAGAGCATCAGCTCAAGCATGGCTGCGCACCCCTTCCTTCGCGGGCGTGCTGGCACCGGCGTCACCGCCAGGTGCGGCTTCAACCTCGCGTTCGGCAGGGGGCGCGCCCGGACTGGCGTCGGCAATGCGCTCGACCGAATCGGCGATACTGCGCATCGGGGTGCCGAAATCCGGCAGGTCGATCATCGCGAGCAACAAGCCCGCGACCCAGAAGATGTGCATGTGGGTGAAAAGCGAGATCAAGCCGAGAACAGCCACGATTTCGAACTGCAGCTTCTGCGTCTTGTGCGCCATGCGTTCGGGCAGGCTGTGCAGCTTCCAGTACAGCGTACCGACCCACAGCACGGTACCTACAAGGAAAATGCCCGTCGCCACGATCAAGGGATCCGACCCGTCGGGGCCGGGAATGAAGAACGGCAGATGATGTGGCGCTGCCGGATGCATCTGTACAGCCAAAACTTCCTGCTCCCCGTAATCGACCGAAGCTGCCGCAGCGGTCGCACAGTGGGCGCTAGGGTCTCCGAATGCTTGATCTGAATCAAGAGGTACCCGCCGGTCGCCGACCTAACTTCGGAGCAAGCAGGACGGCGAACGCCCATTCAGGAGACAAATATGGCCAAGATCGACGACCTCATTCCCAGCGCAAAGGAAATCCAGAAGCAGGCAGCCCTGAAGGAGGCGCAACGGGCCGACGAGCACGCCAAGCGTCTCGCCGCGGCCGAAGCCGAGAAACACGCCCTGATCGACAGGCTCAGCAAGCCATCGGGTTTGACCGAGGATGAGAAGGTCGAGTTGGCCTCGAACGTGATCCAGCGCGCGGTCCGCAACGGGCTATCCGAGGTGCAGGTCTATCGCTTTCCGAACACGCTGTGCACGGACCGGGGCCGCGCCATCAACCAGATGGAAAAGGGCTGGGAAAAGACACTGACCGGGATTCCGAAGGAGATCTTTCAGCTCTGGAGCGATTACCTTCAACCGCGCGGCTATCGCATCCGCTACCAGATCGTCGATTTCCCGGGCGGTGTGCCCGGCGACATCAGCATCACCATCAGCTGGGATGCTTAGCCATATTGCGTCAGATAGCTGCCGAACGGGGGTGATTGCCTATGGCCAAGGACGAAGCTCCAGAGAAGATGAAGCGGAAGGAATATGAGAAAGAGCTGCGCAAGCTTCAGGTGCAGCTCTGCCATTTGCAGGAATGGGTCAAGGCCGAAAAGCTGCGGATCATCATCCTGTTCGAGGGCCGCGACGCCGCCGGCAAGGGGGGCACCATCAAGGCGCTCACCGAAAAGGTGAGCCCGCGGGTGTTCCGCGTCGCCGCCCTTCCCGCACCGTCCGACCGCGAGAAGTCACAACTGTTCCTGCAGCGCTATATTGCGCATTTCCCCGCTGGCGGCGAAATCGTGATCTTCGACCGCAGCTGGTACAACCGGGCCGGTGTCGAACATGTCATGGGGTTCTGCACGCCGGAACAGCACAAGCGGTTCCTCGAATTGTGTCCCCCGGTCGAGAAATTCGCCGTCGACGGCGGCATCATCCTGATCAAGCTGTGGCTCGAGGTCGGGATGGAGGAGCAGCAGCGCCGCTTCGAAGCGCGTATCGAGGATCCGCTGCGGCAATGGAAGCTCAGCCCAATGGACACCGAGTCGTTCGGGCGCTGGTACGACTACTCGCGGGCGCGTGACATGATGTTCGAGGCAACCGATACGAAGTTCGCGCCCTGGCGCCTGATCCGCTCCGACGACAAGCGGCGGGCGCGGCTGAACGTCATCTCGCATATCCTGGAGACGATCCCGTACAAGAAGGTCGCGCGCGAAAAGGTCAAGCTACCGAAGCGTTCGCTCAAGGGGGAATACAATGATCAGGCCAGCCTGCGCAGGATGAAATTCGTCGAGGAGCGGTACTAGGCCGCAGATCACTGCGCGGCGCCGTCCGCAGGGTCAGCCCGCCTTCAAATCGCCGAGCACGCTGTCCATCCGCCGGGTCCAGTTGGCGCTGTCGGTCTTGTCCGCCAAACCGTCTGCCTGCAGCACGTCGCGAACCTGTCCGCGGGCGCCGACGATGTGAAAGTCGATGCCGCGCGAGCAAAGTTCGCCATGCAGATCGTGCAGCATTTTTGCGCCTGCGAGATCGATGAATGGCGAAGACGAGAGGCCGCAAACGACGCGCCTGGTTTCCGGATTTGCGTGAACCCTGGCCAGCACTATTTCCAGAACCGCTTCGGCATTGATGTAGAGCAGCGACGCCTCCGGCCGGAATGCAATGACGCCGGGCAGCGGCTCGACATCCGGATTGCGCGCACTATCCGCATAGCGCCCCGTCCCCGGGAGCCGGCCGAGGAACGCCACGTTCGGTTGCGAAGCGCGCGCCAGCAGCAGGAGGATCGAGGCGATTGCCGCCAGCAGGATGCCTTTCAGGATCCCGAGCAGCAGCACGGAGACCAGGGCAATTGCCGCGGCATAGAAATCGATCCGGCTGATGCGCCACATCCGCACCAGCGCGGGAACATCCACCAGCTTGTACACCGCGGTGAAAACGATCGCGGCCAGCACCGCCTTGGGAAGGTTGGTCAGCAGGCCGGTAAGGAACAGCAGGCAGATCGCCAGCGTGACCGAGCAGATGACCAGCGCCAGCGGCGTTTTTGCGCCGGCCTGGTCGTTGACCGCCGATTGCGACAGCCCGCCCGCGACGGGATAGCCCTGGCCGAGCGATACCGCGAGATTGGCAGCACCCAGCCCCAAAAACTCCTGCCGCACGTCGAGTGCATAGCCATGTTTGGCCGCAAAGCTTCGCGCCGCAGACACACCCTCGATATAGGCGAGCAGCAAAATGCCGGCGGCGAGCGGAAACAGCTCGTCGAACTCCAGGAGCCCAAAGGTCGGGATGGCGAAACTCGGCAGCCCGCTCGGGATATTGCCCGTCACGGGGATGCCTCGCGCCGGAAGACTGAGCAGAGTGGCCATGAGGATAGACAGGGCGACGACGGTGAGGCCGACCGGTTTGCCAGGCAGAAAGCGATCGCCGAGCAGGAGCAGCGCGATCGCCACGAGCCCGATCGCCAGGACGATCCAATGGATATCGCCGAGCTGGCCGAGCAGCCTGATCAGACGATCGAAGAAATTGTGCCCGCCGCCGGCCACCCCGAAGAGGCCGGGCAACTGCGTCATGATGATGGTGAGCCCGGCGCCGGCCTTGAAGCCGACCAGAATGCTGTCGCTGATCAGGCGTACCAGCATGCTGAGCCGGAAAATCCAGGCGATCAGGCACAGGAGAGCAACGGCGAGGGCCGCAATGCTGGCGATCTGCGCGTATCGCACCGGATCGCCCGCCGCCAGCGCCCCGACGGTGGCTGCGATCATCAGCGAGATCGCCGAAGTCGGACCAACTGCGAGCTGACGCGACGAGCCCAGCAGCGCGTACCCGATGCCGCCCAGCATGTAGCCGTAGATGCCGACCTGTGGCGGAAGCCCGGCGAGTGCCGCGTAGGCAAGCGACACCGGGATCGCATAAGCCGCCAGCGTCACGCCGCCGATGACGTCGGACGTCAGCCAGGAAGCGCGATATCCAGCGAGCCAGTCCGCCGGCGGGAAAAATTTTGTCCGGCTCGATGCCATGTCGGTCAGCTTCATCGCGCCGGATGACCAAGCCTTGACCCAGATCAAGGTTACGACCGGACAGGGCGCCAACATTTCGCGTCGATCAACTTTCGATCGACGACCGGAGCGCGAACATGAAATCCGTTTCCGTCGAAGAAGCCGTCGCGCTCATCCCCAACGGTGCAAGCATCATGGTCGGCGGATTCATGGGCGTCGGCACGCCGGAACGGCTGCTCGACGAATTGGTACGCCAGAAGAAGTCCGGCCTCTCCCTCATCAGCAATGATGCAGCAGTGCCTTCCAGGGGCGTCGGCAAGCTGTTCGACGCTGCACAGGTATCGCGCATGATCGGCACCCATATCGGGCTGAACCCGAAGGCGCAGCAGCAGATGCTTTCGAAGCAGACCGACATCGACCTGATCCCGCAGGGCACCTTCGTCGAACGGATCCGCGCCGGCGGTTGCGGTCTCGGCGGCGTGCTGACGCCGACCGGGGTCGGCACCACTGTCGAGGAAGGCAAGCAGCGGATCGAGGTGAACGGCAAGCCGTTCCTGCTGGAAACCGCGCTGCGCGCCGACTTCGCGCTGATCCACGCCTTTCTCGCCGACTATCTCGGCAACCTCGCCTATGCCCTCACCGCCCGCAACTTCAATCCTGTCATGGCGATGGCGGCCGACACCGTCATCGTCACCGCCGAAAACATCGTTCCGGTCGGCGTCATCGCGCCCGATCACGTCGTGACGCCGGGACCATTGGTCGACTATCTCGTCGCGAACGGGTGAAACCATGGATGCACAAACCATCATCGCCCGTCGCGTTGCGCAGGAGCTTCGTCCCGGCAATCTCGTCAATCTCGGCATCGGCATTCCGACACTGGTTGCCAATTACGTCCCTGCAGGGCTCAACGTGTTCTTCCAGTCCGAGAACGGACTGATCGGCACCGGCCCCATTCCCGAGCAGGGCATGGCGCACCCGTTGCTGACCGATGCCGGCGGCCGGCCGATCAGCGCGCTGCCGGGCGCAGCCACCTTCGACAGCGCGATGTCGTTCGGGCTGATCCGCGGTGGCCATGTCGATATCACCGTGCTCGGCGGACTGCAGGTCGATGCCAGCGGTCTCCTCGCCAACTGGACCGTCCCCGGCAAGATGGTGCCCGGCATGGGTGGCGCCATGGATCTCGTGAGCGGTGCCAAGCGCGTCATCATCGCCATGCAGCATGCCGCCAAGGGCAAGTCCAAGATCGTCGCCAGGTGCAGCCTGCCCCTGACTTCGGTGCGGCCGGTCGACCTCGTCGTAACCGAAATCGCCGTCATCGCCTTTCCCGGCGGCAAGGCGACGCTTTGGGAGACCGCCCCCGGCATATCGGTCGCCGAAGTCATGGCGGTAACGGAAGCCGAGCTCGCGATCCCGGACAAGGTGCCGGAAATGAAGCTCTGACCAACGGGACTGTTACCCATGCGCATATTCAATGGCTTCGAGGAACTCAAGGCCGCCGTCGGCACGGAGGTCGGCGTCAGCGACTGGATCGAGGTGACGCAGGATCGCATCAACAAGTTTGCGGACGCGACCTGCGATGAACAGTGGATCCATGTCGACCAGGAACGTGCCAAGGCGGAGATGCCGGGCGGCAAGACCATCGCGCACGGTCTATTGTCGCTCAGCCTGGCGCCGATGTTCATACGCTCGGTGATGGGGCTGAAGGGCCTGAAGAACACCCTGAACTACGGCGCCGACCGAATCCGCTATTTGTCACCGGTGCCGGCGGGCTCAAGCCTGCGCGGACGGATCAGTATTGCCGAGGCCGAGGAAGTGCCGCCCGACGGCCTGCGGGTGCACTATCGCGTGGTGATCGAGATCGACGGCGGACAGCGTCCCGCCTGCGTCGCCGAGGTGATCGGGCTTCACTACCGCTGACGCGCCGCGAAGCGCACTCCCTCAATCGATGATGTGATAGCCGCCATCGACGTAGAGCACGCTACCGGTGATGAGCTTGGCACCATCCAGCGCCAGAAACGCGGTCGCCTTGCCGACGTCGTCGATACTGACCAGGCTGCGTGCCGGCGCTTGCGATTGCGCCTTGTCCATCAGTTCGTCGAACTCGGGGATGCCTGACGCGGCGCGCGTCGCCAGCGGCCCCGGCGAAATGGCATGGACGCGAATGCCCTTGGGCCCGAGTTCGGCGGCGATATAGCGCACCGCCGCCTCGAGCGCCGCTTTCGCAACGCCCATGACATTGTAGTTCTTCACTACCATCTGGCTGCCGTAATACGTCATGGTGAAGATGGTGCCGCCATTCTTCATCAGCGGTTCGGCGAGATGCGCCATGCGCATGAACGACCAGCACGACACGTCCATGGTCTTCTGAAATCCCTCGCGGTCGACATCCACCACGCGGCCATGCAGCGCGCCCTTGGGCGAAAACGCAATCGAGTGAAGCAGGAAATCCAGTTGGCCCCACTCCTTCTTGATGTGATCGAAGACCTTTTCGATCTCGCCCTCGACCATGACATCCAGCGGCATGAAGATCGGCGCCTCCAGCGCTTTCGCCAGCGGCTCGACGTGCTTTTTCGCCTTTTCGTTCAGGTAAGTGACGGCAAGGTCGGCACCCAGCGCACGAAATGCCTTGGCGCAGCCCCAAGCGATCGACTGGTCGTTGGCGATGCCGACGACCAGCCCCTTCTTGCCCTTGAGTGCGATCTTGGTCTCGGGGAAAACCGGGATATTCATGACACTCTCTCGCGTTTCTGGTTCGGCGACGGCCGGTTCGTGAGCAGCGCCAGGGTGTGCTGCGCAATCATCAATTCCTCGTCGGTGGGGACGACATAAACGGGAATGCGGCTGTCGGACCGGGATATCCTGCCGGCATGCCGGTCGTTCTCGGCAGGGTCCAGCGCAACGCCGAGCCAGGCCAGCTTCTCGACAATGCGGGCGCGGATGGTGGCGGAGTTCTCGCCGATCCCCGCCGTGAACACGAAGGCATCGAGCCCCTGCAGCGCCGCCGCCAGCATCCCGGCATTGAGGCCGACCCGGTAGACGAAGTAGTCGATCGCGAATGCCGCGCGCGGATCCGAACTGGCTTCGAGTTCGCGCATGTCGTTGCTGACGCCGGACAGGCCCTTGAGGCCGCAGTCGCGGTAAAGAAAATTCTGCACGTTCGAGGCCGACATGCCCTTTTCCGTGAGGAGATAGAGCACCACGCCGGGATCAAGCTGGCCCGGCCGCGTTCCCATGGCGAGCCCGTCGAGCGCCGTGAAGCCCATCGTGCTTTCGACGCTATTCCCGTTCTTGATGGCGCACATCGAGGCGCCGCTGCCGAGATGGGCGACGATCACGCGTCCGCCCGCGATCTCAGGCGCAACCCGCGGCAGGCGCTTGGCAATGTACTCGTAGGACAGGCCATGGAACCCGTAGCGCCGGATGCCTTCGGTATGGAGCTGGTATGGAATGGCATAATGGTCCGCGACCGCATCGTGGTCGCGATGGAACGCGGTATCGAAGCAGGCGACCTGCGGCAGTGACGGAGAATGCCCCAGCAGCGTCCTGATCGGCGCGAGGTTGTAGGGCTGATGCAGCGGCGCCAGCGAAACGTAGCGTTCCAGCCGCGTCGCCACCGCATGATCGATCAGCACCGGGCGCGCGTGATCCGGCCCGCCGTGGACGACGCGGTGACCGACGGCGATCGGATTGACATTGAGTTCGCGCAGCCAGGCGCCCGCAATCGACATCGCGGCCGGCACATCGGCCACCGCCTCGACCGGATAGGCCCGATCGGCCAACGGATCGCCGTTCGGACCGCTGGCGCGAAGCCGCGGACGGCTGCCGATCCCATCCATCTGGCCTTTGATCTGCCGCTGCAATCCTGTCGCGCCTTCCACCGCGAAGACCTGGAACTTGACGCTGGAGGAACCGGCATTGACGACGAGGATGGTGTCCATGGTGTTCACCCGGCCGCGATCGGCGCTTTGCGCCGTCGCGCGTTAGCGTAAAGCACGGCGACCGCGGCCGACGCCATCCGCGCCCGCGGCGAGTCCGCGCGTGACGTCAGTACGATCGGCACGCGCGCACCGAGCACGATGCCGGCACCGTCAGCGTGGGCGAAATAGGCAAGATTTTTCGCCAGCATGTTGCCCGACTCCAGGTCCGGCACGACGAGGATTTGGGCGCGGCCCGCCACTTCCGACTTGATGCCCTTGATCTTCGCCGCCTCCACGTCGATGGCGTTGTCAAAGGCGAGAGGCCCGTCCAGCAAGGCGCCGGTGATCTGGCCGCGATCGGCCATCTTGCACAGTGCGGCCGCCTCGATGGTGGACGGAATCTTGGAGGTGACGGTTTCGACCGCCGACAGGATGGCAACCCGCGGTGTCGTGCCGAAGCCTGCCAGGTTAAAGAGATCGACGACGTTCTGGATGATGTCGCGCTTGCCGTCGAGGTCGGGGGCGATGTTGATGGCGGCATCGGTGATGAACAGCGTGTCGGCATAGGCCGGCACATCCATGACGAAGACATGACTGATGCGCCGCTCGGTGCGCAATCCGCCGACCTTCGCCGTGACGCTGCGCATCAGTTCATCGGTGTGCAGGCTGCCCTTCATCAGGGCTTCGCCCTTCCCCTCGTGGATCATTTCCACCGCCTTCGCCGCAGCCGCCTCGCTATGCGGCGCGTCGACGATCTCGCATCCCGCGATGTTCAGACCGAACTTGGCCGCCGTATCCTTGATCTTGCCCGCAGGTCCCACGAGGATCGGCGTGATGATGCCGGCTGCCGCGGCATCGAGCGCGCCGCGTAGCGAACCCTCGTCGCAGGGATGCACGACCAGGGTCGGCACCGCCGGCACCTTCTGGGCGGCGGCGATCAGACGATCATATTTCGACCCGGCTGTTCCGGCTGTCGCAACATTCATGGCTTCGCTCCCAATATCTGCACTGCGACCTATGACGCCTTCGCCTTCGGATCGAAGGCGACCGTCTTGCCGGGATCATCGAGTCCGAACAGTTTGGCCACCTGTTCAAGACGCGAGGCCACCTCGCCGGATATCTCTGCGCTCACCGACAGCACTTCCTGAATGGCCGCGAATATCCTGCGGCGCTCGCCCTTGTTGTCGGGCAGAAGTTTGGGGATAGCCGCAAGCGCTGCTTCCTTGTCGAGCAGCAGCATGAAGAACTGCTCGCGCACCAGCATCTTGAACTCGGCCAGCGAAAGCCGCGATGCCTCGTCGGTCCGGCGCAGGTGCCGCAAAGCTTCGAGGCTGCGTTCATCCACCATGCCGCGGGCGGAGCCGACATAGAGCAGCGCGCGGATGCCTGCCTCCCGCAGCCCTCCAGAGCCGATCTTGGATTTCAGCTCGGCTATGCGGGCCTGCAGGAGTTCCCGGTGTTTCGGGTCCATTTCGCGCCGGCGCGATATCTCGGACTGCGGATCGACGCCGACTGCGGCCTGCAGGGCGGGCGATCCATAGACGGCGAGGAACATTGCCTCGCTGAGCGCCTCCTGCTGATCGCGCCATTGATCGAGCGAACTGACGATCTGCTTTGACATCCGCTCCTGGAATGCGAGGAACGGGTTGTCCTCGGTCACCGGCTTGCGCTCTTCGCGCGCCTTGTCGGCCATATTCTCAACCGCCTTCATGAAGGGATTGCGGCTATTGAACGCGTCATATTGCACGCGTAACGGATGCCATTTGCGCATCAGTTCCGCCATCTGGGGCGTCACCATCGACTTGACCCAGGGCTGCACGTATTTCCGGTAGGCATCGAGGTTCCTCTCCGAGACGCGCTTGGCGGTCTCGAAGCGCCGCTCGTCCTCCGGAGAGTTTCCGCCCATGGCCCTTATGTCGTCGAGTGTCCGCGCCTCGCAGCGCATCACCCACTGACCGACCGCAAGGTCGTCATTGGTCGTGTCGGGCCCCCTCGCCTCGAAAGTAGCTTCGTATAGCCCTGGCGGCAGCACGTCGATCAGGTCGATGTTGCTGGAGAACTCGGCATGCTCCTTCTTGGCCACGCCGCCGGAGACGAAGATACCGAGATGGCCGACGTTTTCGTGCACGGTGTAGACGATCGTCTGCCCGTAGGCCCTGATCTCGTCGACGTTGGCATAGAGGTCGAGAATCCAGTCGAGCGCCTGCTGCGGCGGGGTGATGTTGTCGCCCTTGGAGCAAAACACGACGATCGGCGAGCGGATGTTGCGCAGGTCCACCGCGGTGCCGTCGGACATCTTGATATTGCCGGCGGCGAGGTTGTTGCCGATGAAGAGCTCGTCGACGATGAACTGGATCTCCTCGGCGTTCAGATTGACATGTCCGCCCCACCAGCGCTCGAATTCGAGATAGCGGTCGGCCTCGGTATCGACCTTGGAGTAGACGTTGTACTGCTTGGTCCACAACGTATTGGACGGGTTCTGGTTCTCGAAATTCTGAACCAGCCAGGCGCCGTCGAACTTGCCGGCACCGAGGTCGCTGGACAATGCGGTGAGCCAGCTTCCGCCGAGCAGGCCGCCGGAATAGCGCATCGGATATTTGCCATGCACGCCCGCCCAATAGGCCAGCGGCGCGCCGGCAACGATGACAGGACCGAACAGCTCGGGGCGTAGCGACGCAAGGATCATGATCGCCCAGCCGGCCTGGCAGTTGCCGATCACGCAGGGCTTGCCGTCGGCATCGGGGTGGCGCTCGATCACCTTCTCGATGAAAATTGCCTCGGCACGCGCGATGCGTTCGATCGTCTGACCCGGCATCGGCTCGGGAAGGAAGCCGATGAAATAGCAGGGGTGACCCGCTTTCATCGCGACGCCGATCTCGCTGTCGGCCTTGAAGCCGCCGATACCCGGGCCATGACCGGCGCGCGGATCGACCACGACAAACGGCCGTCGCTTGAGGTCGATCTCGACGCCCTTCGGCGGGATGATCCGCACCAGCGCATAGTTGACCGGCTGTTCCAGCTCGCGGCCATCGATGATCAGTTCCGCCGCGTAACTGAGCACATGCGGAGCCGTCTGGGCCACATGATCCCGATACTGGTCGCCGCGCTGGCGCATGATGTCGAGGAACAGCACGCTGCGCTGCCCTGCGTCGACCATGTATTCCACCGCGTTGGCAACCATTCCCGACATTGCGTCGCCCATAAGTGGCGGTTTATCCAGAGACATCGCTTTCAATCCTTCTCCCAGCATTACCAATTGAAGGATGTCCGGGTCCGGCGACCGTTGATTTAGGTCAATCAAGGACGCGTCTGCGAAGTGTCAGTTGCACTGACTTTCGGCAGTCGGCTCGAAGAACCGCCCTGATGGCTTGATTCATATCAATCCGTCGGGATGGACCGTCGTGCTGCCTGCGGACGGAAAGGAACCTCGATGTCCGCGCCCGGCACCTACTCGGCTAACGAACGCTTGCGCGACGGCCGCGCAGTCGAAATCCGCGCACTACGGCCCGACGACAGAGACGATCTGCTGGCGGCCGTCGGCCGCACCGGCACGCAATCGTTGCAGCGCCGCTTCTTCGTGACCAAGCGCAGCTTTTCGGACAAGGAGATAGACTTTTTCACGAAGATCGATTTCGCCAGTCACGGCGCCCTGGTCGCGCTTGCCGAGGAAGACGGACGCAAGGCCATCATCGGCGGCGGACGTTGCATCATCACCGAACCCGGCAAGGCCGAGATCGCCTTTCTCGTGATCGACGATTATCAAGGCCAGGGCCTCGGCTCGTTGCTCATGCGTCACCTCGCGCTCATCGCCCGCAAGGCCGGGCTCAAGGAGCTGGTCGCCGAGGTTCTGCCGGAGAACGCGGCCATGCGGAAGGTGTTCGGCAAATTCGGATTCCAGGCCCGCCGCGGGCCGGATCCGCAGGTGGTGCATCTGGTACTGGAGCTCTGAATTCCAGCTCAATCCCCCACTGCACCAGCCGTTGGCCGCGCTTCGGCACCGGACCGCGCCGTCCTTGCGTCGTCATCGCGAACCCACGCCGTCAACAATTCCCAGGCCACGGCCAGGATGATCGGTCCGATGAAGAGGCCGACGATGCCGTGCGCCAGCGTGCCTCCGACCACGCCGACAAAGATCACCAGCGAAGGCGTGTTCAGTCCGCGCCCCATCACGAGCGGCTTCAGCACATTGTCGGCCAGCGACGCCGGCAGCAGCAACAGCGTGAACAGCAGCGCGGCGGCGAACGATTTTGTTATCCAGAGCCAGATCAGAACGGGAATGACGATGACGGCCGATCCGATCTGCAGGATTCCCAGCATCATCACGGCAAAGGCGAGCAGCCCCGCCCGGGGGACATCCGCCAGTTTGAAGATGATTCCGATCACCAGCGCCTGCGCGACCGCAATGCCGATCACACCTTGCGATACCGAACGAATCGTCGCCCCCGCCAACGCCAGAAAATCCTCGCTTCGCTCAGCGACCACCCGGAACAGGAAGCGCCGGCAGGCCGCCACCAGTCTTGGCCCCGCCGGAAACAGGAAGCCCGCCAGCGCGACCGCGATCAGGAATTTGACGGTTCCAACGCCGGCCGTGCCGGCAAGACTCAACATCACTCCGGCGAACGGCTTCAGATGCGGTGCGACTTCGCGCAGCAACGTGCGAAAGTTGGTGGACGCCTGCTCCCACAGTGCAGCGAGCTGGGTGCCGACAATGGGCCAGTTGCGTACCCCCGCAGGCGGTGACGGAATTGCCAGCGTGCCGGCGGCGAGATGCGCGGCCAACTCCCGAATCTCTTCCACAGCGCCAAGCCCAAGCCAGGTTGCAGGGCCGATGACGATCCCGAGATTGACGATGGTCAGGACGGCCGCAGCCAGCCTTGGACGATTGCCGAGCAGCCGGGAGAGCCAGCCGAACACCGGATAGAGCGCGACGGCCAGCACCACGCTCCAGGCGAGGATCGGAATGAACGGCCGGATCACGACGAGTGACCAGTAGACGAGAAGCGCCAGCAAGGCGAGGCGAACGGCGAGCTGGATTTCATCCTCGCCCGCGAGCAGCTGACGGATCGTTCGCAAGGCGGCCGCTCCCTGTGTCTGTCGGTCAAGCCTAACCGACGCCCTCTCGCGCCGGGCTTGATTCAAATCAAGCCCCAAATCATCCCGCCCGCGGGAGGCTAATGCGCGCGCCTGCCGCTGCGCTAGAAACGTCTGGACAGGCTCGAAAGCAATATGATTGCACACCCTGCGAATTCGGGGATTCTGCCCCAGCGCAGCCCGAACGTGGTCCTGAGCAGGAGAGTATCAACCTGGTGCAGGGAGACTGCGCGAACAAGTATGTAACCGAGAATCATGACCGCGCATGCCAGCGCGATTGCGCACTCGACTGACGTGAGCCGGGCAGAAAAAAGAATTCCGAGGCTAAGTATGACCGTCATGGCGACACCGATCTTGGTGACAGCGGCCTGGATGCCGTGACGGTGCCAGTACCACCCTTCCTGGAACGCGGCTGCTCGCCCGAGATTGGTGAGGATTGGCTGCAGGTGAAGCAACTCCGAGACACCGAGCAGCGCCAGAAGTACTGCAATCGCCGTCCAGGCACACGGCTCATGCGAACCGACGTCGAGACCGATTGCCGTTGCACGGCAACTATAGGCGCCCCAAAGGTACAGAGCGGTCGTGACCCACGATCCGGGGCTTGGCATCAGGTCAGCTCGACGAGCATCGTCGCAAACGAGGATGCGTTCATCGTGCGCCGCTCGCTGCACGAACACGGCTTTGATCGACGAATTCGACGCCGCAGGTGTTCCCGCGCCTCCACAGCACATGACAGTGCCTCGTGGTCCTGAAGCCATCGAACGACAGATCAAATTCGAACGCCGCGGTGTGATATGTGGTTGAATGAAGCATGGCGCCGCCACTGTGCAGATTTACGACCAGGCAAGGATGACAGCCGCGAATGCCGTCGACGCAAAGTAGCGCGAGCTGGTTGACTTCAATGCGTTCTAGGGCTCGTCGTTCAAACATCGGACATGCCTGAAAAAGGAACTTAAAATCATTGAGGCTAACCGCCGAACATTAGACAGTCAGGCCATCTTTAAAAGTCAGCACCAGTCACTTTTTAAAATTGCAAAGAAGTACCTTAGCGAGCTTGGTGGCCTATGCCTCGCCCAGGAAAGCGTCGAGTCCACCCGGTGGGTCACAAGAATGGTGGTGGGCCGCATGGTTCGCCGAACTGCCGCCAGTGATGGCGGGCGACGGCAACGCCAGCGTGACCACGCCCCAGAATCGGTAGAGCGCCTGGCGTCCTTGATTTTCTTCTTCAATTTGAAAGGGTTAATGGTCGGAGCGAGAGGATTTGAACCTCCGACCCCTAGTCTCCCAGACTAGTGCGCTAACCGGGCTGCGCCACGCTCCGATGCCGTTCCATTAGCTTCGATCAGGGTCCGGCGCAAGGCGCGATCCGCCTCTTTGGGGCAGCGGTAGGCCGGTTCCTTAGCCTCAACTGTCCTTCATCGCGCTATCGAGCAATTGCCGGCAGGCGACCAGTTCCTGCAGCACCCGCTCGAGGCGCTCGCGATCGGCGCCGGCCGCCGGTCCGGGCTTGGCCTTGGCCGGGGGCATCACGATGCCGTCCTCGTCGGTGTCGACGAAGCGGTAATCGATCTCGCTGTCGGCGTCTTCGGTCTCGTAATCCTCGTCATCGGCATCGACGGTAGGGGTCTCGCCCTCCTCGGGCTCCTGCAGGCTGAGACCGATCGCCTCCTCGACGGCGCCGAAACTGACGGCCGAGGCCTGGTCGGCCAACCCCTGCACCGACTTGATGCCGTGCTCCTTGAGGATCCGCTGCACACCGCGGATTGTGTAGCCCTCGCCGTACAGCAAGCGGCGAATGCCCTTGAGCAGATCGACATCGTCGGGACGGTAGTACCGTCGTCCGCCGCTTCGCTTCATCGGCTTGATCTGGGCGAACCGCGTCTCCCAGAATCGCAACACGTGCTGCGGAATGTCGAGTTCTTCAGCGACTTCGCTGATGGTACGGAACGCATCCGGCGCCTTGTCCAAATGCTCGCTCCTTCAACTCACCGGGTTTGTGAAGACGATAAACGCCGTCTTGCTACAAGGTCTGCTCGTCGATCTTGCCTTCGCCATTGGTAGGCGCATGGCCGTTGATCCGCTGCTTCAGAATAGCAGAAGGCTTGAACACCATCACGCGCCGCGGCGAAATCGGCACTTCGGTACCAGTCTTCGGGTTACGTCCGATACGCTGACCCTTCTTGCGCACCATGAACGAGCCGAACGACGACAGCTTTACCGTCTCGCCCTTCTCCAGGCAGTCGGTGATTTCTTTCAAAACGAGCTCGACAAACGCGGACGATTCCGTTCGCGACAGGCCCACCTTCTGGTAGACCGCCTCGCATAGATCAACGCGTGTGACTGTTTTTCCGGTCCCGGTCATCGCCTGCCCCACACTCTCGGCGAACAAATTTATTCTCTGAAATTATGAGGTTAGCACGCAATGGTCAACAGCGACCATCATGCAGACGCATGGAACAAATCTACAATTTTAATCAGTATTGTTGCGCTGCGCCTACCAGCGCACGAGCGCGGAACCCCAGGTGAAGCCACCGCCCATGGCCTCGAACAGCACCAAATCGCCCTTCTTCACCCGCCCGTCCTTGACTGCGACCCCCAGCGCCAGCGGAATCGACGCCGCTGACGTGTTGCCGTGCTGGTCAACCGTCAACACCACCTTCTGCGGTGCAATATGAAGCTTGTGCGCCGACGCATCGATGATTCGCTTGTTGGCCTGATGCGGAATGAACCAGTCGATAGATTCGGCCGTCGCGCCGGTTGCCTCGAACGCAGCGACGATCACGTCGGTGATCATGCCGACCGCATGCTTGAACACTTCGCGGCCTTCCATCCGGAGATGACCGACGGTTCGGGTCGTCGACGGGCCGCCGTCGACGTAGAGCTTGTCCTTGTGCCGGCCGTCCGAGCGCAGATGCGTCGTCAGCACGCCGCGATCGGAAGACGCCCCCGGCTGATCCTGCGCCTCGAGCACGATCGCGCCGGCGCCGTCGCCGAACAGCACGCAGGTGCCGCGGTCGTTCCAGTCGAGGATGCGGGAGAACGTCTCCGCGCCGATCACCAGCGCGCGCCTGTACGCGCCGGAGCGCAGGAAATTGTCGGCGGTAGCGAGCGCAAAGACGAAGCCGGAACACACCGCCTGCAAGTCGAAGGCCGCGCCGTGATGGATGCCGAGCCCGTTCTGCACTGCGACCGCGGTTGCGGGAAACGTATTGTCCGGCGTCGAGGTCGCCAGCACGATCAGGTCGATCGCCTGCGCATCGAGGCCTGCGTGCTCGAGCGCGGCGCGCGCGGCGTTGATGGCAAGGTGCGAGGTGAACTCGCCTTCGGCGGCGATGTGGCGCTGCCGGATGCCGGTGCGCTGAACGATCCACTCGTCCGACGTATCTATACGGGCCGCCAGTTCCGCATTGGTCAGCACTTTCTGCGGCAGATACGAGCCGCAGCCCAGCACGACCGAACGTTTAGCAGTCACGAGACAACCTCCTGCGCGGTCTGCGCCTGAACAAGCGCACCGCCGTCGCGATTAAGCATCTGATTTATCTTGGTGAGGAGATCGCAGCGGACCATCTCATAGCTACCATCGACCGCATAGGCAAAGCCTTCGGCACTCGTCCCGCCATGGCTTTTCACAACCACGCCCTTCAAGCCAAGAAGCACACCGGCGTTGGACTTGTTAGGATCCAGCTTGTCCCTTAGCGCCTTGAATGCCTTGCGGGCAAACAAATAACCGATCTGCGCCAGCAAGCTCGACGACATGGCGCTGCGCAGGAACTCGGCCATCTGCCGCGCCGTGCCCTCGGCCGCCTTGAGCGCGATGTTGCCGCTGAAGCCTTCCGACACGATCACGTCAGCCGCACCCGCGCCGATGCCGTCCCCCTCGACGAAGCCGATATAATTGAGCTGGGGCAAGTTCATGGCCCGGAGCTTTTCGGCGGCCTCGCGGATTTCCTCGTGGCCCTTGATTTCCTCGACGCCGATATTGAGGAGGCCGACCGTCGGCCGCTCGATGTTGAAGAGCACGCTGGCCATCGCGCTGCCCATCACCGCCAGCGCGACCAAGTGGTGCGCGTCGCCGCCGATGGTGGCCCCGAGATCCAGCACGACCGATTGGCCGCGTGCCGTCGGCCATACCGCCGCGATCGCCGGGCGATCGACACCCGGCAGCGTGTGCAGATGGAAGCGGGCCATCGCCATCAATGCGCCGGTATTGCCGGCGGAAACCGCGACATCCGCCTCGCCCCTTTTCACGGCGTCGATCGCAAGCCACATCGACGAGGTCTTGCGGCCACGGCGCAGCGCCTGGCTCGGCTTGTCGTGCATGCTGACGGTCACGTCGGTATGGACAACTCGCGAGACTGCCTTCAGTGCCGGAAAGCTCGCCAATTGCTCGTCGATCAGCTTGCTGTCGCCATAGAGCAGGAATTCGCTGTCGGGATGCCGGGTTAATGAGATTGCAGCGCCGGGAATGACGACCGATGCGCCGAAATCGCCACCCATGGCGTCAAGCGCGATTCGAACCTTTTGAGGCATGAACGTCCCGGAAACCTGATCTCTAGCGGCCCTCGCAGAGCCGGCCGCACACTGGAAAGGGACCGCCGAAGCGGCGCTCGGCAAAACGCATCCCCGCGCCTCCGCCGGGCCGCGACAATAACCTGTCCCCGTCCCGACACAACCTCTTGACCACCGTCTTTTGGCGGTTGGAGGCAACCAAGGCCAGAATTGAGAATGCACGATATATACATGCAATTCAATAATTTACGGAGAATTCCTGGAGGCACGCCCGAACGATCTCAACCGAATGTGGCCGAGCTATCCACTTAAACTGGAGGCTACTTGCCTTTGGGCTTCTTTGCGCTGGGCTTTTTCGGTTTGGCCTTCAGCGCCTCGAGCGCCGCGAACGGGTGGTCCTCAGGATCGGCGGCTTCAACCAGGGGTTCAAACACGGCGTCGGGTTTGCGTGGATAGGGATCGAGGGCGAGATACAGCGCGTCGGTGGCGACCTTCCCGAGGTCGATGATTCCGTTCTCGATCGGCTCCGGCGGGTCCGGCGTCTCGCCGTCAGAGTGCTCGGCCTCGTCCACCAGCGCCGCCATTTGCGGAACCTGCTCCGGCGGCGCGAAGACCAGATCGATCGCCTCGTCGATGTCGCTCTCGATCGGGTCCAGCGTCACCACGCAGGTTTGCCCGACCCGCGCTCGCACCTGCCCTGAGACGTGAAAGCGTCCACCGCTTCTTGGTGTCACGTCGAACGACGCCTGCGCCGACAATACTTCGCGCAGTCCGCCGACATCGGCGATCGCATTGCAGATCGTCCGGTCAGCGTCGATGTCGCGATGCAGGCCGGTCTCCGGGATCTGCGCGACCACGACGGGGACGCGCCACGGATCCGGTTTCTCTGTCGTTCCGCTCTTGCTCATCGCTGCACGCCCGCATTGTCAGGGACAGGGAACCTGCCCGAACCACTCGCCAGCGCCGCCTCGTCCATGCCGTCCAACGCGGCCATCGCGGCCTCGGCATAGGCCGCGAGCTGGCGGGCCTTCTCGATATTCTCGCCGTTCAGGACGTTCTTGCAAAGCGCCTGCGCCAGCGCCTCGCGGCCGTCGGCGAGTGCGAGATCGTAGGCCGCCGTCCGGCCGTAAAACGCCTCGCCAAAGGCCTGCATGCGCTTGGGCACGGTGAGGTCGCCGACACCCATCTCGCGCAGATTATCGTCCATATCGTTGCAGAAATGGTCGAACAGCGCCTGCGACAGCGCCGCCCCGCCCTCGGCCGACTTCAGCCGCCGCAACACCAGCCACAAATGCAGCAGAAGCAGGTCAAAACGGCCGTTAACCGTGTCCGGCACCGCAAGGTCCCGGTAAAACAACGGTTCTCGCGCCTGCGTCACGATCATGCCATAGATGGCCTCGATGGTGCCACGCAAGGGCGACCGGGATTTCCTGAAGTGATTGAACGGCCAGAGCATTGTGGGTTCCGCAAGCGAGCCCCGAAGGTTTGGTCCCCGGCCCGCGCATGTTGCAATCCTGCGTGCTGCCCGGTACGTCAACGCACCGCGCGATGCAAGAGGACGAGCAAATTCCTGCAATGACCGAGACGAGCCATTCGAGCGACCTCGTGCCCTCGCCGCGCCGCCTTACCGCACGCTGGCGTGCCTTTGCCGCCATGGCGCTGGTCTGCGCCGCGCTGGGCGGCTGCACCGGCGAGCAGTTCCAGAAGGGCTATATCCTCCCTCCCAACGCGCTGGAGCAGATCCCGATCGGCGCCAGCCAGGATCAGGTGCTGATCGTGATGGGAACGCCCTCGACGGTCGCGACCCTGAACGGCGAGGTGTTCTATTACATCTCGCAGCGCTCGGAGCGCAAAGTCGCGTTCATGAACCAGCAGGTCATCGACCAGCGGGTGATCGCGATCTATTTCGACAAGAACCGCCAGGTCCAGCGGCTCGCCAACTATGGGTTGCAGGACGGCAAGATATTCGACTTCATCAGCCGCACCACGCCCACATCAGGCCAGGAGCTCAGCTACCTGACGCCGCTGTTCAAACTGCTCAGTTTTAACTAGCCCTTAGCCTTGTTCCACGGCGCGGAAATCCTGCGCCAAGTCGCCCGCTTGCCCTTCGCGCTCGCGCTGCCTACGCTTGCTGCAGGAACATACGATTCCAGCAGGGAGTGAATTTGTGACCAGAAGAACCTTTTCGCGACGCCGCGTTCTGACCGGGGCCGCCGCCGTTTCCGCCGCTGCAATCCTGCCGCGGTCCAGCTATGGCTCCGAATGGAAGCCGACCGAAACCGTCCGCCTCATCGTGCCAGCCGCGGCCGGCGGCGCCACCGACGTCATGGGGCGGTTACTGGCGGCGCATCTGCAGACCGCCTGGGGCCAGTCGGCGGTCGTTGAAAACCGCTCCGGCGGCGGCGGCACCATCGGCGCCGCCGAAGTCGTG
Organism: Pseudomonadota bacterium; assembly: GCA_023422775.1. Taxonomy (GTDB): domain Bacteria; phylum Pseudomonadota; class Alphaproteobacteria; order Rhizobiales; family Xanthobacteraceae; genus Bradyrhizobium. Next base: position 89,896 of record JAFAGM010000004.1, read on the forward strand.
CGCGGCAAGTCGGACGGCCACCTCATCCTGGTCGGCAATCCCGGCCCGAACGCGATCGCCTACAGCATCTTCCGCAACATGACCTACAAGGCCGACCAATTGCAGCCGGTCAGCAACATGATCCGGATTCCGAACATCGTGTCGGCGCATCCGTCGACCGGCATCAAGTCGATCCCGGAGCTGATCGCCTACATCAAGGCCAATCCGGACAAACTGACCTACGGCTCCTCCGGCGTAGGGCAGAGCCCTCACCTCACCGGCGCCTGGTTCCTGCAGCTCACGAACCTGAAGATGGTGCACGTGCCGTTCCGTGGTGCCGGGCCGGCATTGCAGGCGGCACTTGCCGGCGACATCCAGATCCTGTTCGACAATCTCTATCCGTCGCTGCCGCAGACCCAGGACGGCAAGCTGAACGCACTTTGCGTCACCACGACCGAACGCAGTGTATTGGCGCCGACCGTCCCGACCATGCGCGAGAGCGCGCCCGAGCTTGCGAAGTTCGACGTCTCCTCCTGGTTCGGCATCTTCCAGCCGAAGGCAACACCGGCTCCCGCGGTCGAGGCGCTCAATCAGCAGATCAAGGCAATGCTCGCGCGTGACGACGTCAAGACCACCATCGGCAAGATGGGCGCGACTGCCGACTGGGGCACGCCGCAGCAATTCTCCGACTTCGTGCAGGCCGAAACCAACAAGTTCGGCGAGATCATCAAGCGCGAAGGCCTGCAGATGGACGCCGGCTGAGTTTCAACCTGCCGAGAATCAGACCCCCCGCGGCTCGCACCGCGGGGGTTCTTTTTTGTCCGGCCTTGCGCCGCTCAGTGCGCGAGGATCGCCAGCAGCAAGAGCGCCACGATGTTGGTGATCTTGATCATCGGGTTGACAGCGGGGCCCGCCGTATCCTTGTAGGGATCGCCGACGGTGTCGCCGGTCACGGCCGCCTTGTGGGCGTCGGAGCCCTTGCCGCCGTAGTGGCCGTCCTCGATGTACTTCTTGGCGTTGTCCCAGGCGCCGCCGCCCGAGGTCATCGAGATCGCGACGAACAGACCGGTCACGATCACGCCGAGCAGCATCGCGCCGACCGCGGAGAACGCCGCCGACTTGCCGGCCGCGCCACCGCCCGCGATCGCGTAGATCACGAAGTAGACGAAGATCGGCGACAGCACCGGCAACAGCGACGGAATGATCATTTCCTTGATCGCAGCCTTGGTCAGCAGGTCGACGGCCTTGCCGTAGTCCGGCTTGTCGGTGCCCTGCATGATGCCGGGCTTCTCGCGGAACTGACGCCGCACTTCCTCGACGATCGCACCGGCCGCACGGCCGACGGCGGTCATGCCCATCGCGCCGAACAGATACGGCAGCAGGCCGCCGAACAGCAGGCCGACCACCACGTAGGGGTTGTTGAGCGAGAAGTCCGGAGCGACGCCCTGGAAGTAGACGTTCTTGGACGAGTTGGCGATGAAGAACTTGAGGTCTTCATTGTAGGCCGCGAACAGCACCAGTGCGCCGAGGCCGGCGGAGCCGATCGCATAACCCTTGGTGACCGCCTTGGTGGTGTTGCCGACCGCGTCGAGCGCATCGGTCGACTTGCGCACTTCCTTCGGCAGGCCGGCCATTTCGGCAATGCCGCCGGCGTTATCCGTGACCGGACCGAAGGCGTCCAGCGCCACGATCATGCCGGCCAGCGCCAGCATCGTCGTGGTCGCAATCGCGATGCCGAACAGGCCGGCAAGGCTGTAGGTGACGAGGATGCCGGCGATGATGACGATCGCGGGCATCGCGGTCGATTCCATCGAGATCGCCAGACCCTGGATCACGTTGGTGCCGTGGCCGGTGACCGAGGACGACGCGATCGACTTCACCGGGCGATAATCGGTGCCGGTGTAGTATTCGGTAATCCAGATGATCAGGCCGGTGACCACGAGGCCGACGACGCCGCATTGGAACAGCGCCATGCCGGTGTACTTCACGCCCTCCAGCGGACCGAAACCGACCAGCCAGTGGATCGCGAGCGCGACGCCGACCAGCGACAGCACGCCGGTTGCGATCAGGCCCTTGTACAGCGCGCCCATGATGGACTGGTTGGAACCGAGCTTGACGAAGAAGGTGCCGATGATCGAGGTGATGATGCAGACGCCGCCGATGGCGAGCGGCAGGGTCATCATGTTCACCAGCAGCGGCGACGTCGCGAAGAAGATCGCTGCCAGCACCATGGTGGCGACCGCGGTCACCGCGTAGGTCTCGAACAGGTCGGCCGCCATGCCGGCGCAGTCGCCGACGTTGTCACCGACGTTGTCGGCGATGGTCGCCGGGTTGCGCGGATCGTCCTCGGGAATACCGGCCTCGACCTTGCCGACGAGGTCGCCGCCGACGTCGGCACCCTTGGTGAAGATGCCGCCGCCGAGGCGGGCGAAGATCGAGATCAGCGAGGCGCCGAAGCCGAGCGCCACCAGCGCGTCGACGACGACGCGGTCGTTGGCCTTCAGCCCCAGGACCTGGGTGAGGTAGGCGAAGTAGATGGTGACGCCGAGCAGCGCCAGACCGGCGACGAGAAGCCCGGTGATGGCGCCGGCCTTGAAGGCGAGTTCCAGACCGCCCGCCAGCGAGGTCGTCGCGGCCTGGGCGGTGCGGACGTTGGCGCGAACCGAGACGTTCATGCCGATGAAGCCGGCGGCGCCGGACAGCACGGCGCCGATCAGGAAGCCGATCGCAACCAGCGTGCCGAGGAAGTAGGCCAGCAGCGCGAAGATCACGATGCCGACCATGCCAATCGTCATGTACTGGCGCTTGAGATAGGCCTGCGCACCCTCGGCGACCGCGGCCGCGATCTCCTGCATGCGCGCGTTGCCGGCGTCCGCTTTGAGCACGGACGATGTCGCCCAGGCGGCGTAAACGATCGAAAGCGCTCCGCAGAGCACAATCACCCATAATGCTGTCATTGATTTTGCCTCAGATTTTTTGTTCCGCCCCACGCCATCCCGCGAGCGCGGCAGGCGTTAATCATGGAGGCCTTCCCTGCCCAAAGGGCGGCCTCAAATCGGCCGGACCATGCCAAAATCGCCCCCCCGGCGCAACGCTGTGGAAGTCAGAAACCGTCCATTTTTGAAAGGATTCACCGGTATTGCGTCCTATTTACCGCACGGTGGCACCAGCCCTGCGGATCGCCTGTCAGATCAGAAGTGACTATACGACAGCCGCTTCAGGGTGATTTCCCTTCCCTGCCCGTCGATGAACTTCGGCGTGGTGCTTCCCGCGACCACCGTCCCAATGGAACTCGCCGGTACACCGGCGCGCTTTGCGGCTTCCGCAAATGCCTCGATGCGGTTCTCCGGGATCGCGCACAGGATCTCGTAGTCGTCGCCGCCGGCAATCAGCGTTTCCAGCCCGACGACGCCGCGGGACACCAGATCCCTCGCCACCTCGGACAGCGGGATTGATTCGAGGTCGATCCTGGCGGATACGCCGGACACGCCGCAGAGCTTGGCGAGGTCGCCGGCGAGGCCGTCGGACAGGTCCATCGCCGCATTGGCATGGCTGCGGACGATTTCCGCCAGCGCCACGCGCGGTTGCGGCACGCGATAGCGCCCGACCAGCGCGTCGCGCGCGGTGGGATTGGTGGCTGCGGCGTGGACCTTGCCGCCCTTGAGCACGGCAAGCCCCAGCGCCGCATCGCCGATCGTGCCTGTCACCATCACGCGGTCGCCGGGCCTGGCCCCGCTGCGGTGAACCATCTGGCCCGGCGGCACGCGGCCGAACGCGGTGACCGAGACCATCATCGGCCCCGGCGTCGATACGGTATCGCCGCCCAGCAGCGGGCATTTGAACTGAGCGGCGTCATCGCCGAGCGCCGCCGCGAACGGCTTGAGCCACGCCTCCTCGACCTTCCGTAGCGCCAGCGTCAGCACGAAGCCCGCGGGCACCGCGCCCTTGGCGGCGAGATCGCTGAGATTCACCCGTAGCGCCTTTCGCGCCACCGTATCGGGCGGATCGTCGGGCAGGAAATGTACGCCTTCGACGATGGCGTCCGTCGTCACCACGACATCATCGCCGCCGGGCTTCAGCGCCGCGGCGTCGTCGTCGAGGCCAAATGAGCCCGGGTCGGTCGCAAGCGGCCGGAAGTAGCGCGCGATCAGCGCATCCTCGCCGGATGCGGGTCTGCCGCTAGCCACGCGCGAACTCGTCGGCGCGGAACTGGCGCGCGATCTGGTCGAGCACGGCATTGACCATGCCGGTCTCGTCCTTCTCGACGAAGGCATGGGCGACGTCGACATATTCCGACACCACCACGCGCCCCGGCACGTCCTTGCGGTGTTCCAGCTCATAGGACCCGGCCCGCAGCACCGCGCGCAGAATCGCGTCGATCCGCTTCAGCGGCCAGCCTTTTGAAAGCGCATCGTCGATCAGGGGATCGAGCCTCGCCTGGTCGCGGACGACGCCGGCCACGACGTCCTTGAAGAACGCCGCCTCGGCCGGCAGGTATTTGTCGCCTTCGACCTCGTTGCCGAGCCAGTGGCTTTCGAACTCGGCGAAGATGTCGTTGATCCCGGCGCCCGCGATATCCATCTGGTAGAGCGCCTGCACCGCCGCGAGCCGTGCCGCGCCGCGCCGGTTGGCTTTCCGGTCGGGAGCTTTCGCGGGCTTCTTGCTCTCTGCCATCATCAGGCCTTTGTCAGCCGGCGTTTTATCCGCAGCATCGCCAATGCCGCGCGTGCGGCGTCGCCGCCCTTGTTGAGTTCGCTGGCGCGCGCCCTCGCCCAGGCCTGCGCCTCGGTATTGACTGTTATGATGCCGTTGCCGAGCGGGAAACCCCTTGCAACCGCAAGGTCCATCAGCGCTCGCGAAGATTCGATCGAGACGATTTCGAAATGGATGGTATCGCCGCGCACCACGCAGCCGAGCGCGATCGCCGCGTCATAGGGCTTTCCACTGTTCTGGGCGGCATCGAGCGCGATCGCAATCGCGGCCGGAATTTCCAGCGCGCCGGGTACGGTGATCACGTCATGCGTTACGCCGGCGGCCTTGAGCTCGGCAACCGCGCCTTCCATCAGTGCGTCCTGGATGTCGTCATAGAATCGCGCCTCCACGATCAGCGCGCGCGCGCCGGCGATGTCGGTCTGGTCCTTCAGCGGTGCGCGCCGTGGGTCTGCCATTTTTCAATCCGTTTCACTCTAGATACCGGCGCGTTATGTAGTCGCCGAGGGTAGCCAAGCCAAGCGCGAACTCGGTATGCCGTCATTCCGGGATGGCCCGAAGGACCAGACCCGGAATCTCGGGATTCCCCGGTGCGCAATTGCGCACCTGAGGTTCGCTTCGCGCCCCGGAATGACGGCTGCGCCGTCACTTCATTTCCGACAGCCGCGCCGCATAGCGGGCCATCAGATCGACCTCGATATTAACCTCACTGCCCGCTCGCCAATCGCCAAGCGTCGTCACGCTGAGCGTATGCGGGATGATCAGCACCGAAAATACGACATCTTCAACCGTATTCACCGTCAGCGACACGCCATCGAGCGTGATCGAGCCCTTGGCGGCGATGAAGCGCGCGAGCTCCCGCGTCGTGCGCAGCTCGAACCGCGCCATATCAGGGAGATCGTCGCGCCTGGCGATGGTGGCGATGCCGTCCGCATGGCCCGCGACGATATGGCCGCCGAGTTCGTCGCCGATCTTGAGCGCGCGTTCGAGATTGAGCCTGGTTCCCTTGATCCAGTGTTTGGCCGTGGTCATGCCGAGCGTTTCGGCGGCGGCATCGACGTCGAACCAGGTCCTGCCGCCTTCGACGCCCGAAGCGACCACGGTCAGACAGACACCGTTGCAGGCGATGGAGGCGCCGTCCGCAATGGTCGTCTGGTCGTAACGACAGGCGATGCGCATGCGGTGCAACTGCCCCTGCGCTTTCGGCGTCAGGGCGACGATCTCGCCGATGTCGGTGACAATTCCAGTGAACATCAAACGCGCTCGTAAACAGTGAGGGAATCTTCGCCGAGGCTTTCGCTAGCACGTGTCTTGAACGCGGGCGACCCGGTGAGAGCCGACAGCGGCAATGCGTCCAGCGCGGGAATGCCGTCAGGCCCGATGACATCGGTCCCGCGCAACAGCCAGACTTCATCGGCCAGGCCGGTCGCGACGAAGGATAACGCTATCCGCGAGCCCCCTTCGACCATCAGCCTCGTGATACCGTTGTTCGACAGTGCGCGCAGCACTGCGGGCAGGTCCAGTCCCGGCGGGTCGGCCGTCGCAGCAACGCGCATCACGGTCGCCCCGGCTGCGCCGAGCTTCGTGGCCGCCGGCGCGTCCGCGAAGTCAGAGGTCATCACCCATAGCGGCGTCTGGCGCGCCGACTGGACCAGCTTGCTGGTGCCGGGCATGCGAAGGGCGCGGTCCAGCACCACCCGCACCGGCGAAAGCGGCTCCATACCCGGCAGGCGGCAGGTCAGCAGCGGATCGTCCGCCAGCACGGTGCCGATGCCGACCAGGATGGCGTCGCATTGCGCGCGCAGCAGGTGCACCCGCGTCCGCGTCGCCTCGCCCGTGATCACGACGGGCTTGTGATCGGCGGCGGCGATCTTCTCATCGGCAGATACCGCCAGCTTGAGGATGACGTGGGGGCGCTTGTCGCGGACGCGGCGGAAGTGGCCGGCGTGGTCGCGGGCGGCTTCTTCGGCACCAGGCCCGACATCGACCGTAATCCCGGCGGCGCGAAGCCTGGCATGGCCCTGCCCGGCCACTTCGGGGTTGGGGTCCTCGATCGCCGAGACCACGCGCGAAATGCCTGACGCAATCACGGCATCGACGCAGGGTGGCGACTTGCCGAAATGCGAACAGGGCTCCAGCGTCACGTAGAGCGTGGCGCCGCGCGCGGCCGCGCCGGCCCGCCTCAGCGCCTCGGGCTCGGCGTGCGGCCGGCCGCCGGGCTGGGTCCAGCCGCGGCCGACGATGACGCCATCCCTGACGACGACGGCGCCGACGGCCGGGTTCGGCCAGGTACGACCCAGGCCACGGCGGCCAAGTGCGAGCGCAAGCTGCATGAAGCGCTGGTCGGCGGCGCCGGCCAGCTTGGCCTCCTTGAGCTTCTGCCCGTACTGGTCTTCCAGAATGCGGAAGATCATTTGCGCAACGTGGCGACCCGCGCCTCGTCTTCGCCGGTGAGTTCGCCGAGCACGGCCTCGAAGTCCTTGGCCTCGCGGAAATTGCGGTAGACGGAGGCGAAGCGCACATAGGCGACGTCGTCGAGCTGGCGCAGATGCTCCATCACGATCTCGCCGATCGCCTCCGAGGATACCTCCGCCTCGCCGCCGCTCTCGAGTTCGCGCACGATCGCGGAGACCATCTTCTCGACCCTTTCAGGGTCGACCGGCCGCTTGCGCAGGCTGATCTGCAGCGAGCGGACCAGCTTGTCGCGGTCGAACGGTACCCGGCGGCCGTTGCGCTTGATCACGGTCAATTCGCGCAACTGCACCCGTTCGAAGGTCGTGAAGCGAAAGTTGCAGGCGATGCATACCCGTCGCCGACGGATCACGGCCGAATCCTCGGTCGGACGCGAGTCCTTCACCTGCGTATCGAGACTGTTGCAGCTGGGACAACGCATCCGCTCGAGTCCTTTACTGATAGATCGGGAAGCGGTCGGTGAGTGCCTTCACGCGTTCCTTGATGGCGGCTTCAACCAGCGGCGCCTTGCCGTCGGCCGATTGCGCCAGCGCGTTGAGCACTTCGGCGATCATGCCGCCGACCTGCTGGAATTCGGCCACGCCGAAGCCCCGCGTGGTCGCCGCCGGTGTACCGAGGCGAAGCCCCGAGGTGACGAACGGCTTTTCCGGATCGAAGGGAATGCCGTTCTTGTTGCAGGTGATCGCAGCGCGCACCAGCGCCTTTTCGGAGACGTTGCCCTTCAGCCCCTTGGGCCTGAGGTCAACCAGCATCAGGTGATTGTCGGTGCCACCGGAGACGATGTCGAAGCCATGGCCGCGCAGCGTCTCCGCCAGTGCCTTGGCGTTCTCGACCACGTTCTTCGCGTAGATCTTGAAATCCGGGCGCAGCGCCTCACCGAAGGCGACCGCCTTGGCGGCGATGACGTGCATCAGCGGCCCGCCCTGGAGGCCGGGGAAGACGGCCGAGTTGATCTTCTTGGCGATGTCTTCGTCATTGGTGAGGATCATGCCGCCGCGCGGGCCGCGCAGCGACTTGTGCGTGGTGGTGGTGACGACATGGGCGTGCGGGATCGGCGACGGGTGCACGCCGGCAGCAACGAGGCCGGCAATATGGGCCATGTCGACCATCAGCCAGGCGCCGACCGCATCAGCGATCTCGCGGAAGCGCTTCCAGTCCCAGATGCGCGAATAGGCGGTGCCGCCGGCGAGGATCAGCTACGGCCTGGTCTCCTCGGCCTTCCTCGCGATCTCGTCCATGTCGAGCTGGTGATCGTCTTCACGCACGCCGTAGGAGACGACGTTGAACCACTTGCCGGACATGTTGACCGGCGAACCATGGGTCAGGTGACCGCCGGAGTTCAGGTCGAGACCCATGAAGGTGTCGCCCGGCTGCAGCAGCGCCAGGAAGACCGCCTGGTTCATCTGCGAACCGGAGTTCGGCTGGACGTTGGCGAAGTTGACGCCGAAGAGCTTCTTGGCGCGTTCGATCGCGAGTTCTTCGGCGATATCGACAAACTGGCAGCCGCCATAGTAGCGCTTGCCCGGATAGCCCTCGGCATACTTGTTCGTCATGATCGAGCCCTGGGCTTCGAGCACGGCGCGCGAAACGATGTTCTCCGAGGCGATCAGTTCGATCTCATGGCGCTGGCGACCGAGTTCCTTCTGGATCGAGCCGAAGATTTCCGGATCGGTATCGGCAAGGGAACGCGTGAAGAAAACGTCGGTGGCGGAAGACTGGCTCATCCTCGAGGCTCCTTAAGGGTGGGTGGCACGGTGTTTACC
>JAFAGM010000077.1 GCA_023422775.1 Pseudomonadota bacterium
CCACAGGCCGTCCACAGCCAATCCGGGGCGTTGTTGGTCCGTCATCCACGGAGGCATACCGGCGGTTTCCACTGCCCGTGCCCTTGATTTCAACCGCCGGTCCACGGACTTTCCCCGCGGTTATCAACTTGTTTTGCCCGGCATCATCCACCGCGTAGGCCCGGATCCGCAGCGTCGTCCGCGCCAGCCTATTTGAATAGCGCACGGTGATCGCCCAGGATGGCCCGCGCGGCGTTGTGACCGGGCGCGCCGGTGACGCCGCCGCCGGGATGGGCGCCGGAGCCGCAATGATAGAGGCCCTTCAGCGGCCCGCGATAATCGGCGTGGCCGAGCATCGGCCGTGCCGAGAACAACTGATTGAGCGTCAGCGCGCCATGGAAGATGTCGCCGCCGAGCAGGCCGAACTGGCGCTCGAGGTCGAGCGGCGAAAGCACCTGGCGCCCGATCACGCTTTTTCCAAAGCCCGGCGCGTATTTGTCCACTGTCGCGATCATGAGGTCGGCGACCTCGTCGCGATGATCGTCCCACGACTTTCCATCCGGCAATGCCGGTGCGACATGCTGGCAGAACAGGCTCGCAACGTGCTGGCCGTCAGGTGCAAGCGAAGGGTCCAGCGTGGAGGGGACCAGCAGTTCGACCACCGGCTCGCGGCTCCAGCCATGTGTGCGGGCGTCGAGCCAGGCGCGGTCCATGTAACCGAGGCTGGGCGCGAGGATGATGCCGGCGGTGAGATGATCGCCGGTTTCAGGCAGCGCAGTGAACGAGGGCAGGGCGGTGAGCGCGACATTCATCCGGAAGGTGCCGGAGCCGTTTCGCCAGCGCCCCATGCGTTCGAGAAATTCGCTTGCCAGCGCGCCCGGCGGCACCAGCCGCGTATACAGCAATTTCGGATTGACGCCTGAGGCGACATATTTCGCGCGGATGGTCTGGCCATTGTCCAGGATCACGCCCGCGGCGCGGTCGCGCTCGACGATCACCTCGCGCACGCCGGCCTCGGTTTCGATTTCGACGCCGCGCCCGCGCGCCGCGTGCGCCATCGCTTGCGTGATCGCGCCCATGCCGCCGATAGCGTGGCCCCACACGCCCTTCTTGCCGTTCACCTCGCCGAATGCGTGGTGCAGCATGACGTAGGCCGAGCCGGCCGCGTAGGGGCTGGCGTAGTTGCCGACGATGGCGTCGAAGCCGAACAGCGCCTTCACCAGGTCGTTTTCAAAACGCTCCTCGAGCATCTCGCCGGCGGAGCGCGTGAACAGATCGAGCAGGCTGCGCTGCTGATCGAGCGAGAGCTTGCGCAGGATGCCGGCCGTGCCTAGCGCGTTGAAAGCCTCGCGAATGGCGCCGATGCCGAATCCCTCGACGAGATTTGGCGGAGCGCGCAGCACGAACTGACGCAGCACGTCGGCGATGGCCTCCAGTTCGCGCGAGAATGCATCGATCGCGACGGCATCGCGCTGGCTGAGCTTTGCCACTGATTGTCTTGTGCGGCCCTCGCCGGTCAGGAGATAGCTGCCATCGGGCGCGGGCAGGAAATTCTGTGCGCGTCGCTCGACGATGCGCAGGCCGTGTTCGGCGAGATTCAGGTCGGCAATGATCTGCGGGTTCAGCAGGCTGACGGTGTAGGCCGCCACCGAATTGCGAAAACCTGGATGGAATTCCTCGGTCACGGCGGCGCCGCCGACCACCTTCCGGCGCTCGACAACTTTTACGCGCAGGCCCGCCATCGCGAGATAGGCCGCGCAGGTGAGGCCATTATGCCCCGCCCCAATGATGACAACGTCCGTCTCGTTCATGCCAGCCTCAGCTTCAAGAAGGTTTGATCGGAATCGGCGCAAAGCGCCGCATCCGTGCTTTCTTATCCCGCATTGCTCGCCGTGTCGCCCTATGCTCCATTGCGGCCCGCCGGCAGCCCCTGCCGGATGCTGCCTCCGGCCCCCGCCGGTCTTCCGCCGGAGTTTTGATGACTTCTTCCGATTCGTCCGTAATGCAGGACCAGCCTTCCGAGGGTCGGAACCGGCTGGTTCTGGTTGTCTACACTGCGGCGATCTTCGTCAGCGCGCTGCTGCTGTTTTCGGTGCAGCCATTGTTCACCAAGATGGTGCTGCCGCGGCTCGGCGGCTCGCCGGCGGTTTGGTCGGTGGCGATGGTGTTCTTCCAGTCGCTGCTGCTCGGCGGTTATGCCTATGCGCATTTCCTGATGCAGCTTCGCAATCGCACGCTCCCGGTGGTGATCCATCTGGCGCTGCTCGCGCTCGCGATGCTGACGCTGCCGCTGTCGATCTCGAGCGGGTGGGGCGATCCGCCGACTTCCGGCTATGCGTTCTGGCTGCTGGGGTTGTTTGCGGTATCGATCGGGCTGCCGTTCTTCGCGCTCGCCGCCAACAATCCGCTGCTGCAGGCCTGGTTCGTCCGCACCGGCCATCCCAACGGTCCCGACCCATACTTCCTTTATGCGTCGTCGAATATCGGCAGCTTCCTGGCGCTGTTGTCCTATCCGGTACTGCTGGAGCCGGTCTTCGCGCTGCGGACGCAAAACCTGATCTGGACCGGCGGCTACGGCCTGCTGATCGTGCTGATCGCAAGCTGCGGCGTGTTGCTGCTGCGCGCGCCCGAAAAGGCCGCCGAACTGAACATGCTGGCCGACGATACCGAAGCGCCGGCGCCGTCGTGGATCCTGCGCGCCCGCTGGATTTTCCTGGCAGCCGTTCCCTCCGGACTGCTGATCGCGGTGACCGCACATATTTCCACCGATGTCGCCGCCGCGCCGCTGCTGTGGGTGCTGCCGCTCTCGCTCTATCTGTTGACCTGGGTGCTGGTGTTCCAGTCGCGGCCGTTGCTGCCGCACAAATGGATGCTGCTGGCGCAGCCGCTGGCGATCGCGGGCGTCGTGGTGTTGCTGGCGGTCGGCGGCGAGCAGAACCTGCTGCTGACGCTCGGAGGGCATCAATTGTGTTTCTTCGTGATCGCGATGGCTTGCCATGGCGAACTGGCGCGGACCCGGCCGGCTGCGAAATATCTCACCGGCTTCTATGTCGCGCTGTCGTTCGGCGGCATGGTCGGCGGGCTGTTCGCCGGCCTGATCGCGCCGTTCACATTCTCATGGGTCGCTGAATATCCGATCCTGCTGGCGCTTGCGGCGTTATGCCGGCCGTCCGGTGGCGAGCGTCTGCCGCGCTGGAGCCGATGGTACTGGCCGTTTCTCGCCGTACTGGCGGTGGCGCTGATCGCGCCGGCATGGTCGACCGGAAAACTGTTCAACTGGTTCGAGGAACACCGGGTCTGGGTGATCGGCGCGGTCGGTGTGCTCGCGGCGCTGGTGGCGCTCAGCCTCAATGCCAACCGCTGGAAGATCTTTGCGACCGTCGTGGCGGCGCTGGTGCTGCTGCGCGCCTATCCCTCGGATGACGGGAGGGTGGAGACCGTGCGCAGCTTCTTCGGCGTGCACAAGATCGTGGTGACGGCGAACGGTCAGTATCACGTGCTGATGCACGGCACCACCATCCACGGCGCCGAGAAATTCAGGAACGATGACGGCACGCCGGTAACTGGCCAACCCGAACCGATTACCTACTACCACAGGGATGGCGGCATCGGTCAGGCGATCACGGCGATCCGCGACCGCAAGGGCGCGCCGCTGCGGGTTGCCGTGATCGGGCTCGGCTCCGGCACGCTGGTCTGCGCCGCGGAGCCCGGCGAGGAGTGGAAGTTCTTCGAGATCGACCAGACGATGGTCGATACCGCACGCGACCCGAAATACTTCACCTATATCCAGTCCTGCAAACCGGACCTCGAACCCGTGATCGGCGACGCGCGGTTGACCTTCGCGCGCGAGCCAGACGGCGTCTATGACCTGATCATCGTCGACGCCTATTCGTCGGACGCCATCCCGATCCATCTGGCGACCGAAGAGGCGATGGAGATCTACAAGTCCAAGCTGGCGCCGCAGGGCGCCGTCGTAATGCACGTCTCCAACCGGCATCTGGAACTGTCCAGCGTCGTCGTCGGCATCGCCGACGCCAACGACATGAAGAGCTGGGTCTACAGCGAGGATTCCGGCCGCGACAACGAGTACATCTTCTCCACCTCGGTCGTCGCCTCGGCGCGGGAAGAGGCCGACGTCGGCAAGCTGGCCTCGTCGGATCAATGGACGATGACGGAGGCCGAGGACGACCAGCGGGTCTGGACCGACGATTATTCCAACATACTGGGCGCCGTGTGGCGGCGGCTCAGGAAAGGCGAGGAATAGTCGGCAGGCCGCGGTGGCAGACTTCCGGCCGGGACGTCGTCACTCGAGACGGATTTCGTCCTCATCGCGGACGGCGCGCTGCTTGTCCGATGGTTTCGCCTTGCTGACCTCGAACTGCGTGAACGCGTCCAGCGCGTGGCTCGCGTACATCACCGATGGCCCGGCGCCCATGTAGATGGCCATGCCGAGCGTCTCGCTGATTTCGTCCTTCGTGGCGCCCTGTTCCACGCAAGCCTTGACGTGAAAGGCGATGCAGTCGTCGCACCGCACCGCCACCGCGATGCCCAGCGCGATCAGTTCCTTGGTCTTGCCGTCCAGCGCTTTTGAGACCGTCGCTGCCTTCGCAATGCCCGCGAACGCCTTCATGACGTCGGGGGCCGCTCCGCGGAGGCCACGCAGAAGCGTGCTCAAATCGGTGGTTTGTTGCGGCCAATTGGTCATCGATTTTGCCTTGTGGTTGTCGGCAAAATATACTCGGCAAGCCGCTCGGCCGGCATTGCGATGGATCAAGGCAGCGGCGATCGGACCTTTGCGATCGTGCCTGACGCGCCTATGATTTTTCGCAACTGTTGAACCCGGCGGAAATCACCATGGCCAACTTCACACCGGTATCGGCCGCCATTGGCGGCGCCCTGATCGGGCTCTCTGCTGTCCTGCTGATGTTGTCGACCGGCCGGATCGCCGGGGTCAGCGGTATCTTCAGTGGTCTGCTCAGTCTGCGCAGCGAGCATAAAGGCTGGCGCGTCGCCTTTATCGCCGGACTCGTTCTGGCTCCCGTCATCGCCGGCCTGGTCGGTCATGGGATGGCGACGCCGGAACTGCCGGCCAGTTGGGCGGTGCCGGTCGTCGCCGGACTGCTGGTCGGCTTCGGTTCGCCGGCGCTGGAAAGCCTCGCGACGCTGTCGCCCGGGATCATCGTCTTCGTCGTCGCGATGGCCGCAGGCATGGTGCTTCACGACGGCTGGCAGCGTGCGCGGCTGTTGGCTCAACGCGACGGCCAGCTTGCGCGCGCCGATGGTTGAGGTTGCGGTCGCGCATGATCGCGCGACCGGCGCAACCTCCCCAGGTTAGTTCTGGTAGGGCTGCTGATAATATTGCTGCCGCGGCTGATAGTAGTAGCCCTGCGGCGCCGGCGCATAGCCGCGGTTGCCGTAGTATTGCTGCTGTTGATAGGCCTGCGTGTCATAGACGCGACGGCTCGGCGGGGCGGGGTAGCGGGCTTCGTTCGAAGAGCCATCGGCCGGATAGATGTAGCCATTGTCGACCCGTGCCTGCGGCGCAACGCGCTGCAGTTGCGGCGTGATCACGACGGGGTCGCCGGCGGCATCGTATTGCTGCTCATACTGCGGCTGCGTGGCGCGGCGTGCGACCGCGGTGTTGGCTCGTCGAGGATTGCGGGCCAGCGCGACCTGCGATGAGCCGGTCAGTGTCACCGTGGTGTTGAGCACGCCTTGCTCCTTCACCAGCGCGAACAGCTTTGCAGCATGCTCGCGCGACAGCCGCACGCAGCCGTGCGAAGCCGGGCTGCCGAGGCGGCTGACGGAATCGGTGCCGTGGATGGCGTGACCTATCTTGGTGAAGAAGATCGAGTGCGGCATCGGCGCATCGTCGAATTCCCTGGAATAGTGATCTTCTTCCATGCGGAAGGCGCGGAAGCTGCCGTTCGGCGTCTCGTAGGAGGGAAGGCCCGACGATACCGGCCAAGTGTACCGCTCGACGCCGTCGACGGCGACGGTCATCCGCTGGTTGTCCTTGTCGACGGTGATCGCGACCTTGGCCTGAGCGGCGCCCGAGGCAAGCAGCGTCAGCGCGGTGAAAGCAACGAGGAAGGAACGCATTTTACTAACCTCTGGCCTTTGGGCCTCAAATGACGCCGGCTCTCCGTCCCCGGCATCCAATATGCCCCGAAGGCGGCATTGGTTCCAGTGGCCTGCGCCCACAATCGTTAACGCCTGCCACGGCGCAAACAAGGCGGCTCAACGGCACAATCGGCGGCAAAGTGCTGACATTTTCGCGAGCGGCGGGGGCCGAGAGTTCGTCATGCCCGGGCTTGTCCCGAGACGTGGATGGCCGGGACAAGCCCGGCCATGACGGCGGATCAGCGGGCGTCAGTTCTTCAGCCGGTATCCGGTTCTGAATATCCACCAGATCAGCGCCATGCAGATGGCGAGGAAACCGAGCGTCATGCCGAAGCTCAAGGCCACACTGACGTCGGCGATTTCGTAAAAGCTCCAGCGGAATCCCGAGATCAGATAAACCACCGGATTGAGCATCGTGATGGTGCGCCAGCCATCCGGCAGCATGTTGACCGAGTAGAAGCTGCCGCCGAGGAAGGTCAGCGGCGTCACGATCAGCATCGGGATCATCTGCAGCTTCTCGAAGCCGTCAGCCCAGATGCCGATGATGAAGCCGAACAGGCTGAAGGTTACCGCGGTCAGCACCAGGAAGGTCAGCATCCACCACGGATGCAGGATGTGCAGCGGGACGAACAGCGCGGCAGTGGCCAGTATGATGAGGCCGAGGATGACGGATTTGGTCGCGGCGGCGCCGACATAGCCGATGACGATCTCGTAATAGGAAACCGGCGCCGACAATATTTCATAGATGGTGCCGACGAATTTCGGGAAGTAAATGCCGAACGAGGCGTTGGCGATGCTCTGCGTCAGCACCGACAGCATCACCAGCCCCGGCACGATGAAGGTGCCGTAGCTTACGCCCTCGACTTCGGTGATGCGGGAGCCGATCGCAGCGCCGAACACCACGAAATACAGCGAGGTGGAAACCACCGGCGAGACGATGCTCTGCAGCAGCGTGCGCCAGGTGCGCGCCATTTCGAACAGGTAGATGGCGCGGATCGCTCGGAAATTCATGGCGCTTTCACCAGGTTGACAAAGATGTCTTCGAGAGAAGACTGGCTGGTGTCGAGATCGGAGATGCGGATGCCCGCGTCGCGCAGGTCGCTCAGGAGGCTGGTGATCCCGGTGCGGTCGCCCGTTGTGTCGTAATCATAGATCACGGCGCGGCCGTCGTCGGACAGTTCGAGATTGTAGGCCGCAAGCGAGGCGGGGATCGCATCGACCTTGCCCTGCAGATAGAGTTTCAAATGCTTCTTGCCGAGCTTCCGCATCAACCCGGCCTTGTCCTCGACCAGGACGATCTCGCCCTTGTTGATGACGCCGATCCGGTCGGCCATCTCCTCGGCTTCCTGGATGTAATGCGTGGTCAGGATGATGGTGACGCCGGCGGCCTGCAGTCCGCGCACCACCTCCCACATGCCCTTGCGCAATTCGACGTCGACGCCTGCCGTCGGCTCGTCCAGGAACAGGATCTGCGGCTCGTGCGACAGCGCCTTCGCGATCATCACGCGGCGCTTCATGCCGCCGGACAGCGTGATGATCTTGGAATCCTTCTTCTCCCACAGCGAAAGGTCCTTTAGCACCTTCTCGATGTGCGCGGGATTCTTCGGCTTGCCGAACAGGCCGCGGCTGAAACTGACGGTCGCCCACACGGTTTCAAAGGAGTCGGTGTGGAGTTCCTGCGGCACGAGGCCAATCAGCGACCGTGCGGCGCGATAATCCCTGTCGATGTCATGCCCGCCGACGGTGACGCTGCCCTCGCTAAGTTTGGCGATGCCGCAGATGATGCTGATCAGCGTGGTCTTGCCGGCGCCGTTCGGCCCCAGCAGCGCGAAGATCTCGCCGCGCGTGATGTCAAGGTTGATGCCGTTGAGCGCCTTGAATCCGGTGCCGTAGGTCTTCGATAGATTTGAGACGGATATGATGGAAGGCATTGCGGGCGTGGCTGTCTGAAAGGGAGCGAGCGACGCGGCGCTTGGGCCGGGGTCGGTGCGGGGGCGGGCGGGAACCGGGAGATAGGAACGCAGAGCCGCTTGTTCAATCGCGCGGGGTAAAATTATGCTGCTTTCGGTGTTTCATCGAACTCCAGCCGGAAGCCGAATACATCGACCTTTTCCACCTGGAAGTCGATTTCGGGAAAGCGGACGAAGCCTAATCCTTCATACATCGTCCAGGCTGTCTGCATGATCCGCGTGGTATGCAGAATTATCCGGGCCTTGCCCGTATGCCGCGCGTGGTCGATGCAGAATCTGGCCAGTCCCTTGCCAACGCCCCGGCCCTGACACGCGCCGTTGACGGCGAGCAGGCGGACGCCGGCGGCATCGGTAATCGTGGCGACGGTGTCGATGCCGTACTGGGTCAGGTCGTCGATGTAATCGATGCTGCCGAGCAGTTGGCCATTGTCATCAGCAGCAACAAAGATTGTGAATGCCGGGTTGGCGGCGCCGGCGGCGACGTTCTCCAGCATTGCCTAGTAAGGCGGCCATTCTTCGGGGGAGGGCATGCCGGGCAGGGCGGCATAGGCGGAAACCAGCAGCTTGCCCAGCGCCGGAAAATCCTCTGGCCGCGCCTGGCGGATGCTCCAGCCCGATGCCGATGAACTCATGACGTGGCGGGCCTTACGCGCGCTTGACGAAACGATCGACGACCTTCTTCTCGCCGGCCTTGTCGAACGCGATCGTCAGCTTGTTGCCGTCGATCTTCACCACATGGCCGTAGCCGAATTTGTCGTGAAAGACGCGATCGTCGAGCGAGAATTCCGACACCGTGCCGGTGGATTTGGCGACCAGTTCGCCTTCGATCACCATCGGCCCGCGCTTGTTGCGCGAAAAGCCGCCGGCGAAGGCATCGCCGCGGGAGGAGCCTGAATACGACGACTGGCTTTCCTCGAAACCGCCGCGGCCGCCCTGATTGCGTGCGCGATTGGCCTGCGCGCGCTGCCAGCCCGGCGTGGTGTAGCTCGAGCCGAAGGACTCGACGTTGTCGAAGCGCGATGGGCCATAGCCGCCGCTGCCGCCCCAGCCGGAGCCGCCCTTGGATTCCGTGATCTCGACATTGGCCGACGGCAGTTCATCGAGGAAGCGCGACGGGATGGTGGTCGACCACGTGCCGTGGATGCGCCGGTTGGTCGCGAAATAAAGCTTTGCGCGGCGGCGCGCGCGCGTCAGCCCGACATGAGCGAGGCGGCGCTCTTCCTCGAGGCCGGCGCTGCCCTGTTCGTCGAGCGTCCGCTTGCTGGGAAACAGGCCTTCCTCCCAGCCGGGCAGGAAGACGTTCTCGAACTCCAGTCCCTTGGCCGAGTGCAGCGTCATCAGCGATACCGCCTCGTCAGCGTCGCCGCCGTCGCGGTCCATCACCAATGAGATATGTTCGAGGAAGCCCTGCAAATTTTCGAACTCTTCCATCGAGCGCACGAGTTCCTTGAGGTTGTCGAGCCGCCCCGCGGCGTCGGCCGAGCGGTCCTTCTGCCACATCTCGGTATAGCCGCTCTCGTCGAGCACGATTTCGGCCAATTCCGTGTGTGACATCGCCTCGCGCTGGGCACGCCAGCGCTCGAACTGCAGGATGAGATTGCGCAGGCTTCCGCGTGCCTTCGGCTTCAGTTCGTCGGTCTCGACCACCGCACGCGCCGCCTCGAACAGGGGGATGCGGCGCTTGCGGGCGTGATCGTGCAGCATCTGCACGGTGGCGTCGCCAAGCCCGCGCTTCGGCACATTGACGATACGCTCGAACGCAAGATCGTCGGCCGGCGAATTGATCACCCGCAGATAGGCCAGCGCATCGCGGATTTCGGCGCGCTCGTAGAATCTGGGACCGCCGATCACGCGATAGGGCAGGCCGAGGGTGACGAAGCGATCCTCGAACTCGCGCATCTGGAACGAGGCCCGCACCAGGATCGCGACCTCGTTGAGGTTGTCGCCTGCGCGCTGCAGTTCCTCGATCTCCTCGCCGATGGCGCGGGCTTCCTCTTCGGAATCCCAGGAGCCGGTCACCGTGACCTTTTCGCCGTCGACATCCTCGGTGCGCAGCGTCTTGCCGAGCCGGCCTTCATTGTGCGCGATCAGATGCGAGGCGGCGGCGAGGATGTGGCCGGTGGAGCGGTAATTGCGTTCGAGGCGGATGACCTTTGCGCCGGGAAAATCATGCTCGAAGCGCAGGATGTTGTCGACTTCCGCGCCGCGCCAGCCGTAGATCGACTGGTCGTCGTCGCCGACGCAGCAGATGTTCTTGGGCGGCGAGGAGGGTGGAGCGACCGCGTCATTCCGGGGCGCACCGGCAGGTGCGAACCCGGAATCTCGAGATGAGTCCTTGTTACCTCTGGATTCCGGGTTCGCATCTTCGATGCGCCCCGGAATGACGGGGGAATCCACGGCGCCAGGAATGACGGAGGAAAGCGGCACCCCCTGCCGCGACGGCGCCTGCGACAACAGCCGCAGCCACAGATACTGCGCGACGTTGGTGTCCTGATATTCATCGACCAGGATGAACTTGAAGCGGTTCTGGTATTGCCGGAGCACGTCGGGGTTTTCACGGAACAGCCGGATGTTCTCCAGCAGCAGATCGCCGAAATCGGCGGCGTTGAGGATCTTCAGCCGCTCCTGGTAACTCGCATAAAGCTTGCCGCCCTTGCCGTTGCCGAATATCGCGGCTTCACCGGCCGGCACCTGCGAAGGCGTCAGGCCGCGGTTCTTCCAGCCGTCGATCAGCCCGGCCAGCATGCGCGCCGGCCAGCGCTTGTCGTCGATGTTCTCGGCCTGCAGAAGCTGCTTGAGCAGCCGCACCTGATCGTCGACATCGAGCACGGTGAAATTGGATTTGAGCTGAACCAGCTCGGCATGGAAGCGCAGGATGCGGCCGCCGATCGAGTGGAAGGTGCCGAGCCACGGCATGCCTTCGACGGCCTGGCCGAGCATCTGGCCGAGCCGCAGCTTCATCTCGCGCGCCGCCTTGTTGGTGAAGGTCACCGACAGGATTTCATGCGGCCGCGCCCGGCCCTGGCTCAGGATGTGGGCGATGCGCGTGGTCAGCACGCGGGTCTTGCCGGTGCCGGCGCCGGCCAGCACCAGGACCGGCCCATCGAGTGTTACGACCGCATCGCGCTGCTCGGGATTGAGGCCGTTGAGATATTGCGGACCGGCTGCGGCGCGCGCACGCGCGGCGATGCCGCCGGCCGCAGGCTGGTGCTCGGGGACGCCGCGATGGGGCAATTTGCTCGGCTCGGTCATTCTCGAATCGTCTCGCCCCCACGATGGCACCGTGGGGCCGTAAAGGGGAGCCTTCATAGCAGGGATTAAGCGCCATATAGGGCCTGTCCGGCCGTTTTGACAGGTTTATCCCGGTGCTTTTGCCGCCCTCCTTTCGCGGCTTCGATGCGATTTGGTTCCGCCGGAATCGTCAAATTTCGCGGTTCTGCCGCCAGGAACCTTCGTTCCCGGGCCGGATTGTTTCCCCAGTCGGTGCGCGAGGCCTTGTTGCCAGCCATCCGGTGAGAAACAGCAATAGAGGTCGTGTCATGCTGAGCTGGGTTGTTACGTTTCTGATCGTCGCGTTGATCGCGGGTATTCTGGGCTTCGGCGGCATCGCCGGCGCTTCCGTTGAAATTGCCAAGATGATCTTCTTTGTCGCCGTGATCCTGTTCCTGGTATCGGCGGTGGTCGGTTTGGTGCGAGGACGCACGAACGTCTAGCCGGTGCGGCTGACGCGAAGGCATGGACCGCGACGGCCCGCTGCAGGCCGTCGCTGCCGCAACAAATGGATCATCCGGTTGTCGGCGCGCTGCAGGAAGCCAGGCTACCGGCCTGAGCGCCCAGCTATTTCACGGGCATCGCGACCTTGCGGCCGATGCCCTCGGGCCGCGGGACCGCCGCATGCGAATCCACCACCGTGCGGATGCGGGCGCGGATGTCGGGCGGGAAGGGCGCCACCTTCCGCTCCTTCATGTCCATGTGGAGCGTCATGTTCTCCGAGGTGGCGGAGATCCAGCCTTCGCTGGCGTGGCGCAGTTCTTCGAACGTATGCAGCCGCTTCTCATCGGTACCTAACAGATAAACCGAAATCTGAACGGGGTCGCCGAGGTGAATTTCGCGCAGATAGCGAACATGGGCCTCGGCGGTGAAGGTCGAGCCGTGGCGCTCCTTCAGGTAGGCCGGGCCGATTCCGAGATGCACCCACATCTCGTCGATCGCGCGGTCCATCATGACGTTGTAATAGGCCATGTTGAGGTGGCCGTTATAGTCGATCCATTGCGGTTCGATCTGCATCACCGAGGACAGGAACGGGGCCGGAGGCAGCGGCATATCCTTCAAATTCGTCTCGGTGGCGGCAGCGGTCGTCATCATCCATCCCTTTGTTTTTCCGGGTCTCTTGACCCCCTGTATAACCTTTGCCACGGTCGGCTCAAAGCCGGGAGGAATTGGGCGTGGCGACGACGATATCGGGCAATTTGAGGCGACCGGAACCGCAGGCGCTGGCAAGCGCGGTGGAGGCACTGGCGGCGCGGTTCGGCAACCGGCTGATCACCTCGCAGGCGGTACGCGAGCAGCATGCCCACACCACCACGTGGCTGCAGACGCAGCCGCCCGACGCCGTGGTGATGGCGCAGGAAACCGCCGACATCCAGGATGTGGTGCGGATCTGCGCCAGATATTCCGTGCCGGTGATCGCCTTCGGCACCGGCACCTCGCTGGAGGGACAGGTCAACGCGCCGGCCGGCGGCATCTGCATCGACCTGCGCGACATGAACCGGATATTGGCGGTTCATGCCGAGGATCTGGATTGCGTGATCCAGCCCGGCGTCACCCGCAAGGCGCTCAACGAGCACCTGCGCGACCAGGGCTTGTTCTTCCCAATCGATCCCGGCGCCGACGCTTCGCTCGGCGGCATGACCTCGACCCGGGCCTCCGGCACAAATGCGGTGCGCTACGGCACCATGCGCGACAATGTGCTGGCGCTGAAGGTCGTGCGCGGCGACGGCGAGATCATCACGACCGGTACACGGGCCAAGAAATCCTCGGCCGGTTACGACCTGACGCATCTGTTCGTCGGCGCCGAAGGCACGCTCGGCATCATCTCCGAACTCACGATCAAGCTGCGCGGCATCCCCGAGACGATTGCGGCCGCGGCGTGTTCGTTCGAGACCGTGCGCGGCGCCTGCCAGGCGACGATCCTGGCCATTCAAACCGGTATTCCGCTGGCGCGGATCGAACTGCTCAATGCCGAGCAGGTGCGGGCCTGCAATGCCTATTCGAAGCTGACCTTGCCGGAAACGCCGTTGCTGCTGCTGGAATTCCATGGCAGCGAGATCGAGGTTGCCGAACAGTCGAAGAATTTCGGCGAGATCGCCAGGGAGTGCGGCGGCGGCGATTTCACCTGGACCACCAAGCCGGAGGACCGCACAAAACTCTGGCAGGCCCGTCATGACGCCTACTGGTCGGTCAAGGCGCTGCGTCCCGGCGCGGGGGTGGTGGCGACCGACGTCTGCGTGCCGATCTCGCGTCTGGCCGATTGCGTTACCGAGACCGAAGAGGACCTGAAGCGGCTCAACCTGCTGTCGCCGATCGTCGGCCATGTCGGCGACGGCAACTTCCACTGTTCGTTGGCCTGCGATGTCGACAACGCCGAGGAAATGGCGCGTGGCGAGGAATTCATGCATCGCCTCGTCGAACGCGCGCAGTCGATGGGCGGCACCTGCACCGGCGAGCACGGCATCGGGCAGGGCAAGCAAAAATACCTCAAGGCCGAACTCGGCCCCGAGGCCATCGACGCCATGCGCGCGCTGAAGCAGGCGCTCGATCCGCAGAACATCTTCAACCCCGGAAAGATCGTGCCGGCGAACTGATCGCGCCGAGGTCAATCGCCGTTCACGATGAAACCGCAGGTGGTGGAACGAGTCTCGCGATGACGTGTTTCTATCCAAGATTGTATATTGTGGCGACTATCCCAATTTGGTTCCAAACATAGCCTCGTTTCAACACGGCGCCGCCTGACTTGAACATCATCGTGCCCGAACCGCGCCCTTCAGCTTGAGCGCGCAACATGTGTTGCGTGTTCGTGTGTGAAGAGGTGCGTTGATGCGTTTTGTTTCCTGGGGGATCTCTTGGGGGATCGTTGCCGCTTGCGGTTTCTTGCTGGCAGGTCCGGCGGCGAAGGCTGCCGAAATCCGAATTCCGGACCTGCCTTCGCCCTGCTATAACTGGACCGGCTTTTATGCGGGCGTTTACGGCGGCGGCGGGTTTGCGGCGTGGGCTGCCGATTACTGTCGAAACGGGGCATGCCGCCATGCGGAGGGGCGGTCGAGCGGCTTCGCTGCCGGCGTCTATGGCGGCTATAACTTTCAGTTCGCCAACCGCCTGGTGATCGGCGGCGAGTTTGATTGGGGCAAGTCCTCCTCGTCGCGGGACGAACTGATCCTTGGTGACAGCGCCTTGCTGTCGCGGTTCGGCGCGTTCGGCTCGGCCCGCCTGCGCGCGGGCTACGCGTTCGACCGCCTGCTGGTATTCGGAGCGGTGGGTGTCGGCGTCGCCAATATCGGCAACGGCTACCGTTATACAGTGCTGAGGGGATGCGACACCCTGCAGGAGATGGTCTGGGACGAACAGGTCAAGGCCGGACTGATCGCAGGCGGCGGCGTCGAATATGCCTTCACCAGACATTTTGTCGGGCGCGGCGAATATCTCTACGCTGATTACGGCAGCGTCACGCTGTCCGGCCGCGACCGGACGCGAACCGAATTCCGCAACGAGATGCACCTCGTGCGCGTCGGCGCCAGCTATCGGTTCTGACATTCCGCTTGAAGATCGTCCGGCAGCAATGGGCTGCCGGACCGCCGAATAGTGCCGCCGCCATCATCGCCTTTCATGGTCTTGTCGCGAGGTCTACGTGCCGACCGATACTTCCGTCAGGAGTCCTGCCGTGATCCATCCGTGCAGATAGCCCGCGCCGCGAACCGCCGCGCCGTCGGGGTCGTCATACGTCGCCAGCATCTCGCAGAGTACGCCGAACGAAACGCCTTTCACGGCCTCGTCCCACATCATCGCTTCCTCCGCCGAAAGTTCGCGGAACATCGGCGTGACGTCCTGACGCCAGATCAGGAGGCGGGCAGGCTGATCGACCGCGGCCGCTTCCGGCGGGGCTTCGTCGTTCTTGAGCGCGAGCCAGATCGCTGCCGCGTTGGTCGAAAGGTCGAGCCGGAAGGCGCTGGGATGCGCCCGGAATAGGAGATCCGACCACGCTTCCGGCGCAAAGCCGGCCATGTCGGTCAGCTCGACCACCGCGCCTTCGGCGGCGTCGAAGGCGTCGTTGAGCGCCTTTTCCAGCGCGGCGAGATCGGACAGCACGGGATGGCCGGCGTAGGGCGCGTTCGATCTCAGGAAATCAGGCAGGCTTTTCGAGAACCAGCGCAGGTTCGGGTGCCCGGACGGATACGCCCTGACGTAGGCGTGCCCCATCTCGTCGAACATCTCGTCACCGAGATAAAGATGCAGCAATTCGTGATCGTTGCGCATGGCCTCGACCAGCCGCGAGCCATAGGCGTGGCGGTAGACCCCAAACAGCGCTTCGCGCTTCTCCCGGGGGCTGTCGAGAATTTCCGATAGTACAGCGTCGTCGCCGCTCAGGATGCCGCGCTGGAATTCGGCCTGCTGCCGCGCGAAGTCGCTCATTACAAATCCCGGCCCCCGGGCAGGACTCTTTCGGCAATCTCGCGGGTCCTGATGACCTCGACCAGCAGTTCGTCGAGCGGCGGGATGTTGTCGTCGCGTTCGATCATGGTCGAGACCCGGCCGAAGCGTTTCAAGGCGGCGACATAGAGGTCCCAGACGTCCTCGCACACCGGGTGATCGTGGGTATCGATGATGTGCGTGCCCATATGGGCGTGGCCGGCCATGTGAAACTGCACGACCCGGTCCGCAGGAATTCCGTTGAGGAAGGTGAGCGGATCGTAACCGTGGTTGAAGGCGCTGACATAGACGTTGTTGATGTCGAACAGCAGCCAGCATCCAGTGCGGCGCGACAGTTCGGACAGGAATTCCCATTCCGTCATTTCGGAATTGCTGAACTGGACGTAGGTAGAGACGTTTTCGAGCACGATGGCGCGGCCGAGGAAGTCCTGCACCAGTTGCACGCGGCTTGCGACATGATCGAGCGCTTCGGCCGTGTACGGGATCGGCAACAGATCGTGCAGGTTCTTGCCGTGCACGCCGGTCCAGCACAGATGGTCCGAAATCCATTTCGGCTCGACACGGCGCGCGAGGTCCTTCAGCCCCTGCAGATACTCGAAATTCGGCGGCGCGGTGGAGGCGATCGACAGCGACACGCCGTGCATCACCACGGGATAGCGCTCGCAGATCCGGTCGAGCGTGCGCAGCGGCTGGCCGCCGGGCAGCATGTAGTTCTCGCTGATGACCTCGAACCAGTCGATCGGGGGATCGCCATTCAGGATTTCATCGTAATGCTGGTGGCGCAGCCCGAGACCGAAGCCGAGGAAGGGTGGCCTGTCCGGCTTCATCGGGCGGTCGGCAAGTGCCGCCGCCGAACCATCTGGCAATCTGCCTGCGACGTTCATGTCGTCTCCGCCCGGAAGGCGCGCCAAAACAAGGCGGTACACCCAAACCTTGTCATCAAACTATCATGGAAGGGAGGCCCGGCCCAGACCGGGCCTCTCCGCGGCATCGTCGCATCAGGCCGGCGAATACTTGCCCTTGGCGGCGTCGCATTTTTCCTTGGTCAGCGCCGAGAAACCCTGCCCCTTGCAGGCGTTCTGCCCCTTGCAGGCATTGGCCGCGCTCTTGCAGGCGCTCTGGCCCTTGCAGGCATTGACGCCGACGCATTTGCCTTCGCCCGCGGCGTAGGTCGGGCTCGACATGGTGGCGCCCGCCAGGAACAGGGTTGCGGCAGCGGCGGCAATGGTGGCGCCGGACTTGGTCATCTTCATGGGAATCCTCCAGAAAGGGTGAGGGTACATCGCCCGCAAGCCGCGAAAGTTCCGGCCACAAACTGCACCCAGCGTTAGCTACGCGGTGGGTCCGGATTTAGTTACACGGTCTGCCGACTTTATTTCCATTTCCGGCCACGAGGTCGAAGGGGGAGGACCCGGCGACGCCGAACCCTCCTTGCATGATGCACCGATCAACTCTTGACCTTCAGCAGCAGCCGGTCCAGCGAGGCGGCGCCGGGGCCCGCGATCGCAAGCCACATGAAGGCGCCGAAATAGGTCGCTTCCTCGAAGCCGATCAGCGTCTCCAGGGAGTCGACGTCACCCCATTTTGCCGCCTTGATGGCGACGATCATGACCACCGCCAGCATCGCGGCCGGAATGCGGGTGAACAGGCCGACGATCAGCATCGCGCCGCCGAAGCATTCGACGCCGGATACGAAGGGAGTGAGGATGTTCGGGAATGGGATGCCCCAGCCGGCAAAATTCTCTGTCACCTGCTCCAGGTGGGTCAGCTTGCCCCAGCCGGCCAGCATGAAGGTGTAACCGACGATCAGCCGCATGATCAGCGGTCCGGCCCAGGCAAAATACGACGCGATCTGCGCAGGCAGCAGGATGAGGAGATCGATGACAAAATGCATGCGAACCGCCCTTCAAGTATTTGACGACGCGAGACCGCGACCCGCGGCCGCCTCGAACCCGGTGCGCGCGCGAACTCAGCAGCCGCGGCGATCCGGTCCTGGCTGGAATTTCGTAATGGCCGGCGCGCTTGTTACGGGGGCTAGCCGAAATTCTGCAATGCGGGGAAAGTCTCCAGCAGCCAGATGCTGATGCTGGTGATGGAGCCGGTCAGGAAGCCGATGCCGGTGATGACCATCAGGATGCCCATGGCACGCTCGACCTTTCCGAGATGCCGCTTCATCCGCGCGAACAGCGAGGAGAACTGCTCGATCATGAAGGCGGCCAGCAGGAAGGGGATTCCGAGGCCGGCGGAATAGACCGCCAGCAGGCCGGCGCCCTTTGCCACCGTGGCCTCGGCAGCCGCGATCGACAGGATCGCCGCCAGTATCGGCCCGATGCAGGGCGTCCAGCCGAACGCGAAGGCCAGTCCCATGGCATAGGCGCCCCAAAGGCCGACCGGTTTCGGCATCGGCATCCGGCCTTCGCGCATCAACAGGCCGATCCGGGTTAGGCCGAGGAAATGCAGGCCCATGATGATGATCACGATGCCGGCCACGATCGAGAGCTCCGCCGACCAGGCGCGGATCAGGCCGCCGACGAAGGAGGCGCTGGCGCCGAGCGCCACGAACACCGTGGAAAATCCGAGCACGAACATCACTGCCGATGCCATCACGGCGCGCCTGGAGGTCTCGGTCTTTTCGTCGTTGGCGACATGCTCGATGGTCGCGCCGGTGAGATAGATCAGATAAGGCGGCACCAGCGGCAGCACGCAGGGCGAGAGAAAGCTGACAAGACCGGCGATCAGAGCCGCCGGGATGGATACATCGTGCATTGCATGACCTTCGAGAATACGGCAAGGCATAGCGCCCTCTTCGCCTGTACGGAACAGGCAACCGGTAAGTTTTGCCGGCGCTGCGGCCCAACTCCGGTCACAGAGCTGTGTCCGGAGCGCTGAATGGGCCTCGCCGGCGAAACAAGCGCTGGTAAGGTTCCGTATTGCGGCAAGCAGCCCGCGAACCAGGACCCTTGCATGCGCCTCGGCATCCGCAGCGCCATTTCCGCCCTTGTCCTGACGTCGATCGTCGTCAGCGCCGTCGGCGTCCATCTGTTGTGGTGGCGCACCGCCCAGGGGGTCAGCCAGACCCTGGCCGATACCATCAACGAGCAGATCGTATCGGCGGTCGGCGACGAGTTGCAGTCGGTCACGTCGGAGGCGCGCTCGTCCATGTTGGCGGTGCGAACGCTGCTCGCCGAGAAGGTGTTCGACCCGCGCGATGCCCGAAAACGCGAGGTCGTGTTCCGGTCGCAATTGCTGTCGCAGCCGACCATCTCCTGGGTGGCGTTCGGATGGCCTGACGGCTCGTTCTTTGCCGGGCACAAGCTTGGCAACAACGTCATCGAAATGCTCGAGATTGCTCCAGACCGCAAGCTGCGCATCAATCACTACGAGTTCGTCGGCAACGATCTCAGGCTCAAGGCCAGCTGGTTCGAAGAGACCGATTACTCCGTGACCGAGCAGGACTGGTTTCGCGTTGCGCACCAGACCAATGATGAATACTGGTCGACGCTGACGGCACATCCGCGCGGCCAACGGCTGGCGGCGGCCTTTTCAGCCCCGGTCGCGATCGACGGCAAGCCGGCCGGCGTCGTCGCCATCATCATCGAACTGACCCGCGTCTCCAGCTTTCTGTCTCAGCTCACGGTCGGAAAATCCGCCGGCGCCTTCATCCTCGAGCGGGACGGCAAGGTGGTGGCCTCGCCCGATGCCGATGCCAGCGAGCTGGTCGAGCTGAAAACCGATCATCCGCTGTTTCCCGTCGCGGTAGATGCGATCCGCAACGCCAGCGCCTACAGCCCCGGTGAAGGCGAGCCCTTTCACACCAAGGTAACGCGGGATGGCAGGGCATATCAGGCGGTGCTGACGCCGATTTCGTTTCCCGGCTGGTCGCTGGTGACTGTCGTGCCCGAGTCGGAATTTCTCGGGCCGGTGCAGATGACGATCCGGAATTTGCTGGTCGGTCTTGCATTCCTGATCGTGATCGCGGGGCTGTTGTCGGCATGGCTCGCCCAGCGGCTGATTGCGGCACCGCTGATCAAGGTGGTCAACGAGATCAGGCATGTCGAGCGCTTCGATCTCGACAAGGTGCAGCGGCATCCGTCGCGGCTGGCCGAGATCGAGAATCTGTCCGGCGCCATCGGCGACATGGCGCAGGGGCTCGCCGCGTTCCGGAAATACATTCCTGCCGATCTGGTCAGGCGCCTGGTCAGCGACGGCAACGGTGCGCGTCCCGGCGGCGCGGTACGGCCCATGAGCGTGATGTTCATCGATCTCGCCGGTTTCACCGGCATGTCGGAGCGGCTCGGCGACCGCATCATCCCGCTGCTTTCGCGCTATTTCGACAGCGTCTCGGCGCAGATCCAGAACCACGGGGGCACCATCGACAAGTTCATCGGCGACGCCGTGATGGCGTTCTGGGGCGCGCCATCGGAAAACCCCGATCATGCCGTCGATTGCTGCCGCGCCGCGCTGGCGTGCCGGCGCGCGGTGGGAGAGGCCGGTCTGATCGACGACCACGGCGAACCCGTGAAGATCCGCATCGGCATCAACTCCGGGGACATGCTGGTCGGCAACATCGGATCGGACGTCCGCCTGAACTACACGGTGATCGGCGACGCCGTGAACATTGCAAGCCGCCTGGAGAGCACCAACAAGGTGTACGGCTCCAGCATCATCATCGGCCCGGAAACGCGCCGGCTGGCGGGAGACCGCATCGTGGCTCGTGAACTCGACAGGCTGGCGGTCTACGGCCGCGCCGGCGGATTGCAGATCTACGAATTGCTGGGAATCACGGGCGAACTCGATGCGAGGCCGGAATGGGTGGCAGCCTACGAGGCAGGACTCGTGGCCTGGCGCGCGGGGGACTTCACCGCCGCGATGGCGGCATTCCAGAAGGTGCTAGAAATCCGGCATGACGATACAGCGTCAGTGGTGATGATCGAGCGCTGCCGGCACCAGCTCGAAAATCCAGCCGGTGAAGCGTGGGACGGCACCACGATCGCGCGCACCAAATAATCTCATGGCGCCGGTTGCCTTGCATGAGGCTTCCGTTTGGCCATAGATGTGCCGGCCGCAATGCGGCACGCCTTGGCATCCTGACGAGGGAAGCGTTGAAAATCCTGTTGACCCATACGCCGCAGGCGAGGAGCCGGTATTATGGCGAGCGCAGCCTGAAGGGGTTGCAGGATATCGCGCCGGTAAAGCTGCATGACGCGAGCGATGCGCTCGATGCCGCCGGCTTGATCGAGGCCGCGCGATGTCGACATCATCGTGGCCGACCGGCTCACCGCGGGGCCGGGCGAGATATTTCCGGCGCTGCCGAAGCTGCGCGCCTTCGTTCGCTGCGCCGTCGATATCCGCAATATCGATGTCGATGCTGCGTCCGCTGCCGGCGTCCTGGTCACGCGGGCGGGCCCGGGCTTCGTCCAGTCGGTTGCGGAACTGGCGCTCGGCTTCATGGTGGATCTGTCGCGCGGCGTTTCGCGCGC
Source organism: Pseudomonadota bacterium (assembly GCA_023422775.1). Lineage (GTDB taxonomy): Bacteria > Pseudomonadota > Alphaproteobacteria > Rhizobiales > Xanthobacteraceae > Bradyrhizobium. Next base: position 21,257 of record JAFAGM010000077.1, read on the forward strand.
AACGGCGGATTACCATGCCGGACGCAAGCCTGACGCCATCATGGGCCGGCAACTCGCCGGCAGCCGCCTCGGCATCATCGGCTATGGCAGCATCGGCCGCTACCTCGCTGATGTCGCCAAAGTGCTGGGCATGGAGGTGCTGGTCGCCGATCCCTATGCGAGCGTCAGCGATGCCGGCATCCAGCATGTGCCGCTCGACGATCTGCTTGGCCGCGCCGACTATGTCGTTTGCCTTGCCATCGCCAACGAGCAGACCGAAAACCTGATCGGCCAGGCGGCACTGGCGCGGATGCAGCGGCATGCCTTCTTCATCAACCTGTCGCGCGGCAATCTCGTCGACGAGGCCGCGCTGGCTGCGGCATTGTGCGAGAACCGCATTGCCGGTGCGGCGATGGATGTCGGCCGCGCGCTCGACCAGATGCCGACGCCGGAACTGGCAAAACTCCCGAACGTCATCGCAACGCCTCATATCGGCGGCTTGACGCCGCCGGCGATCGAGAGCCAGGCGCAGGAGACGGTGCGGCAGGTCGAGCGGATCGTCGCGGGGGAGGTTCCGGTCGGCGCCGCGAACGCCAGCACCTGGACGCGGCGTCCTTGACCGCCGAAACGGCGAGTGCCAGCGTGATGTTCACAGGACAATCCGCACCCACGCGGCTCAAGATGGAAACGCGGTGATGCGGCTCCCTTTCTTCTACGGCTGGCTGATCGTCGTGGTGACCTTCGTCACCATGGCGATCGGCGTCAATGCGCGGACGGCGTTCTCGCTGTTCTTTCCGCCGATCATCGGCGAGTTCGGGTGGGATCGCGGTCTCACCGCGGGCGCGTTCTCGTTCGGCTTCGTGGTATCGGGTGCCGTCAGTCCGCTGATCGGCCGCATGATGGATCGCTTCGGGCCGCGCGGGGTGATGGAGCTCGGCGTCGCGCTGATGGGGGGCGGGCTGCTGCTGGCGCCGCTGACGACGCAGCCATGGCATCTCTATCTCACCATCGGCGTGCTGGTGGGCGCAGGAAGCGTGTGTCTCGGCTATTCCGGCCAGTCGCTGTTCCTGCCGAACTGGTTCATCCGCCGCCGCGGGCTTGCGATGGGGCTGGCTTTTGCCGGCGTCGGCATCGGCTCGGTGACGCTGCTGCCCTGGGTGCAGCACATGATCGAGCAGACCGGGTGGCGCACGGCCTGCACCGCGATGGGCATTCTCGTGCTTGCCGTGCTCGCGCCGATCAATCTCCTGCTGCGCAAGCGGCCTGAGGATATCGGCCTGCTGCCGGATGGCGACGCGGCGCCGTCAGCAACATCCGCCGCGCCGGTCTCGAACGTCGTCGACCCCGCCTGGGCAGCGACCGACTGGACGCTGCGCCGCGCGATGCGCACCGCGCGTTTCTGGTGGATTGCGATCGGTTACTTCTTTGGCCTCTACATCTGGTACGCGGTGCAGGTGCACCAGACCAAGTTCCTGCTCGATCTCGGCTTCAGCCCGAGTGTTGCGGTGTGGGCGCTCGGCGTCGTCAGCCTTCTCGGGATCCCCGGACAGATCTGGCTCGGGCATCTCTCCGACCGGATCGGGCGCGAATGGATCTGGGCGATAAGCTGCGCCGGCTTTGCGATCTGCTTTGCCGCGCTGATCGCGCTGAAGTTCGCGCCGGTCCTGCCGCTGGTCTATCTGATGATCTTCGCGCAAGGCGCGCTCGGCTACGGCCTGACGTCGATCATGGGGGCGGTGGTGCTGGAGATCTTTCAGGGCAGGCAATATGGCAGTATCTTCGGCACCATCATGCTGGCCGCGCTTGCCGGAGGCGCCGCGGGCCCGTGGGCGACCGGGCTGCTGTACGATCTCTCCGGCGGCTACACGCTGGCCTTCGGCTTCGGCATCGCCGCCAGCATCCTGTCGGCGATCGCGATCTGGCAGGCGTCGCCGCGCAAGGTGAGGGCGGTCGCGGGGCAGATGCACAGGGTGCAGGGCGGCGGCAGCGTCCGCTAGGCAAATTCAGGATTTTTCCTCGCGGCGGCAAGCTTCCCATCGCTGCAGATCGCCAATGGCGCGCAGGAAGCCGTCGGCCGGCGTGGTCTCCGGATCGATCAGCCGGTGCAGACGAAATCCGTCCTCGAGCGCCAGCAGGATCGCGCCGTTCCAGACCGGGCTCAGCGTTTCGTTCCGTCCGATGTTCTTCGACGTGGTCTCGACGATGTCGGTGACGAGTTTGCGCCTTGCGCGCAGCCGCTGGGCGAGCTCGGGCCTGCGCCTTTCGGCACGCGCCACGAACAGGATCATCTCCATGTGCAGGAGGGGAGAGCGGCCGAGCGGATCCTGCCGATTGCGATCCATGGTCTTCAGGGCTTCGATGAAATCCGCGGGGTTTTTGTGCTCGGCAAGCAGATCGTGCATGCGCGCGATCGATTGCTCGACATGGTCCTCGAGCATGGCGATGATCAATTCTTCCTTGCTCTTGAAATTCGAATAGAAGGCGCCGCGCGTGAAGCCGGCGGCGGCCGCGATCATCTCGATGCTGGCGCCGCCGATCCCCTGTTCCTCGAAGACGCGCGCCGCCGCTTCGAACAGCTTTTCGCGGGTGTCATCCCTGGTGGGTCTGGTCCGGACTCTTGACATCGAAGCATTTTAGGGCAGAATGCAACTCGATACAATATTGTATCGAAATTAGGGATGAAAACGCGCACACGCAATCAAGCGTGGCAACCGATTGAGGTCGTTATGAACGAGCATGTTCAGCCTGCGAATGGCGCGCCGTTGTTCAATCCGCTTTCCCCCGACTTCATTCGCAATCCCTATCCCCATTACGAGCGGATGCGCACCACCGATCCGGTGCACCTGACGCCGCTCGGCATGTTCGTCGCCAGCCGCCATGCCGAGGCCAGCCTCGTGCTGCGCGACAAGCGGTTCGGCAAGGACTATGTCGAGCGCACGATCCGCCGCTACGGTCCGAAGATCATGGACGAGCCGGTGTTCCGCAGCATGAGCCACTGGATGCTGCAGCAGGATCCGCCGGACCACACGCGCCTGCGCGGGCTGGTGGTGAAGGCTTTCACGGCGCGCCGGGTCGAGGACATGCGCCCGCGCATCCAGCAGATCGTCGACGAGACGCTCGATCGCATCATCCCGCAGGGCAGGATGGACCTGATCGAGGATTTCGCGTTCCGCCTCCCGGTCACCATCATCTGCGACATGCTCGGAATCCCCGAAGAGCACCGCGAGGCTTTCTATGCCGGTTCGCGCGATGGCGGACGGCTATTGGATCCGGTGCCGCTCTCGCCCGACGAGATCAAGCAGGGCAACGCGGGCAATGCGATGGCGGCGATGTATTTCCAGCAATTGTTCGAGCTGCGGCGCAAGAATCCCGGCGATGACCTGACCACGCAACTGGTGCAGGCCGAGGAGGACGGCAGCAAGCTTACCAACGAGGAACTGACCGCCAACATCATCCTGCTGTTCGGCGCCGGCCATGAGACCACCGTCAACCTGATCGGCAACGGCCTCCTGGCACTGTATCGCAATCCCGACCAGCTCGCGCAGCTCAAGGCCAGGCCCGAGCTGATCACCAACGCCATCGAGGAATTCCTGCGCTATGATTCATCGGTGCAACTGACCGGGCGGGTGGCGCTGGAAGACATCGACGACCTCGGCGGAAAGCGAATCCCGAAGGGTGAGAGCGTGCTGTGCCTGCTGGGCTCTGCCAACCACGACCCGGCGGTTTATCCCGATCACCCGGAGCGCCTCGACATCACGCGGCCCAATGTGAAGCCGCTGTCCTTTGGCGGCGGCATCCACTTCTGCCTCGGCGCACAACTGGCGCGGATCGAGGCCGAAATCGCGATCTCGACCCTGCTGCGTCGGCTGCCCGACCTGCGGCTGGATGACGCTGTCAATCCGGAATGGCGGCCGACCTTCGTGCTGCGCGGCCTCAAGCGCCTGCCCGCAAGCTGGTAACAGCCCCAGGACCGCGTTTTCGTTCCTCGCTCCTTCAGGTGGAGCGCGGTGGATGGCCGGCAGCATGGCGCTGTGACTTCGTCAAACTTGTCTCTATATTCCGGGCTGCTCCGGCGCCCGGTTCGGCGTCGCTGGCCTGCGCCGGGGCGGTTCAAGGGGAGACACCGTGCAGACGACGCTGCTCGGCCTGGCAATCGCTTTCATCATTGCACTGGTGGCCGCGCTCATCGGGCCGTATTTCATCGACTGGAACCAGTTCCGGCCGCAGTTCGAGGCCGAGGCGACGCGAATCATCGGCGCGCCGGTCCGTGTCGGCGGCAAGCTCGACGCCCGCCTGCTGCCGGCGCCGTCGCTGCAATTGCGCTCGGTGATGGTCGGCGGCGCCAACGATCTCGGCAAGGTGCGCGCCGGCAAGCTCGACGTCGAGTTCAGTCTCGGTTCGCTGATGCGCGGCGAGGTCCGCGCCACCGAGCTGACCATCAACGGCATGTCGCTCGATCTCGGCCTCGATGCGAAGGGCCGCATCGACTGGCCGGCCACGACGGGAGCGGTCAATCTGGGCTCGCTGGCGATCGACCGCCTCAATCTCACCGGCCGCATTGCTCTCCATGACGCCGCCAGCCGCAGCACGCTCGAACTGGACGACATCGCCTTCAGCGGCGACGTCCGGTCGCTGGCGGGTTCGGTCCGCGGCGACGGCAACTTCACCCTGTCGGACATACGCTATCCGTTCAGGATCTCGTCGGGGCAGGGGCCGGACGGCAACGGCACCCGCATCCACGTCAATATCGATCCGGGCCAGCGTGCATTCGCGGCCGATCTGGATGGCATCCTGAATTTCGATGTCCGCGCGCCGCGCTTCGAAGGCGCGGTGACACTCGGTGTTCCCGTTCAGAAGGGCAGGAACGACGAACTGCCGTGGCGCATCGCCGCCAGGGTCAAGGCCGATTATTCGGCGGCCCGGCTCGAACAAGTCGAGGTGACCTATGGCGCCGAGGAGGGTGCGCTGAAACTCGCCGGCAGCGGCGACATCCGCTTCGGCGCGTCGCCGCTGCTGCGCGCGGCGCTGTCGGCGCGCCAGCTCGATGCCGACAAATTCATCGCCAAGGAAAACTCAAAGGACAACTCAAAGGACAACTCAAAGGACAACAGCTCCTCCGAGCCGGTCCGCGTCTGGCCGGCATTGCGGGCGGTGGCCGCAGGGATTCCCAATGTTCCGATTCCGGCGCAAATCGAGATCGCCTCCGAACAGGTCATGCTGGGCGGCCGTCCGCTGCAGGATATCGCGGCCGAACTGCATGGCGATGCCCAGTCGTGGCGGGCCCACCGACTGGAATTCCGTGCGCCCGGCGCGACGAAGGTCTTGCTGAACGAGGCGGGCGCGAAAAGTGCCGCGCCGGACCAGTTCAAGGCCGCCCTCAGCATTGAATCCGCAGATCCCGATGCGCTGATGACGTGGCTGCAGGGCCGGGGCGACATCGGCTATCGCAGCCAGAAGCCGCTGCGGCTGCGCGGCGATGTCACCGTGACGCCCGATGGCTTTGCGATTGGCGCCATGAAGGCCGAGATTGATGGCGGCACCGTCGAGGGGCAGGTTGCGGTGGCGCACCGCCAGGCCGGCAGCGGTTCGCTCGTATCGGCAGACTTGAAGGCCGCGCGTCTCGATCTCGATGCGGCTACCGCCCTCGTGCGCTCGCTGGCCGGCCCGCAAGGCGAGTGGCCGGACGAAGGGCAGCTTTCGCTCGATGTCGGCCGCGCCATTTCGGCCGGTCAGGAATTGCGGCCCCTGCTCGTCAAGCTCGCCTACTCGCCGAAAACTTTCTCGCTCGACCAGCTCAAAATCGGCCAGCCTGACAGCGTGACGCTGGAAGGCACGGGCAGCTTCGACCGCGTCAATGCGATCGGAAAACTCGCGCTCGATACCAGCTCCGCCTCGCTTGGCCGGATGACGGCCTTGATCTCGCCATTCGCGCCGCAGCTTGCTGCGCGGATCGACGCGATGGGAACGACGCCGGGCCCGGCGAGCGTGAAATTGACGCTCGACGTCGACAAGAATTCCCTCAAGCCCGACCGCGCGCATGCGCGCGCGGTCGTCGAACTCGACGCGCCGCAACTCGAGGGCATGGCCGTGATCACCGCCGAGCCGGCCGTCGCGGCAATCCACGGCATCGATCTCGCCGCGCTCCGGCGCAGCGAGGTCGGGATCGAGACGAAAGTGTACTCCGCGCAGGGACGTGCCCTGGTCGCGCTGCTCGGTCTCGATCGAACCGTCGCGGCCGGCGAGGGCCCGGCGCAGTTCGAGGGCACGGCGACGGGTGCATGGGGTGCGCCGTTGCGCCTCAAGGCAAGGATATCGGGAACGGGCCTCGATGCCGACGCGGATGGCTCTGCCGAACCCTGGGCGCCGGAGGCCAAGGCCAATCTCAGCCTGAAGGTCCGCAGCGCCGACCTCGGCCCGCTGCTCGATCTCAAGCAGGGCGATACGCTGGCGCAAAATATCGGCCTGTCCTCGCGCATCGCTCTCGCGGGCAACAGCCTGACATTCGACGATCTCGACAGCAGCATCGCCGGTTCGCGGCTGCGCGGACGCCTGGCGGTTACGCTGGGCCAGGAGAAAAACATCGAGGGCGAAATCGGTGCCGACCAGCTTGAATTGGCGCCGGCATTTGCCCTGGCACTCGGCGCGGCCGGACACGATGCCGCCGAGCCGCTCGGCACCGGGCTGTTGAAGGGCTGGCGCGGCCAGGTCGCGTTTCAGGCGTTGCGGGGCCTGCTCCCGGGCGGGAGCGAATTTCAGCCGGTGAGCGGGATCGTCAAGAGCGACGGCCAGTCGCTGACATTCGATTCCGTCAAGGGCAGGATCGGCGGCGGCGAGGTAACCGCGAGCGTCGACGCGAGACCCGGTGCGAACGGAATCAATCTGAACGCCCGCGTCGAATTCGCCGGCGTTGACGGCACGGCGCTGCGCTATCGCAACCTTGCCATGCCTGCGGGCCGCGCCTCGATGCAGGTGACGCTGACCAGCCAGGGCCGCAGCGCGTCGGCGCTGGCGGGCGCGCTGTCCGGCAGCGGAACGCTGACGCTGGAGCAGGCAAGGTTCGCCGGCCTCGATCTGCGCGCCTTCGAGGTGGCGGTCCGCGCCAGCGACAGCGGACAGGTGAAGGACGAAGCCAGGCTGAAGCAGATCGTCGAGCCCGCGCTGCTGGCCGGACCGCTCGCGATACCGTCGGCGCAAATTCCGTTCACCATCCGGGATGGCCGGCTTCGCGTCGGCGCCACCGCGCTCGATGCCGCGGGCGTGCGCGCCGTCGTCTCCGGAGGGTACGACATTCCGGCCGACCAGGCCGATATCCGCGCCGCAATTTCCCTGACGGCAACATCCGGGCGTCCGGAGATTCAATTGTTCGCGGCCGGAACGCCCGACGCGCTGACGCGCAGCGTCGACGTGACGGCGCTTTCTTCCTGGCTGGCGGTGCGGGCAATCGATTATGAGACCCGAAGGCTCGATGCCATCGAACGCGGCGAACCGCCGCCGCCAATGCCGGCGCCGATATCGCTGCCGGCCACGGAGGGGCTGCCGCAGCTGGAGGTGACGCCGCCGCCGCAGGTGCCGGCGCCCGTCCGCGACCCGCGGCGGCCTCCAGCGAAACAGAAGGCTGCGCCGCGTGCGTCTCCGGCGCCGCCCGCCGTCAACGGGACGTCGGCGCCGACGCCATCGGCGGCGGTCTCCGGCCAGGTTGCGCCGCTGCCGCCGCCGATCGACGTGAAGCCCGCGCCGGGGGCTGCGAGGCCAAGACTGCGTCCGCCACTTTCGCTGACGCCACAGGTCGCCAATCCGCCGCGGCCCCCGCTGCCGGTGCAGAACAGCAATTAGCTAGAGCACGATCTCCCGTTCGATCCCGATCGATTGCAGGAACGCATCATCGTGACTGATCGCGATCAGCGCGCCGTCGAATGATGTGAGCGCGCTTTCCAGTTCCTCGATCGAGGCGATGTCGAGATGGTTGGTCGGCTCGTCCAGCAACAGGAGGAACGGCGGCTGCGGTCTCGCGAACACGCAGGCCATTCCCGCACGCAGGCGCTCGCCGCCCGACAGCGTGCCCGCGATCCGCAATGCCGCCCGGTTCCGAAAGGCAAACCGCGCCAGCGCGGCATGGGCCTCGTTCGCGGTGAGTTCCGGATTGAGGCGGCGCAGATTGTCGAGAATGCTCGAGGCTGGATCGAGCAGGCCGACATGCTGGTCGAGCACGGCGATGCGGTCGGTGCGGCGGTCGATGCCGCCGCGCGAAGGTGCAAGCTGGCCCGTGATCAGGCGAAAAATACTGGTCTTGCCGGAGCCGTTGGCGCCCCGGATCGCGATCCGTTCGGGGCCGCGGACGTCGAATGACAGCGGCCCGAACAGACGGCGCTCGCCGAAGGCCATCACCACATCCCTGAATGCCACCAGTTCGCGGCCGTCAGGCAGACCGGTCTCCGGCAGATCGATCGCAAGCGGCGTCAGGATTTCGACCCGGGCGCGCGCGGCTTCCAGCGCCCCGGCGCGCTCGCCGATCAGGCGATCGGCGAGACGGCTTTCGCGCGCGGCACTGTTCTCGGCGCGCTCCTTCTCCCGGTCCATGAACATCTTGTCTTCGATGCCCTTGGCCCGCCAGGCGCGGCCGGCCTTGTCGCGGCGCGCCTTCTTCTCGCGCGCCTTCTGAAGCGTGCGTTCCGTATGGCGCAAGGCCTCCGCGGCGTGATCGAGGTCGGCTTCGGCGCGGTTACGCGCGGCCTCGCGCGCTTCGGCAAAGGCCGACCATGCCCCGCCGAATAAGGTGACGCCGACGGGCGTCAGCTCGACGATGCGGTCGACGCCCTCCAGCAGCGCGCGGTCGTGGCTGGCGACGAGGATGCCGCCCTGCCAGCGTTCCAGCAGTTGCGCGACCGTCTGCCGGCCGCCGGCATCGAGATTGTTGGTGGGCTCATCGAGCAGCAGCACGTCCGGCGCTTCGATCAGGAGCCGCGCCAGCGCGACGCGGGTTCGTTCGCCGCCGCTCAAGGAGGCGATTGGACGATGCAGCGGCAGCGACGGCAGGCTGGCTTCGGCAAGCGCGGCCTGGATTCTGGCCGGCAGCGTCCAGTCCGCATCCGTCGCGTCGTCGAGCGAGCCTTCGCCCTGTTCGAGCCGGCGCAGACGCGCGAGTTCGCCGGCTACGCCGAGCGCCTCGCCGACCGTCAGCCGATCATCGGCCAGTTGCGCGAGCATGCCGATCGAGCCGATGCGCTGCAGCGATCCGCCGGACGGTTCGATGTCGCCCGCGATCAGCCGCAGCAGGGAGGATTTGCCGCAACCGTTGCGGCCGACGACGCCGGTGCGCTCGCGCCCGAGGGCAAGCGTCAATCCATCGAACAGGGCGCGTCCGTCAGGCGTGGCGAGGGAGATGGAATCCAGAATGAGAAAGGCGGCCATGGAGAACTTCCGAAATGAACTGATGTCGCGGAGCGGTCAGCTTTGCGATGTCCATTTCTCTCTCCAGGGTTTCGGTGACGGGGCTTCCGGTTCCAGCCCGGCGTGCGTTCAGGGCAGAAGCCAGCAATCGATTATCTGCATTGCGTTCATTCGTCCAGCAGGCGCGAAAACTTCTTCGGGAATGTTTTGTCTCCGGCGGGGTCTGTCACTGCGGCTGGACCATGAATTCTCTCGCAGGAAAACCGGAGGTTCGCATGATCAGACCGGCAATTAAGTTAGCAACGCTGACCGTGTTTTCGGCGGCGTTGATCGTTTCGCCTCCATCCCCACCGGTCTTTGCTGCCGGAGGGGGCGGCGGGGGCGGCGACCCGCCTGCATCCGTCATGCCGCCACCGCAGGTCACCAGGTCCGCTCCCAGGTCCAGCTCCAAGGCGACTTCCAAAGCCAGGAAGAAGACCGACAAGCAGTCCAGTGTCGACGATGAAGCTTTCCGACGGGGATATCGCGCAGCCTACGAGACGATCTACGAGCGCAACGATTATGCCGGCGCGGTCGAGCAACTGAAGGCACTCGGTCACGACGACAACGCCAACGTCGCCAATCTGATCGGCTATTCCTATCGCAAGCTCGGCGACTACGGGCTCTCGCGAACCTGGTATGAGCGCGCGCTGAAAACGGACCCGAACCACGTGCTGACCTGGCAGTATTACGGGCTGTGGCAAATCGAGCAGGGCAATCGCGATCAGGCGTCGTATCATCTGAGCCGGATCGCGGCGATCTGCGGAACGGGCTGCGAGGAGTATCGGTCGTTGGCCGCCGCGCTGGAACAGCCGCCCGGCACTGGACTCATCTATTGAGCATCGAGCGTTGCCGATTGGACGTCAAGGCGTAACGCGGCAGGCGCGCCTTGTGATGTGCGCGCCTGAAGCGGCGATCAGGCCTGCGGCCGCGGTGCCTCCGGCGTCGCCGGGGGCGGCATCGCCCGCGTGCGGAAATAGTCGAGCACGAAGAGACGGATCGCCGAGGACAGATTACCCTGCTGGCGGTTGCCGTCGATCTCGCCGACCAGCTCGGACAGCGTCATGTTTCGCAGGCCCGAGATTTCCTTCATGCCGTTCCAGAAGGCCTCTTCGAGGCTGACGCTGGTCTTGTGACCGGCGACCACGATCGAGCGTTTGACGACAGGTGACTTCATGATGCGTCTCCGTCATCAATCCTGTGCTGGTCGAGAAATTCGCGTGCGCGATCCTTTTGATGCTCATCGCGCACGCGTTCGGTCCTGGTTCGACCGAAGCGCACACGGTTGGCGTCGGCCTGCATGGCCGCCTGTTCTCGCTCGCTTCGCTTCCTGAATCGCTTGAGGTTGACCACATCGCCCATGCTGGCCTCCATCATCCGGCGTCTCGAAGGCAAGATGATTCATTGGCCAGAAAAATGTCATTGCGCGTCGCGGAGGCAAACTTGATGGTCATGCAGAATCCCCGTGTAATGTTCTCTGATAGCATCAAAAAATCTATTTCGCTGTGCGAAAACCGAATAATACCTGCTCCTAACCATGCGCCGCTGCAAAGGCGATAGATGATCACCCTAATTCTTTCGGCGTCACGATCCATAACTATATCGCGCATCCGTAGTTTCCCGGGGGGCGTTACCCCGGGTGTGTCATTTTGTCCGGCTGGACCAGGCGCTCGAACTCGGCCGCGCTCACAAAGCCTAACCGCACGGCCTCTTCCTTCAATGTGGTTCCGCGCGCATGCGCCGTCTTCGCGACCTTCGCCGCGTTATCGTATCCAATCTTCGGAGCGAGCGCCGTGACCAACATCAGCGAGCGCTCCATCAAATCGCGAATTCGTTTTTCGTCGGCGCGTATTCCCGCCACGCAATGTTCCGTAAACGAGCGGGCCGCATCCGACAGCAATTGAATGGAATGTATCATACAATATGCCAATGCCGGTTTGTAAACATTCAATTCGAAATGTCCCTGGCTGCCGGCGACCGTGATGGTCGTCTGGTTGCCGAACACCTGGCAGCAGACCATGGTCATCGCCTCGCATTGGGTCGGGTTGACCTTGCCGGGCATGATCGACGAGCCCGGTTCGTTTTCGGGCAGGATCAATTCGCCTAGACCGGAGCGCGGGCCCGAGCCCAGGAGGCGAATGTCATTGGCGATCTTGAACAGTCCGGTGGCTACCGAATTGATCGCGCCGTGTACCAGCACATAGGCGTCGTTGGAGGCCAGCGCCTCGAATTTGTTCGGCGCGCTGGTGAAGGGCAGTTTGGTGAGCCTGGCGACTTCCCTTGCGAACTTTTTGCCGAATTCCGATTTCGAGTTGAGGCCGGTGCCGACGGCGGTTCCGCCCTGCGCCAGCGGGAACAGATCCTTCACCGCGCTGCGCAGCCGCGCGATTCCAAGCTCGACCTGCGCAGCGTAGCCGGAGAATTCCTGTCCCAGCGTCAGCGGGGTGGCGTCCTGCGTATGGGTTCGCCCGATCTTGACGATCTTCGCGAATGCCTTTTCTTTCCTGCGCAACTCGCGGTGCAATTCGCTCAAGGCCGGGATCAGGTTCGCCAGAATGCCTTGCGCCGCCGCGATATGCATCGCCGTCGGAAATGAATCGTTCGACGACTGGCTCATGTTGACGTGATCGTTCGGATGTACCGGTTCCTTGGCGCCGAGTTTGCCGCCGAGCAGAACGTTGGCGCGGTTGGCGATCACCTCGTTGAGGTTCATGTTGGTCTGGGTGCCGGAGCCGGTCTGCCAGACCACCAGCGGAAAGTGATCGTCGAGCTTGCCCTCGATCACCTCGCGGGCGGCGCGGGTGATGGCGCCGGCACGGCGTGCATCGAGCAGGCCGAGTTCCCGGTTGGTTTGCGCGGAGGCGAGCTTGACCATGCCGAGCGCATGGACGATCGGCATCGGCATGCGGTCCTGGCCGATCTTGAAGTTCTGCCGCGAGCGTTCGGTCTGCGCGCCCCAGTAGCGATCGGCGGGAACGTCGATCGGACCGAAACTGTCGGTCTCGCTGCGGGTGGATTTGTTCCGGGAGTTCGTTCGGGCCATGCGTAAAATCCGTTGCGCTGTGAAGTGGCGGGACGCGCACCCTACAGCGTCGCGGATTTTTCCGCGCCTGGATTACTTCTTGCGAAAGCGATCCAGCCGCACCACTTCCGCGCCCTCGCTCGCCTTCTCCGGCTCATCCGCGCTCTCGGCGGCGGACGTCGGCGCGGCGACGGGCAGGGCGGGGGCAGCGGGAACGGCGGGAAGCTTCGCAGCCGGCGCTTCGGGCAAGGCTTCCGACGGCTCGAACTGCAGGCCGAACTGGACGGACGGATCGAGGAAGCTCTTGATCGCCGCGAACGGAACCACCAGTCGCTCGGGAATATTGCCGAACGAGAGGCCGACCTCGAAACGATCCTCGGTCACCACCAGATCCCAGAACTGATGCTGCAGGATGATCGTCATCTCCTCCGGATATTGCGCCAGCAGCCGCGGCGACAGCCTCACGCCGTCGGCGGCGGAGAGGAAGGTGATGAAGAAATGATGCTCGCCGGGCAGGCCGTGTTCGGCGGCGTCGGTCAGCACGCGGCGCAGCACCCCGCGCAGCGCGTCGCGCGCCAGCACGTCATAACGGATGTGATCGGTCGCCATGGTGGTCCTGTCAGGTTCAATGTGGCCGCCGGCTCCCCGACTCGCCCTTCTTCCCATGGTACTCCGGCATGGGCTGGAGGTCAGCAGGCGTGACGGATCGAATTTACGGCAGAAATCCCCTGCCGGGCGGAAAATGCAAAGAAAATGAAGTGGAGGCTTCTGTTGCCAGGTGCCTCCGAACCCCGCCTAACGGAGCTTAACCCACTAGGACTTTAGACTTGGTCTTTCAAACTGCGTTACGCAGCCTGAGCAACCGGAGCATAGTTGTCGTTTGCAACTATTGCATAGCCCGATAACGGCGGAACCATACCGAGAAAAAACTCGCCCTTTACGCCCTCGTCGATCCTGTTTCGCCCCCGCCGAAACCCTCCATTCGAAGGGCTTGGGTGGAGGCGCCGGGTACTGCCCCCGGGTCCGAATGGTTTATTGCGACGGCCATTTATTTCCATAGCCGGCGAACCGGCACCCCTAATATAGGGTGCAAGTCTGAAGAAAAATAGTGCCACTGGCGGGGACGAATTTGGCGAATTCGATGGCTTCGGCCGTTCCCGACTTGTGGCCAACTGCCAGTTCTTCGCCGGCTGCCACATCTTTGATCTTGAGCCGGCATGGTCCGGCCCCGGGAGCGGCCGGCCTGTGGGCTGATTGTGGCCGGCGCGTGGTCGATATTCACCCCGGGCGTGCAAAGTATCCGGTCACGGGTAGTGCCGGCGCTGTGAACCGCGAAGGTTGCGATCTCTGGTCTCACCGCACGGCTTTCCGACGATCGGAGCAGGCTTCCGGCTCGGGTGCTGCCAGCTCTCGCGCCGGTCGCTATGCATGTCAGGATATTCCCGGACGGAAGTGCTTGGGTTTTGCTGGCGTTGTCAGGGGAAACTCGCTAGGCAGTTTCCGGGACACGCATACAGACTGGTAATCCAGGCAACGGGCGATACGCCCCGCCTTCGGGGGGAGTGAGATTGATGAGTGCTACGCCGGGCCATGCGCCGGTCAAATCTATTATGCCGAAATGGGTTCGCGGACCGCAGGATTTTATCGGCGGCATCGCGTTGATGGCGATCGCATTGTTCGCCCTCTGGGCGTCAAGCGACCTGCAGGGCATGCGCGGGTTTTCGTTCGGTGCCGGCACTGCGCCGCGGATGTTCGCGTTTCTGCTGCTGGGACTGGGCGCTGTCATCACCGCGATGGGCGTTCTGACCGAAGGAGCGCATCTGGCAAAATACCATTGGCGCGGACCTTTCTTCGTGACGGTCTCGATCTTGATCTTTGCGTTTTCGATCCGGTCCATGGGAATGATCTTTTCCGCCATGGCCAGCTTCATGATCGCGGCATGCGGGACACCGGAAACGAAGTGGGTCGAGACGTTTATCGTAGGTGCCTGCCTGACGGCGTTTTGCAGCCTGCTGTTTCCATACGCGCTTGGTCTGCCCTTGCAACTCCTGCCAACTTTTATGATTCGTTGAGGGCGCAATGGGAGATATCTTTACAAATCTGGGCCTCGGCTTCGGCGTCGTTTTCCAGTTCGTGCAGTGGACACCCGCTTTTCTCGGCGGCATTTCGATCCCGATCCCCGTCAACATTCTTTTGTGTCTGATCGGCGCGCTGGTCGGCACGCTGGTCGGCGTTCTGCCAGGCATCGGCACCATCGCCACCGTGGCCATGCTGCTGCCGATCACTTTCGGACTGCCGCCGGTAGGCGCGCTGATCATGCTGGCCGGCATCTATTACGGTGCGCAGTATGGCGGCTCGACCACGTCGATCCTGGTCAACATTCCCGGTGAGGCCGGGTCGGTGGTCACTGCGCTCGACGGTTTCCAGATGGCGAAAAAAGGCCGCGCCGGTCCGGCGCTGGCGATCGCCGCGATCGGATCGTTCTTCGCCGGCTGTGTCGCGACGGTGCTGATTGCCTTGCTGGGCGCGCCGCTCACCAAGGTTGCGCTGGCGTTCGGACCTGCCGAATACTTCTCGCTGATGGTGCTCGGCCTGATCTTCGCGGTTGTGCTTGCGAAAGGCTCGGTGCTGAAGGCGATCGCAATGATCGTGTTCGGCCTGCTGCTGTCCATGGTCGGCTCCGACATCGAGACGGGGGCGTCTCGCATGGCCTTCAACATTCCTGAACTGGCTGACGGTCTCGGTTTTGCCACGCTGGCCATGGGACTGTTCGGTTTTGCCGAGATCATCCGAAACCTCGATGCTGGCGGCGAAGCCGATCGCCAACTGGTTCAGCAAAAGGTCGAGGGACTGATGCCGACGGCGCAGGATATCAAGGAGACGACTCCTGCGATCTTGCGCGGCACCGTGCTCGGATCGATTCTCGGCATTCTGCCGGGCGGTGGCGCTACGATCGCATCGTTCGCGGCATACACGTTCGAGAAGAAAGTCGCGAAGGATCCGTCGCGGTTCGGTCATGGCGAAATCCGGGGCGTCGCAGCCCCCGAGAGTGCCAACAATGCCGCCGCCCAGACCTCCTTCATCCCTCTGCTGACGCTTGGCATCCCGCCCAACGCCGTCATGGCGCTGATGGTCGGCGCGATGACCATTCATGGCATCGTGCCGGGCCCGCAAGTGATGCAGAAGCAACCCGACCTCGTCTGGGGCATGATTGCCTCGATGTGGGTCGGCAATCTGATGCTGCTCATCATCAACCTGCCGCTGGTGGGCATCTGGGTGCGGCTCCTGCGCGTGCCGTATCGCCTGATGTTCCCGTCGATCGTGATCTTCTGCTGCATCGGCATCTACTCCGTGAACAACGCGCCAACCGACGTCATGCTCGCCGGCGCGTTCGGATTGGTCGGCTATTGGCTGATCAAGCACGATTTCGAGCCGGCGCCGTTGCTGCTCGGGATGGTGCTCGGGCCATTGATGGAAGAGAACCTGCGGCGAGCGCTTCTGATCTCGCGCGGCGATTGGTCGGTGTTCGTCACGCGGCCGCTCTCGGCCGCGCTGATGGCAATCGCCGCCGCTCTGCTTGTCCTCGCGGTACTCCCGTCGCTGCGCAAGAAGCGCGACGAGGTGTTCGTCGAATCCGAGAACTGACCTGCGGCGGTGCGCCGCAGGTTGCAGTCTGTTAGACTTCGCGTGAACTGATATTAGATGCGAATGCCGGCTTGGGAGAGCCGGCATTTGTCTAAGGGCTGAAGGAACTTAACATGAAACGGTATGCACGCTCGCTGGCGAGCGGCTGTCTGGCTGTGCTCGCCGGATTTGCAATTTCTGCGCAAGCGCAGGCTCAAACCTATCCGACGCGCAGCATCACCATGATCGTGCCGTTCGCGGCAGGCGGTCCGACCGATGTGATCGCGCGCATCGTCACCGGCCATATGGCTCAGACGCTCGGTCAGACCATCATCATCGAAAACGTCGTCGGTGCCGGAGGAACCACTGCCACCACGCGCGCGGCGCGCGCCGCCAATGATGGCTATACGCTGATTACCGGGCATATGGGCACGCACGCGGCGTCCGTGCCGCTCTATCCCAAGCTCGCCTATCATCCGGAGAAGGATTTCGAACCGGTCGGGCTGCTCGCGGGAACGCCGATCCTGATCCTGGCGCGCAAGGATTTGCCTCCAAAGGACCTCAAGGAATTCATCGCCTACGTCAAGGCGAACGAAAGCAAGGTCAACGCCGCGCATGCCGGCGTCGGCTCGGTCTCCAACGTATCTTGCGAGTTGCTGAACTCGGTGCTCGGGGTCAAGCCGATCGGCGTTCCCTTCAACGGCACGGGTCCGGCGATGAATGCGCTCGTCGCAGGGCAGGTCGACTACATGTGCGACCAGATCGTCAACGCCGTGCCGCAGATCAACGGCGGCACGATCAAGGCCTATGCGATAGCGACACCGGAGCGCAATCCCTCCCTGCCGAATGTTCCGACCACCGCTGAAGCCGGCCTGCCGGCCTTCCAGGCGCAGGCGTGGAACGCGATCTTCGCGCCGAAGGGTACGCCGCCCGAAGTGGTCGCCAAGCTGAACGATGCGGTCGTCAAGGCGCTGGACGATGAGGGCGTGCGCAAGCGTCTGCTCGAACTCGGCAGCGTGATCCCGGCCAAGGCGGAGCGGACCCCGGCCGCGCTGGGAACCCTGGTGAAGAATGAAATCGCCAAGTGGACGTCGGTGCTCAAGGCGGTTAATTAAGCCAACATAATCAGGGTGTTGGGTGAGGGGCGGGACGCAAGTTCCGCCCCTTGTCGTTTGTGCCGGGGATCATCATTTTTCCGGGTATAATCGGTACGGGACGCCCGAATCGGCGTGCCGGTAGGCTATCCCGGCGGCTAAAATTCGCGCTCCCAAAGGCCTGAAACGTCAGCCATGAACCAGTATCACGACCTGCTCGAACGTATCCTCAGCGACGGCGCGGAGAAGCATGACCGCACCGGCACCGGCACGCTGTCGATCTTCGGCCACCAGATGCGCTTCAACCTGTCGGCCGGCTTTCCGATGCTGACCACCAAGCGTCTGCCGCTGAAGGCGATCGTGCATGAATTGCTGTGGTTCCTCGCCGGCGACACCAACATCAAATATCTCAGGGATAACGGCGTTTCGATCTGGGACGAATGGGCCGACGCCGCCGGCGATCTCGGCCCCGTCTACGGATCGCAGTGGCGCTCGTGGCCGGCGCCGGACGGACGCAGCATCGACCAGATCTCCAACGTCGTCGACATGATCAAGCGCAACCCGGATTCGCGGCGGCTGATCGTGAGCGCATGGAATCCGGCCGACGTCGACAAGATGGCGCTGCCGCCCTGTCACTGCCTGTTTCAGTTCTACGTCGCCAACGGCAAGTTGTCGTGCCAGCTCTATCAGCGTTCGGCCGACGTGTTCCTCGGCGTGCCCTTCAACATCGCTTCGTACTCGCTGCTGACGATGATGGTGGCGCAGGTGACGGGGCTGAAACCCGGCGATTTCGTGCACTCGTTCGGCGACACGCATCTCTACTCCAACCATCTCGAGCAGGCGCGGCTGCAACTGACGCGGCCGACCCGGCCTCTGCCGGTCATGAAGATCAATCCCGACGTGAAGGACATCTTCGCGTTCCGTTACGAGGATTTTGCGCTCGAAGGCTACGACCCGCACCCGCATATCAAGGCCGAAGTGGCGGTGTGAGGGATTGATGTCACTCAACATCCGCCGCGCGCGTCCGGGCGAAGCGGGACTTGTGCTGTCCTTTGTTCGCGAACTCGCCGAATATGAGAAGCTGCTGCACGAAGTCGCGGCGACCGAAGCCGACCTCGATTCCGAACTGTTCGCCGCCAACCCGCGCCTTTATTGCGAGGTCGCGGAGTGGGATGGCGAGGCTGTGGGCTTTGCGGTCTGGTTCGTCAATTTTTCGACCTTCAGCGGCCGCGCCGGAATCTATCTGGAGGATCTGTTCGTCCGCCCGGCGATGCGCGGCAGGGGAATAGGCAAGGCGTTGCTGGCGCATCTGGCAAAGGAATGCATCGCCAACGGCTGGTCGCGTCTGCAATGGTCGGTGCTCGACTGGAACACGCCGTCGATTGAATTCTACAAATCGCTCGGTGCTGAATTGATGGACGAATGGACGGTATGCCGGGTCGGCGGTCCGGCGCTGACGGCGCTCGCGCAGGGAGGGCGGTGATGGAAATCGTGCTCGTCGTTGCCGTCGCCGAGAACGGCGTGATCGGGCGCGACAATGCAATTCCCTGGCGCCTGAAGTCCGACCAGCAACGCCTCAAGGCGATGACGTTGAACAAGCCGGTGGTGATGGGACGGAAGACCTTCGAATCGCTGCGCCGTCCGCTTCCGGGCCGGACCAACATCGTCGTGACGCGTGATCCGGACTACCGGGCCCATGGCGCCGTCGTCACGACGTCGTTCGAGAATGCCCGCGCGGTTGCACATGGTGACGCACTGCGGCGTTTCGCCACTGAAATCGCCGTCCTTGGCGGCGCGGAGATATATGCACAGTGGATGGCGTCGGCCAGCCGCCTCGAAATAACCGAAGTGCACGTCCGGCCCGACGGCGATACGCATTTTGCCGCAATCGATGGGGCGGCCTGGGAAGAGGTGGCGCGGGTGCGGAATCCGGCCGGCCCCGACGACAGCGCCGACTTCTCCTATGTGACATATCGTCGGCGCGGGCAGCGTTAACCGCGCTAGCCAATGTTTGCATTGACAAATATGGCGTCAAGCATAGCTGCTTCGAGCAGGAAGCTTGCGTTGTAAGGGCCCTGACGGTCCCCTATAAAGCCGGGCGGATAGGCGAGGCAGGGCATCCTGCCCAACCAGGCGGACCCGGGCCTCGCGGAGGAGAGTTTTATATGCCGTGGAAGAATCAAGGTGGGGGCCCGTGGGGCTCGGGTCCCAAGGGGCCGTGGGGCTCGGGACCGCAGTCGTCCGGGCCGAGGCCGCCGGATCTCGAGGACCTCTTGCGGCGCGGCCAGGACCGGCTGCAGCAGCTTCTGCCGGGCGGTCATTTCAGCACCATGGGCATCGCGCTGGTTCTGATCGGCGCGCTGGCGATCTGGGGTCTGTCCGGATTCTTCCGTGTGCAGTCCGAAGAACTCGGCGTCGTGCTGCGCTTCGGCAAGCATGTGCGCACCGTGCAGCCCGGCCTGAACTATCATCTGCCGTATCCGATCGAGACCGTGCTGCTGCCGAAGGCGTTGCGCGTCTCCACCCTCTCGATCGGCATGTCGCTGATCGATGACCCGGCGCGGAGGGGCCGCACCATGCGGGACGTGCCGGAAGAAAGCCTGATGCTGACCGGCGACGAAAACATCGTCGACGTCGACTTCACCGTGTTGTGGCGGATCAAGCCCGACGGTGTCGGCAATTTCCTCTTCAACATCCAGAACCCCGAAGGCACCGTGAAGGCGGTGGCCGAAAGCGCGATGCGCGAGGTGATCGGGCGTTCGCAGATCCAGCCGATCCTCACCGGCGCCCGCACCACGAACGAGCAGGGCGTGCAGGAGCTGATGCAGAAGACGCTCGACAGCTATGGCGCCGGCATTCAGATCACGCAGGTGCAGATGCAGAAGGTCGACCCGCCGGCGCAGGTGATCGACGCGTTCCGCGACGTGCAGGCCGCGCGCGCCGACTTCGAGCGGCTGCAGAATGAGGCGCAGACCTACGCCAACCGCGTCGTCCCCGACGCGCGCGGCCGCGCCGCGCAGATCCTGCAGGTCGCCGAAGGTTACAAGGAACAGGCGGTCGCCGAGGCCAAGGGCCAGAGCGCGCGCTTTCAGAAGGTTTACGACGAATACAAGAAGGCGCCCGACGTGACGCGGCAACGACTTTATCTGGAGACGATGGAACGGATTCTCGGCGGTTCCGAGAAGCTGGTCTATGACGGCGGCAACGGTGCGCAGAACAGCATGGTGCCGTATCTGCCGCTGAGTGAACTGACGCCGCGGCGTCCACCGGCGCCGCCGGCTACCAGCCAGCAGCAGGGAGGCAGCCGATGAAGTCCCCCGTTGCAGGCGTTGTCGGCCTGATCCTGCTGTTCGTCGTCATCATCGTCGGTTACAGCTCGGTCTTCACGGTCGCGCAGACCGAACAGGTGCTGGTGGTGCGGCTCGGCGAGCCCGTGCGCGTCGTCACCGAACCCGGCCTGAACTTCAAGGCGCCGTTCATCGATAGCGTAATCTCGATCGACAAGCGTATTCTCGATCTGGAAAATCCGTCGCAGGAAGTGATCGCCTCGGATCAGAAGCGGCTGGTGGTCGACGCCTTCGCCCGCTATCGCATCAAGAACGCATTGCGCTTCTATCAGAGCATCGGTTCGATCCAGGCCGCCAATATCCAGCTCACGACGCTCTTGAACGCGGCGTTGCGCCGCGTGCTGGGCGAGGTCACGTTCATCAACGTGGTTCGTGACGATCGCGATACGCTGATGACGCGGATCCGCGACCAACTCGACCGGGAGGCTGACCAGTACGGCATCCAGGTGGTCGACGTGCGTATTCGCCGTGCCGACCTGCCGGAGCAGAACAGCCAGGCGGTCTATCAGCGGATGCAGACCGAACGGCAGCGCGAAGCCGCCGAGTTCCGCGCCCAGGGCGGTCAGAAGGCGCAGGAGATCCGCTCCAAGGCGGATCGCGAAGCGACCGTCATCATCGCCGAAGCCAATTCGACCGCCGAGCAGACCCGCGGCGTCGGCGACGCCGAACGCAACCGGCTGTTCGCCGAGGCCTACGGCAGGGATCCCGATTTCTTCGCCTTTTACCGTTCGATGTCGGCCTACGAGACCGGGCTCCGATCCAACGACACCCGTTTCCTGTTGCGGCCGGATTCCGAGTTCTTCCGTTTCTTTGCCAATCCGTCGGGCCATGCCCCGGGGGCTGCGGTCACGGCGCCGAAGCAGTAGCGTCGCGCCGAACACGCTACACGTCTTGAGGCGACGCGGGCTCCGCGTCGCCTCCGTCAAATAAGAAGCGCCGATAACGGGGGGGGGGTCGTCCGATGAGGTCCATAGCGTTCGCCGACTTCCTCATCGGCCTCGGAATCCTGTTCGTATTTGAAGGCCTGATGTTCGCGGCGAGCCCGGCCTGGATGCGCCGGGCCATGAAGAGCGCGCTGGCGACGCCGGACAATATCCTGCGTATTGTCGGTATCGGATCGGCGGTGGTGGGGTTGCTGCTGATCTGGTTCGTCCGGCGGTAGCGCCGGGATCGCGGAAGCCGCCACAAATACCTGTGGCGCCAACGAAATCGTGAGCCGCCGGAAACCGGCTTTTTGCGGAAATGCCTGGCGCAAATGCTTGCGCCTCGGACCCGTTCAGGCGCACTGTGGAAGCCAATTTCGTTCCCTTTTGGAGACAAGCCGACATGACCGGTGCCAAACCCGCCTTGACCAGTCGCCTGCGCCTGATGGGGATTGCCATCGCGTTCAGCGCCGTCAGCATGATGGCAGCGGCGCCGGTCAGCGCGCGGGGGCCGGACGGGATCGCCGACATCGCCGAGAAGGTGATCGACTCCGTCGTCAACATCTCGACCTCGCAGAATGTCGAGGCCAAGGGCGGCGGCAGCAGGGATGCGATGCCGCAATTGCCGCCGGGCTCGCCGTTCGAGGAGTTCTTCGACGACTTCTTCAAGAACCGGCGCGGCGGCGGCCCCAAGGACGGCGACAAGAGCGGCGAGATGCAGCGTCGCAAGACCAATTCCCTCGGCTCCGGGTTCATCATCGATACCGCCGGTATCGTCGTTACCAACAATCACGTCATCGCGGACGCCGACGAGATCAATGTGATCATGAACGACGGCACCAAGATCAAGGCCGAACTGGTCGGCGTCGACAAGAAAACCGACATCGCGGTGTTGAAGTTCAAGCCGGTGAAGCCGCTGGTCGCGGTCAAGTTCGGCGATTCCGACAAGCTGCGGCTCGGCGAGTGGGTGATCGCGATCGGCAATCCGTTCAGCCTCGGCGGCTCGGTCACGGCCGGCATCGTGTCGGCGCGCAACCGCGACATCAGCCAGGGGCCGTATGACAGCTACATTCAGACCGACGCTTCCATCAACCGCGGCAACTCCGGCGGTCCGCTGTTCAACCTCGAAGGCGAAGTGGTCGGCGTCAACACGCTGATCATCTCGCCGACCGGCGGTTCGATCGGTCTCGGATTCGCGGTGCCGTCGAAGACGGTGTCCCGCGTGGTCGATCAACTCCAGCAGTTCGGCGAATTGCGCCGTGGCTGGCTCGGCGTGCGGATCCAGCAGGTCACCGAAGAGATCGCCGAAAGCCTCAGCATCAAGCCCGCCCGCGGCGCGCTGGTCGCCGGCGTCGATGACAAGGGTCCGGCAAAGCCGGCCGGCATCGAGCCCGGCGACGTCGTCGTCAAGTTCGACGGCAAGGACGTCAAGGACCCGAAGGATCTGTCGCGCGCCGTCGCCGACACCGCGGTCGGCAAGGAAGTCGACGTCGTGGTCATCCGCAAGGGCAAGGAGGATACCCGCAAGGTGACGCTCGGCCGCCTCGAGGATAATGATAAGGTGAAGCAGGCCGCGGCCAAGTCCAAGGAAGATCCTCAGGAAAAGCTGGTGACGCAGAAGGCGCTCGGCCTCGATCTCGCCGCGTTGAGCAAGGATCTGCGCACCAGGTTCAAGATCAAGGAAAGCGTGAAGGGCGTCGTCATCACCGGCGTCGACAACGCCTCCGATGCCGCCGAAAAGCGTCTCTCGGCCGGCGACGTCATCGTCGAGGTGGCGCAGGAAGCCGTGACCAACGCCGCCGACATCAAGAAGCGCGTCGATCAGCTCAAGAAGGACGGCAAGAAGTCGGTCCTGCTGCTGGTCGCTAACGGTGACGGTGAACTGCGCTTCGTGGCGCTGAGCGTGCAGTAGGGCGCACGACACCACATGCCAGCTGTCATACTCCGCGAAGGCGGAGTATCCAGTACGCCGCAGCCTTTCGGTTCTATCGCTGATGCCTCTGGAATACTGGATCACCCGCCTTCGCGGGTGATGACGGCTGGAGGCTACGCGCCCACAAACTCCTCGCGCCGATACCCCTGCGCATACAACAGCGCGGTGAGGTCGCCGTAATCGATCCGCGCGGTGGCGGCTGCCGCGACCGCGGGCTTGGCGTGATAGGCGACGCCGAGGCCCGCCGCCTCGATCATGCCGAGGTCGTTGGCGCCGTCGCCTGTCACCAGCGTGTCGATCTCGTCGAGGTCGAAGGCTTCGCGAAGCTCGATCAGCGTCGCGAGCTTGGCGGCGCGGCCGAGGATCGGCTCAGTCACTTCGCCGGTGAACTTGCCGTCACGAACCTTCAGCTCGTTGGCGCGGTTCTCCTGGAAGCCGATCCTGGCGGCGACCGCGTTGGTGAACAGCGTAAAGCCGCCGGAGATCAGGCAGGTCCAGGCGCCGCTTGCGCGCATGGTGGAAACCAGTTCGCGCCCCCCCGGCGTCGTCGTGATGCGCTTGGCCAGCACTTCGTCGACGACGCTGACCGGCATATCCTTCAGCAGCGCAACGCGTTCGCGAAGCGCCGGCTCGAACTCGATCTCGCCGCGCATCGCGCGCTCGGTGATGGCCGAAACATGCGCCTTCAGGCCGGCGAAATCGGCCAGTTCGTCGATGCATTCCTGGCCGATCATGGTGGAATCCATGTCCGCCAGAAAAAGTTTCTTGCGCCGGGCCGCGACAGGCTGCACGACAATGTCGATCGGGAAATCGCCGCGCGCCGCCTGCAGGCGGGTTTCGATGGCCTTGATGTCTTCCGGGCCCCTGACCGGGCTGTCGAAGGGAATGTCCACCGCGACTTCGTCGAACAGCCATTGCGCCGTTCCGGGCGAGGGGAGGATGGCCAGCGCGCCGTCGACGATCGTGCTGTCGAGCGCGGGATTGACCGGATTGCAAATGAGGGTAGCGACCAGGGACATGCGGGCCAATTCGCCAGTTTTGGGCAAGGCCGTGCTTATCGCAGGGCCGACCGCCAGCGGCAAGTCGGCGCTGGCGCTGGCGCTTGCCCAAACGACCTGTGGCGTGGTCATCAATACCGATTCCATGCAGGTCTATCGCGATCTTCGCGTCATCACCGCGCGGCCGACACCGGAGGAGGAGGCGCGTGTGCCGCACCGGCTCTATGGCCATGTCGACGCTTCGGTAAATTACTCGGCGGGGGCCTGGGTGGCGGGTGCCGCCAAAGTGCTGTCGGAGGCGCGTGCGGAGCAGCGGCTGCCGATCTTCGTCGGCGGTTCCGGCCTGTATTTCAAGGCGCTGACGCGTGGCCTGTCCGCGGTGCCGCCGATCCCCCCCGAGGTGCGCGATGCCGTTCGTGCGCGGCTGGAGCACGATGGCGTCGAGGCGCTGCATGCCGAACTGGCGCGATGGGATCCGGTATCGGCCGAGCGCCTCAAGCCGCGCGATCGAACCCGCATTGCGCGCGCGCTGGAGGTGATCGAGGCCACCGGCCGCGCGCTGACCGACTGGCACCGCGAGGCCCTGCCGCCGCTGCTGCCGCCGAGCGAGTTCTCCGCGCTGTTCCTCGCGCCGGAGCGCGAGCGGCTCTACGCCCGCATCGATGCGCGGTTCGATGCGATGCTGGCCGCAGGCGCGCTGGGGGAGGTCGAGACGTTGGCCGCGCGCAAGCTCGATCCCCTGCTGCCGGCGATGAAGGCCCACGGCGTTCCGGCGCTGATCCGCCATCTGCGCGGCGAAATCACCCGCGACCAGGCCGCCGAGATCGGCCGCGCCGATACCCGTCACTATGCCAAGCGGCAGTTCACCTGGTTCCGGCACCAGCTTCCGGAGTTCGAATGGGTCGCGCCGGAAGCGGCGAGGGGGTGGCTGGCCGGGGTCATCCCGGAATGACGCACATGTGGTGCGCATGCCTGCACACACGAAATTCGCACTCGCCGAACGCCCGGAACCCCGCTAAGCTGCGAAAATCGCGCTTTCGGCGTCCTTCCCTTGACTTCCCGGGACCGGGCGGTATAACCGCGCAACCTTCGGCAAGTTCGAGCCTTCAAATGCGTAATATTATTACCAAATCCCTTATCGTAGTCGTACCCAGGCGCACCGCCGGGGGTGGCTGAGGCCATCCCGAAATCCAGGCGGTGTGCATGGGGCCTCTGGGGCCCTTTTTTATTTCCCGAAGCAGACACTTGAGAAAGCCGCTGGCAACAGCGCATCCGGAGCAAGTCAGGAGCACGTCATGACCGACAAGAGCCACGATCCGAACCAGATGACCGGCGCCGCCATGATCGTGCGCGCGCTCATCGATCATGGCGTCCAGCATCTGTTCGGCTATCCCGGCGGCGCGGTGCTCCCGATTTATGACGAGATTTTCCAGCAGGGCGACGTCGAGCACATTCTTGTGCGGCACGAGCAGGGCGCCGGCCACGCCGCCGAGGGCTATGCGCGCTCGACCGGCAAGCCCGGCGTGGTGCTGGTGACCTCGGGTCCCGGCGCCACCAACATGGTGACGCCGCTGACGGACGCGCTGATGGATTCGATTCCGCTGGTCTGCATCACCGGGCAGGTCCCGACACATCTGATCGGCAACGACGCGTTCCAGGAATGCGACACCGTCGGCATCACGCGTCCCTGCACCAAGCACAATTGGCTGGTGCGCGACGTCAACGATCTCGCGAAGGTGCTGCATGAAGCGTTCTACGTCGCGACATCGGGCCGTCCCGGACCCGTGTTGGTCGACGTGCCCAAGGATGTGCAGTTTGCAACCGGCACCTATCATCCGCCGCGCAGGGACGACGTGCACGTTTCCTACACGCCGCGGGTGAAGGGAGACGCGACGCAGATTCGCAAGGCCGTGGCGCTGCTGGCGTCAGCGAGACGGCCGGTGATCTATTCCGGCGGCGGCGTCATCAACTCCGGCCCCGAAGCCTCGAAGCTGTTGCGCGACCTGGTCGAGGCCACGGGATTCCCGATCACCTCGACCCTGATGGGGCTGGGCGCCTATCCGGCGAGCGGCAAGAACTGGCTCGGCATGCTGGGCATGCACGGCACCTACGAGGCCAACATGGCGATGCATGATTGCGACGTCATGCTGTGCATCGGCGCGCGCTTCGACGACCGCATCACCGGCCGCGTCGATGCGTTCTCGCCGGGCTCGAAGAAGATCCACATCGACATCGATCCGTCCTCCATCAACAAGAACATCCGCGTCGACGTGCCGATCATCGGCGACGCCGCCAACGTGATGGGCGACCTGCTGCAGGTGTTCAAGGCGGAAGCGAAGAAGCCCGACATCAAGGCCTGGTGGCAGGAAATCGCGGTGTGGCGCGCGCGCAATTCGCTCGCCTACAAGAAGAACAACGATATCATCCTGCCGCAATACGCCATCGAACGGCTGTTCGCGGCGACGCGCGGCCGTGACACCTACATCACGACCGAGGTCGGCCAGCACCAGATGTGGGCGGCGCAGTTCTACGGTTTCGAGGAGCCGCATCGCTGGATGACGTCGGGCGGTCTCGGCACCATGGGCTACGGCCTGCCGGCCGCGCTCGGCGTGCAGGTCGCGCACCCGGACAGCCTCGTGATCGACATCGCCGGCGACGCCTCGGTGCAGATGACGATGCAGGAAATGTCGACGGCCGTTCAGTACGAACTGCCGATCAAGATTTTCATCCTCAACAACCAGTACATGGGCATGGTGCGGCAGTGGCAGCAACTGCTGCACGGTAACCGGCTGTCGCATTCGTACTCCGAGGCGCTGCCGGATTTCGTCAAGCTTGCCGACGCATTCGGCTGCGTCGGCCTGCAGGCGATCAAGCCCGGCGATCTCGACGGTGCGCTGAAGGAAATGATCAGCGTCAAGCGTCCGGTGCTGTTCGATTGCCGCGTCGCTACGCTGGAAAACTGCTTCCCGATGATTCCCTCCGGCAAGGCGCATAACGAAATGCTCCTGCCGGTGGAAGCGACCGACGAAGCCACCGCCGCGGCGTTCGCCGGCGGCAAGGCGCTGGTGTGAGGATGCGGGTGTGAGAACGCCGGCCACAAATTCCGCTGTCATCGCCCGACTTGATCGGGCGATCCAGTACGCCGCGGCGGCTCGGGCTTGCCCGGATGCCTCTGGAATACTGGGTCCCCGCCTTCGCGGGGACGACGAGTGGGGGAGAGGATAGAAGAGTGTTTGACCTCGCCGAACTCGAACGCGCACACGGGATCGTGGGGCAGGCGGTGCCGCCGACGCCGGCGCATGTCTGGCCGCTGTTGGCGCAGCGGCTCGGCGCTCACGTTGTGGTCAAGCACGAGAACCACACGCCGATCGGCGCCTTCAAGGTGCGCGGGGGACTGGTCTATCTGGACCGGCTGAAGCGCGAGGCGCCGAACACGCCCGGGATCATCTCTGCCACGCGCGGCAATCACGGGCAGAGCCTGGCATTCGCGGCCGGCCGCCACGGCGTTCCGGCCGTCATCTATGTGCCGCGAGGCAATTCGGTCGAGAAGAACCGCGCCATGCGTGCGTTCGGCGCCGAATTGGTCGAGCACGGCGAGGACTTTCAGGCCGCGCGCGAGGAAGCCGAACGCCGCGCCCAGTTCGCGGGCCTTCACATGGTGCCGTCGTTCCATCCCGATCTCGTGCTCGGCGTCGCCACCTATGCGCTCGAATTGCTGCGCGCAGCACCCGATCTCGACGTGCTCTATGTGCCGATCGGGCAAGGCTCCGGAATCTGCGGCTGCATCATGGCGCGCGATCTGCTCGGGCTGAAGACCGAGATCGTCGGCGTGCAGTCGACCGAAGCGCCGTCCTACGCGCTGTCGTTCGCGGCGGGGAAGGTCGTGACCACCGAAACCAGCAACACGCTGGCCGACGGCATGGCGACGCGCATTCCGGATCCGGATGCGCTCGCCATCATCCGCAATGGCGCCGCGCGCATCGTGCAGGTGACCGACGACGAAGTTGCCACTGCGGTCCGGGTCTACTGGACCGATACGCACAATCTCGCCGAGGGTGCGGGCGCAGCCCCGCTGGCCGCGGCGCTGCAGGAGAAGACAGGGCTCGCCGGCAAGCGCGTCGGCCTGGTGCTGTCAGGCGGCAATATCGATTTCGATCTGTTTCAGAACTGGATCGCGCCGGAAACCGCTGTCGCACGCAGGATAGCGGTGTGAGCATGGCAGCCTGCGCGCCGCAGATACACACGTCATCGTCCGGCCTGACCGGACGATCCAGTATGCCGCGGCCTCTCGACCGATCCGGGACGCCGGCGATTACTGGATGCCCGCCTGCGCGGGCATGACAATGGAGAATGACAAGGGGACGACAATGAACCAGCCCGCATCGGCCTACTTCCTGGAAGAGCGTCACGATCCGAACGAGTCGCACACGCTGTCGGTCCTCGTGCAGAACGAACCGGGCGTGCTCGCGCGCGTGATCGGGCTGTTCTCCGGCCGCGGCTACAACATCGAAAGCCTCACCGTTTCCGAAACCGAAAGCCAGAAACATCTCTCGCGCATCACCATCGTCACCACGGGGACGCCGATGGTGATCGAGCAGATCAAGCACCAGCTCGATCGGATGGTGCCGGTCTATCGCGTCGTCGACATGACGATCACCGGCCGTTCCATCGAGCGGGAACTGGCGATGGTGAAAGTGCGCGGCGGCGGCGACCACCGCGTCGAGGCGCTGCGGCTGGCGGACGCGTTCCGCGCCCGCGTCATCGACGCCACGATCGAGAGCTTTGTGTTCGAGATCACAGGCAATTCGGCGAAAATCAGTCAATTCATCGACCTGATGCGCCCCCTCGGCCTTGTCGAGGTGTCGCGCACCGGCGTTGCCGCGATCGGTCGCGGGCCTGAAGGGATGTGAAACATGCTGGCGCGGGACTGGTACTACACTCAAAGACGTCAACTCGGCCTCGATACCGCGGTCGCCTCGATCTACGACCGGCATGAGGACAGCGATCTGCGCGCCCGCGCGGCGCTGAACATGCTCGGCGTGCAGAAGGGCTGGCGGGTGGCCGATATCGGCTGCGGCAACGGCGTGCTGGCTTGCGAGGCGGCGATGATGGGGGCCGAGGTCGATGCGATCGATATTTCGCCGGCCATGCTGGCGCTCGCCAACATCCAGGCCCGCGACCGCAAGGTGGCGATCCGCACCCAGCCGGCCGGCATGCTGAGCTTCGCCTACCAGCCGAATTCGTACGATCTGATCGTCAGCGAGTTCACGCTGCATCATTTGCCCGATTTCTGGAAGGCGGTGGCGCTGGCGCGGATCCATGCGGCGCTGAAGCCCGGCGCGAATTTCTACCTGCGCGACATCGTCTTCGTCAGCATGCCCGACGGCACCGATCGCAGTATCGAACAATGGGCGGATTTTTCGATCAAGAACCACGATTTCGAGCGCGACAGCGTGGTCACCCATATGCGCGACGAGTATTCGACGTTCGGCTGGGTGATCGAGCGCATGCTGACCGATATCGGCTTCACGCTGGAATCCGTCGACTACCACGCGCCGCTGCACGGCACTTATATCCTGCGCAAGCCCAAGCCCGACCAACCGAGCTAAGTCTCTCCGCAATCATCACCATTGTCGGCGGCATGCCCTTCATGCCGCTGTCGAAGCGACTCAGAAAAACAGATCCACCCAAAGGTCGCGTGAGGCCTGCATGTCGCATTCGGTCCTGATCGCCTTCATCATGTTCGCCACCGTGATGTTCTTCACGCCGGGGCCGAACAACATCATGCTGCTGTCGTCGGGACTCACGTTCGGCTTCCGCCCGACCATCCCGCACATCATGGGCATCACGGTCGGCTTTGCCTTCATGGTCGGCGCGGTCGGCCTTGGGCTCGGGACCATCTTCATCGCCTATCCGGTGCTGCAGACCATCCTGAAATATATCGGAGCGGCCTACCTGATCTACCTGGCCGTCCATATCGCGCTGTCGGAGCCGCCTTCGGCGGAGGCCGATGACCGCGGCGGCCACCCGATGACCTTCTGGGGCGCGGCCATGTTCCAGTGGGTCAACGCCAAGGGCTGGGTCATGGTGATCGGCACCATCACCGCCTATGCGGCGATCGCCGCCTATCCCTGGAACATCGCGATCCAGGTGGCGCTGAGCCTGTTTTTGGGGATCCTGTCCTGCACCGCCTGGGCCCTGTTCGGGTCAGCGCTGCGGCCGGTCCTGACCTCCCGGCGGGCGGTCCGGGCCTTCAACATCGTCATGGCGGTCCTGCTGCTGGCCTCCCTCTACCCCGTCTTCATGGACGCATGATGCGGCATCGCGCCATGCAGAAACGGGTTTCCTTTGACGCAGAAAATGCTCTAGACAACCCCGGAAATTCGCGGGCAACCGGCGGTTCTTATCCACCCAAGCGCCTGATTAACCGGCCGATTTTGGCCATCCATCGAGGAAACGACCATGCGTGTTTATTACGATCGTGATGCCGACCTGAACCTGATCAAGGGCAAGAAGGTCGCCATCGTCGGCTACGGCAGCCAGGGCCATGCCCATGCGCTGAACCTGAAGGACTCCGGCGTCAAGGAAGTCGCCATCGCGCTCCGCAAGGGTTCGGCCTCGGCCAAGAAGGCGGAAGCCGCCGGCTTCAAGGTTCTGGAAGTCGCCGAGGCTGCGAAATGGGCCGACCTCGTCATGATGCTGACCCCCGACGAACTGCAGGGCGACATCTACCGCGAGCACCTGCACGACAACATGAAGAAGGGCGCGGCGCTGGTGTTCGCCCACGGCCTCAACGTCCATTTCAACCTGCTCGACCCGCGCGCCGACCTCGACGTGCTGATGATCGCGCCGAAGGGCCCCGGCCATACCGTGCGCTCGGAATATCAGCGCGGCGGCGGCGTGCCCTGCCTGATCGCGATCGCCAAGGATGTTTCGGGCAACGCCCATGACCTCGGCCTGAGCTACGCTTCGGCAATCGGCGGCGGCCGCGCCGGCATCATCGAAACCACCTTCAAGGAAGAATGCGAGACCGACCTGTTCGGCGAGCAGGTGGTGCTCTGCGGCGGCCTGGTCGAACTGATCAAGGGCGGCTACGAGACGCTGGTCGAAGCCGGCTACGCGCCCGAGATGGCCTATTTCGAGTGCCTGCACGAGGTGAAGCTGATCGTCGACCTGATCTATGAAGGCGGCATCGCCAACATGAACTACTCGATCTCCAACACCGCCGAATACGGCGAATACGTCACCGGCCCGCGCATCGTCACCGCAGAGACCAAGGCCGAGATGAAGCGCGTCCTCGCCGACATCCAGGGCGGCAAGTTCGCCCGCGACTGGATGCTGGAGAACAAGGTCAACCAGACCTCGTTCAAGGCGACCCGCGCCAAGCTCGCCGAGCACCCGATCGAGGAGGTCGGCGCAAAACTCCGCGACATGATGCCGTGGATCAAGAAGGGCGCGCTGGTCGACAAGACCAAGAACTGACGATCACATGCCCCGGATGCAGTGCAGCACGCAAGTGGTGCGCTGCTGGTCCGGGGCCCATGTCAGAAGAAGGTCCCGGCTCTGCGGCGCATCGCTGGCGCGCTGCACCGCGTCCGGGACACGAGAGCGCTCCACGACTCAAGCAGTTCAACAAATTCGTCTGCGGCGAATAGGCCAACATTTACCGGGTCGAAGCCCGGTCGCTTGACATGCGTTCTCGGAAATTCGGTGGTTGGACGGCCAAACTTAGCTCGGCCGCACCGGCTCCTTCTCGATCCTGTTATGAAGCTGCCAGAACCGCACCGTGCGCTGCGCCGTCTCCATCGACAGCTTCTTGTAGTCGCGCTCTGCAAGCTCCATCGTCTTGTCGTCGACCGGGCCGAAGGCCGGCCGGTTGCGCAGGATCGACTCGACCGTCGGCCAGTTCAGCCGGGCCGACCGGCACGGAATCAGGATCAGATCGGCGCGGGGGCCTTCCATCAGCTTCGCGGTCATCTCGACCGGCATGTCGTTGAGAACCGCAAGCGCAACCGTGACCTCGTCGAACTTCTTCGACTCGGCGAAATTGTAGACGGCGGCGTCGTCCAGCTCGCTCAGCTCCTTCATCAGCTTCACGAGTTCTTCGGCAACGCCGAAGTTGCGTGCCGGAGGCTGCGCTTCGCGGGCGATCTCGTTCAACACCTGACGGATTTCCTCCTGGATCGCGGGTGGCGCAATCGCCAGCAGGCGGTTGCGGACGGTCTCCTTGGCGCGGCGCAGCAGGTCTGCCAGGAACTTCGCCGGAAAATCGGCGCGCAGGCCGAGGATCTCGACCAGTTCGTCGTCCGCACCGGCACGGGCGACGATGGAGGAAAAGCCTTCGTCTGAGAACCGCGCGCCGGCATTGTTGGCGAGCTTCCGGATCACCTTGCCTTCGCCGCGGTCGACGATGACGTCGGTGACGGCGACGGGCAGGTTGGCGCGACCGGAAATCGCAAGCAGATGGTCCTGTCCCTTGCTGCTGGCGATTTCGACCAGCACCTCGGTGCCGAGCCGGCTGGAATTCGCGAGCACGCTGCCGGCGACCTCGATCTCGTCGTCCCAGGCCAGATGCTGGATGACCTCGAACGGCGCGTAGTCGAGCGGCGCCAGCCGTTTCGACAACTCGGCCTTGGCCCGTGTTTCGACACGCGCAATCAGGAGGCAGAGTACGTCGTCGAAGACCTGGACCTGGTCGTCGCTGAGGCGCTCGCCGTCGTTGAGAAAGAGATCGGTGACCTGCCGGAGGGTATCCACCCGTCGGGCGGGCGAACCGCCTCGAACGGCGTCCTCGAGTTCGGCGATGATTGAATGAGCCGGCTGTTGCACGATCTGCAGCCTGTTGTTGTGGTTGTTACAAGGGTTCGGCCCGGACAATGGCGGGTCCACTGTTACGTCCGGGTTAAGGCTGGAATTACCGCCTGGAGTTGCAGGTGGCGCTCGGAACACCAAAACGGTATCGCGCCGTCATCATCGCCCGATCCAGATGCGGCAAAGTGCGCTCCGCATTGCGTGCGCCGCCTTCGGGCTTTCCTTGCGGGGCCGTCATGCGCCGGACGCCGTTTGACGCGACAAGCCGCCAAAAAATGGCTGACGTTGAACCGGATCGGGCGTTTCTCCAGAGTTTTCGGTATGCCGGTGCGCCTGATATCCTCTCCAGATCGTTTCCAGGAAAACTCGAATGGGAAACTCTCTGCCGGCAGCGGGCACTTCCGACCGGCGCTCTCCGGGCAAACCCGCGCTGCGGGCGCTTAAGAGTTCCTTCACGACGAACTTCATTAAACCCCTTACAAGAGCCTGTACCCACACGAGATCTGCCGTCATCACTGGCGCGTCCACCGGTATCGGCCGGCCTGTGCAGAGCCGCTGCTCGCCGATCACCTCAACCGGGGGATTCTTCCTCCGGCCGCGGCCCAATCGTCGTAGGACTGGAATTTCAGGCCGAGCCTGTCGTAGTGAACGCGAAGATAGCCGTCGCTGCCACGCTCGACTGCATCTGGCCGCACCATACCAACTTCCTGTGCCATCACGCCGACATAGGCCTTGTTGCTGCCGTTGTAGGCGAAGCGATAATAGCCCAGTCCGTTCTCGAGACGACCCAGCACCATGATGTCGTGCTTGAGCGCTATATCCGAACGACGTCCGCCTCCGCGGCCACCGCCGCCGCGGAATCCGCTGCCGCCAGCGCCGCGGAAGCCACCGCCGCCGCCACCACGGAACGCCGCCCTGCCGCCGCCGCGGAAGGCGGCCCCGCCACCGCGGAAGCCGCCGCCACGAAATGCTGCAGCACGATTTCCGCCGCCATACCGCGTGCCGGCACGCGAGGCCGGCCGCGTAGCGACCCGGCCCGCGCGCGCACTGCGTCCCGCCGATGGGCGATTCCGGTTGACGGCTTGTCGGTTACCGGCCGTCCTTCCAGCCCCGGCCTGTCGGCCCCGGTCGATTCCCTGAGCGCGATTGCCGGCTCGCTGACCACGATCACCGATATTGGGCCGGTTCGTTCCCTGGCCCAGTCCTTGACGGCCGCCGCCCGGTCGCTGGTTGGGATTGCCGAACCTCTGCTGCAGTCCCGTGTTGCTGTAGCGGGCGCCCTGGCGATGCGCGGGATTGTGCTGCCAATGTTCGACGCGCGCGCCGCGATTGATGTCGATGCCGCCGCCGCCCCAGTTGACGCGGCTGCCGCCCCAATAGCCGCCGCGGCCCCAATAGCCACCCGAGGCCCAGCGGCCCAGTCCG
Source organism: Pseudomonadota bacterium (assembly GCA_023422775.1). GTDB lineage: Bacteria > Pseudomonadota > Alphaproteobacteria > Rhizobiales > Xanthobacteraceae > Bradyrhizobium. Next base: position 55,839 of record JAFAGM010000077.1, read on the forward strand.
TACGCCGCGCCAAAGGCGATCCCGGTCGCAATAACGCCTGCGGCGATGTAGCCGGGATATCCCCAGTAATAGGGATAGGCTGGATAGTCCGCGTAAGGCCAGTCTCCGAACATCACAGGCGGGTCATAGTAGGGAACGTAGATGCTGTCGGCCACGGCAGGCTCGATGTAGATCATCTGTCGGTTCTGTTCCTGGCGCACCGTCACCACCTGCTCCCTGGTGGTCGCAAGCTTCTGTCTGTCGTACGCCCTCGAGCGCAGCCGCTGCACCGCGTCCATCACGTCCTGTTGCTGGGCCAGGAACGCTTCGCCGAGCTTTTGTGTCCAGTCGAGCTGCTCGTTCATCATCTCCAGCACGGAAGGTGTTGCGATCAGCGCCTTTACGCTGGAGTCCCAGCTCTGCTCCTCCGCCGCGGCCTTCAGCGCGTCCCCCTTCATCTTGCTGTTGTCCTTCAGCCATCGCTCGGCGCGGACCACTTCAAGCGGATAGGTGGCGGCCATCAGGACGTTGGCGAGGAGCGTGTCCGGATAAAGTGCGATCGGCGCAACCAGGCTATCCAATTCGGCAGGCTTGAGCACTTGCGATGGGGCAGGCGTGGGCGCCGGCGTTGCTGTGGCGGCCGGCAGTGGGGCTCCCGCAGGCGGCGCATTCTGATCGCTCGTCTGAGCAGACGCGGGGCAGGCGAAGTGCAGCGCGGCGAGAATGGCAACGCATTGGATCGTTTTGACTGGACGCATGGCTTGTCCCTGATGAGGGGAGCTACCAGCCGCAGCATGGCGCGTGCTTCCCCGATCGACCGTCTTCCGAGTGCAGCAGGATGCGGTGGCTGCCGGCGGGGGAGGTTGATGTAAATCAACGGGCGTCATCGCCTTTCTTGTAAGCGCGAACGAGCGGCAGGTTCCCGGACAGCCAAACCAGTTGATGCGCCGGGACCTGCTGCTGCCATGCCGCAAGCGGAGCATCTCGATGTGGGTCCTGATGTACGTCTTCTCCTACTCAATCAGCCCTGTCGCAACGAACGACAAGGAAGAATGGAGGCTTCGCCCGACCGTCGTGTTTCAGGAATTTACGAGCGAAGAACGATGCAAAACAGCCAAAGCGACACTCGAAGGCAGCCTGAAGGACGCTGGAGCCAAGCTACGGAGCGGGCTGGAAGACTTGAAGAGCCTGGGTAAGGCCGACCCTGCGCAGATTATCATCGCTTACAATGTAGAATGTCTTCCGAAATAGATGGCGATTGCCTGAATCGGACGATCACGTGCACTCCGCACAAATGCGCAGGTGCGGATCTCATTCTCGCGGAACTCACCGACGCGTGAGCTTCTTCTTGACCTATGTCAATCGACTTCCAGGCACATATGCAGGTTCTCCAGCGGGGCAAGCCACACGAGACCCGGGAGTTTGCGATGATGATCAGGACAATGGCCGTTGTAGCGGCTGCAGTTCTCGTAACGTGGTCACCGACTTCCTACGCAGAGGAGAAGTCTTCTGCTGTAGGGATGCGGCATCCCAGTGCGGCCGACCTGAATGCGTTGACGGACGCGCGCGTCGGCATCATCAAGGCCGCCTTGCAGTTGACGCCCGACCAGGAAAAATACTGGCCGGCGGTGGAGGAGGCCATCCGCGCGCGAGCCAAGAACCGGCAAGCCCGGATGGAGCGGGTGGCGGCACTGCGCGACAGCGGCATGATGGAAGCTGTCGGCGAACGCAATCCGGTCGAACTCATGCAGCGTCGGGCGGAGATCCTGAGCCAGCGCGGGGCCGATATCAAGAAGCTCGCCGATGCGTGGGAGCCGCTCTACAAGATGCTGGCTCCGGATCAAAAGAAGCGGATGGCCTTTGCGATGTACGCGGCCGCGCGTGGCATGAGAGACGCGATCGAGCAACGTATCCAATTTGAGGATGACGACGACTAGATGTGGAGCCTCTTCGGTTCTGATTCAATCAGAGCCGGGCTCTAGTTTTCTATTTTGACGCGTTTTCTTTACGCGAACCGGTATCCACTTCGCTTGAAAACGCTATGGGACCGGGCAGCCGAACCGCCACCGTCGCGGAGAAGAAAGGCTTCGTCCGCGACGGTGTTCAGCGATAGTGTGTCGTGGCCCGCGAGGTCCTGAACTCCTGGGGAGGAGCGCCGTATCGCGCGGCAAAGGCGGTCGTGAAATGCGACGCGATTGGATAGCCGCACAGCAAGGCTATCTCGCTGAGTCAACATCTCATCGATCTGGGGCAAGTCTGCGGTCGCAGGCGCGCATTCGTACCATGCCGTAAAGGGGGCCGTCCGCAACATGTCGAAGAATGCGGCGTGCCGAACTGGTGATCGACCGAGGCTACCTGGCCCAGTAGCGACACCGTCATCGCGATATGATTTGATGGTTATGGCCGGGCGCGCGGTGTGCCGGCGTGGTCTCTGTTGCCGAACAGGAGGGGGTGAAATGAATGACGACAGGCAGAACAAGTCAGTGGACCAGGATCGCAGGGATGTCCTTCAGGCTGCAGGAGCCGCGCTGGTAGCGGGGATGGCGGTGTCCACTGCGGCGCCCGCATCCGCGCAGACTGCCGGCAACACCTCGGCGGCGTCCCGAAACAGCGGTTCGCTCGGCGCGCGACTGCAGGGCGTCCAGCATTTTGGTGTTACCGTGCAGAACATGGACCGGGCGTTCGAATTCTACACGGAGGTCCTCGGCGGCACCGAGGTGATGCGCGATGGCGACTTCCAGGGTGAGGTCATCCACAACACGCTGCTGACCGATCAGGAGATCGAGGCCCGCAAGCGGCGCGTCAACCCGCGCACGATCGGCGTGCCGGATCTCAGGGGTGGGGCCCAGCGCCTCGACGTGCGGTTCATCCAGTTCGACAATGTCGTGATCGAATTGCTGCAATACCGTGATGCCGCGCAACCCACGGGAAGCGGAGACAGCTTCGCCGAGCCGCACGACCACATGAGCCCGGCTTATCCGCGGTCGATGCACATCTGCTTCTACATTCGCGATGACGTCGACTTCAATCAGTTCATCCGCGATCTCGAGGCCGAATCAGCGCGCCGGGGCATGACCCAGGTCAGGGCCAACCGCATCGTCACCGTGACCACGGATCAGCAGCGGCTGGCGGCTCCGATGTCGGCGAACACCAACCGGATCACCGCCGGGAAATCCGATGGCTGGTCGCTGATCTATTGCAAGGGGCCGGAAGGCGAACAACTCGAATTCGTGCAGGCGCTGGGACCGGTGAAGAAGACGTTCGAGGAAGCGCTGAGCGCACGCCGGCGCATGTTGGCTGCGAAGTGACGCCGCCGGCGTCTCCCGCGACAATGCCGGGTTGATCGAACTGACCGAACGCACGCTCGCGGACGCGCGGGCCAACTCCATTCGGGCGACCTCAGGCAGGTGCATATCGCCGGCCGGGCGCCGGTCTGCGGCTTTGCCCGAGTGAGCATCGACGGTCATTTCCGCGCGCTGGGAGGGGGCGCAAGCGAACTGGCAAATTCATTGCGCATTCATGACGATTCCACTACGTTTTTATGACGCGGCGCAGGTTCCGGCTGGGTCGTGCGTCTCCTGGTCCTCGCCAGCCAAGGCTTTTGCACTGCGCCGGGTCATGTTGCGTGTACCCGATGGCGCCCGCGCCAAATCCAGGCCCGTCCGCTGCCGCTCTCGCCGCCGGCCTTGCCGCGATCGGCCTCTGGCGCCTTTCAGCCGTTGCTGCACCGCACATGGCGGCGCTGATGATCATGGTGCAGACCGAAGCCGATTTCGGCTCCCGCATCGGCTTCGTGCTGGCATGGGGTATCCTGAACTTTCTGTTCATCGCGCTGCTGCGGCGACCGGCGCTGTCGGGCGCGCTGTCGCTGACGCTGGTCGTGGTGCTGGTGCTGCTGTCGCGGCTGAAGCACCACGTGGTGCAGATGACCGCGAACTTCGTCGATGTGATGGTGATCGATCGCGACAGCGCGGCGTTCCTGCTCACGATCTTCCCGGATCTGCGCTGGTCGGTGATCCTGGCCGCCCTTGTCACCATTCCCTTGATGTATGCGCTGTGGTGGCTCGATCCGTTCCGCATTCGCAGGCTGCCGGCGGTTGCCGGGCTGCTGGCGTGTCTTGCGGTGCTGAGCGGGCAGGCCATGGTCTGGCCGGTCGAGCCCTGGCGCGGCTACCACGATGACGGATATCTGTCGAAATTCGCACGTTCCGGCGTCACTGCGGTTTCCGACTTCGTCAATTACGGTTTTATGGAATCCGAGGCTGATCTCGCCGAGCGGCTGAAGGTGCCGCTGGAGGAATCCTGCCATGTCGCCGGCCGCCGTCCGCACATCATCGTGATCCATGACGAGTCGAGCTTCGACATCCGTCGGGCCGAGGGCGTCAAGGTGCCGGCAGGCTATGGCAGCCACTTCAAGTCCTTCGACGGCAGGCAGCGCAACTTCCTGGCGGAAAGCAGCGGCGGCGCAAGCTGGATGGCCGAATACAATGTGCTGACCGGCCTGTCCTCGCGCTCGTTCGGCCGCTTCTCCTACTTCGTCACCCGCATCGCATCGGGGCGGGTCGAGCGGGGCCTGCCGCTGGCGCTGCGCCGCTGCGGCTACAACACGATCTCGCTCTATCCCGCCTATGGCGCCTTCATGAGCGCGCGCGGCTTCCAGACCACCACGGGCATCCAGCACTTCTACGACGCGCGCGATCTCGGCGCCAAGGGCATCGAGCCGGACGCCTTCTTCTACGACAAGGCCGCGAAGCTGATCGCCGAACAACCGGCCAAGACGCCGTTGTTCGCCTTCGTCTATCTCGCCGCCAATCACTTTCCCTGGGAAAAGAAATTCCGCCCCGAACTCCTGCCGTCCTGGCGCAGTCCCGGCAACGCGCCCATCGTCGACGAATATCTGCGCCGCCAGGCGATCAGCGCCAGCGACTATGCGGGCTTCATCGCCACCCTGAAGAAGAAGTTCCCGGCGCAGCCGTTCCTGATCGTCCGCTACGGCGACCATCAGCCGGAATTCTCCTCGAACCTGCTGGATCCCGGGCTCGATGATGCCAGGGTCGCCCGCAAGTTCGATACCTACGATCCGCGCTACTTCACCACCTACTACGCCATCGACGCCATCAATTTCGAGCCGGTGAAGAGCCCGGCGATGATGGACACGATCGACGCGCCTTATTTGCCGCTGGTGATCCAGGAGGCCGCCGGCATTCCGCTCGACCCGTCCTTCGAGGAGCAGAAGAACATCATGCTCCGCTGCAAGGGCGTGTTTTACGCTTGCAAGGACGGCGCGGAAGCACGCAGGTTCAACCGGCTGCTGATCGAAGCCGGTTTCATCAAGGGGCTTTGAGGACACATGCCAGCGGTAGCCGAACCAGGAAAGAGCCAGGGCCGCGCAGGATCGCGCGGTATCCGGTTTTTTGCGACTGCCGGTGTGATCGTTGCGATCCACCTGGCGGCACTGGCGATCCTGCTGTCCACCGAGTACGGGCCGTTTGCGATCACACTGTCGCTGCTGGCATGGGCGTTCATGAACTGCCTTCTGCTGTCGGTACTGCGGCGGCCGGCGATCTGTGCGGCGCTGGCGCTGGCCTTGACGGCGGTCCTGATCGCGCTGTCGCATTTCAAGTTCGGAATCCTGCAGCTGACGCTGACGTTCCTCGATTTCCTGATCATCGATCGCGATACGTTTTCGTTCCTGCTCTCGGTGTTTCCGCAGTTGCAGTTTCGATTGATCGTGGCAGGGCTCGTTGCGGCGCCGTTGCTGTGGCTGGTCTGGCGTTTCGATCCGTTCCGCGTGCGCCGCCGCCTCGCGCTGTCCGGAATGGGAGCCTCGGCCGCGTTGATCGCGGCGATGGCGGTCACCTGGCCGGAGCAGGCGTGGGAGCCGTTCCAGGGCGTCAACCACATCTCCAACCTGGCGCGTTCGGGCGTGGTGGCGGTGTCGCGGCTCGCTTCGACCGGCTGGATCGAGGCCGATCCGCCGGCGAACGGCGCGCTCAGCCTAGCGCGGGACGCACGCGCCGCCGCCTTGCCGGGGCTGCTGCCTGGCGAGGCCTGCGACACCACGGCCAAACGTCCGCACATCATCATGCTGCTCGACGAGTCGAGCTTCGACGTCACCTCCGCGCCCGATATCAAGGTGCCGGCGGGATATGCCGACTACTTCAAATCCTTCGACGGCAAGCAGCGGACCATGATCGCGGAATCCACCGGCGGTCCGACCTGGTACACCGAATTCAACGTGCTGACGGGCCTGTCGGCGCGCTCGTTCGGCGACCTCAAGTTCTACGTCACGCGCATCGCCGCAGGCCGGGTGACGCGTGGCCTGCCGCAGGCGCTGCAGAATTGCGGCTACAAGACCATCTCGCTCTATCCGACCTATGGCGACTTTCTCGGCGCGCGCGCCTTCCAGAGGGCCGTTGGCGTCGAGCAGTTCATCGACATGGCCGGGATGGGCGTGAACGAGGACATGCAGCCTGACAGCTTCTATTTCGACCAGGCGCTGAAAGCGTTCGCGCGCGAGCAGTCGCAGTCGCCGGTCTTCATGTTCGTCTACCTCACGGCCAATCACTTCCCTTGGACCGACGTCTACCGGTCCGATCTCAGCCCGCCGGGCTGGACGCCGCCGGGCAATACCACCGAGGTCGATGAATACATCCGCCGTCAGACCATGACGGCGAAGGACTACGGCGAATTCACCGCGCGGCTGAAGCGCGACTATCCGGACCAGTCGTTCCTCGTGCTGCGTTTCGGCGATCACCAGCCGGCGATCTCGCAAAAGCTGCTCGAGCCCGGCATCGACCAGAAGGTGCTGGCGAAGCGGTTGATGGCGTCAGATCCGCGATACTACTCCACCTATTACGCCATCGACGGTATCAACTACCGTCCCCGGAACCTGTCGTCGACGTTCGATACGCTCGATGCGGCGTATCTTCCGCTCGTGCTGCAGGAAGCCGCCGGCATCCCGCTCGATCCCACCTTCAAGGAGCAGAAGAGCATCATGCTCCGCTGCAACGGGGCTTTTTATGCCTGCAAGAAGGGTGCGGAGGCCCGCAGGTTCAACCGCCTCCTGATCGACGCCGGGCTGATCAAGGGGTTGTAGTTTTTTGCGTCATAATGAGATCTCGCAGGGTGGGCAAAGCGAAGCGTGCCCACCACAGCCGTCAGACCTCATCCTGAGGAGCCGCGCAGCGGCGTCTCGAAGGATGAATGGCACCGGCGAGGCCACATGGTTCGAGACGGCGCTAGGCGCCTCCTCACCATGAGGGTTTGAAAATCCCTCTGACGTCCTACTTCTTCCCCACCTTGTCCCACAGCCACCGCGCCACCGCATCCGGTGAACTCTCCGCGTCGTTACCCGCCGCGCGCAGATTGGCCTCGCGCATCGTGGCGATGTCTATTCTGCCAAGCAGCGGGGCCAGCGCGGTGCGCAGCTTCTCGTCGTCGGCGCGCTTCGGCGCGAGCAACACGACCGCGTCATAGGGCGGGATCGCGTGCCTGGGATCGCCGAGCACCACGAGATCGTATTTGGCGATCAGCCCGTCGCTGGTATAGCCGGCGATGACGTCGACTTCGCCGGAGGCTACCGCTGCATACATGAAGTCCGGCTGCATCTGCCGCTGCGCGCGGAACGACAGCCCGTAGGTCTTCCGCAGCGAAGCCCATTCCGGCCGCGAGAAGAATTCGTAATCGCCGGCGATCGACATGCCCGGCGCGCGCGCGGCGAGGTCGGCGATGGTGCGGATGCCGAGCTGTTCGGCGCGCTTGCGCGGCATCACCAGCGCGTAGGCGTTCTCGAAGCCGAGTTCACCCAACAGCGTGATGTTCTGTTTCTCCAGCAGGATCTTCAGTTCGCCGAGCAGAACCTCGCGCGGCCGGATGTCGCTGCGCTGGAACTGGTTGGCCCACAGCGTGCCGGAATAATCGACATAGACGTCGATGTCGTTGCCCGCGAGCGCCTCGAACACCACGTTGGAGCCGAGGCCTTCGCGCGCCGTTGCCGACAGCCCGGCCGCCTTCAGCCGCTGGCCGATCAGCGCCGCCAGCACATATTGCTCGGTGAAGGTTTTTGCGCCGACGACATAGCTCGCCTGCGGGCGCGAGATGGTCGGCACCAGCGTGGCCGCGACCAGCGCGGCGATGCCGATGCCGCCCAGCGCCGTGCGCAAGCGGCTGCGGTGGCGGAGGCCAATTTCGATCAGCGCCAGCAATTGATCGACCGCCAGCGCCAGCACCGCCGCGGCCACGCAGCCGAACAGCACGAATACCCAGTTCTGGGTCTGCAGGCCCGCAAAGATGTAATTGCCGAGACTGGTCTGGCCGATCGGCGTCGACAGCGTGGCGGTGCCGATCACCCAGACTGCCGCGGTGCGGATGCCCGCCATCATGACCGGCAGCGCCAGCGGCAGTTCCACCGTGAACAACGACTGCCGCGGCGTCATGCCGACACCCTGCGCCGCTTCCAGGATCGCCGTATCGACGCCCTGAAGCCCGGTGATGGTGTTGCGAAGCACCGGCAGCATCGAATAGAGCGCGAGCGCCAGCACCGCGGGCAGGAATCCGAACGCGGAGAAGCCGAACCCGAACCATGACAGCGAGAGCGCCGCGAGCGCCAGCAGCAGCGGATAGAACAGCGCCAGCAGCGCCAGTCCCGGCACTGTCTGCACGATGCTGGCGAGACCGAGCAGCGCGCCGCGCATCACCGGGCGGTGGCGCGAGATGATGGCGAGCGGCAGGCTGACCAGAAGCCCGAGCGCCAGCGCGGTGACGCTGACGCGGACGTGGTTGCCGAGATAATCGGGCAAATGGCCCAGCGCCTCGGCCCAGCGCGGATCGGCGAGCAGGCTCATGCCGCGCCATCCCGCGGCAGCAGGGTGCCCAGCCGATCGGCCTGCCGCCGCGGCGTGCGCAGGAGTTCGCCGACGTAAGCGTCGCCGGACTTCGACAATTCGGCCGGCGTGCCCTGCGCCAGCAGCCGGCCGCCGCGCATCACCGCAATACGGTCCGCGAGCAGGATCGCCTCCGTCATGTCGTGGGTGATCATGACCGTGGTCAGGCCGAGCTTTTTGTGCAACTCGCGAAAATCATCGCTCAGCGCGTCGCGGGTGAGGGGATCGAGCGCGCCGAACGGCTCGTCCATCAGCACGATGCGCGGCCTTGCGGCCAGCGCCCGCGCCACGCC
>JAFAGM010000012.1 GCA_023422775.1 Pseudomonadota bacterium
TTCGCCTCCGACATCGCCTATCACAAGAACAAGATCGATCGCGGCTTCCTCGACATGATCGACGTGTTCGGCGCCGATCACGGCGGCTACATCAAGCGCATGCAGGCGGCGGTGAAGGGCGTCAGCGGCGGCAAGGCCGCGCTCGACGTCAAGGTGGTGCAGCTCGTCCGCCTGTTGCGCAATGGCGAGCAGGTGCGGATGTCGAAACGCTCGGGCGATTTCGTCACGCTTCGCGAAGTGGTGGACGAAGTCGGCTCAGACGCCGTGCGGTTCATGATGCTGTTCCGCAAGAACGATGCGGTGCTCGATTTCGATCTCGCCAGGGTGCTCGAGCAATCGAAAGACAATCCTGTTTTCTACGTGCAGTACGGTCACGCCCGCGGCCACTCCATCTTCAAGAACGCCCGCGAGATGTTGCCGGATTTGCCCGAAGACGATGCGGCCCGCGCGGCCTGGCTGGGGGATGCCCCGGTGGAACGGTTGACAGATCCGGCCGAATTGGACCTATTGAAGCGGCTGGCGCTCTATCCCCGGATGCTCGAGGCGGCGGCGAGCGCACACGAACCACACCGAATCGCTTTTTATCTATATGATTTGGCCAGTGAATTTCATGCGTTATGGACCAAGGGGCGGGATTTGCCCTATTTACGCTTCATTATGACTAATGATGCAGAGATTACGAGGGCGCGTTTGGCAATGGTTCAGGGCGTCGTCTCGGTTCTGGCATCGGGCTTAGCCGTTCTCGGCGTCCAGGCCCCAACCGAGATGCGGTAGGCAGGGCGAAGGCCCTCACGAATGGGGGTTCGTGGGGTATCTGGCAGGGGCCAATTCGCTCGTCATGGTTCGTTGACATGGCGGGTTGGCGCTGTCCCGAAGGGGATGCATCATCACGATGGCTGAACGATATCAGGAACGACCTTATCTCGGCGCTGACTACGATCGCGGCGATCACCACGGCGCGGGCCGTGGCGAGAGCGATCCGTTGGCGGAACTGGCAAGACTGATCGGGCAAACGGACCCGGTCGGGTCTGCCGCCAAGCCACCGCCGCACCCGCTGCAGTCGCGCGCGAATATTCGTCCGCAATATTCCGCGCCCGAGCAGTACGAGCAGCAGTACGATGATCTGCCCGACGAAGCCGACAGCGCGCCGCCGAGCCCGCCGTCATGGATGCAGCGCGGCAGGCACGAGCCGCCGCCGCCACTGCCGCAGGATTACGACGACGAGCCCGAATATCAGCAGCCGGCGTCGGTGCATCCATTGCATCGTTACGGCGCCCAGCAGCCGCAGGCGCACGAGCAGGACTATTACGAGCAACCGCGATTTGCCGCGCCCGAGCCGCAGCAGGATCTGTCGCGTTACGACGATGCGCTCTACGGCCGGATCGAATCCGGCGAGCAGGATTATCAGCGCGATCCGGCCTATCCGGACGATCCTTACGCCTTTCAGAATGACGGCTACGAGGAGGAAGAGCCCGCGCCGAAGAAGCGCTCGAGCGGGCTGATGACCGTTGCCGCCGTGCTGGCGCTGGCCGTGGTGGGGACGGGCGCAGCCTTTGCCTACCGCACCTTCGTGGGTTCGCCCCGCAGCGGCGAGCCTCCGATCATCCGGGCTGACAACAGCCCGACCAAGGTGATGCCGGCCCAGTCCGAAGTTGCCGCGAAGACCCCTGACCGCATGCCGTCGGGGGACGGCGGCGAAAAGCTGGTGTCGCGCGAGGAAACGCCGGTTGACGTCACTGCCAGGTCCGGCGGGCCGCGCGTGGTGTTTCCACCGCTGAACTCGAACAGCAACCCGCCGCAGGTTGCGAGCGTTTCGCCCAACGGGGCCACGCTGGCGACGGCGGCTAATGGCACCATGCCGAACAACGAGCCTCGTAGGGTCAGGACTCTCGCGGTGAGGGGCGACGCGGCCGAGAATGGCGGCATCCCGACAGGCGCCACGGCTCCTCCGGCTCGACCTGGTCCGACGACGCGGTCCGTTGCGGCGCCGGCGACCATTCCAGCCGCTGCGGCTCTTCAGGCAGCCCCCGGCTCCCGCAACCCTGCCTTGGCCAATGCGAGCGCGAATACGCCGATGTCCCTGGCGCCTCAGGCCGGCGATCCCGCGCCGACCCGGGTTGCTGCGACCAATCCGGCCCAGTCCGTGCCGGCTGCCAGTGGCGGCTATCTGGTCCAGGTCTCCTCGCAGAGAAACGAAGCCGATGCCCAGGCCTCCTTCCGGGCCCTGCAGGGTAAGTTCCCGAACGTGTTGGGTTCGAAGTCGCCGGTCATCAGGCGTGCCGATCTCGGCGAAAAGGGCGTCTACTATCGCGCCATGGTCGGGCCTTTCGGCTCGTCGGATGAGGCCTCGCAGTTCTGCGGCAGCCTGAAATCCGCCGGGGGGCAGTGCGTCGTCCAAAGGAATTAACGGCGGTTTCCTTGACCGCGGGGCTGTGAGGGGCCTAATCGGCCCCCATGAGCAGCCGCGCATTCATCACGGGCGTATCGGGACTTGAATTGGGCGCTGCCGAGCGCGAGTTCATCCGTGCCGAGCGGCCATGGGGCTTCATCCTTTTCAAGCGCAACGTCGAAACCCCTGATCAAGTCACTGCACTTGTTAAGGAATTGCGGAGCTGTCTTGGCGAGACGGACGCGCCGGTCCTGATCGACCAGGAGGGTGGCCGGGTGGCGCGGCTCGGTCCGCCGCATTGGCCGGCCTATCCGCCCGGTGCGGCGTTCGGGGCGCTGTACGACCGCGACCCGGCGCTGGGCTTGCGGGCCGCCCGGCTAAGCTCGCGCCTGATCGCGGCCGACCTGATCGAGCTTGGCGTCACCGTGGATTGCCTGCCGCTGGCGGACGTGCCCGTGCCTGGCGCCGACGCCGTGATCGGCAACCGGGCCTATGGAACCGAACCGGCCAAGGTCGCGGCGATCGCCCGGGCGGTCACCGGGGGATTGGAGCAAGGCGGCGTCCTGCCTATCCTGAAGCACATTCCCGGCCACGGCAGGGCTACCGCCGACAGCCATTTCCGGCTGCCGACCGTCGATACGCCGCGCGAAGAGCTGGAACGGACCGATTTCGCCGCCTTCCGACCGCTAGCGGACCTGCCGATGGCAATGACTGCGCATGTTGTGTTTAGCGCGCTGGACCCCGCCCAACCGGCGACGACATCTGCGACAATCATCCGGCAAGTGATTCGCGGCCAAATTGGGTTCCAGGGTTTGTTGATGAGTGATGACGTCTCCATGAATGCGCTGGCGGGATCGATCGCCGAGCGGACGCGCGCCATCGTCAACGCTGGCTGCGACATGGTTCTGCATTGCAACGGCAAGCTCGACGAGATGCGCGACGTGGCGCGCGAAACGCCGGAATTGACGGGTGATGCTCTGCAACGCGCCAGGCGGGCGCTGGCCTCGCGAAAGCCGCCGGAGCCGCTGGACCGGCAGGCGGTGCGAGCCGAGCTCGACGCGTTGCTGGATCGGATAGGAACGGCATGACCGCGGAAATTCTATCGTTCGAAACCGGCCGGCCCGCGCCCGCCGAGGCCACCGATGGCGAGCCGGCGCTCGTCGTCGACGTCGAGGGCTATGAGGGCCCGCTCGACCTGCTCCTGACGCTCGCGCGGCAGCAGAAGGTCGATCTCGCCAAGATTTCGATCCTGGCGCTGGCCGACCAGTATCTGAACTTCATCGAAGCCGCGCGCAAAATCCGGCTCGAACTGGCGGCCGATTACCTCGTGATGGCCGCCTGGCTCGCCTACCTGAAGTCGCGCCTGCTGCTGCCGGAACCTCCGACGCCCGACGGACCGAGCGCGGAGGAGATGGCGACCGCGCTCGCCAACCGGCTGCGCCGGCTCGAGGCCATTCGCGAAGCCGCCAACCGGCTGATGAACCGGCCGCAGTTCCAGCGCGATATTTTCCCGCGCGGCAATCCGGAATCGATCGCCGAAATCCGTCATCCGAAGTTCACGGCAACCCTGTTCGATCTGCTCTCGGCCTATGCGGCGCAGCGGCAGCAGCGCGTGCTCGCGACAGTGCATCTGGCCAAGCGCACGGTGTGGTCGCTGGCCGAGGCGCGCGCGTCGCTGGAGCGGCTGGTCGGCATGGCCGAGTCCGAGGACTGGAGCTGCCTCGACGACTACCTGCTCAGCTACATCGTCGACCCCACGCAGAGGGCGACGGTGTTCGCATCGAGCTTTGCCGCAGCCCTCGAACTGGTGCGCGAAGGCGAGATGGAGCTGAACCAGAAAGAGGCGTTCGCGCCGCTTTATTTTCGTAAGCGTCCGCCGCAAGCGTCCGGGGCGATGTCCGCGCCGGATCTGCCGGTCGAGTAAGTGGAAGGAGACCCAGCCATGGCAAGTCTGGCGGAAAAGCGCATGGAAGAAGCCGAGGATCGTCCCGCCGACGAAACCACCGAGCCCGTGGCGCGGCCCGAGGAATTGCGGCTGCTCGAAGCGCTGCTGTTTGCCTCGGCTGAACCGGTCGACACGGCGACGCTGGCCAAGCGGATGCCCGATGGTGTCGACGTCAAGGAGGCGCTGGCGCAACTGCAGGCGGAATACGCCCCGCGCGGTGTCAATCTCGTTCGCGTCGCCAACAAATGGACCTTCCGTACCGCCGGCGACCTTTCGTGGCTGATGACGCGGGAGAGCACCGAGACGCGGCGGCTGTCGCGCGCGGCGATCGAGGTGCTTGCGATCATCGCCTATCACCAGCCCGTGACACGCGCCGAGATCGAGGAAATCCGCGGCGTGATCACGTCAAAGGGAACGCTGGACGTGCTGTTGGAAACCGGGTGGATCCGCCCTCGCGGCCGCCGCAAGACGCCGGGCCGGCCGCTGACCTTCGGGACGACGGACGGTTTCCTGTCGCAGTTCAGCCTCGAGGCGCTGGGCGACCTGCCGGGCCTGGAAGAGCTGAAGGGTACGGGGCTGCTGGATTCGCGGCTGCCCTCCGGATTCAGCGTGCCGACGCCGTCGGATGACGTGGCGCTGCGCGAGGACGAGGACCCGCTGGAGGCCGGCGACAGCCTGGAACTGTTGCTGGCGCCGGCTGCCGAGCCCGAGGAGAGTGCGGAAGCTGGCTCCGAAGCATCTCCAGCCGTTCCGCCGAGCGAGGTTAATGATAGCAATAATACCTAGCCGCGACAGCGATTTGCCGCGGCATGGGTCCTTGTTTTTGACACCTCCCGGGCCTACCTTCCGCCAAAGCCTGGCCGGCTTCCGGCCGTCTCTTTTTGGAGGGTTGCAGGATGGGTTCGCTTAGCATTTGGCACTGGATCGTCGTGATCGCAGTGGTCCTGCTGTTGTTCGGCCGCGGCAAGATTTCCGACCTGATGGGCGATGTCGCCAGTGGCATCAAGGCCTTCAAGAAGGGCATGCAGGACGATGACAAGGCGCCCGAAAAGCCCGCCGAGCCGGTGAAGACCATTGATCACAACAATGCGACGCCGACGGCGGCGCGGACGGATGTCGGCAGCAAGGCTGTCTGATTAAGGCATCCACGGCGTCTTGGATCTGGCGTCTTGGATCTGCCGTCTTGGACCTGGCATCGGTTGAAGAGCGCCGATTGAGAAAAGGCGCGACCAGCCCCAAATCTTGGTAGATAAGGATTTGGGCGCGGCTGTCTCGCGCGAGCGGAAGAATTCATGTTCGACATCGGGTGGAGTGAACTGGTCGTCATCGCGGTTGTCGCGCTGATCGCCATCGGCCCGAAAGAGCTGCCGGGTGTGCTTCGCATGGTCGGGCAATGGATGGGCAAGGCGCGCAAGATGGCGTCCGAATTCCAGGGCCAGTTCCAGGAAGCCATGCGAGAGGCCGAAATGGCCGACCTCAAGAAGAGCTTCGACGAGGTCAAGGATATCGCGACGGGGGCCTCCCCGGCCAACCTCATGACCTCGCTGCAGAAGGACGTCAGCGAGGCCTTGCAGATCGGCGATATCGACAAGCCGCCCATCGACAAGTCAGTCACGGACGAGCCCGTGGATGCACAGGTGGCGTCCGCGATCGGCGAACCGATCGTGCCGACGACACCCGCCGCGCCGACGCCTGAGACCTTCGTCGAGGCCGAGGCGCATCCTGCCGCTTCCGAGCCGCTGGCGATCACACGTGAAGTGCAGGCGGTGCCGCAGGATACCGCACCCGCCGCGCCCGGCATTCTCAAGGACGCCAAAGCGTCATGACCGTCGAGGACATAGAGGCCAGCAAGGCGCCGCTGATGGATCACCTGATCGAGCTGCGCTCGCGGCTGATCAAGGCGCTGCTCGGCTTTGCCATTGCCTTCATCGTCTGCTTCTTCTTCGCCAAGCAGATCTACAACGTGCTGGTCTGGCCGTTCGTCTGGGTCGCGGGCGCCGAGAATTCGAAATTCATCTACACGGCGCTGCTGGAATATTTCCTCACGCAGCTGAAGCTTGCGCTGTTCGGTGCTGCCTTCATCTCGTTCCCGATCGTGGCGACGCAGATCTACAAGTTCGTGGCGCCGGGCCTCTACAAGCATGAGCGCGGTGCGTTCCTGCCGTATCTGGTCGCTACTCCGCTCTTCTTCGCGCTCGGCTCGCTCCTGGTCTATTTCGTGGTGCTGCCGATGCTGGTGCGGTTCTCGCTCGGCATGCAGCAGATCGGCGGCGACGAGACGGCGCAGATCCAGCTGCTGCCCAAGGTCGGCGAGTATCTGTCCCTGATGATGTCGCTGATCTTCGCCTTCGGCGTCGCGTTCCAGCTGCCCGTGATCCTGACGCTGCTGGGCCGGATCGGCATCGTCAACGCCAAGATGCTGCGCGAGAAGCGCCGGTATTTCATCGTCGGTGCCTTCGTCATCGCCGCCGTGCTGACGCCGCCCGACGTCATCAGTCAGGCCTCGCTCGCGATACCGCTGATGGCCTTGTACGAGGGCGCGATCTTCGCGGTGCAGATGGTGGAAAAGAAGGCAGCCGCCGCGCAGGCTGCGTCCACGCCCCCGTCCACCAGCCCGCCGCCAGCGGCCAATCCGGCCGAGTAGGGCGCCGGCATCGCCTCTCATTGGGACGTCATTCCCGCGAAAGCGGAATCCAGTACGCCGCGGCCTGGCTAATTTACCCCCAACCGCTCTGGAATACTGGATCACCCGCTTTCGCGGGCGATGACAGGTGTGGTACTTGGGCGGATCGTAAATAAGCAACATACGCGTTGATTGTTTACAACGAGACCACTTCAGGACCGGCCCTCATGCACGACATCAAATCGATCCGCGACAACCCCCAGGCGTTCGACGCCGGACTGAAGCGCCGCGGGCTGGCGCCGTTGTCGGCCTCGCTGCTTGCGATCGACGAAAAACGCCGTGCGGCGATCCTGGCCTCGGAGCAGGCGCAGGCGCGCCGCAATGCGGCATCGAAGGAAATCGGCGACGCCAAGAAGGCGAAGGATGATGCGCGCGCCAACAAACTGATGGCCGAGGTCGCCGAGCTCAAGACCACGATGCCGGAGCTCGAACTCGCGGCGAAGACGGCGGACGAGGAACTGACGCGCGAACTGTCCGCGATCCCGAACCTGCCGCTCGACGACGTGCCCGATGGCGCAGACGAGCACGGCAACGTTCAGCACCACGTCTTCGGCAAGAAGCGCGACTACGGCTTTACGCCGAAGCCGCATGACGATCTTGGTGGCGCGCTCGGCTACATGGATTTCGAGGCGGCCGCGAAGCTCAGCGGCGCCCGCTTCGTCGTGCTGAAAAAAGACCTGGCACGGCTGGAGCGGGCGATCGGACAGTTCATGCTCGACCTCCACAGCAACGAGCATGGTTACACGGAGATCAACCCGCCGCTGCTGGTGCGGAACGACGTGATGTTCGGCACGGGCCAGTTGCCGAAATTCGAAGATGACCAGTTCTGGGCCATCAAGGGCGAACTGCTCGCGGCTCCCGACGGACGATTGCAGACCGAGCGTCTTGGACTCATTCCCACCGCCGAAGTCGCGCTGACAAACCTCGTCCGCGAATCCATCGTCGATGAAAAAGAGCTGCCGATGCGGCTGACGGCGCTGACGCCGTGCTTTCGCGCCGAAGCGGGCGCGGCGGGGCGTGATACCCGCGGCATGATCCGCCAGCATCAGTTCACCAAGGTCGAGCTGGTCTCGATCGCAACGCCCGAGACCAGCCGCGACGAGCACGAGCGCATGCTGTCCTGTGCCGAGGAAGTATTGCGCCGGCTCGACCTGCATTACCGCGTGATGACGCTGTGCGCCGGCGACATGGGCTTCTCCGCACAAAAAACCTACGACATCGAGGTCTGGATGCCGGGGCAGGGAGAGGGCGGCGCCTATCGCGAGA
Source organism: Pseudomonadota bacterium (assembly GCA_023422775.1). Lineage (GTDB taxonomy): Bacteria > Pseudomonadota > Alphaproteobacteria > Rhizobiales > Xanthobacteraceae > Bradyrhizobium. Next base: position 8,284 of record JAFAGM010000012.1, read on the forward strand.
TTTCGAGCTGCTCGGTGTGCGGCGATTTCCAGGCGCGGCGCATGGATGCGCGCTCGCGCGGGCCCGATGGCAAACCGCGCTTCGTGCACACGCTGAACGGCTCGGGCACGGCGGTCGGCCGTGCGCTGATTGCCGTGATGGAAAATTATCAGCAGGAAGATGGTTCGATCGCGGTGCCCGCCGTGTTGCAGCCCTACATGGGCGGGCTCAAGACGATCGAGCGCGTCAAATAGCAAGAGCAGAAATGGCGTTGCATCGCGACATCCATTGGATCGGCAGGCAATGGGCTGTCACCGGCCACGGGATGCAATTGATCGACCAGAAGCTGCAGGGTTTCTTCGACATCGAGATCAACAGGTTGTGGGACGAAAGCCTCGTCGAAACCATGCACGCCAAGGAATGGCTGAATGCCGCCGATTTCGACAAGGGCCTGGCGGTCGCGAGGGTGCGGTTTCCGCAATCGATGCTTCCGGTGACGCCATCGCCGGAAGCCGTGCCGGCTCCGGCGGTCGAGCCGATTGCGCCGCCTCCTCGGGGTGCGCGTCCGGAAGCGCCAAGGCGCGATGTGCCGCCGAAACCTGTTCTGCCGCCGGCGGAATTGACGGCGGCAGAACCCGTCGAGTCACAGCAGGGCAAGCCAGCGGATTTGCGCCTGCGGTTCGCCGGCTACGCCAAATTCGTTCGTCCCTGGCGGGTCTGGATGAAGCGACAGCGATAGGGAGGGTGGGCAGGTTTGCCTCGGCGGCCATACCCGGTTAAGACGGCCTCCCAGCGGCAGAAGCCGGCCTGTACCCGAACAAAAGGCGTTTTGACGGATGCGAATCCTCTGCACCAATGACGACGGCATCCACGCTCCGGGTCTCAAGATCATCGAGGAGATCGCCCGCGCGCTGTCCGACGACGTCTGGGTGGTGGCGCCGGAGCTCGATCAATCCGGTGTATCGCACTCGCTGTCGCTGAACGATCCCTTGCGTCTGCGCGAAGTCGGCCCGCGCCATTTCGCGGTGCGAGGCACCCCGACCGATTGTGTGATCATGGGCTCGCGCCACATCCTGGGCGACAAGGCGCCGGACCTCGTGCTGTCCGGCGTCAACAGGGGGCGTAACGTCGCCGAGGACGTGGTCTATTCCGGCACCATCGCCGGCGCGCTCGAGGGCACGATCCTGGGCATTCCTTCGTTCGCGCTCAGCCAGGAATTTTCCATCGAGACCCGCCATGCGCCGCTGTGGGACACCGCGCTGAAGTTCGGCCCGGATATCCTGCGCAAGGTGATCGACGCCGGTGTGCCAAAGAACACCGTGATCAACGTCAACTTCCCGGCCTGCACGCCGGATCAGGTCAAGGGCGTCCGCGTGACGCGGCAAGGCAAGCGCAACCTCGGCTTCCTGAAAGTCGACAAGCGCCACGACGGCCGCGGCAATCCGTATTTCTGGATCGGCTTCGAACGCACCGCGATGATGGATACGCCGGCCGAAGGCACCGATCTCGCCGCCCTCGCTGCGTGCTATGTCTCGGTGACGCCGCTGCGGCTCGATCGTACCGACGAGGCATTTTCGGCCGCACTGACGACGACGCTGAAATAGGGCTCGTTGGTCCGGTGCTGTAGCTTGTCATACCCGCGAAGGCGGGTATCCAGTACGCCGCGGCCTTTCTGTCCTGTCACGAACGCCTCTGGAATACTGGATCACCCGCCTTCGCGGGTGATGACGGCGTAGTTCGGTGGCCTCGATGGCCTAAACCGGCGCGCTCTTCAGCGTGGAGGTGATGACCTGTGCGAGCGTTTCCAGCTGGAACGGCTTCTGCAGCGAAGGGCGATCACGATATTCCTCGGGAAGGCCGGAGGAGCCGTAACCGGTCGCGAATATGAAGGGACGGTTGCGCGCCTTGATCAACTCGGCCACCGGCGTAATCACCTTGCCGTTGACGTTGACGTCGAGAATGGCGAGATCGAAATCGGTCGACTGCGCGAGTTGGACCGCTTCGCTGATTTCGCCGGCCTCTGCGGCAATGCTGTAGCCCAGCTCTTCCAGCATATCGGCAACCATCATCCGGATCATGACCTCGTCTTCAACGAGGAAAACAGAACAGCCTGCCGGCCGCGTCGTTACCATGATGGAGTCCTTGCCCTTCCGTGCGTCAAGGTTCGCAAAAAATACCGTTCGGTGCAATGTCGAGATGGACAGCTATGCGTTCAAGGTAAAGCTCGCCCGCGACCGGTTGCCCGTGCCCCTAACGCTGGACCGGGGAGGCGGTTCCGGGGTGAGGAACCGGAATTTTGAGGAAATTCTTCCTTAAATCCGTGGACGCTATTATGAAACACGGGATCGGCGGCTGATCCCCGCCTCGAGACCGCAATGGCCCAAGAACCGCCCGAAAAGATGATGTTTCAGCTCACCCTGCGGCGGCGGGGGATCAGCGACCAGGCTGTGCTGCGTGCGATGGAAGAGGTGCCGCGCGAGGCGTTCGTCGCGGCGGTCGATCGTGGTCACGCCTACCGCGATAGCGCGCTCGGCATTGCCTGCGGGCAGACCATCAGCCAGCCCTTTGTAGTCGCCTACATGACCGAGCAGCTGCAGCTGAAAAAGGAGCATAAGGTGCTCGAGATCGGCACCGGCTCCGGCTACCAGGCCGCGGTCCTGTCGCGGCTTTGCAGGCACGTCCTGACCGTTGAACGCTACCGGACGCTGGCGGATGAAGCCCGCGCCCGGCTCGAGAAGCTCGACTATCACAACATCGAGGTGATGTTGGGCGATGGTTTCGACGTTCCCCTCGGCGCCGGCGATTTCGACCGTATCATCGTAACGGCTGCGATGGAGCAAATCCCGGAGAAGTTGCAGGAGCGGCTCGTGCCCGGCGGCATCCTGATCGCGCCTGTCGGCCCTCATCACGGCACCCAGACGCTGGTGCGGATGGTCAGGACCGACAGCGGCTTCGATCGCAAGGAACTGGTCGATGTCCGCTTCGTGCCGGCGCTGCCGGGGATCGCGCGCGAACTGTAGAATCCCGGATTGGCGGTTCCCTCCAACGTCTTATTCCCTGGGTTAAGCGGTTATTTACTCCCGACGTGTTTACTCAAAAGAGTATTTTGTTGCGTACGAGTGAGTAACCATGTCCCGTATCGCCGAGTTGCTTCGCTCGCGTCGGATGCCGCAGGTCGCGGTTCTGACGCTGATGTCGGTTGGCTTTGCCGGCTGCAGCGCCGATATGCAGACGCGCCTTTCCGACACCTCGTTTTCCAACCCCTTTGCCTCGCAGCCCGAAGCGACCGGTTCGGTGCGCTCGCCTGTCTTCGAGCGCCGCGAGCCGCCGCAATATTCGCGGCCGCAGTCGCAATATCCGCAATACCAGTCCCAGGCCCTGCCGCCGCCCGTGGTTGCTGCGCCACCCGCTTACCCGGCCAGCTCAGGCGGCGTGTCGGGAGGAGGGCGCGGGATTTCGTCCTACGCGCCGCCGCAGCGTCCGGCGATTGAAACCACGGCCACGGTGCCGCCGCGCTCGGTTGCGGCCGCCCGTCCGTCCAGCCATGGCGGCACGACGATCATCGTCGGCACCAGCGATACGCTCGATATCCTCGCCAAGCGCTACAACGTGTCGAGCGCTGCGATCCTGCAGGCCAACGGCTACAAGGGCCCGCGCACGCTGTCGCCCGGTCAGCAACTGATCATTCCGCCGCGCCAGGCCGTTGCGGCCGCGCCCGCGCCGGCCGTTGCGCGGCCGGTCAGCAAGCCTGTTGCCGCGGCGTCGGCAGCTTCGCACGTTCACGTCGTCAATCGCGGCGACACTCTGATGAGCATCGCGCGCCGCAACCAGGTGCCGGTCGCCGAACTCGCCAGGGCCAACCATCTCGATCGGTCCGCCAAGCTCAGCCTCGGCATGAAGCTGACGGTGCCCGCGGCGAAATCCGCCTCCGCCGCTCCGTCGCCGCAGCCCGTCGCCGCAGCGCCCGCCCAGCCTGCTGCAACGGTTGCCGCGCCTGCCACCAGGATGGCGTCTGCCGGTGGACCGCCGCAAAGCGCGCGACTGGCCTCGGCCACGACCAACGTCGCGGAAGAAAAGCCCGTCGCAGAGGCTGCGCCGGTCAAGCCGAGCGAAGCCACGGGTGCGCTGCCGACCTTCCGCTGGCCGGTGCGCGGCAAGGTGATCACGAGCTACGGCGCCAAGACCAACGGCAAGTCGAATGACGGCATCAACCTGGCGGTGCCGGAAGGCACGCCGGTGAAGGCGGCGGAAGACGGCGTCGTCGCCTATTCCGGCAACGAGCTCAAGGGATACGGCAATCTGGTTCTGGTTCGGCACTCCAACGGTTACGTCACCGCATATGCCCATGCGAGTGAACTGCTGGTGAAGCGCGGGGACACGATCAAGCGCGGTCAGATCATTGCCAAGTCGGGTCAGTCGGGTGAGGTGGGGTCGCCGCAACTCCACTTCGAGATCCGCAAGGGATCTTCACCGGTTGACCCGCTGCAATTCCTGAACGGGGCTTGAGGCGGTATCTGCGCAGCAGCGTCGCCACACCCACAACTGTCGTCGCCCGGCTCTTGACCGGGCGATCCAGTATTCCAGAGCAGTTGCGAATTGAGCCGAGAGGCCGCGGCGTACTGGTTCCCCGCCTTCGCGGGGATGACGAGTTAAGCGCGTGGCGACATAACGCTTTGACCGCGCCTACTTTTCCGTAAGCCTCACGCCGAGCCTTCCCGCCAGTTCCTGCGTGAATTGCCAGGCGACGCGGCCCGAGCGGGAGCCGCGGGTGGTCGACCATTCGAGCGCCTCGCGCTCCAGTTCGCCGTCGGCGATCCTGATGCCGTAATGGCCGCAATAGCCGCGCACCATCGCCAGGTACTCATCCTGGCTGCAACGATGGAAGCCGAGCCAGAGACCGAAACGATCCGACAGCGACACCTTTTCTTCGACCGCCTCGCCGGGGTTGATCGCGGTCGATCGTTCGTTCTCGATCATCTCGCGTGCCAGCAGGTGCCGGCGATTGGAGGTGGCGTAGAGGATGACGTTGTCGGGGCGCCCCTCGATGCCGCCCTCCAGCACCGCCTTGAGCGACTTGTACGACGCGTCGTTGCCGTCGAAGGAGAGATCGTCGCAGAAAACGATGAAGCGGAAATCGGAGCTGCGCAGCAGATCCATCAGGCCGGGCAGGCTCTCGATATCCTCGCGGTGGATCTCGATCAGCTTCAGCCGGTCGGCGGGCTTGCGATCGACGTTGATGTTGGCATGGGTCGCCTTCACCAGCGACGACTTGCCCATGCCGCGGGCGCCCCAGAGCAGGGCGTTGTTGGCCGGCAGGCCATCGGCGAAGCGTTCGGTGTTTTCGATCAGGATGTCGCGCATCCGGTCGATGCCCTTGAGGAGCCCCAGATCGACACGGCTGACGCGGGGCACCGGCGCCAGGCGCCCGTCAGGGTGCCAGACAAAGGCGTCGGCGGAGTCGAACGACCCGTTCGCCCCGCTCGGCGCAGAGGCCGCCGAAAGGTGGCCCGCGATGGCTTCCAGCGCCGTTGCGATCCGTTCGGCGGTCAAGTCCCCGGCCGCATTTGCCGGACGTTTTGTCGCGGTTTTTCCGCCCTTGGCGGCAACCGCTTTGGAGGTGGCGCGGGGCGCTGTTTTCTTTGATTTTTTCGGCATTTCTTCAGTTCCTGACCGCGCAGCCTTATCGGGCCTTGGAACGTCCCGCAAGCGGCCTAAATGAGGGGGCTGGCCACGTTGCAATTGGGCTGGCCGTCGCTATAGTCCGCGCGAATTTGCCCGAACCGGCGACGTGTCCAAGCCGCTATGCCCAGGCATGGCCGGTTCTTTCCCGTCTTACGAGGATTGTTCGAATGCTGATTACCCCTGCGTACGCCCAGGCTGCAGCCGGTGGCGATGCCAACAGCATGTTGATGTCGCTGCTGCCGTTCGCACTGATCTTCGTGATCATGTACTTCCTGATTCTGCGCCCGCAGCAGAAGAAGGTGAAGGATCATCAGGAGCTCGTGAAGAACATCCGGCGCGGCGACACGGTGATTACCTCGGGCGGCCTCGTCGGCAAGGTTACCAAGGTGGTCGACGATGACCAGATCGAATTCGAGATTTCGGACGGCGTCCGCGTGCGGCAGATGCGGCAGATGATTTCTGGCGTCCGCGCCAAGGGCGAGCCGGCCAGGGAAAAAGCTGAGACCGCCAAGGACGAGACGTCCTCGAGCTGAGTTTTCGCGCCGCCTGTCGCGGCGAATTTTCCTGGATCTGACGGGTCTACTCGATGTTGTATTTTACGCGGTGGAAGGCGCTGGCGATCATCTTGACCGCGCTCGTCGTCTGCCTGTTCGCTGTTCCGAATTTCTTCCCCGAAGCCAGGGTGAAGACCTGGCCGGTCTGGGCGCAGCGCCACATCGTGCTCGGTCTCGACCTGCAGGGCGGCTCCTATCTGCTGCTCGAAGTCGATTCCAACTACGTGAAGAAGGAAAAGCTCGACCAGGTGCGTGACGATGTCCGCCGCGCGCTGCGTGATGCCAAGATCGGCTATACCGGCCTGGCGGTCCGCGGCGACGCCGTCGAAGTCCGCGTCAAGGAGAGCGACCAGCCGACGGCTCTCACCAAGCTGCGGGAGTTGTCGCAGCCGCTCGGCGGTCTGTTGGGCTCCAGCGGGCAGCGCAGCCTCGATGTGGCCGATGCCGGCGGCGGCCTGTTCCGTCTCACGGTGCCGCAAGCCGCCATCACCGAGCGCATCCGGCAGACGATCGAACAGTCGATCCAGATCGTCGAACGCCGCATCAACGAATTGGGCACCGTCGAGCCGCTGATCCAGCGGCAAGGCACCGACCGCATCCTGGTCCAGGTGCCGGGCTTGCAAGATCCAACCGAGCTGAAGCGCATCCTCGGCAAGACCGCCAAGATGGAATTCCGCATGGTCGACTCCTCGGTGTCGCCGGACCAGGCGCAGCAGGGGCGGGTGCCGGCGGATTCGGAACTCCTTATGAGCGAGCAAACGCCCAGGGTTCCCTACGTCATCAAGCGGCAGGTGCTGGTATCCGGCAGCGATCTGACCGACGCGCAGCCTGCCTTCGACCAGCGTACCAACGAGCCGATCGTGAACTTCAAGTTCAATAGCTCCGGCTCGCGCAAATTCGCGCAGGCGACGACGGAAAATGTCGGGCAGCCCTTTGCCATCGTCCTCGACGGCAGGGTGATTTCAGCGCCCGTCATCCGCGAGCCGATCACCGGCGGCCAGGGACAGATCTCCGGCAGCTTCACCGTGCAGGCCGCCAACGAACTCGCACTGCTGATGCGCGCCGGCGCGCTGCCGGCGCCGCTGACCGTGATCGAGGAGCGCACCGTCGGTCCGGGCCTCGGCCAGGACTCGATCGAGAAGGGCAAGCTCGCCGCCTATATCGGCTCGATCATGGTCGTCGTCTTCATGCTGCTGACCTACCGCCTGTTCGGCGTGTTCGCCAACATCGCGGTCGCCATCAACGTCGCGATGATCTTCGGCATCCTGTCGCTGCTGAACGCCACGCTGACGCTGCCCGGCATCGCCGGCGTGGTGCTGACGGTGGGTATCGCCGTCGACTCCAACGTGCTGATCTACGAGCGCATCCGCGAGGAGCTGCGCGGCGGCCGTACCGCGATCACCGCGATCGATGCCGGGTTCAGGCGCGCGCTGGCGACCATTCTGGACTCCAACATCACCACCTTCATCGCCGCCGCGGTGCTGTTCTACATCGGCACCGGACCGGTCCGCGGTTTCGCCGTCACGCTCGGCATCGGCATCATCACCACCGTCTTTACAGCCTTCACCCTCACCAGCCTGATCGTCGCCGGCTGGGTGTGGTGGACGCGGCCGAAGACCGTGCCGATCTAGGAATCATTCGTGACCGATTACGTTCTCATTGCGCTTGGCATTCTGGTTGTCGTGCTGACCGTGGTCGCGGTGTTCGACCTGCTGCCGCCGCTGCGCATCGTTCCCGACAACACGCATTTCGATTTTACGCGCTTTCGCCGCATCAGCTTCCCGATCTCGGCAGCGCTTTCCATCTTCGCGATCGTGCTGTTCTTCACCCACGGGCTGAATTTCGGAATCGATTTCAGGGGCGGCACGCTGCTCGAAGTGCAGTCAAAGTCCGACGCGGCCGATATCGGCGCGATGCGCGGGACGCTGAGTACGCTTGGGCTCGGCGACATCCAGTTGCAGCAGTTCGGCGGTCCGGCCAATGTGCTGATACGGGTGGCCGAACAGCCCGGCGGCGACGCCGCGCAGCAGGAGGCCGTGCAGAAGGTCCGCGCTGCGCTCGGCGATTCCGTGGAATACCGCCGCGTCGAGGTGGTGGGCCCGCGCGTATCGGGCGAATTGCTCGCCTTCGGCATGCTCGGCCTGATGCTCGCGATCGTCGGCATCCTGATCTATCTCTGGTTCCGTTTCGAGTGGCAGTTCGCGCTCGGCGCCATGATCGCCAACGTCCACGACATCGTGCTGACGATCGGCTTCATGTCGATCTCGCAGGTCGATTTCGACCTCACAAGTATCGCGGCGCTGCTCACGATTCTCGGCTACTCCCTCAACGACACGGTCGTGATCTACGACCGCATCCGCGAAATGCTGCGGCGCTACAAGAAAATGCCGATGCCGCAACTGCTCAACGAATCCATCAATTCGACACTGTCGCGCTCGATCATCACCCACGTCACCGTGACCTTGGCGTTGCTGGCGCTGCTGCTGTTCGGCGGCCATGCGATCCACAGCTTCACGGCGGTCATGATGTTCGGCGTGGTGCTGGTCGGCACCTACACCTCGATCTTCATCGCCGCGCCGATCCTGATCTATCTCGGCGTCGGTGAACACCGCGAAGCGCCGGATCCGCCTGCGAAGAAGTAGACGGCATGATCCCGAAAAGCATGCCCTCGGGCTTGACCCGAGGTGGGGACCGGTTTTCGGAAAGGGATCATGCCAAATCGAACAACCAGCTCCTCGGACGCTCCGCATCTTCCGAGGTCGGCGCCGATCGAAGCCTACGGCAAGGGGGGCTTCGCCTTCGCCGATATGTCGCATCGCGGCTCGCTGTTGTGCCTGCCGCACGGGATATGGGCCTGGCCGGTGACGAAGCTGGCGGAGATCGACGAGTATTCGCTCGATCGGGTGTTCAAGGCCGCCAACTCCATCGACACGCTGATCGTCGGCACCGGCACGGAAGTCTGGGTTCCGCCGCGCGGCCTGCGCGAGGCGCTGCGGGCGGTCAGGGTCGTGCTGGATCCGATGCAGACCGGGCCTGCCATCCGGACCTACAACATCATGCTGGGCGAGCGGCGGCGGGTCGCGGCGGCGCTGATCGCGGTGCCATGAGCGCGGGCGGGCCGTCGAAGGATTCCGCTGCGTTCTGCGTCGACCTGGTGCGCTCGCACGATTTCGCCCGCTACGCCTCGACGCTGTTCCTGCCGGCGACCCAGCGCCGGGCGCTGCTGGCCATCTACGCCTTCAACGTCGAAATATCGCGGGTGCGCGATCAGGTCAGCCAGCCGCTGCCGGGCGAAATCCGGATGCAGTGGTGGACCGACATGCTGGAAGGCACGCGCCACGGCGAGGTCGAGGGCAATCCGGTCGCGGTGGAACTGCTGCAGGCGATCGGCGATTTCCGCCTGCCGGTCGCCCCCTTGTCGCGCCTGATCGAGGAGCACCAGTTCGATCTCTACAACGATCCGATGCCGTCGATGGCGGCGTTGGAAGGATACGTCACCGACACGTCGTCGGCGTTGTTTTGGCTGGGCGCGCGGATCGCGGCGCCGCCGTCGGAGGCGGCCGATCATCTCGCCCGCCATGCCGGTCTCGCCCAGGGCATGGCGCACGTGATCGCTGCGCTGCCGCTCGATGCCGCGCGGCGCCAGCTATTTCTGCCGTTGCAATTGCTGCAACAGCACGGCAGCGGGACGGAAGATATCTATTCGGGCAAGCCGACGCCGCGGGCCCGCGCGGCGATCAATCAATTGGCAGGGGAGGCGCGCAAGCACCTCGACACGGCCTTCGAACTGCTCACCCATTTGCCGCGGCAAGTGCGGCCGATCTTCCTGCCGCTGGCGCTGGTGCGTCGCGACCTGGCGCGGATGGCGCGTGCCGACTTCGATCCCTTCGTGTTGCAGCCGACCTCGCGGCTGCGAACCCTGTGGACGCTGTGGCGTGCGTCGCGGGGCAAGGAGTTTGGGGGGTAGCGAAATCACCCACGCATGGAGGTCGTCATCCCCGCGAAGGCGGGGATCCAGTATTCCAGAGGCGATAGACTAGAGTCAGAAATCTCATGATGGCTCCTTCGGTTAAAAACGGAGCGCACCTATCAATCGCGCCGGCACACCGCTAGGTCGCCATGCGTGAACATCGGAAATAAATTCAGGTCAGCGCCAACACGACGTTGTTGACGAGGTCAGTCACGACATCATCGGCCTGCGACTGCACCACGATCATCGTGGACGGGTGAGCGGCGGTGTTCCGCTTGCCCAGCTTCTCCTTCAGCGTCCTGACGAGATTGTCGTTGAGTAAGTTCGCGTTCTTGCACAGCTCGATGATCTCGAACTCTTTCAGCTCGTCGGCGAAGTCATCGTAGCGGTTGATGACGATCGCCGCCTTCTTCGGTGTCTTCTGGAATTTCACCGGGATCGCCGCATTGAAGGCGGCCAAGCGGGTAGGGTCCTTCAAGATCCAGTTCAAGATGTGATCGAACGCCAGATTCCACGTCATCACGACGCAGGCGCGGTAGGCGCGCACGCGGTAGCAGTCGATCGCCTCGCTGAGGAACACCTTCTCCGAGGTGTCTGGCACCTTGTCCGGAAGATCGGTCAGCAGCTTGCTCACGGCCTGCATGCTGGGGTGGATGCCGTATTTCGTATCGAGATCGCTGCGGGCTTCGCGCGCGAGATTGTAAGCATCGCCCTTCCGGAGCGCTTTCGGCGGCCTCGCCTCCGTCATGCGCGTGAGGTACATTGCGATGTTCGGCACGGGCAGGTGAAGCTGCTCGTAGCAACCGCGGATGTCACCGGTCTTGAAGGATGCCAGCTTCTTGTGGGTGTGAAGCCACCAGGCGAAGAGTCTGATCCTCTCGCCCGGCGCCATTCCGTCGAAACCGGTGACCTGGCTGATGAGGTCACTCAGCTCCATTGGCAAGCTTCTTCACGTAGTCGAGACCGATATGGTTGATCTCGTACTGGCCGCGAGACGGCGTGGTGAAGAACTTGCGGGTCTTCAGCTCGCGCAGCGGCTGTCCGAAGTCGCTGTGGGCCGTTGACCAGCCGATCGACCGGAAGCAGGTGTAGATATGCCCATCGGTCACGATCGGCGTGTTGCGACATTCGTGCAGCCATGCCGCCGCGATCAGATACTTCTTGTGCAGGCTTTCGTTCTTCTTGCCGGCGGCGAAGTCGGCGAAGGACACAGGCTCGTTCATCTCGATCGGAACGACGTCCGGCGCCTTCGGTGCCTTGCGCGGCGCCTTCGGCTTGGCAGGCGCGGGCGCTGCCTCGACCGTCTCCGCTTCTTCGAGATTGTCAAACAATCCGGGTTCGTCGTCCTGCGCGGTCTCGGCCGGCTGATGCGTGATGGTCTTGGCGGCCACGCCGTTGCCGTTCGTCACCCGCGGCTGCTGGATGACGGTCGGGGTCTTCAATGCATTCTGGAGAACCTGGGCGAGTGAGTTGAAATCACCGTCAGGCACTTCCGCGTCGAACACGACCAGACGCACACGCGCCGGGCCTCCCGACTTCACCGTAGAGGTCTTTGCCATTGCTCGGTTTCCACACTAGAGGGGCGAATCACCCCTGGTTACGTAGTAGGCATGTATCTGCTGGTTGCGATTCCCGCACAAGCGAATCGTGCCGGTTTTGTTCCCTTTTCCACCAGATGCACACAATTTCATGGTGGATAACGCAAGATTTGGGGGTGTTTTGGCTTCGGGAACCCGCTTGACGGCGTGCTGGGACCGGCTCAGCATTTCAGACAGCTCAACCTCTGGGACATGGGCGCCGCCGGCCCGGTAGGTTCGTGGGAAGTGGCATTCTTGTCGTCTGCTTCGCGGTGGCGACGCGGGCAACCATGATTGCCGCGCCGATTACATCGGCTGGCCGTCGCTCGCCTTTAGGTCGTCCTTTGAGCATCTGATTGGGTCAAGGCTCGGCGGTAAGCTTCGCTAGGGAGCACTCATGTATAAGAACTCATCAGGGAAATATCACCGAACCGCCCGCGACGATCCGGACCCAATCGAGATTCTTGATGCGGCCGGGATCAATCCACCCGGAACGCCGCAGTTCGTGAGCGAGGTGAAATTCGCTGTCCAGAAAGGTGGCCGGCGAACTACCAATTTCTCTGCGCTCGCGAACCATCTGAATGAGCAGGGCATTGGAAACGCTAGGGGCTACCCTTGGACGCATGACGCAATCAAGGCGTTCGTGAAACGGTACATGCCAAAGGGGCGGACAAATTCAAATTGAGACAATACCGCCGTGAGGTCCCGGTTCTGCGAAGCAGCGCGAAGGGCGCTGCATCGCGCCCGGGACACGGTCAACGCGACCGCGAATTCAACTCGCTGCTCTCGAAATTGAACCGGTCGCGCAAATTCTTCCGGCTTTCCAGAATGTCCTTCATGAAGGCGCGATCGGCCTCGCTCGTGATCAGCGGCTCGATCAGGTCGAGCTGGTTCATGGCGACGAGCTGCAATATCTCGGTGCGCGGCTTGCCGGCGGCATCGCGGGGCAGGGCGTGGACGACCTGGATGTGCTCCGGCGGCCTGACCCCCTTGGCCGACGACAGCGCGCTGCGCAACTGCTTCTCCAGCGCGACCTCGTCGGCCTCGACAAAGGCGTAAAGCCCGACGCCGGTCCGGCGGTCGGCGAACGCCACGATCGCGGTGTCGCGCACTTCGGGGTTCTTCCGGATCAGATCGACCAGTACGGGCGCGTCGTTCACTAGTCTTCGGCCGCCGCCTTCGCGGTCGGTGAAGTTGAACAGGCCGCGGGTGATGGCTTGGTAGACCTTCTTGCCGGTCATGAGCCAGAGGCTGGCGACGAACGATTTGCGCGCGAGGATCTTGCGCTCCATCGGCGTCAGCGCATCGGCTGCGTAGCTGCGCTTGTGCTTGAGCAGATGCCGCAGATCTTCATAGGCCGCGATCCGGAACAGCCGGCTGCGGGTGTTGAAGCAGGCGGCGAGCTGAAAATCTGTCAGATAGGCCCGGCCGTCGCTGCCACGGAGCCAGTTCTGCTCCTTGGCGAGATCATTGTGACAAATGCCGGCGCGGTGCAGCTTGCGCAAGGCAAGCTTGGCGGAGCGGAAATAGGCGAGATCGCCATGCGGCTTTGCCAGATGCAGCGCGACCCCGTCGATGAAGCTGCGCACAAGCGCTCTTTGGCCGGCCCACAGCAGTTTCGGCCCGACGTCGAGATCGCGCGCCAGCGCCAATGCGCGACGCTCGCGGGCGAACAGATGCCGGGCCAGCGGATAGGACCAGACGGGTACCTGATCCAGCCGGCGCAACACCGCATCGACCTCGCCGGCATCGCTGCGGAAACGGCCGCGTTCGACGGTCGAGAACACGTCGCGCTTCAGCAGCACGCCTTCACTCCAGCGCGCCGACAGGATGGCGGCATCGTCCCTGGGCAAGCTCATGATGTTACGCCGCGGCCGCTACACGAAGATGATCGGCGATCCAGCGATCGAGATCGGCCAGGGCGCGAGCGCTGAGCGCCTGCTTTTTGGCGACCGTCTTCTCGTTGCCGCGCAGCCGCGTGCCGTCGGGCTTCCTGGTAGGCGGGCTGGCAAGCGGCGGGAACAGGCCGAAATTGATGTTCATCGGCTGGAACGAGCGCGTCCCAGCCTCGATCGTCTCGATATGGCCGCCGGTGATGTGGCCGAGCAGCGATCCCAGCGCCGTGGTGACGGGCGGCGGCTCAAGCGCCTGTCCTCTCGCATTGGCTGCGGCATAGAGACCTGCGATCAGGCCGATGCTGGCGGATTCCACATAGCCCTCGCAGCCGGTCATCTGGCCGGCAAAGCGCAGCCGCGGCTCTGCGCGCAAGCGCAATTGCCCGTCCAGCAGTTTTGGCGAATTGAGGAAGGTATTGCGATGCAGGCCGCCGAGGCGGGCAAACTCGGCCTTCTCCAGCCCGGGAATGGTGCGGAAGACGCGCTGCTGCGCGCCGTAGTTCAGCTTGGTCTGGAAGCCGACCATGTTGTAGAGCGTGCCGAGCTTGTTGTCCTGGCGCAGTTGCACGATCGCGTGGGCCTTGACGGTCGGGTTGTGGGGATTGGTCAGCCCGACCGGTTTCATCGGCCCGTGCCGCAGGGTTTCCGGACCGCGTTCGGCCATCACCTCGACCGGCAGGCAGCCGTCGAAATAGGGCGTGTTGGTCTCCCAATCCTTGAAATCCACCTTCTCGCCGGCCAGCAGTGCGGCAACGAAGGCGTCGTATTGCTCCTTCGTCATCGGGCAATTGATGTAGTCGGCGCCGGTGCCGCCGGGCCCGACCTTGTCGTAGCGCGACTGAAACCACGCCACCGACATGTCGATGGAATCCTTATGCACGATCGGCGCGATCGCGTCGAAGAACGCCAGCGCATTCTCGTCGGTCAACTCGCGGATGGCGTCCGCAAGGGGTGCCGAGGTGAGGGGGCCGGTCGCGACGATGACGTTGCCCCATTCGGCTGGCGGCAGACCAGCGATCTCGCCTCTCGCGATCTCGATCAGCGGATGGTCGTGCAGCGCCCTGGTGACGGCTGCGGAGAACCCGTCGCGGTCGACCGCCAGCGCCCCGCCGGCGGGCACCTGGTTGGCGTCGGCCGCCCGCATGACCAGCGAGCCGAGCCGGCGCATCTCGGCATGCAGCAGGCCTACGGCGTTGTTGGCCGCGTCGTCCGAGCGGAAGGAATTCGAGCAGACGAGTTCGGCAAGGCCTTCCGTGCGGTGCGCCTCGGTCATCCGGACAGGGCGCATCTCGTGCAGGACGACGCGAACGCCGGCATTGGCGATCTGCCAGGCGGCTTCCGAGCCGGCGAGGCCGCCGCCAACGACGTGGACGGTATCAGTTTGGGGCGTGCTGGAAATCATGCGCGCAGGGTTAGCGCGTTTTCGCACCAAGCGCACCTGCCAAGGCGTTTCCGGATGATGCATCGATGCCGGAATTGCTTCAGGCGTGGAAACGAATTCGCATCAAGCGCGCGCGATTGGCGCCGCCGCCAGAAACGACAACGCCCGCAGCGGGGCGGGCGTTATCCGTTCAACAGGGGGCTGATCCGGGATCAGCCGTTATAGGTCCCGCTGGCAACGCGCGGAATGTCCGAACGATCAATGCCGATATCGGACAGCTCACGATCGCTGAGCTGGGACAGTTCGCTGACGTTGCGCTGATAATCCCGGAAAGCCTGGATCATGCGGATGAGCGAGAGAAGCATGGTAGTCTCCTTGCAATTACGATTCAGCCTTTGGTGGCGACCTCATCGTTGAAATGAATATAGCTTGGATTTTGCAGTGCAGAAGTTCCAATGCTGCGATGCAGCTAGACCTTCAGTGCATGGCTCGGGTAATATCCGCTTAACGGTTCCGCATGCCTGTCCTGCCGCTCGCCAAGGGAACCCTTGCAGCGTTCCGCCCAGGCTCGTAAAGCTCGAAAAACACGAAGCTATTGCTATCGAGACAAAGCGTTACCGGTCGGCTAACGCCGCAGCCGGAAACCGTCCATGAGCCGTCCAGTCAAAGAAAACATTGCTTCCAAGGGACGAGTTTTGGAATTTTCTTATGCGCGAATCGCATGAGACATAATTATGAATTTATAATCATTTTTTCAGAAGCCCGATCCTTCAGCGTGACCGCAGTGGCGCTGACTCTTCGCCGGCAATCATGGCCGGTCGGCTTGAGATCGGTCCTTTGAATTCTTCAGTTCAGGGCGCGCGCGAAAGCTGCGTGGCGAAATAGCCGATCGTCTTCGCGTAGACCTCGCTCTTGTTCCATTCCTTGATCACCGCGAAATTGGCGCTGCCCGGCTGCCAGTCCTTGCCCTTTTGCCAGCCATGGCCGGCCAGGAAGTTCGCCGTCGAGGCCAGCACGTCCGGCGGGCTGCGCAGGAGATCGCGGCGTCCATTGCCGTCGAAATCGACCGCGAACTTGATATAGGACGACGGCATGAACTGGGTCTGGCCGATTTCACCGGCCCAGGCACCCCGCATCTCCGGAGCAGCGATATCGCCGCGCTCGACGATGCGAAGCGCGTCCATCAGTTCGGCCTTGAACAAGTCTGTGCGGCGGCAATCATAGGCGAGTGTCGCCAGCGCGCGCATCGTCGGGAATTTTCCGATGTTGACACCAAAATCGGTTTCCAGTCCCCAGATCGCCACCAGCACTTCACCGGGGACGCCATAGGCCTGCTCGATGCGCGCCAGCACCGAACCGTACTGCTTGAGCATGTTGGCGCCACGCGTCAGCCGCGGCGGCACCATGCGGCCGGAAAATTCCTCGAAGTTCTGTGTAAAGACCTTTTGCGACTGGTCGCGGGACAGCACCGTCTTGTCGATGCCGACGCCGGCCAGGCCTGTCTGAATGGCGTTTGCCGAGATACCCTTGGCGGCAGCTTCCTTTTTGAAGTCCTCAAGCCATGCGTCGAACGAGCCGCTACCGCAGGGCGCCGCGAGCGCGGGCGTTGCAACGCTCAGCAGCAACGCACCCAGGGTCAGCGCGCGAATGGAAAAGCGCCGGTCAGCTATCGACCGGCGGCCTGTCATATCGAGTTCCCTCCTACTGGTGCCGCCACGGGAACAGGTTGGCCGGGAAATCGGCGGCAGGCTTGCGCTCGCGCGGCGCACGGGGCGGCTGCGGCTTCGGATTGAGTTCCGGTTCGATCGTCAGCCGATAGAGATGCCAGGTGGCGTGCCCGAGCAGCGGAATGACGACGGCCAGGCCGAGGAAGGCCGGCAGCGATCCCGCCACCAGCAGCGCCGCGACGATCAATCCCCAGGCCGCCATCGGCACGGGATTTCGCGCCACCGCCCGCAGCGAGGTCACCATGGCATCGCCGGCGCCGGCATGGCGCTCGAGCATCATCGGGAATGACACCACGCTGATGCAAAGCGCGACGAGGGCGAACAGGAAGCCGACGCCGCAGCCGACCACGATCAGCCACCATCCCTGCGGCGTCGTCAGCACGCGCGTCGCGAAATCGGAGATGCCGGTCGCGCCTTCATAGCCGAAAGCGGCGATGTAGATCGCCTGCGCGGTCGCTACCCAGGTCACGAACAGCGCCAGCAGCAGCGCGCCGAGCCCGAGCATGGCGCCGAACGATGGTGAGCGCAGCACTTCGAACGCATCCCATGCGGTGGCCTGTTCGCCGCGCTCGCGGCGGCGGCTCAGTTCATAGAGGCCGATCGCAGCGAACGGGCCGAGCAGGGCAAAGCCTGCGGCGAGCGGGAACAGCAGCGGCAGCACGGAGTAGCCGAGTACGGTGCGCGCCAGCATGAGTCCGAGCACGGGATAGATGATGCACAGGATGATGGCGTGGCTCGGTACGGCCTTGAAGTCTTCCCAGCCGCGCCGCAGCGCTTCATGGAGATCGGTGAGGCCGATGGTTCGGATAACCGGTGCGGCTGCGGTGTCTGGTCCGCTCTGCGCCATCGATGTGACATTGCCGTGATAGGTGGCCATGGTCGTGTCTCCCTCGCGGTCGCATCGAGCGTCAGCCGAAAGACGCGCATGCGCCGTTTCATAAAACGATCACGATCAGGCCAGACGCGAAGACAGGACGATGGAACTGGCTATGTCGCGAACTGAACCGGCAGCGTACTCCCAAACATGGGCAAACGCACTCACGCTTCAGTGAATGTTGCATTGGCAAGTCACGTCGGGCTGGCTAAACTCGTTAACGATACCGGCGTGGTGCTGCCGGTCAAACAGTGCCGCCAGAGACTCGGTCTTAGAGACCTGGTCTTCAAGTCACCCGACTTCAGTATTTTGGGAGCGAACGATGAGCATTTTCGGAAAAATCATGGGCGCAATCTTCGGCACCAAGGCGGATGCCGCGCCGGCCGGCGGCGGAGCGGCTGCGGACGTGGGCGCGGGATCGTCCGGCGGCGGATCGGCGGCACCTGCGGCCGCGACAGTCGACGTCGCGCCGATCCTTGACAAGGCGGTTGCCGCCAAGGGCGAGAAGCTGGCATGGCGCACCTCGATCGTCGACCTTATGAAGGCGCTCGACATCGATTCCAGTTTTTCCGCGCGCAAGGAACTGGCGAAGGAACTCGGCTATACCGGCGACAGCAGTGATTCCGCCAGCATGAACATCTGGCTGCACAAGCAGGTCATGGCCAAGCTTGCTGCCAATGGCGGCAAGCTGCCGCCCGACATCAAGAGCTGATGCATCGTCAGGTTCAGTCATGCAAAGGCCCGCGGTAACGCGGGCCTTTTTTTGCTTTCGACGCAACCGCCTGACCGCGCATGGCCATCGAATGCTTCGTTGCCATTCAACAATGGCGATACGTCATCCCGTCAGATCGGCAAATTCCGGGTTCTTGCGCAGATAATCGACGACGAAGCCGCAGCCGCCGATGACCTTGCGTCCGTCGGCGCGGATCAATTCGAGCGCGCCCTTGATCAGTTCCGAGGCAATGCCGCGGCCTCGCAAGGCGCGCGGCGTTTCGGTGTGGGTGATGACGACCGCCGCCGGGGTCATGCGATAGTTCGCAAACGCCACCGCACCTTCGACGTCGAGTTCGAAGCGGTTTTGAGCCTTGTTGTCGCGAACGGCGGCCATGCGGATGATTCCCTGTGAGTGATCTACCGTTGCATGCATGTAGGGCCGTGACTCGGGCAATGCAAATCGCGACGGAACCGGGAACCCTGCCGACGGAGCTGGCCGAACGCGCAATGAGTCGTACCGGGCAAGCCGTTGGTCCGCGCAATATCGTCGCAATCGGGCCTTGCAGGCGGGAGCGAGGTTCCTACGTTTTTTCCAGGACATACGCCCCGATGCGGCCGGCTCTGGTTCGAAATCGGAAGTGTTATGATCGCGGGCCGCCGACGTATGCCTCTTTGCAAGGGGAGGTTTTACCATGTCAGGCTTTCGCTTCTTCAGTACGCATCGAACCTGGGAAGACTGGCTGGGCATGCTGCTCGGCGTGCTGATCGTGGTTTCGCCCTGGTTTCCGTTCTCCAGCCACGACGTGATGGACACCGAGCGGAGCACCATGATCCTCAATACGTTCGTGGTTGGCATGCTGATCTTCGGGCTCGCCCAGCTGGAATATGTCGCGCTGCAGCGCTGGGAGGAAGTGGGGGAAATCGTGCTTGGCCTCTGGCTGATCGCGTCGCCCTTCATCTTCGGCTATTCCGGCGACGAGATGCTCCGCATGTGGCACATTGTGCTCGGTGGAATTGCCGTTCTCCTCGGTGGCCTGCAGCTATGGCAGGATTGGCGGCTGAGCGATCAGGACCTCGCCAAGCACTCGCAGTAGTTCCAACGGCGATGGTCGGCCAGCCATCGCCGGCAGTCCTGGTGTTTCAGTGGAGCGGCGAGCATGCCGCGGATGGGCCATGGTCTGCCGTCAGCGGCGGCCTTGATGTCGTCGATCTTCCATTGGCCGCCATCGCGGACGAAATCATAACGCACGGTCCGATCGGTCGGCTTGGTTCGCGGGCCTTCGGCGTGCGGGCGTCGGCCCTGGCCCGGACCAGAGCGCCACCAGCTCTTTCGACCGATGGTTGCCTGGCGCGATTCGGCCGGTAGCCATGGAAAGCCTCTCGGCGGTGGGGTGTGGACTGGAAGGCCTTGCTGGATCATGGTGACGACGCAAGGCCGCGTCGGCGGGCTATCAGGCGGCGTGATCGTTTGAACGAGGTGAGTTTGATGTTTGTTTTGCAGTGCGTCACGATTGATCGGCGAGGTCAGCGCGCCCTTGATCCGGTGGTATTCCGATGAGCGGCGCTGCGGCCATGGCCCCGCGCGGGGGGCTGGCGCGGATGTCGCGCCGGGTGATGAATCTCGCGCATATGCTGACCCAGAATGCCCGCCGCCACGGCGACCGCGTTGGCTTCGTGTGGGGCGACAGGTCCTGGACCTGGCGCGAGATCGATTCCGCGGTGTCGGCGCTCGCGGTCGCGTTGGCGGCGCGGGGCGTCGTCAAGGGTGATCGTATCCTGGTTCATTCCAAGAATAGCGAGGAGATGTTCTGGTCGATGTTCGCGGCGTTTCGACTGGGTGCGGTCTGGGTGCCGACCAATTTCCGCCTGATGCCGGACGAGGTCGCCTATCTCGCCGCCGCTTCCGGCGCGAAAGCGTTCCTGTGCCATGGCGATTTTCCGGATCATGCCAAAGCTGCGGCAAACCCCGCGCTCGAATTCATCTGGCGGATCGGCGAGGGCGACTTCGGCGAAAAGTCCGTGAGCGGGGCGATCGCCGATCATGCGGGCGCAAACGTTGAAAACACGGCGGTCGACTATGACGACCCCTGCTGGTTCTTCTTCACCTCGGGCACCACAGGACGATCAAAGGCGGCAGTGCTGACCCATGGCCAGATGGCCTTTGTCGTTACCAACCATCTCGCCGACCTCACGCCCGGCACGACGGAGACCGACGCCTCGCTGGTGGTCGCGCCGCTGTCGCATGGCGCTGGCGTGCACCAACTGATGCAGACCGCGCGCGGCGCGCCGACGATCCTGTTGCCGACCGAGAAGTTCGATATTGCCGAGGCATTCCGCCTGATCGAGGCGCACCGGGTCAGCAACATGTTCACCGTGCCGACCATTCTGAAGATGATGATCGAGCATCCTGCGGTCGAGAAATACGATCATTCCTCGCTGCGCTTCGTGATCTATGCCGGCGCGCCGATGTATCGCGAAGACCAGAAGGCGGCGCTGCGCAAGCTCGGCAAGGTGCTGGTGCAGTATTTCGGCCTCGGCGAGGTCACCGGCAACATCACGGTGATGCCGGCCAATCTGCACGATATCGAGGACGGCCCGCAGGCCCGCATTGGCACCTGCGGTTTCGAGCGGACCGGCATGCAGGTCTCGATCCAGGGCGACGACGGACGCGAGTTGAAGCCGTTCGAGACCGGCGAGATCTGTGTCATTGGGCCCGCCGTATTTGCCGGCTACTACGACAATCCCGAGGCCAACGCGAAAGCGTTCCGAGATGGCTGGTTCCGCACCGGCGATCTCGGCCATATGGACGAAGAGGGGTTCGTCTACATCACCGGCCGCGCCTCGGACATGTACATCTCCGGAGGCTCCAATATCTATCCGCGCGAGGTCGAGGAGAAGATTCTGACCCATCCAGCAATCGGCGAGGTCGCGGTGCTCGGTGTGCCCGACCCGTTCTGGGGAGAGGTCGGCGTTGCCGTCTGCGTCGCGCGCGATGGCGCCGGCGCGGTGAGCGAAGCGGAACTGGCGGCGTTCCTCGCGCCGAAGGTACCGCGCTACAAGATGCCAAAGCGCTTCTTCTTCTGGGAGGAACTGCCGAAGTCCGGCTATGGCAAGATTCCGAAGCGGCTGGTGCGCGACGAACTCGAGGCGCGCGGCCTGCTCGAACTCGTCGCGAAATCGACGGGTAGCTGAGAGATGCGCAGCATTGCCCAGCCCGGCGCCGGGGTGCCGGAGCGCATTCAATGGGTCGAGGCGCGGGGCCGCGCGTTTTCGTTCACGCTTGCCGCGGGCCTGCCGCTGCTGGAGGCCGCGCGCCGCGGCTTTGCGGAAGCAGGGTTTGCCGGCGGCGTGCTGAACATGCGGGGAGGGGCGCTCGGGCCTTTCGCTTATGTGATGCCGGCGCTGTCGAAGACCGGCGCCAACGCTGCGTTCTACAGCGACACGTTCCGCCCCTCCGGCATCACGCGCCTCAAACTCGGGGCCATGACGTTCGGCGAGCGCGACGGCGCGCCGTTCTTCCATTGCCACGGGCTGTGGACCGAGACTGATGGCGATGTTCACGGCGGTCACATTCTCCCCGAGGAGAGCATCGTCGCCGAATCGTTCGAGGTGCAGGCGTTCGGCATCGACGGCGCCATGTTCGTGGTCGAGCCGGATCCCGAGACCAATTTCAAGCTGTTCGGGCCGGTGGCCCGCGCGGTCACGGACGCCAAAGCCACAAGCCGCGCCTTTGCGCTGCGGCTGCGGCCGAATCAGGATTTCGCCGCAGCGCTGGAGAGTTTCTGCCGGCAGCACGGCATCCAGCACGCGCGAATTCACGGCGGCGTGGGCTCCACGATCGGCGCGCATTTTTCCGACGGCCGCACCGTCGTGCCGTTCGCGACCGAACTTGCAATCAAGGCTGGCGACATCGCGCCCGGCGCCGACGGCGCGCTGCATGCGGAACTCGATGTCGCACTGGTCGATTATCTCGGCGGCATCGCCGAGGGCCGGCTCGTGCGCGGCGACAATCCGGTACTGATGACGATGGAGCTGGTGCTCGAGGTGGCGTGAGTCTGCTGTTGCTTGCGTGAGCGAGCTCAGAGGTGCAATTGCGCCTTGCCAGGCAGCTTGCCATCGGCAGCAGTGTCGACCGGGACGGTGGGCGCGCGCCGACCGGCATCGGGCGCGCTATCGCGCGTCCCGCTTGTCTTGGCCCACTCCAGGGCCTGCTGTCTTCGCAACAAAGGGTCACCCGCTTTCGCGGGTGACGATGATTGGAACTGGATCGGGATCATATGGCTCGCGGAGCCGTTTCACCTGAAGTGATAGTTCACGCCAACCTTGATGGTGTGGAAGTCGATGGTGCCGGAGTCAAACACGTCGCCGCCCAGATTGTAGGCCTCGCTGCCGAGGCTGGTGTACATGTATTCGGCCTTGGCCGACCAGCTCGGCGTGAACAGATATTCGAGGCCGCCGCCGATGGTGTATCCGGTGTGAAACTGGCTGTCCGAAATCGCCACGCCGAGTACGGGTACTGAAATGGAGTCCTTTCTGTTGGCCCACGCAAAACCACCCTTGGCGTAGAGGAGGACCGCATCCATCGCGAAGCCTGCGCGGCCGGTCACGCTGCCGAACGAGTTGATCTTGAGCTCCTCCGTAGCCAGGATGCCGCCGCCGATATCCGCGGTGAGGCTGTCCTTGATGCTGCCGCCGGCGGCATCCACTTCGATACCGAAAACGAACTGGCTGCCCGGGAATTGCCAGTTGTAGCCGACGGTGCCGCCGCCAAAGCCACCGCTAGCGTCCTCGCTGTCCCAGCCATAGCCGCCCATCGCACCGATATAGAAGCCGGACCAATTATACGCCGGCGACACCATCGGCGGCGGCGGCGGGGCCTTGTACGGCCGCGCTTGCATGTCGGCCGCCGAAGCCGCGGACGCGACCGAAAGCAGAGATGCAGCGAGAAGTAGTCGATTCATAATGGTATCCCCATAAGTTGAACTATCGAGTAGCAGTGGCCCCATAGCAAGCCGATCGCACCCGCGAGGGTGACGGATCGTTGGAACTGAGCGGTGATTGCGCCCCGAGAGAGTCGTCTGCAAGCGACGTTGTGCGGAGGTGAACGGCGCTCGCGTGTTAACCATACGTTTTGCAGAGGGGCGAAAGTTGGACCGAAGCGAGACGGGTCATTGACGCTGTCAGGTTGGCATTTCGACCGCGACGCGGCGGCGTGCGTGACCGCCATGCGACGAGAAACTGACATCGTTGCCGTCATCTGCGACATTGTGTGCCGGTGGGGCGGCCGGATGGTGAATGCGTGTTCGCGCTCTCGCGGCACGGTCTGCCCGGGGTTTGCAATCGACTTCCTTTGCATGGTCGCATCAGAGGTGACTGCGCGGCGCGTTGCCATCTGGGGTTGCGTGATGATACGCATCCATGCATTGAATTCGATGTTTTCCGTTTGGACCCCGTCACATGGCCGCACGACGAAACAAGCCGATCAATCTGCCGGCGCCGTATCTCAGGCGCATCTGGCTCGAGCCCTCGCGGATCACCGATCGCGAGGCCTATCCGTTCTGTCTGCCGCTGTTGCGCGACGATTTCGAACTGAGCTTCGATCGCGCGATCACCATCATCGTCGGCGAGAACGGGACGGGGAAATCCACCTTGCTCGAAGGCATCGCCGTCCTCGCCGGCTATGACGAAGCCGGCGGCGGCAAGGGCTACATGCCGGTCGATCATTCGGAGGCGGTCGAGAAGATGGGCGGAACGCTGTCGACGGCGCTTCGCGCGAGTTGGCTGCCGAAAATCACCAACGGATGGTTCTTTCGTGCCGAGAGCTTCTTTTCAGTCGCCCGATATCTCGATGAAGCGGCCATCGGAGTGGGTGGTCTGCCGCCCGACTTCCTCTCGCATTCCCATGGCGAAGGTTTTCTGCGCTTCTTCGAAGAGCGCTGCCAGCGCCAGGGCATCTTCATTTTCGACGAACCGGAATCCGCGCTGTCGCCCGCGCGCCAGATCGAATTCCTCAGGCTGATGCGGCGGATGGAGAACATCGGCCACTGCCAGATCATCATGGCCACGCATTCACCCATGCTGATGGCGTTCCCGAACGCCACGCTGCTGCGGCTGACCAAATACGGACTGGAGCCGGTGACGGTAAAGGACACCGATCACTACAAGGTCATGCGCGAGTTCTGCGAGGACCCGAAGGGTTTTGTGGAAGCGGCGATGGAAGAGTGATGCAGAACTGTGCTATCATCTCACCCTAACAAGGGAGGACCGGGAGGTCGCCATGCCTCGTACCCTGGTGCCCAGTGACCGTGTCGAGCATGTGAGCGTCTACGGACGCGACGGCAAGAAGCTTGGTTCGATCGAACGCCTGATGCTCGACAAGGCGAGCGGCACGGTAGCCTACGCCGTCATCAAGACCGGAGGGATGCTGGGAAGCCACCATCATTGCCCGATCCGGTGGAACGCACTCAGGTTTGATCCGGCGCGCCAAGCCTACCAGACCGACGTGACGCCGGAGGATCTGCGCGCAGGCCCGTCAGAACTTGATGACGACAGCTTCGATTGGGGTGACCGGTCGCGACCGCATCCGCATTACTGGACGGTGTAGGGCAGCTGGCCGAAGGCGTGGCCCGTCGCGTGGCGCGGACCTGCAAACAAAAAGCCCCGGAAAACCCGGGGCTCAGCTTGCTGGAGCGTGGCTGTCCGTCGCCGACGGGGGCGGGACAACCACGCTGGCATCTCAATTGAAGTGATAGTTGATGCCGACCTTGACGGAGCTGAATTCGGCGGTGCCGGAATCGAAGGCGAAACCACCCAGGGTATAAGTCTGGCTGTCGAGGTGCGAGAACATGTACTCGGCCTTGGCGGACCAGTTCGGCGCGAACATGTATTCGACGCCGCCGCCGATGGTGTACCCGGAATGGATCTTGCTGTCTGAAAAGGTAACGCCGAGTGCGGTAGCGGAAAGCTTGTTGTCGAGCCAGGCATAGCCGCCCTTGGCGTAGAACAGGGCTGCATTCGCCGCGATGCCGACACGGCCCGTCACGCTTCCAAGCGCGCTGATCTTGTCTTCACCCGTGACAACCACGGCGCCGATGACGCCGGTCGCGCTTTCCTTGATGCTGGCGCCGGCGGCATCGACCTCGATACCGAACACGAACTGGCTGCCCGGGAACTGCCAATTGTAGCCGATCGTGCCACCCCCGAACCCGCCGCCGTTGTCGCTGTCAAAGGCATAGCCGCCCATCGCGCCGATATAGAAGCCGGACCAGTTGATCGCCGGAGACAGCGGCGGCGCCTTGGTGTAGGGCCGCGCCGCGAGGTCAGCGGCCGAGGCTGCGGTCATCAGCGAAACGAACGCCGCGCCTGCAAGAAGTAGTCTCTTCATTATTTATCCCCTGTAGTTGAGGACCTGGAAGAAACATCTTGCAGCCCGGCCTGCAAGCTTCACGCCATAGTCCGGTACCGTTTTGGTCACGGCTGCGACAGTAGCGCCACACCTTTGTATAGCGTAAGTTGAATTGTGCGCGCAGTGGTTGAGTGAACTCAGAGGATATGCGTCCGGAGCTATGAGGCGGCAGAGCTCACTCCGCCGCCTCGCTCGCGGCTCCGCTCTTCCGCGGCTTGCCGCCAGCCTTCTTCAGCACCGGTGCCAGAAACTTCCCCGTGTAGCTTCTTGGCGCCTTGACGATATCCTCCGGCGGACCCCAGGCCACGATTTCGCCGCCGCCGTCGCCGCCTTCGGGGCCGAGGTCGATCACCCAGTCGGCGGTCTTGATGACTTCGAGGTTGT
Organism: Pseudomonadota bacterium; assembly: GCA_023422775.1. GTDB lineage: Bacteria > Pseudomonadota > Alphaproteobacteria > Rhizobiales > Xanthobacteraceae > Bradyrhizobium. The sequence continues at coordinate 34,426 of JAFAGM010000012.1, forward strand.
GCTCGATCACCACCACTGTGTTGCCCTGCGAGACCAGTTCGTGCAGCACTTCGAGCAGCTTTGCGACGTCGTGGAAGTGAAGCCCCGTGGTCGGCTCGTCGAGGATGTAGAGCGTGCGGCCGGTGGCGCGCTTTGACAATTCCTTGGCGAGTTTGACGCGCTGCGCCTCGCCGCCGGAAAGCGTCGTCGCCTGCTGGCCAACATGGATGTAATCCAGGCCGACGCGGTGCAGTGTCCTGAACGTCTCGCGGACGCGGGGGACGGCCTTGAAGAATTCGGCGGCTTCCTCGACCGTCATGTCGAGCACGTCGGCGATGCTCTTACCCTTGAACAGCACCTCCAGTGTCTCGCGGTTGTAGCGCTTGCCCTTGCAGGTGTCGCAGGTGACGTAGACGTCGGGCAGAAAGTGCATCTCGATCTTGATGACGCCGTCGCCCTGGCAGGCCTCGCACCGGCCGCCCTTGACGTTGAACGAGAAGCGTCCCGGTTCATAGCCGCGTGCCTTGGCTTCGGGCAGGCCGGCGAACCATTCGCGGATCGGCGTGAAGGCGCCGGTATAGGTCGCGGGATTCGAACGCGGCGTGCGGCCGATCGGCGACTGGTCGATGTCGATGATCTTGTCGATATGCTCCAGCCCCTCGATGCGGTCGTGGGGCGCGGCGCCGTCGCTGGCGTTGTTCAGCTTGCGGGCGATGGCCTTGTAGAGGGTGTCGATCAGGAGCGTCGACTTGCCGCCGCCGGAGACGCCGGTGACGCAGGTGAACAGCCCGAGCGGGATCTCCGCCGAGACGTTCTTGAGGTTATTGCCGCGGGCGTTGACGACCTTGATGGTGCGCCGGTGGTTCGGTGGTTTGCGCTCGGGGATCGCCACCGACAATTCGCCGGTGAGGTATTTGCCCGTCAGCGACTTCGGGTTCTTCATGATCTCCGCGGGCGTGCCCTGCGCCACGATGTGGCCGCCATGCATGCCGGCGCCCGGGCCGATGTCGAGCACGTAATCTGCGAGGCGGATCGCATCCTCGTCATGCTCGACCACGATCACGGTGTTGCCGAGATCGCGCAGCCGCTTCAGCGTCTCCAATAGCCGCGCGTTGTCGCGCTGGTGCAGGCCGATCGAGGGCTCGTCCAGCACGTAGAGCACGCCGGTCAGGCCCGAACCGATCTGGGAGGCGAGACGGATGCGCTGGCTTTCGCCGCCGCTCAATGTGCCGGAGGACCGCGACAGCGTGAGATAGTTCAGGCCGACGTCGAGCAGGAACGACAGCCGCTCGCGGATTTCCTTGAGCACGCGGGTGGCGATCTCGTTCTGCTGGGCGTTGAGCGCCTTCGGCACCGTCTCGAACCACTCGCCGGCGCGCAGCACCGACATCTCCGAGATCTCGCCGATATGCTTGCCGCCGATCTTGACGCACAGCGCCTCGGGCTTGAGGCGATGGCCGTTGCAGCCCGCGCAGGGGATGTCGGAGAAATACTTTGCCAGTTCCTCGCGCGCCCATTCGCTCTCGGTCTCGCGATAGCGGCGCTCGAGGTTGGTGATGACGCCCTCGAACGGCTTCCTGGTGTCGTAGGAACGGACGCCGTCCTCGTAGGAGAACTTGATCTCGTCGTCGCCGGAGCCGTGCAGCAGCGCAGCTTGCGTCTTCTTCGGCAGGTCCTTCCACTTGGTGTCGAGCGTGAACTTGTAGAACTTGCCGAGCGCGGTCAGCGTCTGGATGTAATAGGGCGAGGACGACTTCGCCCACGGCGCGATCGCGCCCTTGCGCAAGGTCAACTCCTTGTCGGGGATGACGAGGTCCTCGTCGATATGCTGCTCGACGCCAAGGCCGCCGCAGGCCGGACAGGCGCCATAGGGGTTGTTGAACGAGAACAGCCGCGGCTCGATCTCGGGGATCGTGAAGCCGGAAACCGGGCAGGCGAATTTTTCGGAGAACAGAATCCGTTCCGGCCCGCTCTTGTCATGGATTTTTGCGGTCTTCCTGTCGGACTTCTTCTCTTCCGCCGCGGCGGCGGGCGCATCGGCGTACTCGATGACCGCCAGCCCCTCGGCGAGCTTCAACGCGGTCTCAAAACTTTCGGCGAGGCGCTGGCCGATATCCGGGCGGACCACGATGCGGTCGACGACGACGTCGATGTCGTGCGGGAATTTCTTGTCCAGCGTCGGCGCCTCCGACAACTCATGGAACGCGCCGTCGATCTTGACGCGCTGAAAGCCCTTCTTGAGCCATTCGGCGAGTTCCTTCTTGTACTCGCCCTTGCGGCCGCGCACGACCGGCGCCAGCAGATAGAGGCGGGTGCCTTCGGGCAGCGCCAGCACGCGGTCGACCATCTGCGATACGATCTGGCTTTCGATCGGCAGGCCGGTGGCCGGCGAATACGGCACGCCGACGCGCGCCCACAGCAGGCGCATGTAGTCGTAGATCTCGGTGACGGTGCCGACGGTCGAGCGCGGGTTTTTCGACGTCGTCTTCTGCTCGATCGAGATCGCCGGAGAGAGGCCGTCGATCTGGTCGACATCCGGCTTCTGCATCATCTCCAGGAACTGGCGCGCATAGGCCGACAGCGACTCGACGTAACGGCGCTGGCCCTCGGCATAGATGGTGTCGAACGCGAGCGAGGATTTGCCGGAGCCGGAGAGGCCGGTGAACACGACGAGTTTGTCGCGCGGAATTTCGAGATCGACGTTCTTGAGATTGTGCTCGCGCGCGCCGCGGATCGTTATCGCACGCGATGCCGAGCCGGCGTTAGGTTGGCGCTTCGCCCTGAGCACTTCATCCATATCGGCATTTCCAGGCACGAGAGAGACGCGCCACGTTGGGCGCGCATTGCCGGGCGAGGCCGGGATCAGGCGCCGATGATTGAAAGTCGGAACATAGGAAGAACGGGAAGCGATTTCCAGTGCCGCTTGCGAATCATCAACGGATTGTTTGCGCCGACCCTCATTTGGCAGCAGCAGGCAGCATTGCCGCATAAAAAAGGGCCGGCGCGAGGCCGGCCTCTTCTCAATGCTGGGAACCGGGGTGGCGCAGAAATCAGTACTGCGTTACGGCTGGGCCGCCGAACCTGTAGTTGATGCGGGCGGTAATGATATCAACGTCCTGACGGATGCGGTTCTGGGCCAGCAGTGTGCCAGCCGGGGCAAGGATGCCAGCGGCGCCATTGCTGACGAAGCGATAGGTCTTGTCCTGCATGAACATGTGATTGTATTCGATGCCTGCCGACCAGTTCGGGGCAAAACCATATTCCAGGCCAACGCCGACCACGCCACCCCAACGGGTGTCGTTGACGCTGTTGGCGAGCTGGATATCGGTGCCGGTCGCGAGCATACGGTAGCGATCGGAGGTCACGGCGGCGCCGCCCTTGACGTAGAACAGGACGTTGTTCGCGGCGTAGCCGACCTGACCGGTGAACAGTCCGAAGGCATCGATACGTGTGTCGTTGGTGAGCACCGTAGCAATCGGAATTACATTGCTGCCGTGGAAATCGGCCCAGTTGCCCTGCGCTTCCACGCCGAATACCCACGAAGCAGCCTGCCAGCGGTAGCCGATCTGACCACCGACGGTGCCGCCGGTTGCGTCATGGCTGCCCAGCGGGATAGTGGGGCCGAATGTCTGGTCCCAGCGATTGCTGCTCGATCCCCAGCCGCCGTTGACGCCGGCGTAGAAACCGCTCCAGTTGTACATCGCAATCGCAGCAGGCGCCTTGGTATGTGGCCGTGCGGCAAGATCGGCGGCGATCGCCGGCGCCATTCCAAGCGCGAGCAGAGCGGTCGTTGTCAGCAGAACCTTCTGCACTCTTCTCTTCCTTTCGCAGTGTCCCAGCGCAAATGCGAACGCCTCGTTGCATCCGCATATAGATGGAACCGGTCGGAAAAGGCTGTCCCCGAAATGCCACATCCGCGTCGAAACGTTGTGTGATGCAACCGGTGCGGGCGGCTGGTAGCTGGAGGTACAACCAGACAAAAAAAGCCGGCGCAACGCCGGCCTTTCGGTATTCCGTTTGGTGAAAGCGAAGGTCAGTACTTCGCGATGACCGGGCCGCCCCAGCGATAATTGACGCGCACGGTGACGAGATCGACGTCCTGGCCGATGTTGTCGACCCGCGACAGCGAACCAGCGGGCAGGAACGTGCCCGTCGACGTCATCGCGATGTTGCGGCTGCCCATGAACAGATGGTCGTACTCGATCGCCATCGACCAGTTCGGAGTGAAGCCGTATTCGAGACCGACACCGACGGTGCCGCCCCAACGGGTTTCGCTCGCGGTATCGAATCTCGTTCCGGGAGGAACGCCCAGCACGGTCGCGTTGGTGAAGCCGTCATACCTGTCGTCGGTCACTGCCGCGCCGCCCTTCACGTAGAGCAGGGCGTTGTTCCAGGCGTAACCGATCTGGCCTGTGAACAGGCCGAACGCCTGGATCTTCGAACGGTTGTCGGTCGCGCCAAAGGCCAGGCTGGCGTTGCGTCCGCTCAGGTCAGCCCAGTTTCCCTGCGCTTCAAGGCCGAACACCCAGGTGCCGGCCTGCCAGCGGTAGCCGATCTGGCCACCGGCGACTCCGCCGGTCGCATCGTGACAACCTTCGGCCACCGCGGGAGCGACAAGGAGGCCGGCGTTGTTGTTGACGTCCCAGCACTTGCGGCTGGAACCCCAACCGCCATTGGCGCCGATGTAGAAGCCGCTCCAGTCATAGAGGGCAGCGATCATCGGAGGGGGAGCCTTGGTGTAGGGACGCGCGGCCATGTCGGCGGCCGCCGCGGGAGCGGCAAATGCAACGAGAGCAACCGTGCCTGACAGGTACTTCTTCATGATCCACTCCGCTTGGCCGCTTCCCGTTGGTTCCGAAGCGTTCGTGATGCGAGCGCCGCATCGCCACTGCCAATTCATACAGCGGTTCAACCGGAAATACCGTCTCCCGGGTGCAACACTCGCGATCGTAGAATATATGGTTAAGTTAATGATTTAATTACCATATCTTTCTCCAAGCTGGGCGCTTCCGGGATCCGTCGAGGTTCCGCTCCTCGCGCAGAAGTAGCGACGCGTGTTCACCGCATAGTGGATGGAACAAAGCTGGAACATCGCGACAGGCGATGCTATATGTGGATAACCGCAGGGATCGCTAAGTCGGCGGGGCCTGCGAGCGTATAGGGTCGTCCCGGATGTCCGAAAAGCGGGCGCGAAGGCGGATCAGGCGACAGGTCAGGAATTGAAGGCGGCCGGCGAACGCGGCCGGCCCAAGGGTCTTGCCTGTTATTTTTGAGTGGAGAGCGGCGATGGCGGGAAGCGTGAACAAGGTGATTCTGGTCGGCAATCTCGGCAAGGATCCTGAAATCCGGCGGACACAGGACGGGCGGCCGATCGCCAATCTGACCGTCGCCACCTCGGAAACCTGGCGCGACAAGAACACCGGCGAGCGCAAGGAAAAGACCGAGTGGCACCGCGTCGTGATCTTCAACGAAGGTCTGTGCAAGGTCGTCGAGCAGTATGTGAAGAAGGGCTCGAAGGTTTACATCGAGGGCGCGCTGCAGACCCGCAAATGGACCGACCAGAGCGGCGTCGAGAAGTATTCGACCGAAGTCGTGCTGCAGGGCTTCAACTCGACGTTGACCATGCTCGACGGCCGCGGCGGCGGCGGTGGTGGCGGCAGCTTCGGCTCCGATGATTCCGGCGGTGACTTCGGCTCCGGCGGCCCCGTCAGCGCCGCGCCGCGTCGCGCGGTCGCAGCCGGCGCGCGCAACAGCGACATGGACGACGACATCCCGTTCTGAGAGCGGAGCGGAAGCGGGAGGATCTGGAGCGCACACCATGAACCTCGCGCCGCTGCTGGAGGCCCAGGGGACCATCCCGTTGCATGCCTTCGCGGCCATGGCGGCGTTTGCGCTGGGCATCGTGCAATTCGCGGCACCGAAGGGGACGGTGCCGCACCGGACCATCGGCTGGATCTGGGTGCTGTTGATGTTTGCGGTCGCGATCAGTTCGTTCTGGATCCATGAGATTCGCCTGGTCGGGCCATTCAGCCCGATCCATCTGCTCTCGATCTTTGCGCCAATCATGCTGGTGCTCGCGGTCCTGCACGCCCGCCGGCACAATGTCGGCGCGCACAGGAAGGCGATGATTTCGATCTTCTTCGGCGCACTCGTCGTCGCCGGCCTGTTCACTTTCATGCCCGGCCGGATCATGCACGCGGTGGCTTTAGGCCACTAGGCCGGGCGGCCTGAGAGGTCGCCTTCGGCGCCGATTTTCCGGCCCCGAAACTGCGGTTCCGGAGAGGCTTCCGGGGAAGGCTTAAGCTTCCCTTAAGTCCATGAAAAACCGGGAAGAAAAACAGCTGCTTCGGGGCGGCTCGGGGTGGTTTTCGGACCCCCGATAGGCTATATGATTCCCAGCTGAAAACTGACCGGATTTCCCCTTGTCTGACCCTGAAGATAACACCCCCGGCGAGCCGCCGGAGCCCTCCGATATTCGTCCCGTTTCCATTCTCGACGAGATGAAGCGCTCCTATCTCGATTACGCCATGAGCGTGATCGTGGCGCGGGCGCTGCCGGATGCGCGCGACGGGCTCAAGCCCGTGCATCGGCGCATCCTGTATTCGATGTATGAGCAGGGGCATACACCGGAAAAGAAGTACGTCAAATCCGCCCGCGTCGTCGGTGACGTGATCGGTAAATATCATCCGCACGGCGATCAGTCGATTTACGACGCGATGGTCCGGATGGCGCAGGATTTCTCCATGCGCGTGCCGCTGATCGACGGCCAGGGCAATTTCGGCTCGGTCGACGGCGATCCCCCCGCGGCCTATCGATATACCGAAGCGCGTCTGACCCGATCGGCGCTGGAAGTTCTCGGCGACATCGACAAGGACACCGTCGACTTCCAGCCGAACTACGATAACTCGGAGAAAGAGCCGTCGGTTCTGCCGGCGAAATTCCCGAACCTTCTGGTCAACGGCGCCGGCGGCATTGCGGTCGGCATGGCGACCAACATCCCGCCGCACAACCTCGGCGAGGTCATCGACGCCTGCGTCGCGCTGATCGACGACCCCGCGCTCGGTATCGACGATCTCATCAACATCATCCCGGGACCGGATTTTCCGACCGGCGGCATCATCCTCGGGCGCCAGGGCATCCGCTCGGCCTATCATCTCGGCCGCGGCTCGATCGTGATGCGCGGCAAGGTGGCGATCGACACCATCCGCAAGGATCGCGAAGCGATCATCATCTCCGAAATTCCCTACCAGGTGAACAAGGCCACCATGGTCGAGCGCATCGCCGAACTGGTGCGCGAAAAGAAGATCGAGGGCGTAGCCGATCTGCGCGACGAATCCGACCGCGACGGTTTTCGCGTGGTCGTCGAGTTGAAGCGCGAGGCGGTGGCCGACGTCGTGCTCAATCAGCTCTACCGTTTCACTCCGCTGCAGACCAACTTCCCGGCCAATATGCTGGCGCTGGACCAGGGTCGTCCGCAGACGATGAACCTGAAAGACCTGCTGACGCTGTTCATCGCGTTCCGCGAGCAGGTCATTACGCGCCGTACCAAGTTCCTGCTCAGCAAGGCCCGCGACCGCGCCCACATCCTTGTCGGTCTTGCAATTGCAGTCGCCAATATCGACGAGATCATTCGCGTGATCCGCACTTCGCCCGATCCGAACGCGGCGCGCGACACCTTGATGTCGCGCGACTGGCCCGCGCGCGATGTCGAAGCGATGATCACGCTGATCGACGATCCCCGCCACCGCATGGCGCCCGACGGCACCGCGCGGCTGTCGCTGGAGCAGGCCAGGGCCATTCTCGACCTTCGTCTGCAGCGGCTGACGGCGCTCGGCCGCGAGGAAATTTCCGAAGAACTCGACAAGCTCGCGGTGGAAATCGCCGACTACCTCGAGATCCTGCGATCGCGCGCGCGCGTGCAGGCGATCGTCAAGGCCGAACTCGCCGAAGTGAAGGACAAGTTCGCGACCCCGCGCAAGACCGTCATCGTCGAGCAGGAAGGCGAGGTCGAGGACGAGGACCTGATCCAGCGCGAGGACATGGTGGTCACGGTCTCGCACGCCGGCTACGTCAAGCGCGTGCCGCTGTCGACCTATCGCGCCCAGCGCCGTGGCGGCAAGGGCCGCGCGGGCATGCAGACCCGGGACGAGGATTTCGTCTCCAGGCTGTTCGTGGCTTCGACCCATACGCCGGTGCTGTTCTTCTCGTCGCGTGGCCAGGTCTACAAGGAAAAGGTCTGGCGGCTGCCGATGGCGGCGCCCAACGCGCGCGGCAAGGCGATGATCAACATCCTGCCGCTGGAGCAGGGCGAGCGCATCACCACCATCATGCCGCTGCCGGAGGATGAATCCTCCTGGGCCAATCTCGACGTGATGTTCGCCACCACCGGCGGCACCGTTCGCCGCAACAAGCTGTCCGACTTCGTCGATGTCCGCCGCTCCGGCATCATCGCCATGAAGCTCGGGGAGGGCGAGGCGATCGTCGACGTCCAGATCTGCACCGAGCATGACGACGTGCTGCTGACGGCCGCCGGCGGCCAGTGCATCCGCTTCCCCGTCACCGACGTGCGCGTCTTCACCGGCCGTACCTCGATGGGCGTGCGTGGCATTGCGCTGGCGCCGAACGATACGCTGATCTCGCTGGCGATCCTCAGGCATGTCGAGGCGACCTCGGACGAGCGTTCCGCCTATCTCAAGATGCGGCGTGCGGTCGCCGGCGAAACCGCGGCGGAAGAGCCTGCGGAGGCCGAGGGCGAGGAGGCGTCGAACGCGGTCCAACTCTCGCAGGATCGCTATGTCGCGATGTCGGCGCAGGAGCAGGTCGTGCTGACGGTCTCCGTCAACGGATACGGCAAGCGCACCTCGTCCTACGAGTACCGCACCACCGGCCGCGGCGGCAAAGGCATCGTCGCAATGAGCGTCAACAACCGCAACGGCAAGCTGGTGGCGTCGTTCCCGGTGGAAGAAAGCGACCAGATCATGCTGGTCACGGACAAGGGCCAGTTGATCCGCTGTCCGGTCGAGGGCATCCGGATCGCCGGCCGCTCGACGCAAGGCGTCATCGTGTTCAACACCGCCGAGGACGAGCACGTGGTGTCGGTCGAGCATATCGGCGAGGATGGTGAGAACGGAAATGGAGGCTAGGCTGCAGCCTGCTTGCGAGCCGCGCCGTGCGGATCCGCCGCTGGACGAATGCCTGTTTCAAAAAAAGGTCCCCGGGGGGCATCCCGAGGACCTTGACCAGAGCAATCTGGAAGCGAAAAGCGAGACCGCCCTTACGGCATGCGGTCGGCGGTAACCAGGCGCACCTCTTTCACCATCGAGCTGGAGCCGGCTGTGCGGAGGCAGGAAGCCTCGAAGTTCGGCCAGGATTGCTGCGAACAATCCTTGGCGGTACGAATTTCCAGCCTGTCGCCCTTGGCAAGCGCCTGCGGCACGCTGGCTGCGACCTGCGGGGCAAAGCCCGGCAGTACGGTCAGCGCGGCGGCGATGAATGCGGCGGCAGCGATGGCGGAAAAAGCCTTGATCATGACGGTCCCCTGGATGGGCCTGCGCGGCCCCGTCGTTTCGTTGTGATGTTCTAGCCAGCGCAAGTTTCCGGCTGTCTTCGCCGGGCCGGAAAACGATTTCGTCCGCACCCGATTTTGTTTCGTCGGCCATTGGCGGACGAAATATTTCCGGCTCGCCAATTGCCTGGGGATATGCCCGAGGGCCGAAACTGGTTCAGTGGCCGATCCGAAATAAAAAGCCCTGGCAGCAGGGAACCCTATCCGGCTTGCCGGGCCGCCCGGGGCGGGGTAGACGGGTTCTATGCCCCGTATCGCGCTTTACCCCGGCTCATTCGACCCCGTCACCAACGGCCATCTGGACGTTGTCCAGAACGCCGTCAGCCTGTGCGACCGCCTGATCGTCGCCATCGGCGTCCATCCCGGCAAGAAGCCGCTATTTTCGACCGAGGAGCGGCTGGATATGGTCCGGGCGGTATTCGCACCCGTAGCCGCGAAGGCCGGCTGCGAGTTCGACGCTACGACCTATGACAATCTGACGATCACGGCGGCCCAGAAGGCGGGCGCCACCATCATGATCCGGGGCCTGCGTGACGGCACCGATCTCGACTACGAGATGCAGATATCAGGCATGAACGAAACCATGGCGCCGGAGGTGCACACGGTGTTCCTGCCGGCCTCGGTCGCGGTCCGCCCGATCACCGCCACACTGGTACGCCAGATCGCCGCCATGGGCGGCGACGTCTCGGCGTTCGTTCCGCCATCCGTTGCTGCCAGCCTGAAGGCCAAATTCGCGGGCTGACGCCTCACTACGCGACTTGAAACGATATCCTGCTTTCACCAGACCGGAGTTTTCATGATCCGAATTCTCGCACTCGTCGCCGCGCTCATCTGCGCCGTGCCCGCGATCGCCCAGCCGCTCCCCGCCAATCTCGACAAGGCGAACGCGATCGTGATCGACACCACCAAGGGCCGCATTGTGATCAAGCTCAGGACCGACCTTGCGCCCAAGCACGCCGAGCGCATCAAGCAGCTCGCGCGCGAGGGTTACTACAACAACGTGCCGTTCCACCGCGTGATCGAGGGATTCATGGCGCAGACCGGCGACGGCAAGAATTTCAACGGCACCGGCGGCTCGAAATATCCGAACCTGCCGGCCGAGTTCTCCAATGTCCCATACAAGCGTGGCATCGTGGGCATGGCGCGCACCAGCGATCCCAACTCGGCGAACTCGCAGTTCTTCATCATGTTTGCGGATGGCTCCTCACTCAACGGCAAGTACACCGTGATCGGCGAGGTGGTGTCGGGCATGGACGTGGTCGACAAGATCAAGCGCGGCGAACCTGTCACCGACCCCGACAAGATGGTGAAGGTGCAGGTCGCATCCGACATCAAGTGAGGCCATGGCGGCGCCGCGCAGCAAGCCATTTCACTGGTTTGCCGCGGCGCTGTTGTGGCTCGTGTTTGCCTCGCCGGCATCGGCGCAGCCGGAGCAACTCGATACCATCAAGGATGTCTTTGCCAGGCTGCACTCGTGCTGGAGACCGCCGCCGGCCTCCCGCGCCAATCCGATGGACATCACGGTCATCGTCAGCTTCAACCGCCAGGGTGCCATTCTGGGCCGCCCCAGGATCACCTATGAGTCCGAAAGCGCCAGCGACAACGACCGGCTGGCATACCGGACGGCCGTGATGGAGACATTGCAACGCTGCACGCCGTTGCCATTTACCGAGGGACTGGGCGGAGCGGTCGCCGGCCGGCCTTTCGCGGTCCCTTTCAGAACCCGCAAACGTCCACCCCAACCAGAAGAGAAAAGAGCATGGCTGATACAGAGAATACTTTGATCCTTGAAACCACCCAGGGCCCCGTCACCATCGAGATGCGTCCCGACCTGGCGCCGGGCCACGTCGCCCGGATCAAGGAACTGGTGCGCGAGGGGTTCTACGACGGTATCGTGTTCCATCGCGTGATCGAGGGCTTCATGGCGCAGACCGGCTGCCCGCAGGGCACCGGAACCGGCGGCTCGGGCCAGAAGCTGAAGGCCGAGTTCAACAAGGAACCGCATGTGCGCGGCACCGCCTCGATGGCCCGCGCCGCGAGCCCGGATTCCGGCGACAGCCAGTTCTTCATCTGCTTCGACGACGCCTCGTTCCTCAACGGCCAGTACACCGTCTGGGGCAAGGTGACGTCAGGCATGGAGAACGTCGACAAGATCAAGCGCGGCGAGCCGGTGCAGAACCCCGACAAGATCGTCAAGGCCCGGATGGCCGTCGACGCCTAACTCTCACTCCTCATGGTGAGGAGCGTACGCAGTACGCGTCTCGAACCATGAGGCCAAGGACTCCAACGCCCGGGCCTCATCCTTCGAGACGCGCTGTCGCGCTCCTCAGGATGAGGGACTGGGGTTGGCGAAAAGGCCGATGCGCACCGATCTCTTCGACTTTGAACTCCCGCCTGCGAGCATCGCGCTGCGACCCGCGAGCCCGCGCGATTCCGCGCGGATGCTGGTGGTGCAGCCCGATGGCGTGTTGCGCGACCGCACCATCGGCGACCTGCCGCAATGGCTGGAGCCCGGAGACCAGCTTGTCGTCAACGACACCAGGGTGATCGCCGCCCAGCTCAAGGGCCGCCGCATCGGCCGCGAGACCGAGCCGAAGATCGAGGCGACGCTGATCAAGCGGCTGGACGGCTCGCGCTGGCAGGCGCTGGTGAAGCCCGCAAAGAAGCTCGCGCCCGGCGACATCGTTCGCTTCGGCAATGAAGGCAAGGTCTGCCTGCTCGGCCATCTCGATGCCGAGGTCGAAGCCAAGGGCGCCGACGGCGAGGTCACGCTGTCGTTCTCGTTTCATGGACCCGTGCTCGACCAGGCCATCGACGATCTCGGCACGCCGCCGCTGCCGCCCTACATCGCCTCGAAGCGCGCGCCGGATGACCGGGACGCCGCCGACTACCAGACGATGTTTGCCGTCAACGAGGGCGCCGTCGCCGCGCCTACCGCGGGGCTGCATTTCACGCCGCAGCTCGAGGCGGCGCTGCGCGGCCGCGGCGTCGACCTGCATCGCCTGACGCTGCATGTCGGGGCAGGGACGTTCCTGCCGGTCAAGGTCGAGGAGACAACCGAACACCGGATGCATTCCGAGTGGGGTTCGATTTCAGCAGCAACCGCCGACGCATTGAACGCCGCGCGCGCCAACGGCGGCCGCATCGTCGCGGTCGGCACCACCTCGTTGCGGCTGCTCGAGAGCGCCACCACCGAAGACGGCAGGATCCTGCCGTTCGATGCCGAGACTTCCATCTTCATCACGCCGGGCTATCGCTTCCGCGCGGTCGACATCCTCCTGACCAACTTCCATCTGCCGCGCTCGACGCTGTTCATGCTGGTGTCTGCCTTCTCCGGCCTCGACCCCATGAAGCAGGCCTACGCGCATGCGATCAGCGAGGGTTACCGGTTCTATTCGTATGGCGATGCGTGCCTGCTGTTTCGCGCGCACGAATGACTAGCCTGAATTGCAGGGTGGGTCAGGCGAAGCCGTAACCCACCACCAGACCATCCACGCGCACGTTGGCGGGTTTCGCTGCGCTAACCCATCCTACGAAGCACCGAAGCCTGTCCTGACGACGCGGCTATCGTCGGCGTGCCGGTGGCCTGTTCGCCTCCCTCGCGGCGATCAATCGCGACGTGCAACTGTTGCAGATCAGAGCGCACTCATCCGACACGAGGCCGAGCGCCACGTTCAGTCCGAGCGACATGTCCTGATCCGGCAAAATCTCGATCACGCCGGCACAGCATACGCATCTGGGTGCTCTGCCGGCTGTCATCGCGGCGGTGTCGTTGCCGGTGATTTCGAGTTTCATCCATCTGCTCCGTCGATGCCGGCCACTTCTCAATACGATTGGCGCCACGATCCGCAGGCTCGACCTCAGCCAATCGGCAGCCATCACGGCCATGAGCATTTCGTTCCAGAAGTCCGGCTTTCCTGCTGCCGTCGCATTCTCGATCTTCTACACGCCATATTCAACGGAATATAGCGTTGACGGCAGGCGCGCTGTGGGCGCAGACTGGGTTTGGCTTCGCTCGGGAGCACGAGAATTTGCCGCGAAACCAGGATTGCCGCCACCTGTCATCTGGCACTTCCGGTTCGCCGGGACAGTGCACACACGCGCGTAAATCCACGACATCAAGCCAAAGCCAGACGCCAAAAGGCGCCCATCACATCAGGGAGAAATGCCATGTACCAGCAGGCTTTAGACAAGGTCTCGAAACAGGTTCTGATCCGTGAGCGCTACGACAACTTCATCGGCGGAAAATGGGTCGCGCCGGTCGAAGGCAAGTATTTCGACAATCCGAGCCCGATCACCGGTAAGCGGCTCTGCCAGGTTCCCCGCTCCACGGCGCCCGACATCGAGCTCGCGCTGGATGCAGCCCACAAGGCCAGGGACGCCTGGGGCCGCACATCGGTCCAGGAGCGCTCCCGCATCCTGAACAGGATCGCCGACAAGATCGAAAGCAATCTCGAACTGCTGGCGCTGGTCGAGACGCTCGACAACGGCAAGCCGATCCGGGAGACCACCCATGCCGACATGCCGCTGGTGGTCGATCACTGGCGTTATTTCGCGTCTGTCGTACGTGCGCAGGAAGGTGGCATCTCCGAGATCGACCACGATACCGTGGCCTATCATTTCCACGAACCGCTTGGTGTCGTAGGCCAGATCATTCCGTGGAACTTCCCGGTCCTGATGGCGACCTGGAAACTCGCGCCAGCACTTGCGGCCGGCAACTGCGTCGTGCTGAAGCCTGCGGAGCAGACGCCCCTCGGCATTCTCGTCGTCATGGAATTGATCGCCGATATCCTGCCGCCCGGCGTCATCAATGTCGTCAACGGCTTCGGCATCGAGGCCGGCAAGCCGTTGGCACAGAACAAGCGCATCGCCAAGATCGCCTTCACCGGCGAGACGACGACGGGGCGCATGATCATGCAATATGCCTCCGACAACATCATCCCTGTCACGCTCGAACTCGGGGGCAAATCGCCGAACATCTTCTTTGCCGACGTGGCGGCGGAGGATGACGATTTCCTGGACAAGGCGCTCGAAGGTTTTGCCATGTTCGCGCTGAACCAGGGTGAGGTGTGCACCTGTCCCAGCCGCGTGCTGGTGCAGGACACGATCTACGACAAGTTCATGGAAAAGGCGGTCGCCCGCACCAGGAAGATCAAGCAGGGCCATCCGCTCGATCCGGGCACCATGATCGGCGCCCAGGCCTCGAACGACCAGCTCGAGAAAATTCTGTCCTATCTCGACATCGGCAAGCAGGAAGGCGCCAAGGTGTTGACCGGTGGCAAGCGCGCCAGGCTGGAAGGCGAACTGGCGGAAGGCTACTACGTCGAGCCCACCATCTTCGAGGGCAACAACAAGATGCGCGTCTTCCAGGAGGAGATTTTCGGGCCGGTCGTCTCGGTGACGAAATTCAAGAACGAAGACGACGCGCTGTCGATTGCCAACGATACGCTGTACGGGCTCGGCGCCGGCGTCTGGACCCGTAACGGCAATCGCGCCTACCGCTTCGGTCGGGCCATCAAGGCCGGCCGGGTCTGGACCAATTGCTACCACGCTTATCCAGCGCACGCAGCGTTCGGCGGCTACAAGCAGTCAGGCATCGGACGCGAGACCCACAAGATGATGCTCGATCACTACCAGCAGACCAAGAACATGCTGGTCAGCTACTCAACAAAAGCGCTCGGCTTCTTCTAGCGCGGGGGTAAAATTGGGCCACAGGCGCGACGCGCGTCTGTGGTCCGTTCTTTCGGGATGTAAGCGATGGTCAATCGGGTCGAAATCACGGACAAGGCGAGCGAGGTCGTCGAGCGGCTCAAGGCCCAGCATGGTGCGTTGATGTTTCACCAGTCGGGCGGCTGTTGTGACGGTTCCGCGCCCATGTGCTATCCGGTCGGAGATTTCAGGGTTGGGCCGCAGGACGTGCATCTGGGGAGCATTGCGGGGTGCGAGTTCTATATCGGTGCCGCCCAGTTCGAATACTGGCGTCACACGCAGCTCATCATCGATGTGGTGCCTGGTCGCGGTTCCGGATTTTCCGTCGAGGCCCCGGAGGGTGTCAGGTTCCTGACCCGCAGCCGCGTCTTTACCGACGACGAAGTCGCCGAACTCGAAGCCGCGGGGCCGCCGGCACGCGCTGCCTGACGTCGCTCGCAAGTTTCTTGACCACCTTTTTTTGAATCCCGGGATCGCCATGGCTGAAAGGATATTGCTGTTCTCCTACGGAACATTGCAGATGGAAAGCGTGCAGCTTTCGTCGTTCGGCCGGGTTCTCGCGGGAAGCCGCGATGCAATGCCGGGCTTCAAAAAGTCGTTGGTCGAAATAACAGATCCGGATGTTCTCGCAACGAGCGGGGAGCGATTTCATCCGATCGTCGTTCCCACGGATGACCCTGGCGAGAAAGTGGATGGAATGGTGTTCGAGATAACCACCGCCGAACTGGCCGCAGCGGACAGGTATGAGGTCTCCGACTACAAGCGGGTCGAAGTCGTCCTGTGCTCCGGCCTCAAGGCGTGGGTTTACGTCAAGGCCTAGTGCGTCAGGCTGCCGCGTTCGCCATCTCAGCCGAAGGTAAAGGCGTAGGCCTGAACGCCCGGATCGAGAAAGCGGATTTCAAATGTACGATCGACGATTGCTCCCTGCGCGCGTATGAGCTGGTAGAGCCGCTGGGTCGTCACCACGCCGTTGCCTGCGGCATCGGTGTCCATGCCGTGCGAGTCTCCGGGCGCGTTGCCGTCGATCGTGATCCGAAAGCGGATTGTGCTTCCCTCCATCGAGGGACCGAGCACGAGATGCAGGTCGCGCGCGTGGAAGCGGTAGACGATGCTGCCGTCCATTTCGTCAAGTTGCGCACGTTCGCCGCCGATCGTCCATCGGCCGGCCAGCGACCATTCGTTCAGCTTCGGCTCTCCCGTCGAATAGTCATGGCTCTTGTTCTGCACGACGCCGCCCGGCGAGACGAACCTGTCGATGCGATCGGAGCCGAGGTAGGTTTCGGGTGAATCGACGTCGGCCTTGGCGGAGGCGGCCTCGGCTCCTGACGCCTTTACGGTGACAATACCGGCAGGCACGTTCCTGTTGCCGGAATCGGCCAGCAGTTTCTGAATGATGCGCTCGGACCCTTCATATTCGCCTTCGCCATAGTGATGATGGCGGACCTTGCCATTGGCATCGATGAAATAATGCGCCGGCCAGTATTCGTTCTCGAAGGCGCGCCAGATCTTGTATTCATTGTCGATCGCGACGGGATAACCGATCTTGAGTGTCGCGACGGCGCTTTTCACGTTGGAGACATTGCGCTCGAACGCGAATTCCGGGGAGTGCACGCCGATCACGACCAGCCCGTAGTCGCGGTATTTATCGGCCCATGCGCGCACGTACGGGATCGAACGCAGGCAGTTGATGCAGGAATAGGTCCAGAAATCGACGAGAACGACCTTCCCCTTGAGCGCCTCCATGGTGAGAGGAGGGGAATTCAACCACTCCTGCGCGCCGGCAAGTGACGGCGTCAGGTCCTCGACGGGCAAATCCTCCAACGGGTGGCCGGAAGGCCGGGCTTGCATCATCGATGGCCCGGCCATGGTCGTCTTGTTTGGTCGAAGCTTGTCCAGGAGGTTCTGCTCCAGCGCCGTCGTGTTGCCGAGCGAAAGATTGGTGAGGAAGCCGGTATCGAGGCCAAGGGCGATCGCGGCGACGGCCGCAAGCACGGCCGCTCCAAGCCCCCGGCGAATCCATTCGCCGGCGCCGATCGACCGCTTCATGGCCACAAATACACGTCCGCCAACCGCCAGCGCCAGTGCCAGCGACGTGGCCGCCCCCGCGGCGTAGGCCAGCAGCAGCAATGTGGTTCGGACGCCCGCACCCTGGAGGGCCGCGCCTGTCAGGATCAATCCGAGAATGGGCCCGGCACAGGGCGCCCAGAGAAAGCCCGTGGCGATCCCGAGCGCGAGCGGCGCAAGAATTGACCGCTCTCCTGCCTGCTCGGTGGATTGGGAAATACGCGCCCCTATGGTGACAAGCGGCTGCATCACGCGATCGGCGAGTGCCGGAAAAATCAGGGTGAGTCCGAAAACCGCAAGCAGGATCAGGGCGGCCAGACGTCCATATTGGTTGGCCGATACGACCCAGCCGCCGGCAACGGAAGCAAGGCTTGCGACCACCGCAAACGCCAACGTCATGCCGGCGAGGATCGGCAGGCCATCCCTGAGAAAAGGACGATCGGCGCGCGCCAGCACGAACGGGATGACCGGCAGGATGCACGGACTTATGATGGTCAGGATGCCGCCGAGATAGGCCAGAAGAAACAGTGTCATGTGCCGGCCGCCTGGTGTTCGCGTTCGACCTTGATTACGAGAATCCGGCGACCTTGTGAGGCACGTAAGGCGCCTCCAGCATCTTGATCTCGTCACCGGTCAGATTCAACGACAGGGCCGCGACCGCATCGCTCAGGTGCTCCGCCTTCGAGGCCCCGACGATGGGCGAGGTCACGCCCTTCTTCTGCAGCACCCACGCCAGCGCAACCTGCGCCCGCGGCACGCCGCGCGCGGCGGCGACCTTGCCGACAGATTCGACGACGAGCCGGTCGGAGTCCGGAAAATCATTGTAGAGGGTCTTGCCGAATTCGTCGGTCTCAAGGCGGCTGCTGCTCTCGTTCCAGCCGCGGGTCAGCTTGCCGCGCGCCAGGGGGCTCCAGGGCATCACGGCAATGCCCTGGTCGAGGCAGAAGGGCAGCATTTCCCGCTCTTCCTCGCGATTGATGAGGTTGATGTGGTCCTGCATGCTGACGAACTCGGTCCAGCCGTGCATGCGCGAAGTATAGATCGCCTTGGCGAACTGCCAGGCGTACATGCTGGAGCCGCCGATATAGCGCGCCTTGCCGGCCTTCACCACGTCATGAAGCGCTTCCATCGTTTCCTCGATCGGAACCTTCGGGTCCCAGCGGTGGATCTGATAGAGGTCGACGAAGTCGGTGCCGAGGCGCTTCAGGCTGGCGTCGATCTCGGCGAGGATCGCCTTGCGTGACAATCCGGCGCCGTTCGGTCCGGGCCGCATCCGGCCGTTGACCTTGGTGGCGAGCACGACGTCGTCGCGCTTCACGAAATCCTTCAGCGCGCGGCCGACGATTTCCTCCGACGTGCCGTCGGAATAGACATTGGCGGTATCGAAAAAGTTGATGCCGAGGTCGAGCGCTTTTTTGATCAGCGGCCGACTCGCATCTTCGTCGAGCGTCCAGGGATGCGGACCGCGACCGGGGATGCCGTAGGTCATGCAGCCGATGCAGAGCCGTGAGACACCGAGGCCGGTCTTGCCGAATTTCACGTAATCCATTTCACATCCCGTTTGATCGTTGCGTTGAGATTGGTTTGGACCGCCGGCCGATTACAGCAGGCGTTCATAGAACCCGCCGTACAGACCGTTGGGCTCAACGAGGTGAATTTCCAGAATCCAGTGCCGTTTGCGGCCGAGTTCGTCAGGATCGCGCATCCGTTTCGGGTTTCCGGGATAGATGCGATTGAGGTTCTTGTCGCCCGGGATATGTGCATGAGCGAACTCGCTGACGAGATGCCCTGCGATAACGCCACCAAAAGTCCATCCCGCTTCCGCAGCCGCCTTTTGCGCAAACGCATAGAGTTCGGCACCAGTTATATCCGGCGTCGCCTGATAATGCGCCTGCACCCGGTCGAAGACAACCGGCAGCGCCTCGACCAACGGTCTTCCGGGGTGGTTGCCCAGGACATAGGTGCGGCCGAGGTCGGCTTCCCAGTCCTCGAAAACCGGTCCCAAATCGACATAGACGATGTCGTCCGTCCCGATGCTGCGAACGGGAGGGTTATCGGCGGCAAGCGTCAACGTGTTCGGGCCGGCCCGCACGATCCGCTTGTGCCAGTGCTTCTCGACGCCGAATTGTTGCAACGCGATCGCGTAGATGTCCTGTTCGACGTCCCGTTCGGTTCGGCCTGCGCTGACGAGCCCGCGCTTCTCGATTTCATCGAAGAGCGTCTCCGCGCGCTTCTCGGCGGCGATCAGCGCCGCACGGCGGTCCGACGACATTGCCTGTTTTTGCTTCAAATCAAGAGCTCCAGGACTGCATGGATTCGATGCCGGCCCAATGATAGCCGGTATGCGCCAGTGCGACGTCAGGCATTCGCAAAGAGCCCGCGGGCTGATTGACTCATGCCTGTGAATGAAGCCTTATATCCAAACAAATATATCGCGACAAATGCGAAATCTTCGCGATTGACCGGCCGATTGTTGCTCGCGAGGATTTGAGCGGATCGACCTCCCGCAAGAGATGCCGGGATTGACAGCCTTTGAAGAGAGCACCCTCATGACCTATCCTGAACTTGAACTCTACATCGACGGTCGCTGGAAGCGGGCGGACGGCCAGGCCGTTCTCAATCCGGCCGACGAGACGGTGCTCGGGACGGTGCCGACGGCCACGATTGCCGATCTCGATGACGCGATTGCCGCCGCCGAACGGGGGTTCAAGGTCTGGCGCAAGACCGCGCCGGCCAGGCGGACGCAGATCATCCTGAAGGCGGCCAGCCTCATTCGCGAACGCGTGAGCGAGATGGCGGTTGCCATGACGATGGAGCAGGGCAAGCCGATCGAGCAGGCCCGTCTCGAAATCCTGCGCGGCTGCGACATCATCGAATGGGACGCCACCGAGGGCTTGCGGATGTACGGCCGCGTTATCCCGAGCGAAGACGGGATGCGCCACACCGTGCTGCGGCAGCCGATCGGCCCGGTCGCGGCATTCTCGCCCTGGAATTTTCCGATGAGCTCACCGGGTCGGAAGGTTGCCGGCGCGCTATCGTCGGGCTGCTCCATCATCCTCAAGGCTTCGGAAGAAACGCCCGCCGGCGCGGTGCAGCTGGTTCGCGCCTTTCATGACGCCGGCCTGCCGCCCGGCGTGTTGAACCTGGTGTTCGGCAACCCCGCGGAGATTTCCAGCCACCTCATTCCGCAATCGTCGATCCGCCTGGTCACCTTCACGGGGTCGATCCCGGTCGGAAAGTCGCTGGCCGAAATGGCAGGCCGCTACATGAAGCCGGCGATCATGGAGCTGGGCGGGCATGCGCCCGTGATCGTCTGCGACGACGTCGACCCCGTCGCGACCGCTGCGACGTCGGTGACGGGAAAATCGCGCAATGCCGGTCAGGTCTGCGTGGCCCCGACGCGGTTCTTCGTCCAGGAATCCATTTACAGGCGTTTTGCCGATACGTTTGCGGAGAGGGCCACGCAGCTCAAGGTCGGAAATGGGCTGGACCCTTCGACCCAACTTGGGCCTCTCGCCAATTCGCGCCGGATCGACGCCATGGAGGCATTCGTTGCCGATGCCAAGTCAAAAGGCGCCAAGGTGCTCGCGGGCGGCCAGCGCATCGGCAACAGCGGCTACTTCTTTCCCCTGACTGTGCTCGCCGACGTGCCCGACGATGCCCGCGTCATGCGTGATGAGCCGTTCGGTCCGCTGGCGCTGGTCAATCCGGTGCGTGATCTCGACGAGGCAATCGAGAAGGCCAATTCGTTGCCCTATGGGCTTGCGGCCTATGCCTTCACGCGCTCGGCGCAAAATGCCGACCGGCTCGCCACCGAGGTCGAAGTCGGCAATCTCTCGATCAATCACTTTGTGGCGTCGGTGGCCGAGACGCCCTTCGGCGGGGTCAAGGAAAGCGGCTACGGCCGTGAGGGCGGCACCGAAGGCCTGCAGTGCTATACGGTCACCAAGAACGTGTCGCACAGGATGATTTAGCGCGCGGTGGATGTGTTGAGGGGCCCGGCGCAATCGCGCCGGGCCCCTTGCAGCGTCAGCTCACGCCATGACCCGCTGCGGTAGCAGTTCGGCGATCTGGATCGCGTTCAGCGCGGCGCCCTTCAGGAGCTGGTCCGCCGATACGAACATCGAGATCGAGCGGCCTGAGGGATCGCTGAGGTCCTTGCGGATGCGGCCGACCAGAACATCGTCCTGGCCTGACGCATCGATCGGCATCGGGAAATAGTTCCTCGCGCGGTCGTCGACGATCTTCACGCCGGGCGCCTTCGACAGGATGGCGCGCACCTCGTCCTCGGTGATCGGCTTCTCGCATTCGAAGGTGATCGCTTCGCAATGGGCGCGCAGCACCGGCACGCGCACGCAGGTGACGCCGATGGCGATCTCTTCGTCCTCGAAGATCTTGCGCGTCTCCTTGATGACCTTGGTTTCTTCGTCGTTGTAGCCGGTCTCGGGATCAATCGCCGTGTTGTGGCTGAAGACGTTGAAGGCGTAGGGCAGCGGGATCACCTTGGGCGTGAACGGCCGGCCGTCGAGATAGGCGCGGGTCGATTCCACCAGTTCCTCCATGGCGGCTGCGCCGGCGCCGCTTGCCGCCTGGTAGGTCGAGACGATCATGCGCTTGATGCGGCTCTGCCGGTGGATCGGCCACAGCGGCACCAGCGCTGTTATCGCCGAGCAGTTCGGATTGGCGATGACGCCCTTGTGGTCGCGGATGCGGCCGGCGTTGATCTCCGGGATCACCAGCGGTACGTTCGGGTCCATCCGGAATGCCGAGGAATTGTCGACGACGACGGCGCCGGCCCTCACCGCTGAGGGCGCGAACTTGCGGGAGATGCCGCCACCGGCCGAGAACAGCGCGATGTCGACGCCTTCGAACGACCGCTCGGTGAGCTCCTCGATCGCGATCTTCTGGCCGCGGAAGTCGATGGTCCTGCCGGCCGACCGGGCGCTCGCCAGCGCCTTCAGCTTGCGGACGGGGAAGTTGCGCTTGTCCATGGTGGCTATGAATTCGGCACCCACGGCGCCGGTCACGCCGACGATGGCAACAACGGGTTGGTAGCTCACGGGTCTGTCCTCTTGGTTGAAAGCTGCAGGCAATAAAAAAAGCCCCGGTCCTTTTCAGGCGGGGCTTCGGTTCGGATGTTGCGATCGTTCGACTACGCGCGCGCGGCTCCCGAGCCCCCGGAGGGTGCTTTGGTTTTCGCGGTGGTTTTGGTCGAGATCGCCATGGCGCGGACTTATGCGGCACGCTGACGCTGCCGTCAACGGGTTTTGGACGGAAAATCGGCCCAAACCGGGTTGAACCGGGTGGCTCTGTCACGCCATAAGCTCTCGCATGAGCCTTCCCAATCATTTCGAGTTGCTCGCCACCGACGCTGCGGCCCGCACCGGCCGCCTGACCACGCCACACGGCGTGGTGCGGACGCCGGCCTTCATGCCGGTCGGGACGGCCGGCGCGATGAAGGGCATGCACTGGCGCGAGGTGCGCGCTGCCGGCGCCGATATCGTGCTCGGCAATACCTATCACCTGATGCTGCGGCCGGGCGCGGAACGGATCGCCGCTTTGGGCGGCTTGCAGACGTTCACCGGCTGGAGAGGGCCGATGCTGACCGACTCCGGCGGCTTCCAGGTGATGTCGCTGTCGGACCTGCGAAAGGTGACGGAGAAGGCTGTGACCTTCCGCTCGCACATCGACGGCGCCAAGGTCGAACTGTCGCCGGAGCGTTCGATCGAGGTGCAGCGGCTCCTGGGTTCTGACATCGCGATGCAGATGGACGAGTGCGTGAGGCTGCCGGCGGAGCGCGCCGACATCGAGCGCGCGATGCGGCTGTCGCTGCGCTGGGCGGAGCGCAGCAAGCGCGCGTTCGAGATCGCGCCTGAAGGCTACATGCTGTTCGGCATCGTGCAGGGCGGCGACATTCCCGAGATGCGCCGAACAAGCGCGCGCGAACTGGTTGACATCGGCTTCCACGGCTACGCGATCGGCGGGCTGGCGGTCGGCGAGCCGCAAGCGGTGATGCTGTCGATGATCGAGGAAACCGCGCCGGCGCTGCCGGCGGATCGCCCGCGCTATCTGATGGGCGTCGGCACGCCTGAGGATTTGCTGGAGGCGGTCGCGCGCGGCATCGACATGTTCGATTGCGTGATGCCGACCCGGAACGGCCGTCACGGCATGGCGTTCACCCGCTTCGGCCAGATCAACCTGCGCAACGCCCGCCACGCCGACGATCCGCGGCCGCTCGACGAGGAGAGCGACTGGCCATCGACGCGCAACATTTCACGCGCCTATCTGCATCATCTGGTTCGGTCGGGCGAGACGCTGGGTGCGATGCTGCTGTCGGAAATCAACGTCGCCTATTATCAGCACCTGATGTCCGGCATGCGCGAGGCGATCGCCGGCGGCACCTTCGAGATATTCAAAAAGCAAACGCGCGCCGGATGGGCGCGCGGGGACATCTCGCCGCGATAGATCTCAGTTGCAGGCGAACCTCTTCACCGAATGCTTGGTCACGAAACCGTAACCACAGGTATCGCAGGTCCAGAGATAGGTGATGGCGTGATCGCTCAGATAAGCGGAAGCTTCTGCGGCCACCATTGTATCGGCACAAACAGGGCAGTCCGGTAGATCACAGCCGCGCGGATCGGGCCTCGATGCGACGGTCGACAGGATTTCAGCAACAGCTGGCATCGGTTGACCTCCTTGCGATCTCAGTGTGTTGCGATTGGAACGTGCCCTCAGCCCACGACGAAAGTATACACAGAACTGTTTGACGTTGTCGCAACACAAATGCGTTCGTTGAACGATTCTTGATAAGTTTCGATTTTGCGATGCAGCGAATATCCGGTGCTGGTGTTTCCACCTTGCGCATCGGCGTGGCCACCTCCTAAGTAACGGAAGCCGCCAGTTCCGCGCACAAGATCGTTACAGGAGCGCCGCCATGGATGCGTCATCAGCCATTGGTGCAGCAGCGCACCGCCCCGGCCGAGGCCGGGTTTTCGACTCCATCGTCGACGCGATCGGCGACACGCCGATCGTTCGTCTGCGCAAATTGCCTCAAATGCACGGTGTTAGCGCAACCATCCTTGCCAAGCTCGAATATTTCAATCCCGCGGCGAGCGTCAAGGATCGCATCGGTGCCGCGATGGTGATCGCGATGGAGAAGGCCGGCGTGATCAACGCGGACACCGTGCTGATCGAGCCGACTTCCGGCAATACCGGCATTGCGCTGGCGTTTGTCGCGGCGTCGCGCGGTTACCGGTTGAAACTGGTGATGCCGGAGTCGATGTCGATCGAGCGGCGCAAGATGCTGGCCTTCCTCGGCGCCGAGATCATCCTGACACCGGCGACGCAGGGCATGAAGGGCTCGATCGCGACCGCCGAAGAACTGGTGCGCACCACGCCCAACGCGGTCATGCCGCAGCAGTTCAAGAACCTCGCCAATCCCGAAATTCACCGTCGCACCACGGCTGAAGAGATCTGGAACGACACCGGCGGCAACATCGATTTCTTCGTTGCGGGCGTCGGCACCGGCGGCACCATCACCGGCGTCGGACAGGTGCTCAAGCCGCGCAAGCCATCGTTGCAGGTGGTCGCCGTCGAGCCCGAGGAGAGCCCGGTGCTGTCAGGCGGGCAGCATACGCCGCACAAGATCCAGGGCATCGGCGCCAGCTTCGTGCCTGACATTCTGGATCGCTCGGTCATCGACGAGATCGTCAGGGTCAACGGCCCGGCTGCGATCGAGATGTCGCGCGCGCTGGCGCGCATGGAAGGCATCCCCGGCGGAATTTCCTCCGGTGCCGCGATCGCGGCTGCGCTCGAGATCGGAAAGCGCCCTGACGGCGCCGGCAAGACCATTCTCGCCATTGTGCCGTCATTCTCCGAGCGCTACCTCTCTACCGCTCTGTTTGAAGGAATTTAGCGATGGCGGACCAGCCGCGACGGCCGAGAACCCTGAACGATGCGCGCACCGAGGCCGAAGCGGCGTTCAAGCGCACCACCACCAAGGTACCGGAAGCACCGCCGAAGCCGCCCCGGCTTCCAGGTGTGAGGGAGTTGGTCTCGCTGCGCATCGACCAGGATGTGCTGGAATACTTCCAGCAAGACGGCCCAGGCTGGCAGGACCGTATCAACGAGGCGCTGCGACGGGTCGCGGGCAAATAGAACCCGGCTGTCCCGATTTGGGCTGCTGGAGGGCAGGCGGACTGCCTGAAACTGTCAGAATGAAAAAGCCCGGGACCAGCCCGGGCTTTTGAATTCGCGTGTTGCTGTCGTCAGCGCAACATGCCGCCGACCACGCCGCCGATGAAGCGGCCGGCGCCGGCCGGATCGGGGCCGGGAGCAGGGGCATACTGCCGCTGGGGCGGAGCCTGGTGATGCACCTGTGGCTGAGCCTGCTGGGTGCTGGACCGGCGCTTCGGACGCTCCTCCTCGGCACTCGCGGTCGGCGCAGCCGCCACGATCTCGGTGAGCAGGGCCTTGTGCTGCAGCTTGTTGAGGTAGCCGCTCTGGGGATAGCCGCGGGCGGCCTGCCAGCGCGTAATCACGGCCCGGGTCGGCGCATCGAACTGGCCGGTGATCCTGGTGTCGAAACCGAGCCCGGTGAGGCGGCGCTGCACGTCGCGGCGCTTGCCCTTGTCGAGCCCGATCTGGTCCTCGGTGATCTGGTTCGCTTCGTCCTTGAAGGTGGCGGGATCGATGCCCTTGCTGAGGTTGCGGGTTGCCGCCGCATCCTTCGCACCGCTTTCGATCGAGGCGATCCGCGACAATGCCAGCGACCGGAACTGACCGTTCGGGTAGTTGGTCAGGTAGGCATTGAGTTCTTCCGTCTTGTTGGAATCCTTGATCGAGCGCCAGAACTCCAGTTCGACGTCGGACGCCTTCGAGACGTTCGCCGCCGGCGCTGCGGCCGCCACGGCGCCGGGCGCGGGCGCGCCGTTCAGGTAGACCGCGCCGATCAGGTTGGTGTGGCCCCAGGGCAGCTGGCCCTTGTTGGTCTCCTCGTTGACCTGGGCGCGGACCTTGGTCATCGCCTGCTGGATCTCGACACCGGGCTGGGTGAGGTTGGCGAGCAGCGCGCGGGTGAACGGGCTGTTGTTGCCTTCCTGGCCGTCGAGCGCGGTCTGTCCCGGGCCGGTCGCGAACGCGATCAGGGTTCCTTCGCCGGATTTCATTTCGGCGAGGCCGGTCTGCACGTTGACGCTGCGGGTAGCGGCGTTCGACTTGATCTTCGCCGCGAACGGGTTGTCGCGGCAGGCATCGAGGAACACCAGCTTGACCTTGGCGTCGCCCATGGTCTGCTCGAGGGTGAGGTCGATATTGATCGCCGCGCCCAGCTTGACGTCCATTTCGGATTTGATGTCGGCGTCGATCGGCAACAGATAGTTGGTTCCGCTGATGGCGATGCCGTGGCCGGCATAGAAGAACAACGCGACGTCGGCGCCCTGCGCCTTCTTGCCGAAGTCGAGCAGCCGCTCGGTCATCTTGTCGCGCGTGAGATTGGACCCTTCGACCACCTCGAAGCCGACGTTGCGCAATGCAGCGGCCATCGCCTTGGCATCGACGGACGGATTCGGAAGCGGAGCGACGTTCTTGTAGGTTCCATTGCCGACCACGAAAGCAACGCGCTTCTCGGCCTGCGCGGCGCTGACCGTAAAGGCCATGCAAATTGCGGACAGAATGAGGGCTGGGTAGCGCATCAGGAAAAATCCCCCTGCAGAATCGAAAAGAGTTTTGGCAATAACGCTCGGCGCAGACTACACAAAAAATCCACCCCTCGCGCCACAAAAAAAGCCGTGAATCGGCCATTTACCGCTGACCGTTACCCTCAAGGCACGCGCGGCCGCGTGATCCAGATCACAGCCTCGCAACAAGAATCAGGTTGGCGCGCGCGGGGGCGCCGCAGGCGCCGATCGCAGGTTCAGCAGGTTGCCGAGGAGAATAAGCGCCGCGCCGAGCACCGTGAGAACGTCCAGCCGTTCTGAATAGATCAGCCAGCCGGCGGCGGCGGTCAGCGGCACCCGCAGGAAGTCCATCGGGATCACCACGGTGGCGTCGGCATGCAGCATGGCGCGCGCCATGCAGTAGTGGGAGAACGTGCCGCAAAACGCGATCACGACAACCCAGCCCCAGATATGGTTCGGCGGCCATGTCCAGACGTACAGCGCGGGCAGGAAGCCGGCCGCCGATTGCACCACCAGCATCCAGAACAGGATCGCGAGCGTGTGCTCGGTGCGGGTGAGCGACTTGACCATCGCGACCGAAATGCCAAACCCGACGGCGGCCGCCAGCGCGATCAATTGTCCGGGATTGACCTCTCCGGTGGCGGGGCGAACGATGATGACGACGCCGACGATCCCGAGCAGGATCGCTGCGATCTTCCAGACCGTCATTCGTTCGCCGAGGAACATCGCGGCGAGGATCGCGGTCCATATCGGCATGGTGAACTCGATCGCCACCACCTGACCGATCGGGATCAGCGTCAATGCGAAGAACCAGCCGAGTTGGGCGCCGTAGTGAATGAAATTGCGCGCGACATGCTGCGGCAGGCGCTGCGTCTTCACCACGCTGAAGCCGCCCTTGGCGCGGATCAGCGGATACAGCATCAGGAAGCCGAGGATGGAACGCACCTCCATGAGCTGGAACACGTTCATCTCGCGCACCGCCTCGCGGCCGGCGATGGCGATGATCAGCATCAGCGCGAGCCAGCCGGCCATCCATAGCGCGGCCCGGGATATCGATGGTGTACGGTCCATGTACCGGAGCGGAAGCGAGCAATTGCGGGGAAGCCGGTATCGGCGAGGGCGGCACGATTTGCAACGCGCAAATGTGCCGACGCAGCGATGCGCCCGCCCTTGCGTCGCGGTGCCGCAATTTCGCTGTGGGAGTGCGGGCCTCTTCGATGCTAAGAACGCCGGTCTCAGGGAGGATTATTACATGCGTATCTTGCAACCGGCCGAATGGTCGAAACCCCGCGGTTTCTCGCACGGCGTCGAGGTCGATGGCCCCGGCAAGTGGATCGTGCTCGCCGGCCAGACCGGCGGTGACGAGAAGGGCGACTATTCGCCCGATATGGCAAGCCAGGTCGGCACGGCGCTGAAGCGCATCGTCAAGTTGCTGGCTGAAGCCGGCGCGGGACCCGAGCACATCGTGCGTCTGACCTGGTACCTGACCAGCCGCAGCGAATACCAGACAGCCGGCGCGGGCATCGGCGCGGCGTGGAAGGAAACGCTGGGGCGGAACTTTCCGCCATCGACGCTGCTCTATATCGAAGGGCTGGTCGATGACAGGGCCAAGGTCGAGATCGAGGTTACCGCCTTCGTACCCAAGAGCTGAATTGAAGAGCTGGACGGTGCGCGCGAAGGCGCGCATCAGAAGCGCAAGAGGAAATTCCCGCCAATGACCAATCGATCGACTTCCGCAGACTTCGTGACGGCATTCGCGACCGGCTGGCCCGAGCAGCAGCCCGACATCATGGTGCTGTCGCTGACCACGCACAGAGGCGTGCAGGATTTTGCGTTCAACAAGGAGCAGGCCCTGCTGATCGCCAAAACCATCAAGGAAACCGCGGCGAAACTCGCAAAGCCCGCGACGAGTTGATCATGCCCTCCGCACTCGCGGGGGAGGCGACGCAGCTTCTTCGGCGGCCTACTTCGACAGCGAAATATTGGCGGCCCTGAACTGGCTGTCGGCCCTCAAGGCGATCGTCTGCCTGCTGCCGGTGGTCTTCAGCGAGATGCTAGAGTTGAAGCCAGCGGCGCTGGCGACCACCTGGAAACTGCCGCCGCCGCCGTGGCCCTGGATGGTGCCGCCGACGTTCCGGCTGCTCTCGCTCCAGGTGCCCGTGACTTCGCCGCGCTGGGCAACGACGGCTGCCTGCAGGTTGAACTTGTAGGAGTCGCTGGCGCAGGTGAGGACCATTTCCATATTCGGCCCACCCACCCTGTAGGTGGCGCGGCAGCGGATGCGCTCGCTGGAGCCGTCGTCGAGCGTCACGGTGCCGCCGCCGCGCCAGTTGCCGGCCATGCCGGCGAAGGCGCTCGCCTGGGCGTGAGCGTTTGACGCGGCGAATCCGGTCATAAAAAACGCGACGGCTGCGAATGTCAGCCGCCGCGTCCGGGCGAAAAATCTGGAGGTCTCTGGCTTACTGACGGGATGCTTCCCATCGACCGCTACATGCGACACCAGCTGATGCGCCATTCCATTTCCCCGATCCGGAGTTGCCACTGAGTTGTCCGTTCGCATATGCACCATTGATCGAGACTTTCACAAGTCCCCCGCTGCCGACGCTACCCGAAACCGGGCCGCCTGAAATCTTGCCGTCGGTAACGTTCACGGTCGAAGTGGTCTGCGCATCGCAGTTGCCGTTTTTGGTCACGACGGTTACCTGCCAAAGCCCGTCATAGGGCGACTGGGCGGAGGCCGGAGCGGCTGCGAGCGCCGCGGCGGAGGTAACAAACGAAGCAAACAAAAGGCCGCTGATGCGATTGGCGCGCATGGATCAAATTTCCTGAATTGTGGGTGATGGGGTGCCTTATCTGGCTACAATGTGGCCAAACTGGGGTGCGCCGCTCCGTCGAGGAAAGTTCCTGTTGGTTCAAACACATCAAGGTGAATCCGGCCGGCCCCCGAGACGTGGTGATTTTGGCATTATTCGGTGCCGATTCGATAGCAAAGGCTCCCTTGAGGTATTTTGGTAGGGTTCAGTGCTTGGCGTCGGTCAGGCTCGGCGCCTTGGTGGCGAATTCCTCATCCTGGGGCGTAGCCGGAAGGCTGCCATGGGCCTTGGCGTGATAGATCACGTCGGCGAGCAGCTTCTGGCCGAGCGGCGCCAGTGCACGCTCCCAGAGTTCGCGGGCGGTTTCGCCCTTTTTGACGAAGACCCATTCCTGCGCCGCGATCGCGCCGGCATCCATCCGGTCGGCGAGGTGATAGACGGTGCCGCCCGCGATCGGGTCGCCTTCCCTGATGGTCCATTCCACGGCGGCGATGCCGCGGTGCCGGGGCAGCAGCGAGGGGTGATAGCCGATACCGCCGAGCCTGGAGGCGGCCAGCGCCTCCCTGGTGACGCGGGCATGGCTGTGCGCGGTCACGATCAGATCGGTGTTCGGCGCGATCTCCGAGGCCGCAACCCGCTTGGGATCGGCTTGCACGACGACCTCGATCCCGGCGGCGCGCCCTGTGGCGGCAAGGCGGTCCTCGCCGTCATGGACGACGACGCGGACGATATCGACCCCGTGTTGGCGCAACGTGTTGAATGTCGTCACGCCGAAATGGCGGGAACCGACCAGGGTGATCCGCATGTCTTCCGTCCGTCGTGGTTCAGGTCGATATGCCGATAGCACACCGTGGCGGCCTGTTCCGCCGCGGGGGGCCGTGCTTTTGGGTTATCAACAGGACGGCCGGTCCGGCGGACAAGGGCAGACCGGGCGGAACACGCCCCCGCCAGCGTGAGCGCGGTCACATCGACAAGCGTGACGCAGCGCTAGCTTCCGGGCTGGTTGGGCAGCCAAGGACTTGCTTTCATGAAACGTCTTCTGATCTTCGTCGGCATCGCGCCGCCGCTCGGCTTCATCGTCGCGTTCTGGGTGATGCTGCAGATCGCCAACTGGTTCGCCGGCAGCGCGAGCACGTTCGATGTCGCGCAGGTCATGATGTTGCCCATGATTTACCTGGTCGGGCTGGTGCCGGCGCTTGCGGTCGCATGGTTCGATCACGCGCTGTCGGCGCGCCATCTCTCGCAGCGGGTGCTGCTGACGGCCCTGTTCGGCTATGCGATCAGCTATCTGCCGCTGATCGGCGCGACCTGGATGGGTTTCGTCCACGGCCCGCATGTGGTGCTGTTCGGCCTTGTCGGCGCCGTGCCGGCCGCGCTGTGCTCGTGGCTGGCCGGCGAGGGACGGGCCGCAGCCAGCGCCTGATCGTGCTTCAAACGGCCAGAATTCGCATATCCGGCTTGGTGGAGTTCGTTGCCCGCTGTTGGACCGGCTGCAACTGCTGCTCCGCCACGCGCTGCAGCAGCTCCCGCAGGTCGGCGTTGCATTGCTTCATCTGGTTGCGCAATTCGCGTCGGGCGAAGGCGGTGAGGGAGGGATCGCCGAGCTGCTGCCAGGCGGTGCGGAGCCATTGCTGCAGCGCGCGAATATCGGAATCTAGGATCTCTGGCTGGTTCATTCCGCCGCAATCTCAAGACGTTTCGTGTCTTGATTAAACCTGATTCTCCGATTGGTGCCTACTGCACGGAAAAAGGAATAAGACATTCGCTCTTCAAGGGAGGGAACTCCGGCCCTACGTTATCGTTGGATGCAAAGCCTTCGGAGAGAGCCGATGTCCCGCAACTCGAAGCTTGTTCTCTTCGCGGCACTTTCCTTTTTCGCTCCGGCAGCCGCCTTCGCGCAACTGGTGCCGCCGGCCGGCTCTGCCGGCGCGGGCAGCTCGGCGATATCGGGCATACCGTTCGGCCCCGCCAATCCCAGCGTGCTCTCCGACCCAAGCGGCATCGGCAACGCCTCGAGGATGCCGCCGCTAATGCCCAATCGCCCGGCTCCGCCGACCTCCTATGGCGCGGTCGATACGGTGGCGCCGCGCGGGAGCCTGGTGACCGCGCCCTATGCCGGCGCCTCGCAGCGGATCATCAGCCCTCGCAAGGCCCAGACGCGAAAGCCGCCGGCGCGGAAGCGTAGCCGGCCGGAAGTAAGTTCCTTCACCGGGATCTGCCGCGGCTGCTAGCCATCGGCGGGAAGGCTCTCGGCGCGGGACATCAACCGCCGCCCGTGTGCCCTTGCCGGCGCTTCCAGCAGTCATGGGAGATTGGTCGGGCGCCTTTTTGGCAACGGGATCCGCCCCGTGATCGGAGGCGCTTCGGTGATGGCAGATGCCCGCGTGTTGGGCGCCCGTCTCAGGATCGCCGCCGCGGCTTCGCGGAAGGCCGCGGCCGCTTTCTCCTCTTCCAGACTCGGGCGCGGATCAATTACCGTCGACGTCCTCGTTTCAGGACGTATCAAACCCGGCGAGCCCGGCTGCGATTGCGGATCGGCTTTGACGTGCACCGGCGGTGCAACGAAGTAGGTAAAAGACCCGGCTACCGCCGCGGCGACCAGGACCGATGGAACGGCAAGGCGCAACGTGATCATTTCTGGCCCATCAACCCGGAACCGTTGCCGAGAATCACCAGAATAACAACAAAACCTCAGGCGCGCTGTTGAATAGTTTTGACTGTGCAAGGTGCCGGCCGCTTACTCGGGCCATTGCCTGGATGCACTCATGTTTGAAGCTATTGCGGCATTTCTTGTTGTTCTTAGCGTCGGCGTCCTCGTCGCGCACGCGCTCGACGCTTTCCGGTCGTGAGGAAACGCCGCAGGACCAGTTTCGGATTCCAGTTTCGGAAACGCCTTCTCTCCAAAGCTCACAGGCTCTCCAAATCTCAAAGGCAGCGCTATCTAGGCCAGGCGGGAGCGGGGAGGCAGGTCGGCGATCATTCCGCGAAAGTCCCTGGGAAGGGAATTGGCGACGCTCTCCAGATTTGATTGCTCCTCGTTCAGGCGCTTTTCGACGAACTGGCGCTCGAGTTCCGTCAGGCTCGTTTGCAGCAGATTGCGATAGCGCTGAATGTTGCTTCGATGCGCTCGCAAGCGAGCCAACTGTCGATCAATCATCTGTCGCGTCCTTTGACGAGTTGATTCCTTTTCCAAGGCACAGCCCGTAGTGCCTTCGTTCGGAGTTGCTGCAAAAAAATGGCTGGGCAAATGTCGTCCGGAAATTGCCGGGTCTCAGCTCAATGACTTCGCTTCAAATCGATCTCTATCCAATTGAATCCGGCCGGTCCCGGGTCGAAAGAACATCGCTCGTCTGAAGATGAGTTCAACTGGTGGGCCTTGAAGACAGCGACGCGGCCGCTGCAATCTTTCTTCTCGATGTCCGCATACGCCCCGAATTTCTGTCCGGGAAGTCTTCGGTCGCCTGCGTCGTCTGCACTCCAGCGTCTGACCATGGCTATTCCCCCGATGGGGCCACAGGCAAAATGGTCGCCAGGGCCGGCAGGCTTAACCAGTGCGATAGGCATCCAGTGCGTGAGCGGCGAAGATCGCCAGGCTGACCACCGCGAGGATGGCTGCGGAAGCTTCGATCATCGCTCAACCTCCCCTTGACCCATCGAGGCGAGGTATCGGGTACATGACTGCGTCCAGATCAGATCGAAGATAAATTGCATTTTTGCCATCCCCTGCTGGTTGCCCAACGATATCCAGCCGTTTGTTTCAGGATGTTTTCGTGGACTCAGGAAAACGGTTTCGTCCCGGAAAAATACGCCGCCGGTATCGAAATACACTGTCCCGGCGGCGCTTGATCCAAACTGGGCCACTGAAATGCCCGGCCAGTTGTTAGTAGCAATACGTATGCCGGTGGTTCACGGCAGAAGGAGAGGGGTCGCGGGCTCAGCGGGGCCGCCCGCCGCGCGGCGATGGACGGCCCCCACCAGCCACTTTGCAATGCCCCTGACTCGCTACAAAACGAGGGGCGCAGCCAGCTGGTTGGATTGGACCAAAAGAGTCTTACAGCCGAATGACGCCTCTTTGTCAGAGCTTGACGCGGGCAAGCAACGGCCGGTCGATCGGCAGGCCGCCGGTTAGGCGGTGTGCGGCGCCGTGGCTGGCTGCCAGGCCACATCGTCGATATCTGGAACGATCGATGGGGCAAGTTCGCGATCCTGTTCGGCGAGCCGGTCGATGAGGGCCTGAAGGCTGGCGGGCAAATCGGTCGCGTCCGCGCGAAGCATGAACTGCAGCCGTTCCCCGATCTCATCGCAGATCGCGCGGCAGTGCAGGCTGTCGATTTGCAATCGGTTCGAAAGGCTCATTGTCTCCCCCCGGTCTTTTGATTTGCGGGGACAATAGACCTCCGATTTTAAGGGACAGAGCGCGCTTTGCCCTGCATTTGCGTCACCGATGTAACGCGGGATTAACGATGCGGGCCAGCCATCATGCCCCGCCGATCGGTGCGTTCGCCCGGACCAAGAGACCCTGCGATGCCGCCGATAGCCGGCAGGCTGCCGGGTGCCGGCGAAATATGTATTGATATCCGCATTCCTACGGAGCCGGTGCCACACCGAAACTTAATGCGTTCCGATCTTAATGACTGCGTTTCATCACCCAACGGATATTGCGAGCCCGGCCCGGTTGCCGGGCTTTTCGTTGTGGGCGGCGGGCTGCACGCAACCCGGTGGCTGCCCATAGGGATCAGAGGTAACTATCTGCCAAAGCGCGCGAATTTCGTCCGGGCGGACGGTTGACCGGGAAAACTTGGCAGGTCTAGACTTGCCAGCATGGACAAGTGTCGCCGTTACAACGGGAAGACCCGGGCGACCCAGGCAACCATATCCCGCGCGCTGCTCCGGCTGCACGAAAAGGCCTCGTGGCGCGTGCGTCCGACGAACTGGCCGACGTCGGGAAGGCCTTCCACTATCTGCGGATTACCGACCCGGCGAATGCCGGCGCCGGCAATGACGACCCCAAGATGGTTTTGGGCGCCGCGCGGCGTCATATCAAACGCGCGCCCCTGCAGGGATCGCGGGCCGCCCGGTGACCGTTTCCACGATGAAATAGGCGAGTGGCCGGGTGGCTCGCCGGCTTTTGCCGATTCTTTGCGCATTTTTTTGCGGCGCACGCGCACACAATTGCCCCAAATCGAGACGCTAGTGGAACTCTCACAAATACGTGAAATGGGGAACTCACGTGGGAATCATGACCTGGCTGCAGATCTGGCTGATCGTGAACGCGCTTTTTGTCGCGTGGCGGGTCCTGGCAATCTCTGCCGAGATGAAGGCTCACGATCAATTCGGACGCAGGGACGCCGCGGGACACCCGAAGCTGCTTTCTCAGGAAGCCCGGCGGCGTTGGCCGCCAGGACAATAAGTCTGGAAACACCAGGTCTGGAAACATCAGGTCTGGAAACATCAGGTCTGGAAACACCAACCCTGGAATCGGCAGCCAGCCCTGACCAGGAACTCCCGCAGGGTAAAATCGGCGGCCTTTTGCTGTCCTTGCGTCCGCGCTACCGCAAGCGAACCTGTGAGCCCTTCTCCTGGCTTGGGATGCTTGCGGTCGGCACGTCCTCGTCAACGGGCTTCCGTGGTCCGGAATAGTCGAGGTCCATGCCATTCACCTGGCATGAAAGCGTGCTGATCCCCGTCGTCAGGCTAAAGCCGTTGGCGCGCGGAATCTGTGCGGTCGAAAATTTATAGAATACGCCGAAGGCTCTCTGGTTGGCGGCAACAGGGATGCTCCCCAGTTGAAGCGTAAGCTTCGTGACGTTGGATGCACCGCCCGATCCGGGGCAGGTGAACGAGCAACCCTTCCCGCCAGGGCAGGAATATTGCCACTCGAACGTGACCTCCGATGCGCCGGGGACGTTTTCTTCCGATCGCTTCCCGTCTTGAGCGCTTGCCGATTGCACCAGGGGGCTGCTGACGAGCAAAATCCAGCCCAAAACCATTGCGGGAAAAGTTTTGGATACTCTAAGCATGCGCGTACTCGCAGTTTGGGACAAACCGTTCATACGCCTACTCGAAAATGCCGCTGGGTTCCAGCCCAAGCTACCCTCGAAAGGCTACAGTTTTGGCCGACCTCTCGATGCACAGCAATTGTGCGTGATGCCGGCCGGCGGCGGCTTCAATCACGTGCAGTGCAGCATGTTGCGGCGGCGACCGATACTTGCCCTCGCTTTCCCGGCATGGCCCGGCTCTTGCCCGTCACGCAGTGACACGCCAGCAGCGGCCGGAGAGGGGAAGCTCAATCAGGCACCACCAAACGCAGGATGCTGGTGCCCAACCACAGAGCGGATACGGCCGTGATGAAGGCTCCGACCACGAGGATCGTCAAGTCGATCGTAAGCCAACGGGGGATGCGCTTGGCAGGTTTCGTCATGGCCTGGACCCTCCGCAAGCCTGCACTCTCCGACGGGCCAGGGTAAGGCGCTGTGATCTGTTTCACGCAATCGGGAAAAAATGGCAACGCGGTCGGTTCACGGTGCAGGCTCCGGCGAGGAAGCCCCACCCTGTAACGCCGGCCGTTCGTCCGCAGGTCCGAATTATCGCTGCCATACCGCCGATGGTTCGCCAGCGGGGGTCCGGGACGGCCGCCGCAGGGCCTCGGCTTCAAGTCGGCGTGAGACGTGAACCGGTTCACACCCGAAAATTCCGAATGGACCTAGGCCATCACAAACCCGATCTCGGGAGAAGGGCGATGCCGATTTTCGATAGCCGGGCAGGTACTACCGTCGTGATCTGGCTTTTCACGCTTGTTGCTGTTGCCGCCGCAGGTGTTGGTTATGTCGAGCGGCGGTCATCGGACGCTGCCTGGGCCGAATTCATGCGTGCGGCCGCCGTGTCGGCGACCGAGCCGGATCGTTCCAGTGCCAGAGGGAAGACGGGGTGCCCCGTGGGCAAGCGAGAATTGCCCACCAGACTGATCCCGTTCGAAAAGGATCGAAGCTAAGCCGCCGCCAGCAACCGCAGCGTTGCATCGTACCGAATTCGTTGTTTGCCGACGACCGCTGTCGCATCGGCTTCGGCTCCGGCATCGTCGTAGGTGCCGTTGAATCCGATGTGCTGGACGCGTTCTGCTGGTGGACGCGTCGTCGGCGTGTGCTCCTGGCTCAGCATTTCGCCGATCCATTTGCCGTCGGAACATTCGTAGGTCCCGATGTAAAAGACGTAGGAATCGCCGCCAAGGATCGTGCCGTCGTGCAGGATCAGGACGCCGCCAACTTCGACGTCCACTCCATCAATCGAAACGGCGGCCAGCGAATAGATTCCGTTCCTGATCATGACTGTTTCCGCGCGCCAGGCAGCCGGAAGCTTAGCTGATTTCGGCAGGGCAATCACCTGGCCGATCCCTCGTCCAAGGTCGATGTGTTCACAAGGCCGACGTCAACGCGCGGGTTCGTTACCGCTGCAACACAACAGGCCGGTATCGAAACGTTCCCGTATTCCTTCGACCTCCAGGCTTCCGCGGGCGCCACCGGATCGCGGCCCCCGCGGATATCAGCGGCATTCTTCTTTTATTTTTCTGCCTGATGCAGAGGCATGTCATGTTCGAATTGTTCCCCCTGGCGGCCTTGATGCTGGTCGCCGCACTGCTCGCCTGGTCTGGTCTTCACGCCTGGCGGACGAGGAATGGCCGGTCGCAGTGGTCCCTCAGCTTTCCGCCGCTGCGACCGGCTCGTCAACCTGTCCGCCCGGGTCCTTTGGGGCGACCTTCAAACGCGGGGACGCGCCAGCCCACGCTTTCGGCATATTTCCGGTCCGGGATTCGGGCCTTCCCTTGCCGTAGGACGTCATGACAGCCGTGTCCGCTGACCGCTCGCCCGCCGACCGGGCTGCCCGACGCACCAAGGCGTCACCGGCTGAGATCGTAAACGCGTCGGCTCTCGGCGTTCACCTGGGCCTTACCCGGCAACGCGTGGCGCAGCTAGCCGATGAAGGCGTGATCGAGCGTCGGAGTGATGGCCGGTTCGATCAGACGCGCGCCCGGCTAGCCTATGTCGGATGGTTGCGGAGCCCAGAGCGCCGCTCGGCAAAGTTCGCGGCGGCTTCTGACCTGGAAAAGGCAAAGGCCGCGTTGGTGTGGCTAAGGGTCCGGGAGCGCGAGGGCCGGTTGGTTGAGCTCAACGAGGCTCTCAAGTTCATCACGGAACTCGCCGGCATGTTTCGCGTCGAGGCCGAGCAGCTTCCAGCGCGCATCGGCGCTCGCGACCTGGTCGAGCGCAGGCGAATCGAGGGTATCGTCCACGCCATGCTGCACCGGATTGCCGATGCGGCGGAAGCCAGGGCCAAGGTCCTTGATCCAAACGCGCCGAAGCCGCGCGCATCAGAACCTGTCGGAGCCGAAGATGACGAGTGAGTTAGCAAACGGGCGCAGCTTGGACGCCGTCCGCGCCGACTTCGCCGACCTTGTCGCAGATGTGATCCATGACCGCGACCTTGCCCCCTCCGGTGCCGACCTAGCGCGACTTGAACAGATCGCGCGAACGATGGATGCAGTCACGGACGCGGACCTCTCTCTTTTAGGACACATCGACGACGAACTCGGCGGCGCTGTTCGCGCAATGATCCGCGTTCAGCTAATGGCGATTTCCGTGGGCGCATTTGCGGGAGTTACGGACGCACCTGGACTGTATGCGCCGATCATCGCATGGCTGGGGCGACGGGGGCCCCGCCTGATCGCCGTTGATGGAGAGACGCTGCAATGAGCTGCACGGAATACGCAGTCTGGCGTTACGGCCGTCTCCTGCATCGTCATAGATCATTCTCACTATCGGCGCGACTTCGCCGCGTCTGCGGCCGCGGCCGCTGTCGTCGCCGGGATTGCAGCGAAGACGACAATGGCACCGGAAGGTCTCGCGGTGCCGCACAGACCGATGATTGAGACCAACGAGCGAAAGGATGAACCAATGAGCTTGCTCAAACTAAATCAGGAAAATAACGGCGACCCAGTGACGGTGCCGAAGGCCGCAATCGTGTCGTTCGGTCCTCGGCCGGAAGGCGCGCAGGGTGTTCGCATCGAGCTTGCGAGTGGCGGCGCGATCCACGTCGCCGAGACCTTGGAAGAGGTCACCGCGGCCTACGAGGCGGCGACCTGATTAATTGACGCGGGGCAAGGCGGGATGCCCCGTTCAAGATTGGTCGTTATTTGCAGTCGCCGTAATATTGCGAGGGGACAATGTTGCCGCCCAACATCGAATGCCGGCTATGCACCGACTTGCCATTTGCGTGACTGATCGTTGTGGTCTGTATTGCGCCGGACATTAGCTTTTCCTGGAAGGTAATGCCCTGATCGCCGTTGTAGACATCTACGTCTGACAGTCCGGCATTGCCGATTAGAACGGCCCGCTTTGTCAAACTATCTAACGCGAACTCCAGTTTAAAGCTCTCCCTGCTGACGCCTTTTGGTGTTGCCATCACGGGAAATTCACAGCTCCACCGAAGCGTCTCGGCCTGCGCTGGCACGGTGTTGAACCATAGCAAACCAGACGAGATCAAGATGACCGACAGCGCCTCAACTTTCATCGGATTATCCCATTAGCCGCGAGTCTTTAGGTCGTTAGCGGGCGCGTCACCCAGGCCTCCGAAAAGCTTTTGGCCAGCACTCGTCTGCAACGGCCTTCGTCACCTTTTGCTGGATAGCCGGCAGAAGCTTCTCATCACGATCGCTTTCGATCCAATCCTTTTGCGAGAGTTGCTCTAACTTTACCCTCACTTGGCAGTCGCAATAAGTGGAAGCGAAAGTGGGTGATTTGCCTCCAAAATTGACATCGCTCTTCGCACCCTGGATGCAGGATTCTCGCATCTGCGGTCGCAAAACGTTTTGTGCGTACTCGGCAAACTGAGCTGGACTAAGCTGTGAGATAGCAGGGTCCCTTTTTGGACCAGGCGTTGGTGCAATTGAAATATTCGTTGGCGCGGTTGCCGCTTTACGCCAGTCAAAATCAGCTTGGTAAAGATAGTTTGCTCCCATGAAAGCGAAGACGACAAAGGCAAGCTGACCGATCAAGGGGATGGCGGACATAACCGTCACGGCGATAAAGGCAGTCCACCATTGGAGGTCGTACCACCGCATGAGGACGATCATGTTGAAGGGAATCGACAGCAGGCAGAATATTGTTATGAAAAGCCCGATCCCGCCGCTCAATAGACTGAGTAGCAGCTCCTTTAGTCGCCCCATGTTGCCCCCTAACAAACCGGCAAAAAGCGGAGTGTAGGCGGTGAACTGTCAACGTACCAACAAAAACTCGTTGGGGTTGGCACCCGACAATGCCCCCGACACCATATTGAAGCACTAATCTGGAGTCCCCCGTGTTGGGAAGCTCGGCTTGCCCGCTGCTTCCGCCGACCTCAATCGCGCCCCTCGGGCCGCTCTAACGGGAGGATGACATGACCGAGTTCGCTGCCCCTGATGGACGCCGTGTATCGATATCGCGACCGCGTCGTCGCCAGCGTTTTGCCATGCGATCCCGGCCAGTAATCCGGCACGCGGTCGTCTGCAATCGTTGCGCATCAGCCTCGATGGCGTTTCCTGCGCCTATAAGTGCCTGCGATGACGTTAACTTTGCGGCTATCGACATCATAGAAACCGTGGACGAGCGGCTCTGCCTGCATGTGATCCGAGGGATAGGTCATCCTCCACCGGGTTGTTGTGCTTTCACCGTAGCAATGTTTGCCATGGCGCTTTTGACACGATGAAGCCAAATATCGCATTGTTCGTGATCCGTGCTGGTGAAGCGCAGGACGGGATTACTGAGATCGGAAAGACCGAACACCAACACAGAGGGTTTCTCCACTGTTCGTCGAGCTGCTACAGACGTCTCCCTTGAGCCGGCGGCAGTAGCGCCCACGATCGCGCCCGTCTTACCGAACAGTAGTCCCCCGATAACAGCGGCTGGCAAAGCATTCGGTTTATCGGACGTCGTTTCGTAATCGGTGATGACTTCATTGCCTCCGGAAAGTTCGATGGAAACAACGCTTGAGATGGGCACGATTTGGTCATCCATTATTTTACCGTCGAGGTAGTTAAGCTTAACGAAGCGAAGTCGTTGTCCTTCCGAATCCATGCAAAGCGCATTGACGGAGAGTGTCGATGCATCATCGGAAACCAAATAAAACGGAAACTCTTTTGCAATAGGCATCATAGCGCTGGTCGCAGCATTCAGGACGCGCGTTTGCGCTGTACGCTTCTTACGATCTTTAAAAAACTTGAAACCTAACCATATGGCTCCAAGCACAAAGGCCAAAAGCAAAAACGTATTGGATCCGCTCGAGTCGTTTACTGGCTGCGCCTGCGCCATCCCGCCAGCAATTATGAATAATACAAACCCGACCGTTGTCGCGTAAGCTATTTTTAGCATCAGTCACATCGCCTCGGTTGCAGTGCAAAATCCGGTCAATGGTCGCCGATAATGCAGAATTTTCGCGCGATGGGCGATATTCATTCCATTATGTTTAAAACCATGCGTTTAGATCACCGTCGCTGCGCCAAACGAAAAGTAGTAAGGATGAGCTTACTGCTGATCGACCCCTTGCCGACCCCGAGAAGGAGACGCGCCGCTTGATGAAGCACGTTCGCGCCTTCGAGCCGAACCAAGACGGCCGCATCTTCATCGAGAAGCTCAATGCGCCGTTCCTGTTTAAGGATCACGGCACTGCGGCGGAGCACAAGGCCGGGCTCGACTATGCGACGGCGCGCGGCATTTCATCGAACGTGCGCCCTCGATAGTGCCTGCCGGTGCTCTTCTTTCGAACGCCGCCCCATTGCTTGAAGAAGAATGCCGTCCGCGCCTTGCGGCATGCGCGCTCAATCTCCGCAACCCATTGCTCCGCCATCGGGCGCGCACGCGGGCCGCTCTCGCCGCCGACAATCGCCCACTGGATGCCGGTTAGGTCGGCTGCCGCCACCGATCCCAGCAACGGCTCGAACGAGACGAAGCGGACGGCGGCATTGACCTTGCGGAGGTCATTGATGCGGTCGAGATATTCGTCGCTCTCGACGCTCGTCCCGAGCCAGACATTCGGCAACACCGGCAGCGATGCCGTGACCTCCGCCATGCGGTCGGGACGCTTTGTCAAAATCTGAAAGGTGTGACGCGGCGTCGCTTGCATCGTGCACCATACCGCGCCGACAAATTCGGCAGGCACCGCATCGTGGAAAAGGTCCGACATTGAGTTGACGAAGATGCGGCGCGGTTTCTTCCAACCTGACGGGATGCCAAGCGCCTTGCGGTCGAGCCGCACCTTGCCCGTCCACACCGCTCGCTTGCCGCTCTTGCGGGTGAGGCCGCGATACTTCTGCACGCCCATCGCATCGAGCCGCGCCGCCATCCGCATCGCTTAGCAGTTTGTGCAGCCCGGCGAGATCACCGTACAGCCCGCGACGGGATTCCACGTCGCATCGGTCCATTCAATCGAGGTCTCAGCCATCGAAAAGCGATCCTTGTCCGCTCAAATTCTGCACATCATTCCAAAGCCGTTGCCCCAGCGGGCTCGAACTCAGGAACACCGACCAATATAGCCGCTGGTTGTTCTGGCCAATCACGAGCGGAACGCCCGTAGCGGGTTGCGTCCCGAGCGCGCGAATCTTCTTGAGCCAGTATTCGATAAAGGTGGCGCGTAGGGCAGCGGTCGATTGATTGACGTCCACCACATCACGCCAGCCCGGGGCAAATGCCTCGAACACCCCACCGAGGCGCGAGTGTAGGTCGAAATTGCGCTGCAAGTCTTGTAGGCTCACGTGGATGATCATGTCCATCCGTTGCACCCGCAGCATTCGCTCGATGATCGAGAACGGCAACTGGCCGAGGCTGAATGGGTCGAGGAACGCGAGGTGCAGCCCATACGGATTGATCGACCGCATGACCTGATCGACGGTCGCGCTCGCTTCGCCAACGTAGCTTGTGACCGTCCCACCGCCGGTCTCGATGCGCTTGGCGACCGCAGATGAGTTTGCCGCTTCCAGGTCGGACAAGTGGATTGCGGACAACGGGTGACCGCTCTTGCGCCCGGCGTTGAACGCAACAAGGGCGCTCCCGTCGATAATTTCGCTAGTGCCCGTGATCAGCGACCGACCGGCACCGGAATAGAGTTCAATGTAGGTCACGCCGCCTCGACCGACCGGCGGCAGGAATTTCGCCCGCGCATCGCGTGAAGCTTGGATGTATCGTTCTAGCCGTTCGTGCTTCTCGATGGCCCATCGTCCGACCTCGCCGATGATCAGGCCATCGTTGGGGTCGAATCTAATCGGCTGCTTCTTCGCCATGTGCGTTTGCTCCCGCCGGGCGAATCACCACGCCCTCACAGGTTGCGGGAAACAGCGAGGCATCCTCTCGCGTCTCGTGCGCGTTGCGCTGAGCGAATCGACGGCGCGCCGCCAGCGCGGGACCGTCCCGCACATCGGAATCCCTGAAACCTGCCGCGCCCCGATCAACAGCGCGGCCCGTCCGTGCGTTTTTCCGGCTGGTTGCGGTGAAGGGGGGGCCCGTCTTGCCGCGACCGCGCTCTACGGCCCTTAAAAATCGTCCCATAGTCGTCCCATCGCGAATTTATGGGACGATGAGAAAGGAAGCATTGTCGCAAGTGACTGATTGTTTGAGGTTTTATGGTGAGCGCGGAGGGACTCGAACCCTCGACCCCATGATTAAAAGTCACGTGCTCTACCACCTGAGCTACGCGCTCACTTGCCGCGCTGTGTAGGGGGCGGGCCCCTGCGGGTCAATAGTGGCCGGCGTCAAATGTATCGCGCGGCCGGGTCGAATTTGCCTT
Source organism: Pseudomonadota bacterium (assembly GCA_023422775.1). GTDB lineage: Bacteria > Pseudomonadota > Alphaproteobacteria > Rhizobiales > Xanthobacteraceae > Bradyrhizobium. The sequence continues at coordinate 78,039 of JAFAGM010000012.1, forward strand.
GTGCGGCTGGCGGTTAGTCCGGCTTCTTAAGCCGGCCGGACCAACTCGTTTCAGCCTCAGTTTATCTCCCGGCGAATCTCGGAGGCGACCGGCTGGGTGGGGCTGCCGATCGGGCTACCGACTCCTGGCACCCTGACCGGGCGCAGCCCGATCAGTTCCGCCGTCCGCACCGCGCTGTTGCGCCAGAACGCAAAGGAATTGGCGCGGGAGTTTTCCAGCAGCGCGATCGCGACCGCGGCCAGGAACGGCAGGCTCTGCAGCACCAGCACGCCGGCGAAGATGTAGATCTCCCGCACTTCCTTGGCGCCGTTGGTCACGACCAGCACGGCGGCGCCGACCAGCAGCAGCACGCCGATCACGGCTTCCCAGAACGCCTGGAACTCGATCGACATGACCGAGAGGCCGCCCTTGGAGGTGCGGGCGAACGGCAGATGCTCGGTAATCAGGCCTTGCGCCACCGCGCGCGATACCGTCCATTGCACGCTCATGGCGGCGATCATGGCGCCCATCATCTGCCCGGCCTTGATGTGCACCCGCAGGCGATACAGCGCCAGGAAATGTACGATCGAGACGACGAAGGAGGCGATGATCGGCAGCGTCAGGATCTTGTCCGGGATGGCGATGTCGGCAAATGCGACGATCGGCACCCAGATCAGGTTGAGGATCGCGACCACCACGCCGAGGCTTTCGGCCCCTAACCAGTTCAGCCAGCCGAGCGAGAATTCGCGGCGCTGGTCGGGCGTCAGCCGGCTCGCGCCGGGCAGGAAGCGCCGCCAGTGCTTCTTGACGATCTGGAAGCCGCCATAGGCCCAGCGGTGGCGCTGCTTCTTGAACGCCTCGTAGGTGTCGGGCAGCAGGCCCTCGCCGTAGCGGACGTTGGTATAGTGCGTCAGCCAGCCCTGCTGCTGGATGGTGAGCCCGAGGTCGGTGTCCTCGCAGATGGTGTCGCTGGACCAGCCGCCGGCCATGTCCATCGCCGAGCGGCGAAGGAGACACATCGTGCCGTGAACGATGATGGCGTTGGCTTCGTTGCGCTGGACCATGCCGATGTCGAAGAAGCCGGCATATTCGCCGTTCATGATGTAGTGCATCAGCGAACGGTCGCCGTCGCGGTGTTCCTGCGGCGCCTGGACGAGGCCGACGCGCGGATCGGCGAAGGCGGGCACCAGGTCCTTCAGCCAGTCCGGATGCACGACATAGTCGGCGTCGATGATGCCGATGATCTCGGCGTCGGCCGCGGTGCGCTCCATCGCGATGCGCAGCGCGCCCGCCTTGAAGCCCTCGACCTTCTCGGCGTTGATGAACTTGAAGCGCTCGCCGAGCGCGCGGCAGTGATCCTGGATCGGCTGCCAGAACTCGGGATCGGGCGTGTTATTGATGATGCAGACGCATTCGAAGTTCGGATAGTCCAGCCGCGACACCGCATCCAGCGTCTGCTTCAGCATATCCACCGGCTCGAAATAGGCGGGGATGTGGATCGAGACTTTCGGGAACGCGACGGCGTCGCCGATCGTGGCCGGCGCCATCGGCTCGGTGCTCCTGGCGATCAGCCGGCGCGGGCCGTGACCGAAGGCGATCGCCGCGATTTCGTCGATCCGCGCCAATGCGATCAGCACCAGCGGCACCAGCAGGATCAACCCGAGCGTCAGCGCGAACGCCGAGCCGAACACGAAGTAGTGTCCGGCCCAGTAGGCGAACACGGTCGAAGCCCAGGCGCCGACGCCGTTCGCCGCCACCGATAGCACCAGCGCCTGCATCACGGTCGGCCGGTCGAGGCGGAGGATCGGCAGCGACATCAGGATGCCGACCAGCAGCGCAATCGCCGCCAGCTTCCAGTAGTTCTCGGTGACGATCGGGCCGGTCCAGGAGAATTTCGGTTCGCGGTTGGCGTCGAGAATTCCCCAATAGGGTCCGACGCCGCCTTCGAAGAATTTCCAGGGCTGATCGATCGCCTCGACGATGTTGTATTCCATGCCCATCGCTTCGGCGCGGGTGACGAAGTTGCGCAGCACGGACGCCTGTTCGAACGTGCCGGGCTCGGCGTTCTTCAGGTTGTAGCCGGCGCTCGGCCAGCCGAACTCGGCGATGACGATTCGCTTGCCGGGGAATTTCTCGCGCAGCAGCCCGTAGAGGTAGACCGCCTGGTCGACCGCCTGCTTGTCGGTGAAGTTTTCCCAGTACGGCAGGACGTGGGCGGCGATGAAATCGACCGAGGAAGCGAGTTCCGGATTGTCGCGCCAGATGTTCCAGATTTCGCCGGTCGTGACGGGAACGTTGACCGACTTCTTCACCCGCTTGATGAGGTCGATCAGGTCTTCGACCTTCTGCTCGCCGCGGTAGATGGTTTCGTTGCCGACCACGATGCCGTTGACGTTGCTGTTGCGCCTGGCGAGGTTGATCGCGGCGTCGATCTCGCGCTCGTTGCGGTCGGTGTTCTTGTCGATCCAGGCGCCGACGGTGACCTTGAGGCCGAACTCGGCCGCGATCGGCGGAACCAGTTCGACGCCGCCGGTCGAGGAGTAGAGACGAATCGCGCGCGTCATCGTCGACAGCTTCTTCAGGTCGGCGCGAATCTTCTCGATCTGGGGAATGTTGTCGACGTCGGGATGGGCGCTGCCCTCGAACGGCGCGTAGGAGACGCTCGGCAGGATGCCGCGGAAATCGGGGGCCGCCTCCTTTTGCTGGAACAGGCCCCACAGCCCGGCATGAGCTGCGGTTACAAACAGCAGGACGGCTACGACGGCGCGCATCGGGAAGTAAACCATACGGGGCTGCGGTTTATTGGAAGCGAACCTGTCCCCTAGGCTCGACCGGCGGTACGGCACGATTGAGGATAATCCTGCCGCGCGAATTCACAACTGGTATGACGCCATGACTTTTTTAAGGACGGCGTTTTCGCCGCTGGCAGCCAACGCCAGACAAATAGGATCGTTCCGCTGAACGTATCCTGAATGCCGGACGCTTATTTTGCCGCAGGTGCGGGGGCGGCGCTGGGGGCGGGCGCGGGCGATGGCGCGGCAGCCGGCGCAGCGCCTGCGGTGGCGGGCGTTGCGGGGGCGGGGCTTGCGGCCGCAGCGGCCTGGGGCTGGGCGCCCGGATTGATCCAGCAGGCATGGATGCGGCTGGAGAGGGTTTCCGCGACCTTGGGGTCGATCTGCCCGCCGAATCGGGTCAGGCAGCGGAAGGCGGCCTGGACATGCCCGCCGGGGCAGCCGAAGCGGTCGTACAGGTCGAGATGGCGGAACGCGGTATCGAGGTCGTCCCGCCACATCAGGCTGACGACACGGCGGCCGAGCCAGACGCATTCGGGATTTCCGGCCGGCCCGGTGACGGCCTGCGAAGCCTCGACGAATTCGTCGGCCTTGCGCTGGTTGTCCTTGCTGGCGTCGGCGGTATTGGCCGGCGGCTGCTTGGACTGATCCTGCGGCGCCGGGGTGCCGCTCTGCGCCAGCGCTCCGCCCGATCCGAGCAGGAGGGCCAAGCCCACCATCAGGCCCGCAGCAGCGAAGTGGCGCAAAACCGAAACTCTAGGACCAAGAACTTTAGGACCAGGCACCCGTCGACGCATACATTCCCCGATCAGTTTCCCACCCGCCGGGAGGCGGCAGGTGTGGTGGCAGGCTTGTTGCCGTCCAATTTGGTCTCCAATGCGGCGGAAACCTCACGCGATTCAAATGACGGGTATTTCGGATTTTGTCCAGCAAAGTCACAACTTTATCGCGCCGTGGTAAAACTGCCGCAGGGCGAGCGCCGGAATAGGGGTATGCTGCGCCTTGGCAGATGGCCGATGAACGGCTAATCGACGGTCCCCGCCCGGAGGATGGAACTGATTTCTCTTCGTACGCCGCTGGCGCTTCTCCTGTCATCGCTAGGTATGATCGCGGCCCTTTGGTGGTGGATGGCCACGCCGATTACGCTTTCACGCGCCCCGATCGATCCGAATGCAAAGCTGCAATGCGTGTCCTACGCGCCGTTCCGGGGCGCGCAGACGCCGCTGGTGCCGACCACCCAGATTGCGCCCGAACAGATCGCGCAGGACCTGGCGCAGCTCGCAAAGATCACCGATTGCGTGCGCACCTATTCAATCGAGAACGGGCTCGACCAGGTCCCGGCGCTGGCCGCCAAGGTCGGGCTGAAGGTGATCCAGGGGATCTGGCTCTCCAGCAACCGGATCAAGAACCTCGCCCAGATTGCGATCGCGGTCGAACTGACCAAGGAGCATCCGGACGTCATTACGGCGCTGGTGGTCGGCAACGAGGTGCTGCTGCGCGGCGAGATGACCGCATCCGATCTCGCGGCCAACATCCGCTCGGTCAAGTCGCGGGTCACCGTGCCCGTGACGTACGCCGACGTCTGGGAATTCTGGCTGCGCAACCGTGAAATCTACGAAGCCGTCGACTTCGTCACCATCCATATTCTCCCGTACTGGGAAGACATGCCGGTGCGGGCCAAATTCGCCGCCGGCCACGTCGACGACATCCGCAAGCGGATGGCGGTGGCGTTTCCGAACAAGGAAATCCTGATCGGCGAAACCGGCTGGCCGAGTGCGGGGCGGATGCGCGAGGGCGCGTTGCCGTCGCGAACCAACCAGGCGCGCGTGGTGTCCGAGATCCTGGACCTGGCCAAGCGCGAAAAATTCCGCGTCAACCTGATCGAGGCCTATGACCAGCCGTGGAAGCGCCAGCTCGAGGGCACCGTCGGCGGCTATTGGGGCCTGATCGACGACCGGCACCGCGCGGTGAAGTATCCGCCGGGCGAGCCGATCAGCAATTTTCCGCTTTGGAAATGGTGGATGGGCGCTGGCATGGCGCTCAGCGCCCTGGTCTTCCTGGCGGGCTGGCTGGCGCAGCGCCGGCGGCCGTGGAAACCGGGGTTGGCGGCGTGGATCGCTGTGGGCACGTCGGCAACCGTCGGCGGCATGCTGCTCGGGGTCGCCGTCGACAAGATGCTCTACGAGAGCTACGGCATCGGCGGCTGGCTGCAATGGGCCGCGCTGCTGGCCGCCGGCATCGCCTCGCCGCTGCTCTGCGCGCACACCGCAATGGTTGGCCGGCCGCTGCCGACGTTCCTCGATCTCCTGGGGCCGCGCGAGGGCCGGAAGCTCACTCCGTTGACGACACTCCTCGCCCTCGTGCTTGCCGTCACGACGTTGATTGCGGCGCAGACCGCGCTCGGCTTTGCGTTCGATCCTCGTTATCGCGATTTTCCGTTCGCGTCGCTGACCATGGCGGTGGTGCCGTTCGCGGCGCTGATGCTGCTCAACCGGCCCAAAGAGGGCGTGCGACCGATCGCCGAATCCACCTTTGCCGGTCTGCTCGTGGTCGCCGCGCTCTTTACCGGCTTCAACGAGGGCAAACAGAACTGGCAGGCGATGTGGACCTGCGCGATCTATCTTTTGCTGGCGCTCACGCTGTGGCGGGCGCGGGCCGTGCAAATCCCAAAATAAGCAGCCCGATCGCCAGTCCCGACAGCACGATGTTGTAGAGCACGATGCCCAGGCCGGCCGCGACCAGTCCGACCGTCAGCAGCACGATCGACGGCCGCATGACGTGAAGCGTCGCGACGATCAGCGCCACGATGCCGAACACCGAGTTCTTGAACAGGTAGGTGGCGAGCGCGCGGGACTTGCACAGCATGGTCTGCAGGCCGGCATCGCACGCCAGCGCGACGGTCGAGAACTCGACGGCGAGATAGCGCAGATAGAGCGCGTAGCCGACGGTCACGAAACCGACCACCAGCAGAAACTGGACCTGATAGGGCGTCAGCCGGAACGGGGTTTTCTTCATCGGACCTGTATGATCGGGAATGCCGGCGGAGACAAGCGCCGGCGGCCGGGCCAGCGCCGCGAGCGGTGCAGGAAGCTCCCGCAACATATTGCAATCAGAGACTTATTGCGGATTCCTTCGGTTGAAGAAAGACGTGAGCCCCGTCGATGGTGTTTCCGGCGGCTTCTCCGGTTTCTTCGGCTCCTCGACGACGACAGCAGCCGCCCGCTTGGCGACGCCGCGCCGGTGCGGCGTCGGTTTGGCCGCGGCTGCCGGCTGATCTTCGGGGCCGAGCGACAGCCGCTGGCCGTCGAAGATCGCGGTTTCGCAGTGCCGCTTGTTTTCGGTCAGGACCGCGCAGATCCTGGCCGCGGCGCCGGCATCGTTCAGCGGACCGGCCACCAGCCGAAGCTGCATGCCGAGGCCATTGGTGCCTTCCTTCACGACGATGATCGGGCGCAGCGTCGCCAACGGCGCGTTCGATCGCGATTTCAGGAGGCCGCGCCACAGCGCGCGCAGGCCGTTCACCGAATTGGCGGTGCCGACATCGACGCCGAACTCGGTCCGTTGCAGCGCGATCTTCGGCGCGTCGGATTCGTCGTCGTCGCTCGCCGGCGCGGAGGCGACGACCTCAGGGATCGGGCTCACGACGATCGAACTTGAGGGCTTGCCCGGCTCGAGCAGCTTTGTGGCCGCAGGGTCCGGCGCCATGGTCGCTTGCGCGGCCATCAGCCCCGTCGGCGGCGGTTTTGCGACGTCAGGCTTGGCGGTTTCAGACTTTGCGGCGTCAGTTTTTGCAGTGTCAGTTTTTGCAGTGCCCGCCTTTGCAGTGTCGGCCTTTCCGCTATCCGGTTTGGCAATTTCGGTTCTGGTGGAGTCGATCTTGGGAAGCTCGGTCTTCGGAAGCTCGGTCTTGGCGCCTTCACCCTTGGGGGCGTCCCATTTCGCGATCTCGGTCTTTGCAGCGTCGATCTTCACGGCGTCCCTGGCCACTGACGAAACCGTCGGGCCTTGTTCCACGGGGGGAGCGGAGGCGGCATGGGTGGTTCCGACGGGAGCAACCGCCGGGGCGGGCGGGCCTTGAACGGTGTGGGGCTCGGTCGTGGCGGGCGAAGAGGCGGGCAGGGAACCCTGGCGCGCGACGGCGCCGGTAACGGACTCAAGGCCCTGTTCCAGGCCGGTGACGCGAGCATAAAGCCGGTCCCGATCGCTGTTGAGCGTATCGATCGCGGCGGCGAGCCGGCGTGCCTCGTTCTGGGTTTCCCGGGCAACCGACTGGATTTGCTGCGCCTGCCGCGTCAGGTCGGCGGCGGCAAGCTGATCGCGCTTCAAGCCGAGCGAGGATTGGTTGGCCATCACGGCCAGGACCACCGCGCCAGTCGCGGCAACGCCCCACGACCCGATCCGCCACAGCGCGCGGCGGTCGAGTCCGTCCTCGTCAGCCAGCAAGCCGCCGAGCAGGCCGCCGGAGTCATCCGGCTCGAAGCCATCCCCATGGTCTGAATTCCTGGCCAAACGCCCCCGGCCCTCCTTCAGGCCCGCCGAATCACCCAGCAAACATTAACAGGAAAAGCGCACCCAACTCTGATCTGGAGCCTGCCAGGCCGCTAATCGGTATCATCTCCGGGGGAAAACAATTAAAGACGGCCCGAAAGCCGCTGCCTGCTACTTTCGTCATGCCCGACACAAGGCAAACACAAGGCCGAGCATGACGAGCGAACCGAAAGTGCCTGAATGACTGCTCGATCCAGCCTGACTGTCGTGCTTGCGGCCGGTGAGGGCACCCGCATGCGGTCCTCGCTTCCAAAGGTGCTGCATCCCGTAGCCGGCCAGCCGCTGCTGGCGCATGTGCTGGAAGCCACTCCGCACGGCCAGGGCGACGCACTCGCCGTCGTGGTCGGACCGGACCACAAGGCTGTCACCGACGAGGTCAGGCGGGCGCGGCCCGATGCGGCGACGTTCATCCAGGCCGAGCGGCTCGGCACCGCGCATGCCGTGCTGGCTGCGCGCGAGGCGATTGCGCGCGGCGCGGACGATCTGCTGGTGGCGTTCGGCGACACGCCGCTGATCTCGGCCGAGACCTTCGCGCGGCTGCGCGCGCCGCTGGAAAAGGGCGCCGCGCTGGCGGTGCTCGGCTTCCGCGCCGCCGATCCCGCCGGCTACGGCCGGCTGCTGCTGGAGGGGGATCACCTGGTGGCGATCCGCGAACATGCCGACGCCACGGCCGAGGAGCGCAAGGTGACGCTGTGCAATGCCGGCGTGATGGCGTTCGACGGCCGCCGCGCACTGGAAATTCTCGATCGGATCGGCAACGCCAACAGCAAGGGCGAGTACTATCTGGTCGATGCCGTCGCTATCGTCAGGGAAATGGGATTGGAGGCCGTCGTGATCGAGACCAGCGAGGATGAAGTGCGCGGGATCAACACCAAGGCGCAGCTTGCGGAAGCCGAAGCGGTGATGCAGGCGCGGCTGCGCAAGGCCGCGCTCGACGCCGGCGTGACGCTGATCGCGCCGGAGACGGTCTTTCTCTCGGCCGACACCAGGTTCGGCAAGGACGTCACGATCGAGCCGTTCGTGGTGATCGGCCCCGGCGTCTCGATCGACGACGGCGCGGTGATCCACTCGTTCACGCACATCGTGCAGAGTTCGATCGGCAAGAAGGCGCTTGTCGGTCCCTATGCGCGCATGCGCCCGGGCACCTCGCTCGGCGACGGCGCAAAGCTCGGCAACTTCGTCGAGACCAAAGCCACGACGCTGGAGGCGGGCGCCAAGGTCAATCATCTCTCTTATATCGGGGACAGCCACGTCGGCGCCAAGGCCAACATCGGCGCCGGCGCCATCACCTGCAACTATGACGGTTTCTCCAAGCACAAGACGCTGATCGGCGAGGGCGCCTTCGTCGGCACCAACTCCTCGCTGGTGGCCCCGGTGAGGATCGGCAAGGGCGCCTATATCGGCTCGGGCTCCGTCATCACCAAGGATGTGCCCGACGACGCAATGGCGGTAGAGCGCAACCAGCAGACCAATCGCGAGAACGGGGCGAAGCGGTACCGCGAGTTGAAGACGCGCGGGAAGGCGCCGAAGGAGGACTGACGGCAAAAAGGCGGCCGCACCGTCATGGAGTCCCGCAGGATGGATGAAGCGAAGCGACATCCATCCATCGGCACTCCCACCTGGGTTGGATGCGGTGGAGCCGCACAGTCCGGTGGACCGCCTCGTGATTACTCCGATGGCTTGACGCCGAGATCGCGCAGGATGCGGAGCATCACGTCGCTGTCGCGCTTGAAAATGCGGGCCGTCGTTTCAAAATCGGCTGGAGAAGACAGCAGAAAGTTGTTCAGCATCTGCTGGACCTTGGGGTCGGATCCGGCCTGGATCAGCATCGGCGAGAGCCGCTCCACGATCTCCTTTGGCGTGCCGGCCGGTACGGCGAAGGTGGTGAATGCACGCAGGTCGTAGAAGTCGCCGACGGCACCCTGTTCGGTCATCGTGGGCGTGTCCGGATACGGTGACAGGCGGCTGCCGACCACGCCGATCAGGTTTCCGGTTCCCGCCTGAATGACGGGTGCTGCCGCGGCAAAACTTCCTGCGGCGCCATCCAGCGTCTGTCCTGCGATGTCATTCCACATCGGCGCCTCGCCGCGGTACTGGATGACCTGAAACTTGATGCCGTATTGCTTCGCGATCGTCTCTATGAGGACGTGCGGCGTCGAACCCACGCCGTACGATCCCCAGTTCAGGCTGCCGACCTTCTTTGCATAGTCGATGAACTCCCGAAGGTTCGTTGCACCCGTCTTCTTCGCCGCCACCACCGGACCGCCCGCGCCGCTGACCATCGTCAGATAGATGAAGTCCTTCTCGGGATCGTATGGAAGGTCCTTCACCGTGACGCGGTTCTGGATGAGTGACGAAGAGATCGTGCACAGGATGGTGGTGCCATCCGGTTCTGCGCGTTTCGCGTCCGTCACGCCGATGACGCCACCTGCGCCGGCCTTGTTTTCGATGATGACCGGCTTTCCCACCTGCCGCGCCAGATAGTCACCGAAAGCCCGCGCGATGCCGTCCGTCTGGCCGCCAGCAGGATATGGCACGACGATGCGAATGGGGCGGGCCGGCCACGAGGATTGCGCCTGCGTCTTTACGGAGGGGGCGCACAACAGCGCCGCCGAACCAGTCACGAACGTTCGCCGTGTCAGCTTCTTCATTTTCCTGCCCTTGGTGTCTCTTATTTTTTTTCGATCGTCCGGCCGCGAGGGCCGGGCAGGGGTCGGAAACAGCGCGCCGGTCACGGCCCCGCTTGGTGCTATCACGACGATGCAACTCAAGCGATCTCCACCGCGGTGACATTTCGGCACACCGGACCGTGTCCGCCAAGGGGTCGTCAAGGGATCGTTCGCGGTCGGCAAGTCCAGCCCGCTCCGAATATCCCGCCAAGCGGAAGTGAATTGGGATTGCCGGAGTTCAACAAGGCGCCGCATCATTCGAAATGCAAACGCGCGCGGCTGGCGCGGCGGACTTGCCGTAGCTCGGCTACGTCGCGATGGCTATTGTTGTCGGCCGCCACCCCAGCGAGTTGGGACGAATGGCGATGCGTCAACGCATTCGCCTGAAATCAAGGGAGATACGTGATGGACCTGAAGGGCGCGGTGGCACTGGTGACGGGCGGCAATGGCGGGCTGGGTCAGCGCATCTGCCACGCGCTGGCGCAGGAGGGCGCACATATCGCCGTCGTGTACGCACGCAGCCGCGAACAGGCAGAAAGCGTCGCCAGCGAACTGACGTCGCGTCATCAAGTCAACGCGCGAGCACTCGCCTGCGACCTGACCGACGGCGGGGCTGTCGATCGGCTGATAGGCGAGGTAACCCAGGCCTTCGGCCGCCTCGATGTTCTGGTCAATGACGCCGCCTACAACGTCTCGATTCCCTTCGCAGATCTCGACAATCTGACGATGGAGGAATGGAACAGGATCATCGCCATCAACCTGACAGGACCGATGCGCCTGATCAAGGCGTTCGCCCCTGTGATGAAGGCCCAGGGGCGAGGCCGCATCATCAACATCGCGTCGGTAGCGGGGCTCAGCCCAACCGGCTCTTCCATCGCCTATGCCGTGTCGAAGGCGGGGCTCATTCATCTGACGCGTTGCATGGCGGTGGCGCTGGCGCCCGAGACGCTCGTCAACTGCGTGGCGCCGGGCCTGCTGGAAGGCACGCGCGCGACGGCCAATCTTCGGTCCGAGCAGATCGAGCGCTCTGCATCGGGCTCGCTCCTGAAGAAGGCCGCCGACAAGGACGACTGCGCCGACATGGTGGTTGCCATGTGCCGCACCGAGACCATGACCGGCCAGACCGTCGTCATCGACTCCGGACGCGTCTTTCACTAGGAGATGCCCTATCGAGTTGCAGCGAGCGGGCTTCCACTCGATGCTGCCCGGCTAGAGGAACATTTGAGGTTTGCTTGATGGTTGTTTGGTCCCCTCTGACGTTCAACTGCGGACGAGAGATCGCAAACCGGTTTGTCATTGCTCCGATGACAACCGATGCTTCCCGTGAAGACGGGACGGCTGCCGAAGACGAACTCGAATTTGTCCGGCGACGTTCTGCCGGCGGGTTCGGAGCCACGATTTCTTCCGCCACATACGTCAGGCAGGACGGGCGCTCCTGGCAGGGTATCGGTGCGGCACATGATGGGCATTTGTCCAGTCTGTGCCGGCTCGCTGAAGCGATGCGCGTCGCGGGAGGTCTCGCGATCCTGCAGATATATGATGGAGGCCGCATCGCGAAGCCGGAGTTGATAGGCGAGCAGGTCCTGCGTGCGCCTTCCGCGGTGGCATCGTTGCGTCCCGGAGCCAAGACCCCGAGGGCGATGACGGCCGTGGAGGTCGAAGGCCTGATTGCGAGCTTTCGCGACGCTGCCTCTCTTGCCCGAAAGGCCGGTTTCGACGGCGTCGAGATTCACGGCGCCAACCATTACGCGGTTCATCAGTTCTTTTCGCCTCGGGCCAATCAGCGCGTCGATCATTGGGGCGGCACGCTTGCAAAGCGCATGAATTTCCCGCTCGCAGTCGCGCAGGCGGTTCGCGACGCGCTCGGCCCGAAGCTGATCGCAGGATTTCGCGTTACGCCATTCGAGGTGGAGCGGGACGGCTATACGCTCGAGGACGCCAAACTGCTTTGCAGCGAACTTGCGAAGCTGAATCTCGACTACATCTCCGTTTCGCTCGATGACTATCGGAGGAGCCGGCCCATGGGAGAAAACCGTGTTTACGACGGTTCGGTCGAGAAGATTGATGCGCCGGCGAAAAGTCCAATCACGGAATTTGCCCGCGTCATCGCCGGACGCAGTGCGGTCATGGCGAGCGGTGGGATCAAAACCTGCGTCGACGCGGAGGAGGCGATCAGGATGGGGGCCGATCTAGTGGCGGTGGGACGCGCCGTGGTGGTTGATCCGGAGTGGCTTGCCAAGGTCCGCAGCAGGAGTGAAGCATCGATCCTAGCGGGACTGCCGAAGGATGAACGCGAGATTGCCGGCGCCTTGAGCATTCCGCCGCGAATGGTCGAATACCTGCTGAGCCGTCCAGGCTGGCTTCCGCGCCTGTAGATTCTGGCCTTCCCGGACGCGACCGCGGATCAGCCGCAGACCCGCACCCGGCGGATGCGCCAGCCATGGCCGTCCCAGAAGCGCTGGTTCACCCATTCGCAACTGCCATAGTCGTCGTATGGCCCGGGACCTGCGCCGTAAGGGACGGGCGCACAATAGCGGCCCGGAGCCGGGACGCACGCAGCGACGCCGCGCTGTGCGCTCGCAGGCATGGCAGTGAGCGAACCGGCGAGCGTGGCCGCCGCAACGCAGGCTGCAAATGTCTTCCGCATCTTGAGACCTCTTGCAGGATAACGCCTTCCATCAGCGCCAGTGGACCGTAAACCCCGGTGAGGCATCGTATCAGGTCAACCGAGTGCATGGATAGAGCCGGCCGGGAGCAGCTTGCCGTTACCTTGATTTCCCCTTTTTCACCGGCGCTGTTTCGGAGGGCTGGCTGGCGAGTTCCGCAAGATAATCATCCGCGAAATCGGTCGCGATCTCGATCCAGAGCGGGCTGTGATCCGACATCTGCCACGTGCGCCATTTGCCGTACATTTTCTCCGGCGGCTGAGTCTTTCCTGGCGCCTCGGGGTCCTTTTTGGGCATGTGCTTCCTGTAGATTTGAAGATCGTCATCCCGAAACACGTCGGCGAACATGTCGATCATCCCGCCGCCCGTAACCCTGAAACGCTTGTCCTTCACGCGAACTGCGATTTGATCGTAGAAATGGTCGTTGTCGTCCCTGACCTCATTGCCGTCGATCTGCTTCGGGACCACGAAACCGTTGCTCTTTAGCGCTTGCATCGTCTTGTGCTCGGGACTGACGACGTTGAAGTCTCCGAGAAGTATATAGTTCTCGACATTGCCGAAACGATCCTTCTCCTGCTTGCTGGCCTTGTCCTGGCGTTGAGCAAAGAATTCCACGAGGGTCTCGATCTCGGCGATGCGCCGCTTGAGCTGTTCGCCGGAGTCCTTCCCGTAGTAAATGTGCACCGTGCAAAGGCTGAAGCGGAACCAGCCGGACTGGAACGCGACGAGAAAGGGCGTGCGCGCGAATTGTTGCCTGGCTTCTTCTGTTGTGACCTCCGGCTGCTCGCCTTTCTTTTGGTCTTTCGGGACTTTGACCTTCTTCGGCGAGACGACGAGTTGGCCTTCCGGCAGCACTACCTCGCCGGCAATCTTGCGAAACCATGCTTTCTCGGTGTTGAAGACGAATGCCATGCGTTCTTCATTGCCACCGGGCCCCTCGGTCGTATCCGTGGCGATGTAATCCCATTCCCGGCCCAGTATCCGCATCACCGTCTCCAGCGCGGTGAGATCGCGATTGACTTCCTGAACGGCGACGAGATCGAAGCAGGAGATCATCTCGGCGATATAGTAGAATGTCTCGGGTAAGCGCGGCCCAAACCCGAATTTGTTGGAATCGAAATCGCGGATGTTCCAGGTTGCGAGCAGCAGCGAGCTATCGCTCTTTCGTTTGCGAATGGCGTTCAACGTCTGTCGCATCTTGAGCAGTCGTTCGATGCAGCGATCCGCCGCGGCAGCATCGTTGAGCTTGAAGCGACGCAGCCCGGTATAGTTGTTCGACATGTCTGGATCCTCGCAATCCGTTGCTGAAAATATCCGGGGGCAGAAAGTTCTCTTGCGTGTTGAAACGTGATATTCAACCTGTAGGAGAATAGCCGATCATGGCGCGCCGGTTCATGCAACAGGTATCAACGCGAGATAAGGTCGCGAGGTATCGGGCAAGACGTCATCGCGCAATTGCGACGGGCTGAATTGCGCTGCGCGTTCAGCCCGGTTTATTGAACCAAATCAACCTGATGCTACCCGTCCAGACTCATCCGAAAAAACATATCCCTTTCGCCGTCGGGCAAATCATCGCATTGCACACGAGACCGCGGGTGCAGCGTGCATCCGGCATTCCTGCTCCCTCTCTTTGGGGAGAATCAAAGTCAAGCCTCGGGCAGGGTATGCTGCGAGATCGCGGAGTCGTATTTCGTGCCCCTCATGGTGAGGAGGCGCGCCAGCGCCGTCTCGAACCATGCGGCCCCGCTGGTGCGTGTGGCCATCCTTCGAGACGCTTGCTGCGCAAGCTCCTCAGGATGAGGGGAGAGAATCCGGCGGGCCGAGGAGGACTAATGCCTGGTTTCCCGTACCGCTAAAATTTTCGCCTAAGACTGTCGTAATCCGCAATAAATATTGAGTATCTGTCGATGTGCGAATTTCGTTAAGAGTGGCGCGGGTTGCGACGCACCTGTCGTCGATTTGGGGATTTGAACCGCATGTGCGGCATTGTCGGCATTTTGGGACGCGCTCCGGTCGCGGAGCAACTGGTGGATTCACTCAAACGCCTCGAATATCGCGGCTACGATTCCGCTGGCGTCGCCACGCTGGAAGGCGATCACCTCGCGCGCCGCCGCGCCGAGGGCAAGTTGAAGAATCTCGAGAAGCGGCTGGATACCGAACCGCTCCAGGGACACATCGGGATCGGCCATACCCGCTGGGCCACCCACGGCAAGCCGACCGAGAACAACGCGCATCCGCACGCCACCGATCGCGTCGCCGTGGTTCACAACGGCATCATCGAGAATTTCCGCGAGTTGCGCGAACGGCTCGAAAAGCAGGGGGCGGTCTTCAAGACCGAGACCGACACCGAGATCGTCGTGCATCTCGTCGACAGCTTTATCCAGAAGGGCGTCAAGCCGGTGGAGGCGGTGAGGGCGGCGCTGTCGGAACTGCGCGGCGCGTTCGCGCTCGGATTCATCTTCGCCGGCGAGGACGACCTGATGATCGGCGCCCGCAACGGGCCGCCGCTGGCCATCGGTCACGGCCAGGGCGAAATGTATCTGGGGTCGGACGCGATCGCGCTCGGGCCGTTCACCGATACGATCAGCTATCTCGAGGACGGCGACTGGGTGGTGCTGACGCGCAAGGGCGCGACGATCTACGACAAGAACAACACCATCGTTCAGCGCGACGCGATCAGGCACACGGCCTCGACCTCGCTGGTCGACAAGGCGAACTATCGCCACTTCATGGCCAAGGAAATCCACGAGCAGCCGGAAGTGGTCGGCCACACCCTTGCCAGATACGTCGACATGGCGAGCGAGCAGGTGAAGATGCCGGCGACGCTGCCGTTCGACTTCAAGGACATCCAGCGGATCTCGATCACCGCCTGCGGTACCGCGAGCTATGCGGGCTATGTCGCAAAGTACTGGTTCGAGCGGCTGGCGCGCATTCCCGTCGAACTCGATGTCGCCTCGGAATTCCGCTACCGCGAGGCGCCGCTGCGCACGGGGGATCTGGCGATCTTCATTTCGCAGTCCGGCGAGACCGCCGATACGCTGGCCGCGCTGCGCTACGCCAAGGCGGAGGGCGCGCACACGGTATCCGTGGTCAACGTGCCGACATCGACGATCGCGCGCGAAAGCGAGACCGTGCTGCAGACGCTGGCCGGCCCCGAGATCGGCGTCGCCTCGACCAAGGCCTTCACCTGCCAGTTGATGGTGCTGGCCTCGCTGGCGATAGCCGCCGGTAAAGCGCGCGGTGAATTGTCCGATGAGGACGAATCGAAGCTCGTCCACGGCCTGGTCGAAATCCCGCGCCTGATGGCGGAAGCCCTGAAATCGGAGCCGCAGATTGAAAAACTCGCGCGCGATCTCTCCAAGTCGAAGGACGTGCTCTATCTCGGCCGCGGAACCAGCTATCCGCTGGCGCTGGAGGGCGCGCTGAAGCTGAAGGAAATTTCCTATATTCATGCCGAGGGCTATGCCGCCGGCGAACTCAAGCACGGGCCGATCGCGCTGATCGACGAGAACATGCCGGTCGTGGTGATCGCGCCGCATGACCGGGTGTTCGAGAAGACCGTTTCCAACATGCAGGAGGTCGCTGCCCGCGGCGGCAATATCATCCTGATGACCGACGCCAGGGGGGCAGCCGAGGCGACGGTCGAATCGCTGGTCACCATCGTGCTGCCGGACATGGCGGCGACCTTCAGCCCGCTGGTCTATGCCGTCCCGGTGCAGCTTTTGGCGTATCATACCGCCGTGGTCATGGGCACCGACGTCGACCAACCGCGAAATCTCGCCAAATCGGTAACGGTCGAATAGTCAAGCCTGCCGGATGTCACGCGGGGTCTTCAAAAACCTGCTAGGATGGCTTAGCTGGCTGAGGTGCGATCCGATCGCGCCAAAATGTCGTGTCCGGCTGCCCTGACCTGGAACCCGAATGAACCGCGAAGACCTGCCCCCGACCGCGCCTCCGGATGAACCGTTGCCGGACGAGCCTCATACCGGGCTGATGGGCCGGTTCCGGAACTATTTCCTGACCGGACTGATTGTCGCAGGACCGGTCGCGATCACGCTGTACCTGACCTGGTGGTTCGTGAACTGGGTCGACAGCATCGTCCGCCCATTCGTGCCGAATGCCTACCGGCCGGAAACCTATCTGCCGTTCGGGCTGCCCGGTTCGGGGCTGATCGTCGCCGTGATCGCGCTGACGCTGCTCGGTTTCCTCGCCGCCAACCTGATCGGCCGCACGCTGGTCGATCTCGGCGAAAAGCTGCTCGGCCGGATGCCGGTGGTGCGCGCGATCTATCGCGGCCTGAAGCAGGTGTTCGAGACACTGTTCTCCGGCAAGGGCTCGAGCTTCCGCAAGGTCGGCCTGGTCGAATTTCCCTCGCCGGGCATGTGGTCGATCGTCCTGATCTCGCAGTCGCCGAGCGTCAACATCGCGGCCAAACTGCCGGGCGAGGAGGAACACATCTCGGTGTTCCTGCCCTGCGCGCCGAACCCGACCACGGGATTCTTTTTCTACGTGCCTCGTAGCAAGATCATCGAGGTCGACATGACCACCGAGGACGCGGCGACCCTGATCATGTCCGCCGGCGTGGTGCAGCCCGGCTCCGACCCGCAAAAGCGCAACGCGGCGCTCGCCGGCATGGCGAATGCAGCGCGCGTCGCGAACTCGACCGCCGCACTGCAGCCGGCGCCGATGAAGGTGAACGTGGAGTAGAGAGACGAACCCTCGGCCGTCATTGCGAGCGAAGCGAAGCAATCCATCTCTCAGCAAGGGGATAGATGGATTGCTTCGTCGCTTCGCTCCTCGCAATGACGGAGCAGGCAGGCATCACCCCGCGCCAATCAACGGCACGGCTTCATCGCGCTCATACAGATACAGCAGACACCGCAGCGCCTCGCCGCGCTCGCCCTTCAGCTTCGGATCATCCCTCAAGATCCGCAGCGCCTCGTCGCGGGCCTGCGTGATCAATTGACCGTGGACGTCGGAACGCGCGATGCGGTAGCCGGGCAGGCCGCTCTGGCGGATGCCGAGCACGTCGCCTTCGCCGCGCAGCTTGAGATCCTCCTCGGCGATCCGAAAGCCGTCAGTGGTCTCCCGGATCACCTTTAGCCGCGCCGCCGACATCTCGCCGAGCGGCTCCCTGTAGAGCAGGAGACACGTCGAAGCCTCCGAGCCGCGGCCGATCCGGCCGCGAAGCTGGTGCAACTGCGCGAGCCCGAACCGCTCGGCATTCTCGATCACCATGATGGTCGCAGCCGGCACGTCGACGCCGACCTCGACCACGGTGGTCGCCACCAATAGGCCGATCGCGTGGGCGGCGAACCGCGCCATCACGCGGTCCTTGTCCGCGCCTTTCATCTGGCCGTGCACGAGGCCAACGCGGTCGCCAAAGCGTTTCTGCAGGCGCTCGAAGCGCTCGATGGCATTGGTCAGGTGCTCGATGCCTTCGGCCTCGGACTCCTCGACCAACGGGCAGATCCAGTAGACCAGCTTGCCCGCCTTCAGCGCCCGCCCGACCGCGTCGACGACATCATCCAGCCTGCTGGCGGGAACGGTACGCGTGTCGATCGGCTGCCGGCCGGCGGGTTTCTCGCGCAATTCGGAGACGTCCATGTCGCCGAAATAAGTCAGCACCAGCGTGCGCGGGATCGGCGTCGCGCTCAGCACCAGCACGTCGACGGCTTCGCCCTTGTTGGTCAGTGCCAGCCGCTCGCGTACCCCGAAGCGGTGCTGTTCGTCGACCACCGCCAGCGCCAGCGCCTTGAAGATCACGTCGTCCTGGATCAGCGCGTGGGTGCCGACCAGTAAATCGATCTCGCCGGCTTCCAGCCCCGCCAGGATCTCGCGCCGCTCCTTGCCCTTCTCGCGCCCGGTCAGGATCGCCACCCGGAGCCCGGCTCGTTCGGCCAACGGCGCGATGGTCTTGATGTGCTGGCGCGCCAGGATTTCGGTGGGCGCCATCAGCGCCGCCTGCTTGCCGGCCTCGGTGACCGCGGCGGCGGCGAGCAGCGCCACCACCGTCTTGCCGGAGCCGACATCGCCCTGCAGCAGCCGCAGCATCCGCACCGACTGGCGCAGATCCTCGGCGATGGCGGCAACCGCCTCGCGCTGCGAAGCGGTCAAGGCATAGGGCAGCGCGTCGATGATCTTGTGGCGCAGATGGCCGTCGCCGGCATTGCGGTCACCGGCCGGACGTCGCAACTGCGCGCGCACCAGCGCCAGCGCCAGTTGTCCGGCCAGCAGTTCGTCGAAGGCGAGCCGCGACCAGAACGGGCCATCGGGCAGGATGTCCGTCAGTTCAACGGGAACATGGACCCGGTTCAACGCTTCCCGGATCGGCGGAAAGCCGCAGCGGCGAATGACTTCCGGACTGATCCATTCGGGCAACTCCGGCAGTTTCAGGAGCGCCTGCGCGATCGCCCGCCGCAGCGAACCCAGCGCCAGCCCCTCTGTCAGCGGATAGACCGGATCGATGCCCGACAATTTGGAGAACGCCGCCTCATCCACGACGCGGTCGGGATGCACGATCTGCGGAATCCCGTCATACATCTGCAGCGTGCCGGAAACATAGCGCTTCTCCCCGACCGGCAGCAATTTCTCGACATAGCCAGGCTTCGCCCGAAAGAACGTCAGCACCACGTCGCCGGTATCATCAGAGGCATAGACGAGGTAGGGCGCGCGGGAACTG
This sequence comes from Pseudomonadota bacterium, assembly GCA_023422775.1. Taxonomy (GTDB): domain Bacteria; phylum Pseudomonadota; class Alphaproteobacteria; order Rhizobiales; family Xanthobacteraceae; genus Bradyrhizobium. The sequence continues at coordinate 97,375 of JAFAGM010000012.1, forward strand.
CGCGGTGGCGGCGGCCGGTGCCGATCGACGGTGACCTCCAGCGTCACCACGGTTCCCTGCACGGCCTCGCGAATCTTCGGCCGCGCGCGGCGGTCGATCACGCTCGCCGGCAAATGCAGCAGCAAATCGACCAGCCGCGGCGTCTCATCGCGGCCGAGCAGATAGCGCAACAGCTTGTCCTGCTTCGGCCCGACGCCGGGAAGGCTCGTGACCGGCGCAAACAGCGGATTGAGCAGGGTGGGGCGCATCGGTCTCCCGTCGCATACAGTCGTCAGGCGCGGGCTTGACCCGCGCATCCATCTTCAAAAGAGGATGGATTGCCGGGTCAAGCCCGGCAATGACGGGACAGTTGATAATCGCGAACACAAAGGGCTGACATTGGCGACCCTGATCGCTATATCAACCCCGCCCGGCACGTCCGGGCTTTTGGCGTTCGGATGGGATTGGCGAAAATGACGGGTACGACACGATCAAGCGGTGGCCTCGATGACCGCCGCAAGCGGCTTTTGTTCCGCTGCTGGCATCGCGGCACCCGTGAGATGGACCTGATCCTCGGGCGCTTTGCGGACGCCGAGATAACCGACCTGCGCGATGGCGAACTGGATCAGTTCGAGCGCCTGCTCGAGCTTCCGGATCCGGATCTTTATGCCGCGCTGATCGGCGACAAGCCGCTCGATCCGCAATATGCGAGCGCTCTGTTCAACCGGATCAAGGCGTTTCGCGCCACGGATCACGACGCATGAAGGCGCCGGTCAAATCTCCCGCCGCGCTGCTTGCACCCGGCCGCGCGCTGACTTTTGCCAATGTCGCTGAAGGCGCGGAGGGGCTGGTCGTCGCCGATCTGGCGCGCGCGGTCGCGGCCAAACCAAAACCGCCGGCGGTCAGCCTCGCGGTGGTCTGCCGCGACGGGCCGCGGATGCAGCAACTGGCGCGGGCGCTGGAATTCTTCGCGCCCGATCTGCCGGTGATGCAATTTCCGGCCTGGGACTGCCAGCCCTATGACCGGGTGTCGCCGCATGGCGGCATCCTGGCGCAGCGCCTGACCACGCTGGCGCGGCTGTCGCGCCTTCAGGGCAGCGACAAGCCGCTGATCGTGCTGACGACCGTGAACGCCATCGTGCAGCGCGTGCCGGCCCGCGAGGTCGTCGCGGCGCAGGCGCTGTCGGTTGCGCCCGGCCATGTCGTGCCGATGGATTCGATCGTCGCCTGGCTGGAGCATAACGGCTACAACCGCTCCTCGACCGTGCGCGAGCCCGGCGAATATGCCGTGCGCGGCGGCATCCTCGACCTGTTTCCGGCCGGACTCGACCAGCCGGTGCGGTTCGACTTCTTCGGCGACAGCCTTGAGTCGATTCGCACCTTCGATGCGGAAACCCAGCGCACGCTGCTCGACATGCGTGCGCTCGACCTGGTTCCGGTCTCGGAATTCCAACTCGTCACCGAAACCATCCGCCGCTTCCGCATGGGCTATGTCGCCACCTTCGGTGCGCCGGAGCGCGACGACCTGCTCTATGAGGCCGTCAGCGAAGGCCGTCGTCATCCCGGCATGGAGCACTGGCTGCCGCTGTTCCAGGAGCGGATGGACACGCTGTTCGACTATCTCGACGGCGCGCCGGTCGCGATCGAGCCGCAGGGCGAGGACGCGGCCCGCGAGCGCTTCAAGCAGATCGCGGATTATTACGAGGCGAGACGCGAGGCGCTGGAGCATCCAGGCTCCGGCGCGATCTACAAGCCACTGCCGCCGGACCGGCTCTATCTCGGCGAACAGGAATGGACGACGCGGCTGAACGAGGCCGCCGTTGCCCGCTTGACGCCGTTCGCGGTGCCCGAGGACGTCACCGATGTGTTCGATGCCGGCGCGCGGCAGGGCCGCAACTTCACGCCCGAGCGCGCCGACACGTCGGTCAACGTGTTCGAGTCCGTGGTGGCGCATGTGCTCGCATTGCAGGCGCAGCGCAAGAAAGTGGTGATCGCGCTGTGGAGCGAAGGCTCCCGCGACCGCATGGCCAGCATGTTGCGGGATCACAAGCTTGCCAACCTGACCAGCGTCAACACCTGGCGCACGGTGCAGGCCACCCCACGTAACGAGGCCATGCTGGCGGTCGTCGGCATGGAAAGCGGTTTCGAGACCGATGAGTTCGCCGTCATCAGCGAACAGGACATCCTTGGCGACCGTCTGGTGCGGCCGCGCAAGGCAAGCCGCAAGCTCGACAACTTCATCTCGGAGGTCACGAGCCTCTCGACCGGCGACCTCGTGGTTCATGTCGAGCACGGCATCGGGCGCTTTGTCGGCCTGCAGACGATCGAGGTTGGCGGCGCGCCGCATGACTGCCTCGAACTGCATTATGCTGCCGAAACAAAACTGTTCCTGCCGGTCGAAAACATCGAGCTGCTGTCGCGCTACGGCTCCGACCACGCTAATGTCGAACTGGATCGGCTCGGCGGTGGCGGCTGGCAGGCGCGCAAGGCCAAGCTGAAGAACCGCATCCGCGAGATCGCGGGCGAACTGATCAAGATCGCGGCAGAACGGCATCTGCACGAAGCACCGAAAATGCCGGTGCAGCCGCATGTCTACGACGAGTTCTGCGCGCGCTTCCCCTATGAGGAAACCGAGGACCAGCTCGGCGCCATCACGTCCACGCTGAAGGACCTCGAGAGCGGCCGCCCGATGGACCGGCTGATCTGCGGCGACGTCGGCTTCGGCAAGACCGAGGTGGCGCTCCGTGCGGCATTTGCGGTCGCGCTCGACGGCAAGCAGGTCGCCGTCGTGGTACCGACGACGCTGCTGGCGCGGCAGCATAGCAAGAACTTTGCCGAACGTTTCCGCGGCTTTCCGGTCAATGTCGCGCAGGCTTCGCGCCTGATCCCGGCGAAGGAACTGACCCAGGTCAAGAAGGGGCTGGCCGAGGGTAATGTCGATATCGTGGTCGGCACGCATGCGCTGCTCGGCAAGTCGATCAAGTTCAGGGATCTGGGTCTTCTGATCGTCGACGAGGAGCAGCACTTTGGCGTCAGTCACAAGGAGCGGCTGAAGCAATTGCGCGCGCAAGTGCATGTGCTGACACTCAGCGCCACGCCGATCCCGCGGACGCTGCAGCTCGCACTGACGGGCGTGCGCGATCTGTCGATCATCGCCTCGCCCCCGGTCGATCGCCTCGCGGTCCGTACCTTCGTGGCGCCGCACGATCCTTTGATGATCCGCGAGGCGCTGCTGCGCGAGCGTTACCGCGGCGGCCAGGCGTTCTACGTGGTGCCGCGGATCGAGGACCTCGCCAGCGTCAAGGATTTCCTCGACAAGAACGTACCGGAGATGAAGGTCGCGGTCGCGCATGGCCAGATGCCGCCAACCGTGATCGAGGACATCATGTCGGCGTTCTACGACGGCAAATACGACATCCTGCTCTCGACCACGATCATCGAGTCCGGTCTCGATATCCCCACGGCCAATACGCTGATCGTGCATCGCGCCGACATGTTCGGGCTGGCGCAGCTCTATCAGTTGCGTGGTCGGGTCGGGCGCTCCAAGCTGCGCGCCTACGCGCTGTTCACGCTGCCGGCGCAACAGAAGATCACCGCGCAGGCCGAGCGGCGGCTCAAGGTGCTGCAGTCGCTGGAAACGTTGGGGGCAGGCTTTCAACTGGCATCGCACGACCTCGACATCCGCGGCGCCGGCAATCTCCTGGGCGAGGAGCAATCCGGCCACATCAAGGAAGTCGGTTTCGAGCTTTATCAATCGATGCTGGAGGAGGCGATCCTCAACCTCAAGGCCGGCGTGGCGGAGCCCGCGGCCGACCGCTGGTCGCCGCAGATCACCATCGGCATGCCGGTGCTGATCCCCGAGGATTACGTCAACGACCTCGCCGTGCGGCTGTCGCTCTATCGCCGGCTCGCCGATCTCGAGACCGACGAAGAGATAGACAATTTCGCCGCCGAGATGCGCGATCGCTTCGGCGTGCTGCCCGACGAGGTCCGCTACCTGTTCAAGGTTGCGGCGATCAAGGCCTATTGCCGTCGAGCCAATGTCGAGAAGGTCGATGCCGGGCCAAAGGGCGCAGTCATCACCTTCCGCGAGAACAAGTTCGCGCAGCCGGACCGGCTTGTGTTCTTCATCCGCCAGCATGGCCAGGCCGCGAAGGTACGCCCCGACATGAAGGTCGTGTTCCTGCAGGAATGGAAGACGCCGGAAGAGCGGCTGATGGGTACGACCGAAATCCTGCGGCAACTCGCCAATCTCGCCGAGAGCAAGAAGGCGGCGTAGCTCAAGCCATCAACGTCATTGCGAGCGCAGCGAAGCAATCCACGTTTCCGCTCGGGGATAGATGGATTGCTTCGCTACGCTCGCAATGACGGGGAAAGGTCAGGCGGCGCGTCACGACGCGGCGCGTTGCGCGCCGTCCTCGAGCCGCATGCGCAGCGACTTCGCCGAATCGTTCGACAGCAGCGTTGCAACCGTAACCGTCGGCTCCTTTCTCGCGTCGCGCCTGCCGTGGCTGGTATGGCGCATGACGCTCGACAGCCGACGCGCAATGGCGTGCGCCGTCTTCAGGTCGCATTCGGCGAAGACCACGACCACCGAACCGTCGCCCAGCGCGGCGCCGAAATCCATCTGCCGCATCAGGCGGCTGATGATCCGCGCGCCATCGAATTGCGCACGGGGATGATCGGGATCGAACGCAAAGCGCGCGACGGACAATCCGCCGCCGCGCTGCTGCGTCTGATAGACGGCACTGGCAAAATCTCGCTCGAAAGCCTCCACCGTGAGGAGACCGGTCCGGGCGTCGATCAGCCCTTCGGCGTCGATCGCCCTCAGCGTCCGGCTCAAAAGCGCTTCGAACGCGTGCTGGCGGACCAACGGCAACCCGGTTGCCGCCACGTGTACGGGGTCGCCCGCGATCATCTCGAGGTTCGGCAGATCATAGGCGGGCAACAGATCGGAACCCGTCACCACGACGGGAAGATTGCGGAAACGAGCATCCTCAGCGAGCACAGTGAGGAAGGCGTCGATCACGCGCGAGCCAAAACCCTCGGCGATGACGATGCCATCGATGTCGCGTGTGTTGAGATGCTTCGCCGCGGCTTCGATCGAGAGCGCGCCGACGACGCCGGCGCACTCGCCCAGCGCGACCGAAAGTGCTGGATAGGCGCTGCCACGTCCGATCAGCAATACGGTGGCATCGCGGGCGGGATTGATCTGCGACAATACGATCGGCACCGGCGGCACCAGCCGGCGCATGACGGTGGCATGCAGCGTCCGGACGCGAAGCGCGGCGCGCAAGCGGGCCGCAAGGCGGTCGGAGCGGGCCGGGCTCTGAAACAGGGGGACCGCGTTGTCGGGGAGCGGGACCTGCGGATCGACAGCAATCAGCGGCAGGTAGGGCTGGTGCGTGGCGATCGATGCTGCCAGCGCCGCAAGCCCGGCCTCACCGACGTCGGACGTCGCCGCCACCACGGCGGCCGGCTGCATCTGCTCGACCGCGCGCGCGGCGTCCATCCATGGGGTCTCGACCATTGGAAACAGCTTGGCGACGCCAGGCGCGGATGCGAAGGACGGCCTCCTTGCGTTTGATACGACGAGGATCGGACCTTGCTGGGACATCTGGCTAACTCGGATCGACGCTGGTTAGAGTCGCGATGCTAGTTTGCCGGACTTAATGCAGCGTCAACGGCATATCGTTCCCGAAGCGATCAAGGGGAGTTGCTCCGGTCTCGAAATGCCTCCACCATCAAGGGGTTAAGGCCGAGTTCGGTCAGCGCGTCGCGGGCGCGCGCGTTGTCCATGGCACGGCCCGCGAGCCGGTGGCCGCTCAGCCGGTCGGGCAATGCCGTCAGCAGCGCGCCCTGGCCGAGCCGACGCGCCCATTCCTGAAGATCTTGCGCCAGAAAGCGGTAGCCGCCGACGGCCATGATCCCCGAGGGCGGTGCGGTGATGTTGATCGCGCGTGTCGTGCGATCGAGCCGTGCGGCATAATCCGTATCGACGTAGTCGCGCGGCGGCGGCGCGGTCAGCGAGTCGCTTGGCGGCGGAGGCGGCGCGTAGGCGGCGACCGGCACCATCGGTCCGCGAAGTCCCAACGTGCCACGCGGCGTCAGCAGGATTTCTCCCGATATCGACGATCCCGGCAATTCGCGCGGTGCGCCATGAGGGCCGGGCTTGATTTGGGCCGGCGAGCCGTCTTCGGCGATCCGGCGCGCGCCGAAAAAGCCGGCTTCGCCGAACAGGTACACATCCGTCAGCGTCGCCTGCTGCGCGGACCAGCACGCGCTGGAACCGACCTGCTCGGGCGTACGCCACAGGCCGATGACGTTGCGCAAGCCCGGCAGCCGGCCTGCGAGGTCGAGTTCGTCCAGCCGCAACGCCAACTGTGCCGGCGCAATCAGCGTGTCACACTTCAACTCGTTGATTTGGTGTTGCAGCACCTCCTCGTCGAAGGGGTGGTGCAGCACGAGCGTGCCGCCGGACAGCAGCCAGACCGCCAGCGAGGAGGCGAGGCCGGCAAACGACATCGGCGAGAAAGCCGACAGGACCGTCGCACCCTGTGGCACGTCGCTTTCGAGCGACATCGCAAGACCACCCGCGATCAGCCCGAGATGGGCACGCGGGACGGGACGGAAGCCGTCCGTCGTCATGTCAAAGGAAATCAACGCCGCCTTGCGGCCGTCCTCGATGACGGCGCGCGTGACGGGAGATTCCCGGAAGATGGCGTTGTCGAGCGAGGCCATACCCTCCGGCAGGTCGCTGCCGAAGCCGCAGACATGGCGGATCGAGAACGCTTCGGCCGCGGCGTTCATGGCGAGATCCGAATAGATGACGCCATCGACCTTGCTCGATGTCACGATCGCCCGCGCGGCGGTGCGGTTGAGCGCCATGGTCAGTTCCGACTGCCGCCAAAGCAACGGCAGTACCGCGACCACGAGGCCGGCGCGGAACGCCGCGAGGATCGTGAGCGCGAATTCGATCGTGTTCGGCAATTGAACCGCGATCACGGAATTCGACGGCAATCCGGATTCGACGAAGTGCGCGGCCAGCGACGAGATCATGCGGTCGGCCTGCGCGTAGGTGAGGCGCTTCGGCGGCTGTCCCGTCACACGCTGCTTGTTGGGGGGATCGACCAGCGCCAGCGCATCCGGCTGCCGTGCAAGGATGCGTTTGAACAACGTATCGAGCGTTGGCGAAGCGGTGGGCTGGGTCACGGCGCTATTTCAATTCTGTCACGAGGGTCGGATTGGCTGTTCGATCACTCTACCGGGTTACGCTACCTACTTTGTTTGTACTTCAGGCTTACGCCACCACGTTTCCGGCAGATAGCCCGTCAACGCCGTGGTTGCAGGCCGTTCTATCCGATTCCATCGCGCAATCCATTGCTCCTGCACGTTAAACACCGGGATAGCATAGAAACCCGACATCAGCACGCGATCCAGGGCCCTGACTGCGGAAACAAACGGAGGATGTTCGCGTGCTTCCAGGAGTGCTGCGATCATGGCGTCGATGGCGGGCTCCTTCGCCCCCATGTAATTCCGCGTGCCGGGAATGTCGGCGGCCTCGCTACCCCAATAGAAGGATTGCTCGTTGCCGGGGGAGAGCGACTGATCCCAGCGGTTTTGCAGCATGTCGAATTCGTAGCCAAGGCGGCGCTGGTCGAACTGAACGGGATCGACCGCGCGCACGCTGACTTCGATCCCGGCGCGCTTGAGGTCGCGCTGATAGGCGAGCGCGATCCGCTCCTGATCGCGCGTCGTCACCAGGATCTCGAAGGCGAGGGGCGTCTTCGTGGAACGTTGCCGCAGCACATTCCCATCGAGGCCGTAGCCTGCCGCCGACAGCAAGGTCAGCGCGCTGCGCAGCGCTGCGCGATCGCGGCCCGATCCGTCGGTAACAGGCAGCCGGTAGGTGCCGTCGAGAATACCCGCCTGAACCTGTCCGCTGAACGGTTTCAGGAGCTCGCGCTCGCGTTCGTCCGCGACGCGGGCATAAGCAGATAGCTCGGAGCCGGCGAAGAAGCCTGCCGAACGCGCATAGAGCCCGAAGAAGTAGTTGCGGTTGATCCATTCGAAATCGAACAGCAGCGTCAGCGCCTGCCGCACGCGGATGTCGGCGAACACCGGACGCCGCGTGTTGAACACGAGGAATTCCGATGGTTGCGGCATTGCGGGCTTGATGGTCTCGCGGATCAATTCGCCGTTGCGTGCGGCCGGAAAGTCGTACCCGTCGTGCCAGCGCAGCGGCTCGTGTTCGACCCGAAAATCATAGAGCCCGCGCTTGAATGCCTCGAACTGTCCGTTGGCCTCGCGATAGAAATCGAGCCTGATTTCATCGAAGTTCCACAACCCCCGGTTCACCGGCAGGTCGCGGCCCCAATAGTCAGGGTTGCGTGTCAGCGTGACGCTCGCCCCGGGTTTGACCGCCGTGACGCGGTAGGGGCCGGACCCGAGCGGCCCGGTCATCGTGGTTTCCTCGAAGGTCGCGGGATCGACGGCGTGCCGCGGCAACACGGGCATGAGGCCCAGGATCAGCGGCAGTTCCCGATCGTTGGCGCCGCCAAAGTCGAACCGCACGGTGAGCGCGTCGATGGCATCGGCCTTTGCTACCTTGGAATAATACTGCCGGTGATTGGGGCGACCGTGGTCGCGCAGCAGCGCCCAGGAGAACAGCACATCATCCGCTGTGACCGGTTTGCCGTCCGAGAAGCGCGCGCGCGGATCGAGGCGGAAGGTGACATAGGTTCGCGCGTCGTCGGTCTCGACGCTCCTGGCGAGCAGGCCGTAGAGCGTGAAGGCCTCGTCATTGCCGCGCGCCATCAGGCTCTCGATCACATAGCCTCGCATTTGCTGAACAGCGAGCCCCCGGACGATCAGCGGGTTGAGGCTGTCGAAAGTTCCGAGCAGCCCCCAGGCCAGCCGTCCACCTTTTGGTGCATCCGGGTTGGCGTAGGGCATGTGGGAGAAGTCGGAGGGCAACGCGGGAGCGCCGTGCATCGCGATGGCGTAGCTTTCGGCGGCCGGCGCCGGAAAGGCGATCGCTGCGGCCAACGCACCCAGCACGAGTGCAGCCCAGATCCTTGCACGCCGCAGGAGATGCCCGCGGATGCGCCCGGAGACGGGCATTGGCGGTGGTGGATTTGATTCGAAAAGGCTCACCGTCAAGCATTACCACAGCCGCCGGCATTCGTTCGCGGCGGACGTCAAAGATGCCTGTCGGCATTGATCTTTTCGTCGGTCGCTGTATTGAAGGCGGGCGATTGAATCCGGGCCGGAACGCCTGTCACGTATCCGCCTCAATTGCCAATGAGACAGTCGCGCAAACGGCTAGGTTTCGGTGCCTGTAGCGGTTTCGGGTGCTCCCGTTCAGAAAGGGTTTTCTGCAATGAATTTCTGTATCTTGGCCGCTTCGGTCCGGCCGCTTGGGCGGGGTTTCACCTTGCTGGCGGCCACGGTGCTGTCGGCCGGCTTGATCGCTTCGAGTGCCATGGCCCAGCAGCCCGCGCCGGCCCATGGCTCCAAAACCGCGCAGGCGCCTGCGCCCGCGGCGCCGAAGGCTGCACCCAAGGCGGCCCCGAAGGCCCCCGCCGGGGCTCCGGCCGGGCAGGCCGCGCCGGCGGCGGGCGCCCCCGCCGCCCAGCCCGCGGAACAACAGGTTCAGCTCATCTACGCTCCCTGGACCAAGTTCTGCCTGAAGGGTCAGGAAGCCAACGCCAAGCAGGTTTGCTTTACCGGCAAGGACGGCCGCATCGAGTCGGGCCAGCCGGTCATCGCTGCCGTCATCATCGAGCCGGAAGGCGAGCCCAAGAAGATCATGCGCGTGACGCTGCCGCTCGGCATGCAACTCGTTCATGGAACCCGGATCATCGTCGACAGCAATGCGCCGCAGCAGAGCCCCTACGTCATCTGCTTCCAGAACGGCTGCATGTCCGACTACGAGGCCACGCCTGAGCTGATCGCCAGCTTGAAGAAGGGCCAGAATCTCGTTGTTCAGGCGATCAATTCCAATGGTGCGCCGCTGACGCTGCCGCTGCCGCTGGCCGGTGAATTCGCCAAGGCCTATGACGGCCCGCCGACCGATCCGAAGGTGTTCGAGGAAAACCAGAAGAAGCTGCAGGAAGAGCTTCAGAAGCGGGCGGAAGAGCAGCGGAAGAAGCTCGAGGCTGCCGGCGCCGCCAATCCGGCTGCGAAGTAAGCGTCGCTCCGTTCGACAAAACAAAAGGCGCCTGGAGGGGCGCCTTTTTCGTGACCGGAAGAAACCGGCCGGTCTAATTCAGCGAGGGATTGCGCGGGCGATAGCCGCCGGCCTTGTCCTTCACGAATATCTCCGCCACCTGCGAATGCCGGATCGGCTCGCCGGAATCGTCGGGCAGCAGATTCTGCTCGGAGACGTAGGCGACGTATTCGGAGTCGGAGTTTTCCGCGAGCAGATGGTAGAACGGCTGATCCTTGTGCGGCCGAACCTCCTCGGGGATCGACAACCACCATTCCTCGGTGTTGTTGAATTCCGGATCGATGTCGAAAATCACGCCGCGGAATGAGAACACCCGGTGGCGGACGATCTGCCCGATCTGGAATTTGGCGGTGCGCGCTTTGATCATGTCCCGTCGAATAGACCATGATTGTGGCCGATGCTAGGGGCATTGGGCCGAATTAACCTTAGGGCGTGGTGACCGCATCCGGTGCCATGACCCCGAGATCGTTCATGAAAAGACATTCCCGAGATGGCTGATATCCTCAATCTCGCGCTCCCCTATTTTGGCCTGATCTTCATTGGCTTCGCCTGCGGCAAGACCCGGGGACTACCGGAAGCGGGCCTCGCCTGGATGAACTTCTTCCTGCTGTACGTTTCACTGCCGGCCCTGCTGTTCCGCATCATGTCGGAGACGCCGTTCTCCGAACTGAACAACCCGCCCTTCCTGATCGCAACCTCGCTCGCAACCGTGAGCGCCTTCGTTCTCTCGATGGTTGTGGGCCGGATCATCGGCGATTTATCGCTGCGCAAGGCCACCATGGCCGGTCTTGCCGGCGCTTACGGCAACATCGGCTATATGGGGCCCGCGCTGGCGCTGGCGTTGCTCGGCGCCAAGGCGGCGGCGCCGACCGCGCTGATCTTCTGCTGCGACAGCATTTTCCTGTTCACGATCGTGCCGCTATTGATGGCGCTGACCGATCGCGAGCATCCGTCGTTTCTGCATGCGGTCGGCATTGCCGCGCGGCAGATCGTGCTGAACCCGCTGATCATGTCGGCCGTTCTGGGCGCTCTCGTTGCCGCCTTCCACATTCCGTTGCCAACGGCGCTGGACCGGACGCTGCTGTTCCTTCAGAACGCCGCCGCACCGACGGCGCTGTTCGTGCTCGGCGTCACCGTGGCGCTGCGCCCGTTCGATCGCGTGCCCTGGGAAGTGCCCGGCGTGATCGCGATCAAGCTGTTGATCCATCCCTTGATCGTATTCGGCCTGATGCTGCTGTTCGGACCGTTCGCACAGCCCTGGGCGGCAACCGCCGTGCTGATGGCAGCGCTGCCGCCGGCGCTGAACGTGTTCGTGATCGCCCGCCAGAACAACACCTGGATCGAGCCGGCGTCGGTTGCCGTCCTGATCGGCACCTTCGCGTCCGTGGTCACGCTGACCACCGTCATGTGGTTCATCCAGAGCGGACGGCTGGCGCTTCCGTGAGGGGCATGGTGCTCGCGACACAAAATATCGAAAACAACCCCATGCAAAGTAGACAAGCGCAGCCGCACGAGGCCAGGTCCCCTGGGGTCGCTTCGCTCGCCCGGGCTACGAAACATGGTCAGCCGACGCGTTTCCAGGTCGGTGCCAGCCCCTCGCGCATGGCGAGCCGGCGCAGCGGGCCGAACGAGCCCAGCAGATGCATGCCGGCCGCGCGCAGCGATTGCATCGGCAGAAAATCGCTGAGCAGCGAACGATTGGCGACATCGATCGCAATCAGACGGCTCGCGACGTCGGCGCGGCGGGCGGACTGGTAGCGCGCCAGCACCGCCGGTGAACCAGGGTCTTCGCCGAGCGAGACCGCGTGGCCGGCGATCTCGGCGATGTCGGCGGCGTCACGCAATCCCATGTTGAGGCCTTGCGCGCCGATCGGCGGCACAACATGGGCGGACTCTCCGACCAGCGCGACACGGTGACTGGCAAATTCAGCCGGACGCTCGATGGTCAGGGCAAACAGGCTACGGCCAGCCTCGACGCTGACGCGGCCGAGAATGGAGTGCGATTGCCTTTCGGCAGCCTCCGACAATTCGTCGTCGCCGAGCGACATCAGCCGCTCGGCCTCCCTGGCCGTCGAAACCCACACCACGCTGCAGCGATTGCCGGGCAGGGGAACGAACACGCAGGGCCCCTGCGGGGTATGAAACTCGGTGGAGACGTCGTTGTGCGGCCGCGAGTGGGCGATGTTGAAAGTCAGCGCCGACTGGCGCAGGTCCCGGCGGCTGATTTCGATTCCGGCAGCCTCGCGGGAAGGCGACTGCCGGCCGTCCGCGCCGATCACCAGCCGTGCCGCAAGGTGCTGGCCCTTCCCCGTCGCAACGGCGACGATCGTATCCTGCGGATCGATCGCTGCCGCGTCGTCGTCGAACCGGGTCAGGTTCGACAACTCTGCCGCGCGGGCCTCGAGCGCCACCATCAGCGAGCGGTTATCAATATTGTAGCCGAACTGCTCGAGCCCGATCTCCTCGGAGGAAAACCTCACCTCGGGCGCGCGGATCAGACGGCCGGTGTCGTCGACGAGACGCATCGTCCGCAGGGCGGCAGCCTGGTCGCGGCAGCGCGGCCAGACGTCCAGGCGTTCGAGCAGATCGACGGAAGCCCCCAGCAGGGCCGTGGTGCGGTTGTCGGCATACGGCACGCGGCGGGCGAGCAGGGCGGTGTTGGCGCCGCCCGCGGCCAGTGCAATGGCGGCGGTCAATCCGGCCGGCCCACCACCGACCACGAGCGTGTCATAAACTTGAGATGCATCGTCCATATCGGGACAATTGACGTTCGGAGCGGCGTTTTCAAGCCACCAGCCCGCCGAAATGTTTCCCTCGATTCGCGCGGCTGAAGGCCGCAAGCGCGGATATGCAAATCAGGGCGATTCCTGATAGCACTGCCGGAGCGATGAACCAGATGAGCCAGCCAGATTCCGTCCTGCCGGCGAGCCGGGCCCGCACCGCAGCATTCGCCGTGCATATCTTCACGGCCCTGGGGGCCGGTGTCGCGCTGCTGGCGATGCTGGAAGCCGTGCGCGAGCACTGGGCCAACATGTTTGCCTGGCTTGGCGTCGCCCTCATCATCGATGCGATCGACGGCCCGCTGGCGCGGAAATTCGACGTCGTGCGGCTGCAGCCGAACTGGTCGGGCGAGGTGCTCGATCTCGTCGTCGATTTCGTGACCTACGTCTTCGTGCCGGCATATGCGATCACGGCGAGCGGCCTGCTGCTGCCGCTGGCCGCGCCGCTGCTCGGCATCGGAATCATGGTCTCGGGCGCGCTCTATTTCGCCGACCGGCGCATGAAAGCGTCGGACAACCATTTCCGCGGCTTTCCGGCACTGTGGAACGTGGCCGCGTTTTATTTGTTCCTGCTGAAACTGCCGCCCGCGCTTTCCAGCCTCGGCATCGCCATCCTGATCGCGCTCACTTTCGCGTCGTTTCATGTAGTGCATCCGATCCGCGTCGTGCGTCTCCGATGGCTGACGCTGTGGCTGATGGCCATCGGAGCCGTGCTCGCGATCTATACGCTCGCCTGCGACTTCGACGTGGGCGCTCCGATCGTCGTCGGGCTGTGCGCCATCGCGGCCTACACCATAGGAAGTGACACCGTGATCCGCCGGATAAAGTCGTTCAAGGCATGATGGAATTGTTGACGAGCCCGGAAGCCTGGGCCGCGCTGCTGACGTTGACGGCGCTCGAAATCGTGCTTGGCATCGACAACGTGATTTTCATCTCGGTGATCGTCTCGCGCATCCCGGAGCCGCAGGCGAAGCGGGCACGGCAGATCGGGCTCGCGCTGGCGCTGATATTCCGCATCATGCTGCTCAGCGTGCTGGTGTGGCTGATCGGCCTGACCCAGCCCGTAATCACGGTGAAGGACCTCGCATTTTCGTGGCGCGATATCATCCTGATCGGCGGCGGCCTGTTTCTGATCGCGAAGGCGACCCACGAAATTCATGCCGAGGTGGAAGCACGCGAGGCGGAGGCCGACGATCGGCCGAGGACCAGCGCTTTCTTCTGGGTGATCATGCAGATCATCGTCGTCGACATGGTGTTCTCGCTGGATTCGATCATCACCGCGATCGGCATGGCGCAGGATCTCGAGATCATGGTCGCGGCGGTGGTGATCGCCTGCTTCGTGATGTACGTGTCGTCGGGGCCGGTTTCCAAATTCGTCGCCGATCATCCGACCACCAAGATGCTGGCGCTGGCGTTCCTGGTGCTGATCGGGGTGGCGCTGGTGGCGGACGGATTCCACTTCCACATCCCGCGCGGCTATATCTACTTTGCCATGCTGTTTGCGGCGGCCGTCGAACTGTTCAACGTGCTCGCCCGGCGCAACCGCCGGAAGACCGCCAGGTAGGCCGCGAGGTAGGCCGCGTCAGTCGGGCGAGTTGACAAGGCGGCGGCGATGGCTTTCGTCTCGCCTGCAAGGTGGGTGCTTCAGGAAATACCAAGGGAGAAACGGTCATGACCAAGGCTGTGCGCGTGCACAAGGTGGGGGGGCCGGAAGCCCTGGTGTACGAGAGTGTGGAGGTGCCGGCGCCGGGACCGGGCGAAGTCCGCATCCGCCAGCATGCCGTCGGCCTGAACTTCATCGACGTCTATTTCCGCACCGGCCTCTACAAGGCGCCAGGACTGCCGTTCATCGCCGGCAACGAAGCCGCCGGCGAGGTCGTGGCGGTCGGCCCCGGCGTTACCAATTTTCACCCCGGCGATCGCGTCGCGTATTATTTCACCCTCGGCGGCTATGCCAGCGAACGGGTGATCCCCGCCGACAAGCTGGTCAAGCTGCCCGATCATATCACCTACGAGCAGGGCGCCGTCCTGATGCTCAAGGGGCTGACGGTCTGGTACCTGCTGCACAAGACCTTCAAGGTGGAGCCCGGACACCGCGTCCTGATCCACGCCGCCGCCGGCGGCATCGGCCTGCTGGCCTGCCAGTGGGCGAGGGCGCTCGGCGCCCACGTGATCGGCACGGTCGGCTCGAAGGCGAAAGCCGACCTCGCGCTCGCCAACGGCTGCGACCACGTCATTCTCTACAACGAGGAAGACTTCGTGGCGCGGGTCAAGCAGATCAGCCGCAACGAACTCTGCGATGTGGTTTACGACGGCGTCGGCAAGACCACGTTCCCGGGCTCGCTGTCGTGCCTGCGGCCGCGCGGCCTGTTCGTCAGTTTCGGCAACGCCTCCGGCCCGGTGCCGCCGTTCGCGCTCGCCGAACTCAACAATCACGGCTCGCTGTTTGCGACCCGGCCGAAGCTCAACGACTATGTCTCGACCCGCAAGGAGCTGCTCGAAGGCGCCGACACGCTGTTCGCCGCCGTGATCAACGGCAAGCTCCACGTGCCGATCAACCACGCCTATGCGCTGAAGGATGCGGCGAAAGCGCATACGGAGCTGGAGAGTCGGGCGACTACCGGGGCGGCGATCTTGCGGCCGTAGTTCCAGGCCGTCATTGCGAGCCACCCGGTCGGCGCGAAGCGCCGCCGGATGACAGGCTCCGCGAAGCAATCCACCTCTCAGCACGGGGATGGATGGATTGCTTCCGCCTTCGCTCTTTGAGCTACGGCGGACAAGTCGTCGCTTCGCTCCGCGCAATGACGCTGGGCGACTTACGCAGCCGGTTCTCGAAGAATGCCCTTGCCATTTCGGCGGTGCCACCGCAGTCTGGGCCACCTGGAAATCCGAGGACAACAGGAAAATGGATCAGCGCTAATCAACGGTCGGACCGGGGGCTTTGGCCTCGTCACTGACCACTCTTCGGTCTGCCTCGCAGAACCGTATTGATTGACGGCGCAGATTTTTCCTCCTTCGGAGTTTCCCGTGTCTCATCCGCTGTTGACCGCGCCGATTGGCCGGAGCCTGCTTTTGCTGGCCGGGCCCACGACGGCGCTTATGCTCGTGCAAGTCCTCGTTGCCATCGCCGACGGCATTTTTGTCGGCCGTTTGGGCACGGACGCCCTGGCCGGCATGGCGCTGGTCATCCCGTTCGTTACCCTGATGTTCAACGTCGCGTATGGCGGCATGGGCGGTGGCGTTGCTTCGGCACTCGCGCGCGCCCTCGGCGCGGGCCGGTTGGACGATGCGCAAGCGATCGTGCTGCATGCCCTGATCCTGGCCGCCGCTTTAGGAGCGAGTTTTGCCGTGCTCGACTGGGCTTGCGCGGCGTGGCTGTTTGAACTGCTCGGCGGCAGCGGAACCGCACTGGAGCGCGCTCTCTCGTTCAGTCACGTCATGTTCGCCGGCGCCGTTGCGATCTGGACAAACGCGTTCAGTGCCGCGCTGTTGCGCGGCAGCGGCGACACCGCTACGCCCGCCCGCGTCGGTCTGCCCGCGTCGATCGCCTATGTTCCGTTATCGGGCATACTGACCCTCGGTATCGCAGATTGGCCGGGATTTGGCGTCGCAGGCTCCGCCATCGCTTCGCTTTGCGTGGCCGTCGGAGTGACTGTCTTTCAGGTCCGCGCAATCTGGGGCGGCCGATTGGGATTCGTTCCGAAATGGGATGGCCTTCGTTTTCAATGGCGGATCTTCCGGGAAATACTACGAGTTGGGATACTGGGCTCGATTACGACATTGATGGCTAACCTCACGGCCGTGTTGATGGTCGGATTGGCAGGACGCTTCGGCGTGGCCGCGCTCGCGGGTTATGGCATCGGCGCCCGGCTCGAATATATGATTGCGCCGGTCGCATTCGGTATCGGCTCCGGCCTCACGACCCTGGTTGGCGTGGCAGCCGGCGCGGAAGCATGGCAACGCGCGGTGAAGGTGGCCTGGATCGGAGGGCTGACCGCTTTCGCGGCCATCGGTTTGATCGGCTGGCTTGTCGCCCTATTCCCCGAGGCATGGTCGCGGCTCTTCACCTCCGACGATCAGGTCGCAGCAGTCAGCGTATCCTACATCCGTCACGTCGCGCCGTTCTATTGCCTGTTCGGCCTCGGCATCAGCCTCAACTTCGCAAGCCAGGGGGCAGGGCGGATGACGGCGCCGTTGACTGCGAGTTTCGCACGGATGATCACGGCAACGATCGCCGGCTGGATCGTGGTTGAGAAAACCGACCTCGGTCTCGACGGGTTGTTCGGGGTTATTGCCCTTGGCATTGTCGTCTACGGTTGCTGGATTGCTGCTTCCCTTCTCATCAGGCCGTGGCGCGAGAAAGCGCCACCCTCGAATGGCTGATCATCGAGGCAGGATTGCCGTACGGACGGGCATCATGCCGATCAACCACGCTTACGCGCTGAAGGATGCGGCGAAAGCGCATACGGAGCTGGAGAGCAGGGCGACTACCGGGGCTGCGATCTTGCGGCCGTAGTTCCAGGCCGTCATTGCGAGCCACCCGGTCGGCGCGAAGCGCCGCCGGATGACAGGCTCCGCGAAGCAATCCATCTCTCAGCACGGGGATGGATGGATTGCTTCCGCCTTCGCTCTTTGAGCTGCGGCGGACAAGTCGTCGCTACGCTCCGCGCAATGACGACGAAGGGAGGCCTACGCCACCCTTCGCGCCGCGCCTGCCTTGACCAAAATCGCGTCGAGGCAGTCGATCATCAGCGAGATCTCCTCGCGGGTGACGTTGAGCGCCGGCATGAAGCGCAGTGCGTCCGGCTGCGGCGAGTTGATGAGGACGCCATCCGCAAGGGCTTCGGCCACGATGGCGGCACCGATCGGCAGCCTCAGGTCCAGCGCAAGCAACAGGCCCCGGCCACGAACTTCGCCAAGGCCATGCCGCGCCGACAGCTTTTGCAGTTCGCTCTCCAGGAACGGGCCGGCGTCGGTGGCCGATTTGAGGAATTGCGGCTGGCTGACATGTTCGAGCACCGCAAGACCGGCCGCGCACATCAAGGGATTGCCGTTGAAGGTGCCGCCCTGGTCGCCGTGTTCGAAGCACGACGCATGCGTCGTCGCGAGCAGCGCCGCCAGCGGCACGCCGCCGCCGATGCCCTTGCCGAGCGTCATGATGTCGGGCTCGATCCCGGCGTGCTCGTAATGGAACAGCTTTCCGGTGCGGCCCATGCCGGTCTGAATCTCGTCGACGATCAGGAGCAGGCCGTGCTCTCTGGTCAGCGCCCGCAACTCCCGCAGGAATTGATCGGTCGCCGGCCAGACGCCGGCTTCGCCCTGGATCGGCTCCAGCATCACGGCGACGGTGTTGTCCGAAATCAGCGCCTTCACTGAATCGAGGTCGTTGAGCTTCGCTTTTCGGAAGCCCGATACTTTGGGCTCGAACAGCGGCTCGAACGCCTTCTTGCCCGAGGCCGACATGGTCGCGAGCGTGCGGCCGTGAAAGCCGCCCTCGAAGGTGATGATCTCGAACGCGCCGTTCCTGTATTTGGCGCCGTATTTGCGGGCGAGCTTGATGGCGCCTTCATTGGCTTCCGCGCCGGAGTTTGCGAAGAACACCTGATCGAAGCAACTCTTATCGACGAGCGCCTGCGCGAGCTTCAGGCTGGGACCGTTGTAGAAAGCGGGGCTCGGCGTCAGCAAAAGCTTTGCCTGCGCCGCAAGCGCTTCGGCGATGACCGGCGGCGAATGGCCGAGGCAGTTGACGGCCCAGCCCTGCATGAAATCGAGATAGCGCTTGCCGGAATCATCCCAGAGATAGGCGCCTTCGCCGCGGACGAACACGGCCTGCGGGCGGGCCGTGATGTTCATCAGTGCGGCGAACGGATGGGCAGCGTGGGTCATGTCGATCTCCTCTGGGGTGTGGTGAAGGGGCAGGCCGAAACGCGAGAAGGCCGCACTTTTGAGGGTGCGGCCTTCTCGAAAACGTTGCTGAAACTAGCTGATCAGCGTTGTCGTCGGACACGGCGCAACCCATCGTCGCTGGAGCGACGACGCAGGCAGGCGCGGCGGTTGGTCCGGTTCAATTTCATGGCGCAGGGCCATACAGCCTGGTGACGGGCCGTGTCAAGCGGTGTCGTCTGGTTCAGAATCCCGCGACGCTGCCGTGCAGGTCGTACTGGTCGGCGCGCTCGATCTTCGCGGTGACGATCTCGCCGACCTTGAGTGGCCGGCGGCTGGACAGATAGACCGCGCCGTCGATCTGCGGCGCGTCGGCCTTTGAACGACCCTTTGCCACCGTCGGCCCGACCTCGTCGACGATGACCTGCTGCCTGGTGCCGACCTTACGCTTCAGGCGTCGTGCCGAGATCTTCTGCTGCCGCGCCATCAGCGCGTTCCAGCGCTCCTGCTTGATTTCGTCGGGCACGACGTTGCCGATCGCGTTGGAGGTCGCCCCCGCTACCGGCTCGTACTTGAAGCAGCCGAGACGATCGATCTCGGCTTCTTCCAGCCAGTCGAGCAGATAGGCAAAATCGGAATCGGTCTCACCGGGGAAACCGACGATGAAGGTCGAGCGCAGCGCCAGGTCAGGGCATTGCTCGCGCCACTTCTCGATCCGCGCCAGCGTCTTTTCCTGTGCGGCGGGGCGCTTCATCGCCTTCAGCACGTCGGGGCTGGCGTGCTGGAAGGGGATGTCGAGATAGGGCAACACCTTGCCCTCGGTCATCAGGCCGATGACCTCGTCGACATGCGGGTAGGGGTAGACATATTGCAGCCTGACCCAGGCGCCGAGGTCGCCGAGTTCTTTGGCGAGGTCGAAGAACTTGGCGCGGACCTGGCGGTCCTTCCATGGGCTGTCGGCATATTTGAGATCGACGCCGTAGGCCGAGGTGTCCTGCGAGATAACAAGCAATTCCTTGACGCCGGCGGCAACGAGCCTTTCCGCCTCGCGCAGCACGTCATTGGCCGGGCGCGAGACCAGATCGCCGCGCAGTTTCGGAATGATGCAGAAACTGCAGCGGTTGTTGCAGCCTTCGGAAATCTTCAAATACGCATAGTGCCGCGGCGTCAGCTTGACGCCCTGCGGCGGCACCAGATCGAGATGCGGATTGTGGACGGGCGGCAGCGCCCGGTGCACGGCCTCCAGCACGCTCTCATACTGCTGGGGCCCGGTGATCGACAACACGCCGGGATAGGCCGCCTCGATCTGCTCGGGTTCGGCGCCCATGCAGCCGGTGACAATGACCTTGCCGTTCTCGGCCATGGCCTCGCCAATCGCGCCGAGCGATTCCTGCTTGGCGCTGTCGAGGAAGCCGCAGGTGTTGACGATGACGATGTCGGCACCGTCATGCTTGCGCGCCAGCTCATAGCCTTCGGCGCGCAGCCGCGTGATGATGCGCTCGGAATCGACCAGCGCCTTGGGGCACCCGAGCGAAACAAAGCTGACTTTGGGCGCGGCGGCCTGTTGCATATCTGAATCTGCCTGATTGATGGGCACGACCTAGTCCTAATGGCCCACAATTACAAGGCTTTGCGTGGTGTTCTTCCGTGCTATGGATGCCCTGCCGGGCCATGAGTTGAATGATGAACGCCGAGTCGTCGCCGAAAATCGTCATTGTCGACGAAAGCCCGATCCGGGCTGCGATCCTGGAGGAGGGTTTGCGGGAGGCCGGTTTTACCGGCGTCGTGCATATCAGCGAGATGCAGAGCCTGCTGGCGCGGATCTACGCGCTGGACCCCGACGTCATCCTGATCGACCTCGAAAACCCCAGCCGCGACGTGCTGGAACAGATGTTCCAGGTCAGCCGCGCGGTGCGGCGGCCGATCGCCATGTTCGTCGACCAGAGCGATGCGGCCTCGATCCAGGCTTCCGTCGATGCCGGCGTTTCCGCCTATATCGTCGATGGCCTGAAGAAGGAGCGGATCAAACCGATCCTCGACCTCTGCATCTCCCGCTTCAACGCTTTCTCGAAGCTGCAGGACGAACTCGATCGCACCAAATCCGCACTCGAGGAGCGCAAGGTGATCGACCGCGCCAAGGGCATCCTGATGAAGGTGAAGGGCCTCACCGAAGAGGAGGCCTATGTGCTGATGCGCTCCACGGCGATGCGCGAGAAAAAGAAGATCGGCGAGATCGCGCAATCGATCCTGACCGCATCGGAGCTGCTGAAATGACGACACCGCTGCATATCGGCTTCATTCCACTGGTCGACGCCGCCGCATTGATCATCGCCGTCGACAAGGGTTTTGCACGGGCCGAAGGGCTCGACGTCACGCTGGTGCGGGAAGTGTCGTGGTCCAATGTCCGCGACAAGCTCAATATCGGCCTGTTCGACGCGGCGCATTTGCTGGCCCCGGTGGCGATCGCCTCGAGCCTCGGGCTCGGACACGTCAAGGTGCCGATCGTGGCGCCGTTCAATCTGGGCCTCAACGGCAACGCGATTATGGTATCGCCGGCGCTTCACGCGGCGATCATGGCCGAGATCGACGGCGATGCCATCGATCCCATGGCGACGGCAACGGCGCTGGCGCGCGTCGTCGCCAACAGGCGCAAGGGCGGCGCGGAACCGCTGACCTTCGGCATGACGTTCCCGTTCTCCACCCACAATTACCAGTTGCGGTTCTGGATGGCGGCGGGCGGGGTCGATCCCGACGAGGACGTTCGCCTGGTGGTGCTGCCGCCGCCCTACATGGTGGACAGCCTCGCCAACGGCCATGTCGATGCGTTCTGCGTCGGCGCGCCCTGGAACTCGGTCGCCGTCGATCTCGGCGTCGGCCACATCCTGCATTTCGTCTCCGATATCCTGGTGCGGGCGGCAGAGAAGGTTCTGGCGGTCCGGCAAAGCTGGTCGGAAAAGAACCCGGAGGTGCTGGCGGCCCTGATCCGGGCGGCTTCCCATGCCGCCGAATACATCGAGGATCCGGGAAACCGCGCCGAGACCGCGCATGTGCTGGCGCGGCCCGACCGGATCGGCGTCGGCGCCGAGGTGATCCAGCGCACCCTGGATGGCCGGCTGAAGGTATCGCCCGACGGCCGGCGGCGCGAGAGCGGCCGCTATCTCCTGGTCGGGCGCGAGGGCGCGGCCCGGCCAGATCCCGCGCAAGCCGCCTGGCTTTACGCGCAGATGGTGCGCTGGGGGCAGACGGCGATGCGGCCGGACGCGCTCCGGACCGCCATGGGGGTCTTCCGCCCGGACCTCTACGACACCGCCATGGGACGGCAGGACGCGGTCTCGGGCGCATCCACCGCCATCGGTGCCTTTGCAGGCCCCGCATTTGATCCCGGTGACATCGCTGGCCACCTGGCGGCCTTCAAGATCGGGCGTTGGAAGTCCTGACGGTTGCGACTGAAGAAATAATGGGCATCCAGCGGATGTGCCGTATTATTGTGCGACTTGCCTCGGAAGCAGCAGTGAAGCCGGCTTCATAGCTTCGAGGCTTCTTTCGTAACTATATGAATTAGCAGGATAATTTATCATCTTCGGTGTGGCACGCAACTTGTATGTTGCAGTGCGGTCGGCCGCCGTAGCCGTCTGCCGGCCAACGTCCAAGATGGATTTCCGCAGCAACGAAGCTGATCGGGATCGCTGAATCCAGGCTCGCCCCACAAGGTCGAGCCGGTTTCTCGGCGGTCGCACCAAACCTCGTTGACGCCACCTCGCGTGGCCGCAGGAGCTTCGTCGCGCACATGAAGATCGAGACGCTTACAGTCGATTTTACCGACGAGCAGAAACGCTATCTCGAAGGCTTCACCACCGGGCTGCAGATCAGCCGGGTGGGACGCGGGCTCGGCGGTGGGGCCGGCAAGGGGAATGCCGAACCGGCCGGGCCGGATGCCGCGCATATCAAGGCGCAGGACAAGGTCACGGCATCAGGCAGGAAGCTCGCCGACCAGGAAAAGTTCAAGCGCGACGAACATCCGTTCGACGCCTATCCGCGGCTGAAGCAGCAGGCGCTCGACAACGCAGCGCCAAATCCTGCGGATAATTTCCGCTGGCGCTATTACGGACTGTTTTACGTGGCGCCGGCGCAGGATTCCTACATGTGCCGGTTGCGGATCCCGAACGGGATCATGAAGCACTGGCAGTTCGCCGGGCTTGCCGACCTCATCGAAAAACTGTGCGGACCGTTCTGCCACGTCACGACGCGGGCCAACCTGCAGGTGCGGGAGATTTCGCCGAAGCATGCGGTGGCGCTCATCGAAGGCATCCAGGACCTCGGGCTGTGCTCGCGCGGCACCGGCGCCGACAACATCCGCAACGTCACGGGCACGCCGACGGCCGGGATCGATCCGCAGGAATTATTGGACACCCGCGAATATGCCCGCGAGTGGCATTACCACATTCTCAACGATCGTTCGCTGTACGGGCTGCCGCGCAAGTTCAACGTCGCCTTCGACGGCGCCGGCAAGATCGCGGTGCTGGAAGACACCAACGATATTGCGTTCTCGGCGGTCGACGTGAAGGACGGCTTTGGCGCGGAGCCCGGCGTCTGGTTTCGCCTCGGGCTCGGTGGCATCACCGGGCACAGGGATTTTGCGAGATACGGCGACATCATCGTCAGGCCGGCGGACGCTACAAAAGTGTCGGACGCCATCGTCCGCGTCTTCATCGATCTCGGCGACCGCACCAACCGCAACAAGGCGCGGCTGAAATACGTGCTCGATGGCATGGGCCACGACAAGTTTCTGGCGCTGGTCGAGGAGCGGCTCGGAAAACCCTTCACCCGCGTGCCGCCGGAGGCGCTTGTGCCGCGGCCGGCGTTCGACCGCATGGCGCATATCGGCGTGCACAGGCAGAAGCAGGAGGGATTGAACTGGATCGGCGTCTCGCTGCCGCTCGGAAAAATCACCTGCGATCAGATGCGCGGGCTCGCCAGGATCGCGCAGAATCTCGGCGACGGCGATATCCGGCTGACGGTCTGGCAGAACCTTCTGATCCCCGGCGTGGCTGACCGGAATGTCGCGCTTGCGATCGCCGCGATCAAGAAGATTGGCCTTGCTGTCGAAGCCTCGCAAATCCGCGCCGGGCTGATCGCCTGCACCGGCAATGCCGGATGCCGGTTCGCGGCGTCGAACACCAAGCTTCATGCGGCCCAAATCGGCGACTGGTGCGAGCCGCGCGTCGATCTCGATACGCCGCTCAACGTCCACGTCACCGGCTGCCACCATTCCTGCGCGCAGCATTACATCAGCGATATCGGCCTGATCGCGGCGAAGGTGGACGTCGGCGAGGATGTCGATCCCGTTGAGGGCTACCACCTGTTCACCGGCGGCGGCTTCGGTCCGGACGCCGATGTCGGGCAGGAGGTCTATCACGACCTCAGGGCGGAAGACGCGCCGAAGACGGTCGAGCGGCTCTTGAAGGCCTATCTCGCGCACCGCTCCTCTCCGCAGGAAACCTTCCTGACCTTTGCGCGCCGCCATGATGGCGTGACGCTGCGCAAACTCGCTGAAGCCCAGGTGTCCTCATGAACCAGATCACGCCGCCGCCGAAGATCGAGATCATTCCCTCCAGCGCGCCGTTCTCCGAGGCGCAGCGCTCCTGGCTCAACGGCTTCTTTGCAGGTCTGCTGTCGGAGGCGCCGACGCCGCTGTCGGCGGAGCAGGGCGCGGCCGTCATGGGAGGCGCGGGCGATGACGGCGAGGCGCCGTGGCACGACCAGACCATGCCGATGGCCGAGCGCATGAAGCTTGCCGAAGGCCGCCCGTTGCGGCGGCGCATGATGGCGGCGATGGCGCAGCAGGATTGCGGCCAGTGCGGCTACGACTGTCACAACTATTCGGAAGCGATCGCGAACAGGAGCGAAGCTCGGCTCAACCTCTGCGTCCCCGGCGGCAAGGAAACCGCGCGGATGCTGAAGTCGCTCTACGAGGAAATCGACAAGGTGCCTGCGGCGGCTTCGGTGACCGCGCCGGCCGCGCCTGCGGTCGTGGCGGAGCCCGGACGCTCGCGCGACAATCCAATCGCTGCGACCTTCCTGTCGCGCCGGCTCCTGAACAAGAAAGGTTCGGAGAAGGAGACCTGGCACATCGAGTTCGATCTCTCCGGTTGCGGCCTCGACTATGTCGTCGGCGATTCCTTCGGCATCTTTGCCCGCAACGACGTTGGCCTTGTTGACCAGATCATCGCGCTGCTCGGCGCCTCCCACACCACCAAGGTGAACGGCAAGACGCTGCGCGAGGTGCTGATCGAGGACGTGTCGTTGTCACCGGCGCCGGATACGCTGTTCGAACTGATTTCCTTCATCACCGGCGGCGCCCAGCGCGAGAAGGCGAGAGCGCTGGCGCAGGGCGAGGATCCGGACGGCGATGCGGCAACCCTCGATGTCATGGCCGTGCTGCAGAAATTCTCCGGCGTACGGCCGCACCCCGAGGCCTTTGTCGAAGCGCTCGAACCGATTCAGCCGCGGCTCTATTCGATCTCGTCGTCGCACAACGCGACGCCCGGCAAACTCTCGCTGACGGTGGACTGCGTGCGCTACGTGATCGGCAAGCGCAAGCGCCTTGGGCTGGCTTCCACCTTCCTCGCCGAGCGCATCAATCCCGGCGACGAGCTGAAGGTTTATGTGCAGAAGGCCCATGGCTTTGCGTTGCCGGCGGATCCCAAAACTCCGATCATCATGATCGGCCCCGGCACCGGGGTGGCGCCGTTCCGCGCGTTCCTGCTGGATCGCCGCGCCACCGGCGCGCCCGGCAAGAACTGGCTGTTCTTCGGCCATCAGCGCAGCGACTGCGATTTCTTCTATGCCGACGAGCTGAATGCGCTGAAGACGTCGGGCCTGTTGACGCGGCTGTCGCTGGCGTGGTCGCGCGATGGCGACAAGAAATTCTACGTGCAGGACCGCATGCGCGAGGTCGGCCGCGAGTTGTGGACCTGGCTCGCCGAGGGCGCCAACATCTACATCTGCGGCGACGCCAAGCGGATGGCCAAGGACGTCGAGCGCGCCCTGGTCGATATCGTTGCCCAGTTCGGGGCGCGAACCACCGACGAGGCCGTCAGCTTCGTCGGCGAACTCAAGAAGCAGGGCCGGTTCCAGCAGGACGTCTACTGATTCCGGTTCCAGCCGGCTCAAATCAGTGCGAATAAAATTCTCAGGCCCGTTAGTCGTAGGGGAATTTTCCTCTCATAACGGTGTGCACCGGAGCGCCCGTATCACTATTTTGGAAGCCGGCTTGAATCCGGCCGCGAACGATATTCCATATGCAGCCCATGCTGCGTTGGAGATCGACCATGCGCGAACTATCGGCGGAAGCCCGCCTGCACCTTTATGCACGCTCGGTGTCCCGCCGGTCCGGCGCCGGCTATACCGCTGCGCTCTACAGTGCGCTGGCGCTGATCGCGGCCGTCGTGTTCGGCACGCTGTCGGTTCACCCGTTCTGAGTCCCGGCGTTCACTTGCCCAGCGTGTTCTTGTAGATTTTGCCGTCCTTCATGATGACCTTGAAGCTGTTGGCGGGGTCGGCAATCAGGCTGATGTTCTCCAGCGGATTGCCGTCGACAAGCAGCAGATCCGCGAGCGCACCCTGTTCCACCACGCCGAGCTTGCCCGGGTAAGGATTGCGCTTGCCGGACAGTTGCAGCAGTTCGGCGTTGGTTGACGTCGCCATGACCAGCGCTTCGGCCGGGGTGTACCAGCGGGTAAGCGAGGCCAGGATCGCCCCTTGCTTCTGCGCCAGCGCGCGTGAGAACAGCACATCAGTGCCCCACGCCGTCTTGATCTTGTACTTCTTCGCCAGTTCGTAGGACCTGGCGATGCCGGGCCAGACTTCATCAGCCTTGGCGCGCTGAACGGAACCGACCGGAAAGCCCAGCCTCAACTCCTCGGGGAGCGGCTGCAAGCTCAGCCAGATGCCCTTCTCGGCGATCAGCTTTGCAGTTGCCTCGTCCATCAGAAAACCGTGTTCGATACACTTCACGCCCGCCGCAATGGCTCCGCGGATCGCGGCCGAGGTAAAGGCGTGCGCGACGACATAGGTGCCCCAGTTCTCGGCCGCTTCGACGGCGGCGCGCAGTTCGGGCTCGGTGAAGGTGGTCACGTCGATCGGGCTGAAGGGCGACGACACGCCGCCGCCTGCCGTCAGCTTGACCTGCGAGGCGCCCTGCATGAGCTGTTCGCGTGCGCGCACGCGCACCTCGTCAGGGCTATCCGCCACCATGGCGCCGCCGATCTTTTCCATGCGGGTGAGCATGCCGCCGATCGTCCGCGGCAGATCGGTCAGTTGCCGGAAATCGCCATGCCCGCTGGTGATCGTGATCATCGCGCCGGACGGATAGATCCGCGGGCCCTTGACGATGCCGTCATCGATGGCGTGCTTGAGACCGAACACCGGTCCACCGACGTCGCGGACGGTGGTGAAGCCGCGCATCAAAGTGTCGGTCGCTTCGTCGCCTGCCTGGAGATTGTTGTAGCCGACATCACCGAACGACTGCTGCGGCGTCACGCGCGCCAGCATCGCGTGCCAGTGTGCGTCGATCAGGCCGGGCATCAGCGTGCGGCCGCCGCCATCGACGATGGTGGTGGTCGCGCTTCGATCGGTCGCGATCGGCGTTCGGGAAATCGTTTCGATCAGGTTGCCGCGAACCAGCACGTTGGTTGGCTCGGACAGCGATGTGCCCCGGCCGTCGAATACCCTGACGTTGTTGAACAGCGTGACCGCGCCGCCGGCCTGCTGGGCCTGGGCCGCAACGGCTGAAAAGATGAGTGCGCAGACCGGCGTCGCCGCCAACAGTCGGCGGAAACGGATCGAGACCATTGAACTCTCCTTATTTGTTCGCAATTCGATTGACG